>JAYVBH010000001.1:0-292741 GCA_043750575.1 Cyclobacteriaceae bacterium
GCTTTCGAAGCGCGCCATGTACACATCTATACTTTTCCCCGATCAAGGGATCAGCTTTGGCTATGAAGGATATACGTTTAAAATGAAAGATGGAAGTCAGGCTTATGGTATGATTGTGTCGGAGACGGAAGATAAAGTGGATGTTCTGTATATGACTACTCAGCAAACGCTCAATCCTGCCGACATTATTTCGCGCGAAAAGCAGGAGACATCCATGATGCCATCTAACTTACAGACATTGATGACGGAACAGGAGTTGGTTGACCTGGTTGAATATTTGCAATCACTAAAAAGCAACGCAATTTCATTGCGATAAGTAAATAGATGAATTTAGGGGCACTGTATTGCATATTTGCAGCCGGATATTAAATTTGCAGTCCCTTTTGGGGGTTTCAGGTTTAAAGTTCAAAATTTCAGGTTGTTAAAACCAACATGAAACCTCAAATTTGGAACTTGAAATAAAGCAAGCGGGAGTAGCTCAGTTGGTAGAGCACGACCTTGCCAAGGTCGGGGTCGCGAGTTCGAGTCTCGTTTCCCGCTCAGAATTATTTGGTGATTGAGTGATTTGGAGATTTGACGGTCAGAGGACTTCAACTCTTCAAATCACTTAGTTTTTTTAGGGGTAACCAATCACCAAATAACTAAATCGCCAAATGAATAGCCCCTGCCCGGGTGGTGGAATTGGTAGACACGCAGGACTTAAAATCCTGTGGCCAGTAATGGCTGTACGGGTTCAACTCCCGTCCCGGGTACAAGATGTTTTGGGTTTATATTCTAGAGTCTGAAAAAGGGGGAAGGTTTTACATTGGCTATTCGGAGTCACCTGACCGCAGACTTCAGGAACATAATAGCGGCAAGGTGAGATCCACAAGACCCTACCGGCCATGGATTAAGGTTTATCAAGAAGAATTTGCGACTGAGCTACTGGCAATGCGAAGAGAGCGAGAGCTAAAGGCGAAGAAAAGCCATCAATATCTAAGATGGCTAATTGGTCAGACACGTCCCGATGAAAATCGGGATGACCAGTAATGGCTGTACGGGTTCAACTCCCGTCCCGGGTACAAGATGTTTTGGGTTTATATTCTAGAGTCTGAAGTAACGGGTAGATTTTACATTGGCTATTCAGATTCACCAGACCGCAGACTGCGTGAGCATAATAGTGGAAAAGTGAAGTCGACAAGGCCCTACCGGCCATGGATTAAGGTTTATCAGGAAGAGTTTGCGACTGAGCAACCGGCAGTGAGAAGAGAGCGTGAATTAAAGGCAAAGAAAAGTCATCAATATCTAAAGTGGTTGATTGGTCAGACACGTCCCGATGAAAATCGGGATGACCAGTAATGGCTGTACGGGTTCAACTCCCGTCCCGGGTACATTCGTAAGTGCGGTTATGTAGTGCTCTAGAATCCTAAACGTATGGGACTGAGCGAAGCATTAGGTTTCTTCCTGAGCTTACTTTTCTCTAACTTACCTTTGTTTTTCACCTTGCATATATATCTGTGCAGTGCAGACTTCAGTTCACTCTTCTCCTTGCGCTGGTCCCAATCCTTGGTTTAGCCCAAAAGGAAGATAGATATTCACATCAACCTGGAACCGAACAGGTGATCATAAACGATAGTCTTCGTTATCGGATCGAATTCAGGGAGTATTTCAGGAACTGTTCTGAACCCGGTGAGTACACAGGCCGAAAGAATAGGTACTTCGAGTTCGATTGTGCTGAACGTCTGGGATCTGGGGTTAGAAAAGTGAGAATTACATCAGGTTGGGGGATTCGGGTCGTAGATGAAGAGATAGACTCTGCAAAGGGAATTAAGTATGAATACACATATGTCTCTCCATTCTGGAATCTTGAGAACAAACCAAAAAAGTATTTTGACAAGCTTAAGGCTTTGACAAATCCAAGCGAGCTCCTGGAGATCAGAGAGGTTAGGAAAATTCTTGCTCTTAACCAGCGATATCATTCACAAACTGAGTACTACGTTAACGATTCACTGCTTGTTAGCCGTGTCGAAATTAAGAACAATAAACCTAGGCAAGTTGACTCAGCAAGATATGACCAGGGTAGACTGGTATACAGCAAGAAAGTTCTTGGTGAGATTGCAATTAGCACTCACCACTATAGGTACGATTTCGATTCGACAGGAACGGTGATCGTTGCCTATGACTCCGGGGATCACGAAAAAACCGCAACAAAATACCATCAGGCTCGGCCCCATGTGACGGTATATATGAAACCTTGGGGTGAGATCGAAGGCCGGACAAGAACAACTTACTCTGGCGACACCCTGTCCATTGTGGAGAGTTTTAGCGAACGTGACTCATTATTGGGTCGGATGATACACTTAAGAAAAGGGAGCGAGCAAAAGGGGGTTAAAACCTACAGTTTGAATGGATCCGAAAGGTATGCGGAGTATTTCGACGAAAAGGGACGCGTGATCAAAGAGGTTTGGAAAATTTGGTGTGACGGTGAGTACACCAGGACATACAGTTACTTTTCAGGTCGATGATCTGCTGGCCAATACTATTTCGAACTACCAGGAGGAGTTAAAGGCGAATAAGTCCATTACATTCGACAGTGGTTGATTGGAGAGACACGTCCCGATGAAAATCGGGATGACCAGTAATGGCTGTACGGGTTCAACTCCCGTCCCGGGTACAAAGAATTGGTATGATTTGAACCTATTTCAATCCCTTTTCCTGCCCAAACATCCCCTCATTAAAGGCCGCTGATCCGCCCTTGGGAATAGAAAGAGACCTGAATTCCTCACTCTTAAGAATCTTGGCCTGATAGATGATTTGCCCTGTGTGTGAAGCATAGTGGGCCAGTTGACGCTGGATGGCCTCGAGAACTGTCTGGCCTTCATTTCGTATGTAGACGATCCGCGAAAGGTCCCCTGCCTTCAGGAGCTCCAGGGAAGAAAAAACACATGCCCAACCCGCTTCCCAAGATTTCATCATTGCCGCTTTATCCGGGTATGCTTCATCAAATTCTATTTCGCGGTTGCGCCAGGGCTTCTCTCCATCTGTGGTTAAAAAATCAGTGAAACGCGAAAGCATGTTTCCGCTGAGGTGATGAACAATTAATGCGATGCTGTTGCTGGCCTCGTTTGGTTTTTGCAGAACTTGTTCGTCCGAAAGTTGGTTGATTGCCTTTTCTCCGAGGCCCTTATAGTACCGAAAGAGTTTGATGGAGCTTTCAAGAAAATTCTTCTGATCCTGAAAAGAATCGATGTGATCCTGTGTCTCAAGCGTGGACATCGTCGTTAATTGTTTCTTCACTATTCGAAAATGGAGGTCGGTCGATCGCGTATTTCTTTCTCAACTCCTGTGCTTCCTGCTTGTTGCGGGAATGTTTGATGTGATCCGGAACTTCTCTCATGTCCCAAATCAATCCGACTGCAGCTAGTCCACGAAGGATATAGTAAGTGATGTCAATCTCCCACCAGAAGAATCCCTGCCGCGAGGCCGTTTCATAGTAATGGTGGTTATTGTGCCATCCTTCACCTAGCGTAAGCAAGGCCAGCAACACACTGTTTTTAGACTCGTCGCTGGTATCATAGCGGGGCTTTCCGAACTTATGCATGATTGAATTGATAGAAAATGTACCGTGGTAAAGGATTACGGTACTTAAAAAGAAGCCAATGAACAGGCTGGAAAAGCCAGCAGTTGTAAACATGGCCAAGACGCTTCCGCCATTCACCCACCCTCCAAGTGCCATGACTGTGAGCGCCAGCATGGTCGGCGCAACGAGATAGTGCTTATTCAACCAAACCAGTTCAGGATACTTTGCATAGTCGCCAATGGTTTTGAATTCTGTCTCTTTGAAATCGGGTCCTACGATCCAGCCGATATGCGAATACCAGAATCCGTAGATCTTCATGGAGTGAGGATCTTTTGGCGTATCGCTGTAACGGTGGTGATGACGATGATGAGCTGCCCACCAGAGTGCGCCCTTCTGCGCGGAAGTCTCAGCCATAAACGCGATGACAAATTGAAACCACCGCGACGTCTTGTATGCTTTGTGTGCGAAGTAGCGATGGTAGCCACCAGTTACCCAGAACATGCGGAACACGTACAGAAAAATACACGTCAACCAATCGAACATCGTTGCACCAGTCCAAAGCGCTCCAAGCGGAAGCAAATGGATGATGAGGAATGCGATTTCCTGCTTGAGGATAGGTTTTCTCCTGACCTCCGGAGTAAGACTTGCGTCCATGATGGTGATTGCGCTAAATGAATTGCAAAGGTAAGGAGTTTGTGGCCAATCTGATTCGTCGTATATCCCTGACAGCCAAACACCTGTAAGCCTCGTGATAGAATATTTTGCATGGAGAAACCACAATTTACCCGTACCTTTGTCTTTGATTATGAACCAGGCCCAAGCCATTCAACTTTACCGACCAACGCTTCAGCGCATCGCGTACAATCTGGTGCGGTGCAAAGCGGATGCGGAGGATATTGTCCAGGAGACATTTTTGAAATGGCTCAGCATTGAATCGGATAAAATCAAGAACACGAAAGCCTACCTGATCAAGGCCGTAACCAACAATTGCCTTAATCACATCCAATCCCTGCGAAGGAAGAAGGAGGAATATCTGGACACGATAAATGTTGCCGAGTTTATTCACCGGTTCAAAGAAAATAATTTTGCGCACCTCGATCTGGAAGCCGATTTGGACAAGGCATTTCGTGTAATTCACGCCAAATTGGAGCCCCTCGAGCGGGCGGTTTACATCTTAAAGGAGGTATTTGACTTTGATTATGAGGCCCTTCAGGAGGCCCTGAACAAGAAGAAGGACCATTGCCGTCAGCT
The DNA here is from genome assembly GCA_043750575.1 of Cyclobacteriaceae bacterium. Classification (GTDB taxonomy): domain Bacteria; phylum Bacteroidota; class Bacteroidia; order Cytophagales; family Cyclobacteriaceae; genus ELB16-189. The sequence goes on from JAYVBH010000001.1 coordinate 4,811, forward strand.
GGTCTGCCGGGCCAAAAAGAAGCTCAGCGAAGAGACATCCCGGATGCATTTTGAGCTTCCAGACATGTCCAATCTAATGGCCAGTTTCCGGAAATCCTGTGAAAAGGGCAATCCCCAAGAACTCATCCAGGAGCTCAAAAAGGGCATTCCTGAGACTATTCTAAAGAAATCCTGAAGATAATTGCCCGTTTTTGTCACAAAACGGCAGTTTGCCTGTCTTGCAATCACAGTCCGTGTTGGATTGTCCTAACCTAAACCTGACCTGAGATGTATTTCATTCTTGGCTTTTTTGTAGCGCACTGGTACCTGTCTCTTTTTTTCCAGACGTTCTTTTTGCATCGCTACGCTTCTCACAAGGCGTTTACGATGAGCCCATTCACCGAAAAAGTATTCTATGTCCTGACCTGGATCTTTCAGGGTTCAAATTACCTGAGCCCTTTTGGATACGGCGTGATGCACCGCATGCACCATGCTTATGCGGATACCGAACAGGATCCTCACTCTCCGACCTACGATGAGACCATCATGAACATGATGTGGAAGACAAAAACGATCTACTCCCAAATTGCCAATGGCAAGATGGTGCCGGAGAAGCGGTTTACGGAAGGTGTCCCGAACTGGAAAACTTTTGATCGCTTTGCGCGGTCCTGGCCCTCACGCCTTTTTTGGGGTTCATTATATGTACTCTTCTATTTGCAATTTGCCACTACCTGGTGGCTTTGGTTGTTGCTGCCCATTCATTTTCTCATGAGCCCGATACATGGCGCGGTCATCAACTGGTTTGCCCACAAATACGGATATCGCAATTTTGAAGTAGGGGATACATCGAGGAATTTTCTCCCTGTTGATTTCCTGATGATGGGCGAGAGCTACCACAACAATCACCACAAATACGGTTCGCGCGCCAATTTCGGCGGGATCCGCTGGCATGAAGTTGATCCCACCTACCAAGTGATCAAAGTGCTGGGCAAGTTGGGAATCATTGAGATGGCCAACCAGAAGGAGTTGCACATAGAGCGGGCTCAGAGGAAAGCTGCGTAGTCGGTATGGCGGTTGGCTACTAGCCGTTGGCTCTTGGCTATTAGCAAAGCGAATTTTATTGAGTAGTTCACCAATCAGAAAGAATTGTCAGTTAAACTGGCGCTGAAATCTAGTTTCCTATTGTACCCTGGTCTGCTAATAGCAACAGCCAATAGCTATCTATTGCTACAGCGAGCACACCAGGCCATGATTCCCCCGGTTGCTCAATTGCCCCACTCCTTGTACTTTCACCTCCCTAATCCATGAAATGCATGAAAAACGTAATTCCGGTAGTTCTTTTTGCCCTTTTGATAATTTCCTGTTCCCCGAAGCAAGAGCAGGTGGCTGTTGGATCCTATCCCCAGACCAAGAAAGTAGACTCGATCGATACGTACTTCGGTACACAGGTGAAAGACCCATACCGTTGGCTGGAAAATGATACGACGAAAGAAACTGCTGATTGGGTAGCAGCAGAAAACGAAGTCACCTTTGGTTATCTGAAGAATATTTCGTTTCGCGATGCTGTCCGGAAACGCCTGGATGAAGTGCAGAATTATGAACGCCTCTCCGCCCCACACCGCGAAGGTGATTACTATTACTATTCGATGAACACCGGTTTGCAGAATCACAATGTACAATACCGCAAGAAGGGCATGGATGGTGCCGAAGAAGTATTTATGGATCCCAATACATTTTCGGCTGACGGAACTACGCGATTAGTTGGAATGTCCTTCTCGAAGGATGGCTCATTGTTGGCTTATTTGATTTCGGAGGGAGGCTCCGACTGGAATAAGGCAGTTGTGATGAATACAGCTGATAAATTTCTAATTGGTGACACACTTCGTGATTTAAAGTTTACGGGGATCGCCTGGCGCGGCAACGATGGTTTTTACTATAGTAGCTACGACAAACCGAAAGGATCACAACTTTCTGCTATGACCCAATATCATAAGGTCTATTATCATAAGTTGGGCACGGCGCAAAGCAAAGATCAGATGATTTTTGGAGGAGAGAAGACGCCACGGAGATACATCGGAGCTGGCCTTACAGAAGACGAGCGATTCCTGGTTATTTCTGCGTCGATGACAAACGGCAACGAGCTTTACATTCAGGATTTGAAAGACCCGAAAGGAAAGCTGATCACTATTGTGGACAACTTCGAACACAACCATAACCTGGTAGACAATGATGGGAATACCCTGATTATACAAACAGATCTGAATGCCCCAAATAGCCGGGTAGTTTCCGTTGATCTGTCTGCTCCAGGTCCCGAAAACTGGAAAGATATCGTGCCCGAAACAGAGAATGCCATGCAAGGCGTGTCTACAGCAGGCAAGAAGCTAATCATAAATTACTTGAAAGATGCGAGCACGTTTGTGCGCCAGTTCGATTACAAAGGTGCAGTTGAACGCGACATCCAACTTCCTGGAATTGGTTCCGCTGGAGGATTTGGGGGACGCGTCGATGAGAAGGAGGTTTACTACAGCTTCACCTCATTTACATACCCAACTTCCATCTATAAATATGACGTTGCTTCCGGAAAGTCCACCTTGTATGCGCAGCCCAAAGTTGATTTCAACCCGGCTGACTACGAGACGAAACAAGTGTTCTATACGAGCAAGGATGGCACAAAAGTCCCCATGTTCATTGTTCACAAGAAAGGAATTGAATTGACCGGTAAGAATCCCACCTGGCTTTATGCCTATGGGGGATTTGCCATTAGCCTGCGACCTTCCTTCAGCGCATCACGGGTTGTGTGGCTGGAAAATGGCGGAATATTTGCGCAACCGAATCTACGCGGCGGTGGCGAATACGGTGAGAAGTGGCATGATGGGGGCCGGCTTATGAACAAGCAGAATGTATTTGATGATTTCATTGCTGCTGGAGAATACTTAATAAGTGAGAAGTATACTTCTTCTCCGTACCTGGCAGTTGTTGGCGGATCCAATGGCGGGTTACTGGTTGGCGCGGCTATGACGCAGCGACCTGACCTCATGAAGGTTGCCTTGCCAGCGGTGGGCGTGATGGACATGTTGCGCTATCATACATTTACTGCAGGAGCGGGTTGGGCCTATGACTACGGGACTTCGGAAGACTCGAAAGAAATGTTTGAATACCTGTTAAAATATTCGCCTGTCCACGCATTGAAGCCGGGTACTGCCTATCCGGCAACCTTGGTTACAACAGCAGATCATGATGATCGGGTTGTGCCTGCACACTCCTACAAGTTTGCGGCGACGCTTCAGGAGAACAACACAAGCAACAATCCTGTCCTGATTCGCGTGGATACCAAGTCAGGCCATGGCTCCTCAAATCTTTCCAAAGCACTGGATGAAATAGCAGACGAATTCTCTTTCACCTGGTACAACATGGGAGTCATACCACCGATGGTGAAAAAGGCGATGTGAGTGGATGCGGGAAACTAGATGCTGGGGGCTGGATGCGGATCCGTTTAACGAGTAGAATATTTGAAGGAGCCAGTTACCATTCGTCCATGTGTAAAAAAAGATCTTCAGCGGGTTCTTGAACTTGTCCATGAGCTGGCCGAGTACGAGGGGGCGCCACACGAAGTGACAAATACCGTAGCGCAAATGGAACTGGATGGGTTTGGCGTAAATCCAATCTTTGGAGGCTTCGTCGCAGAGATTGAAGGTGTGATCATCGGCATTTCACTCTATTACTGGCGCTACTCCACCTGGAAAGGAAAGCGTCTCTACCTGGAAGATATTATTGTAACAGAAAAGGAACGTGGCAGGGGAGCGGGCAAGTTGCTCTTCGACCGAACCATGCAGCGGGCCCTGGATGAAGGATGCACAGGCATGATGTGGCAAGTGCTCGGATGGAATGAGCCAGCGATCAAATTCTACAAAAAGTATGGCGCCAAGCTGGATGACGAATGGACCAACTGCAGCCTGGAACGGGATCAGATAGAACGGCTACTGTCGCGCGTGTAAAGGTTCCAGTTCTGATTTTAATCATGAGGCTTAGAATCAAAATGGTTTTACCTTGGATCAGCAGATAAACTCTTCGGAGATGAGCAACTTTCCGGCAAATCAGCTAACCCCAGAAGAAGTTCTAGAGAAGGAGTTCAAAAGGGGCAAAAAGGAACTTGGTTTTGAGCGGGTCCGGCTTGCGCTGGAACGCCTGCAGCTCGCCTGACTGCGTACAGCGATAACCTTCATTGCGTTGGGATTTACCGCCTTCCGTTATTATTTATCACGTGTTGAGGATGGCAAGGAGCAAGTGCTGAGTTATCTGAATGGTAATGGAATTGGGAAGTTCTTGATCTTTGTTGGATTGCTGGGCCTGCTTCAAGTCACACTCCAGCACCGCAAGAACTGTGCGAAACTAAGAATCTACTACCCGATCATGCCATATTCTGTTTCGCTGATCCAGTCTTATTTTGTCCTCGCATTTACGGTTGCATTGTTCGTGTCTGTCATATTTGAATTGTAAGCGCTGTTACGTTCATACAATTAGCACTATGGTGTAACCACCGATAGGGCACAACGACGCAAAGGTCCGCTAGAAAAAGGTTACGAAACCTCAATGTGACTCACTTTGTCTGGTGGACTTAATTCCAAGATGATTCATCACGGCCTGCAGTTGTCCGTAGTTGAACTTACCATTGAGTTTTGCAAATAGTTCTTTCGAGCTGAACGCTTCTCCCATTTCATTCACGGCCTGAGTAATAGTTGCAATGGTTTTTTCCGGCATGAACTTAGAAATGCTGATGCGTCCTTCGCCTACCGCTTTGGCAAGGTGCGTCTCAATGGTGCTCTCGGTTAGTCCCCGTTCTTTTGCAATCCCCTCAACGCTCAATCCACTCTCCAGTAGCTTGAGCGTAATCTCCTGGGTTTCGCCTTTTACTTTTTTCTTCGACCCAGGCACACGCTTTGATTTTTTTTCACGACTAGGGGTGGCACCCACCTGTGCCCGGATTTCGTCCACCATCTTTGCCCGCTCCAGAATCCGTTCTTGGGTGAGCTTGTTGAAATCAAAGGAATCTCGACCTTCAATGATCCCCGCGATCAGGAGCATGGCCTTATCCACGGATTCCAATTTCTTGGCAAAGAGTTGATCCAGGTCGGTGAGATGCGTGACGTACGTCTTCACACGCTTTTGCTTTTTCATTTCCTCCACGTGACGCAAAAGCAATTTGATCATGGTACAAAGAACTTTCTTGTAATATTCGGTTCCTTTTTGAATCCGCTCGATGAGTTGGACCCGCTCACCCTCCTCCAGTAGACCAACCAGCTGTCTTTTGAACTTGACCGTATTTTCTGTTTGTTCCCTAAGCAAATCGCTGATCTGCTCCAGCACCGGCTTCATGGTGGCTTCCTCAAATTCCACGGATTCGCTGCTGCTTTTTTTGATGTAGGCAATCTCTTTTATCAATTCTTCAAAGTCAAACGTCTTGTTGATGACCAGGCGAATAAAATCCACCTGCTTAGTTTTTATCAGCTCAGGCAGTGCTTCCGGATGATGGTTGGTTTCGGTAAATGAAACCACTTTCTTGTCGGTACTTACTACCCCTGGATCGATGTGGGTGCGAAGGATCAGGCCGTCGAGTGAACGAAGTCTGGACAAGGCCACATAAACCTGACCGTCGGCAAAGGCCTGACCCACATCGATGATTGCCTTGTCGAACGTGAGGCCCTGACTTTTGTGAACGGTGATGGCCCAGGCCAATTTGACGGGATATTGTTCGAAGGAGCCGATCACCTCGTCATCCAGGTCTTTTGTTGCGGCATTAACGGTGTATCGTTTATTCTCCCAAATTTCCCTTTTAAGTATGTACTGCTCGTGTGTATCGGCCATGGAGACCTCCACTTTATTCTCATGAAGAAAAGTAACCACTGCGAGCTTCCCATTGAAATAGGCTTTTCCCTCGCTGTCATTTTTTGTAAACATGATCTGCGCACCCTCTTTAAGTTCCAGGCGATGCAAGACGGGGTACATGCTTTCAGGAAAATCACCTTCAACTTTTGCCTCAAGAATACGTGAAGGATTCTTAAGTTCGGCCAGCGCCTTTAGGTTCAGTTCGTCGGCTTTGTAATTGTGAGTGGTTAGTGTAATCACCTCCCGGAGATTCTGGATTTCCTGTGGCGGCTTGTAGTATTTATTCAATTCAACTATGTCCTCACGTGTTGGCTGGTTGTTACGAAGGTTATTGAGAATATCAATGAATGATTCATCGCGCTGACGAAAAATTTTGTCTAGTTCAATATAGACGAAGCCGTCAGTTTGCAATGCTTTGGACTCAAAGAACCACGGACTCTTGTAGTATTTGTTGAGTCGAATTTCATCTTCACGTTTTACCACAGGCGGCAATTGATAAAGATCGCCGATCATGAGGAGTTGTACTCCGCCGAAGCTCTGCCTGAAATTTCCCCTGGCGGCCTTCAGGCGATAGTCGATGGCATCAAGCAGATCGGCGCGCAGCATGCTCACCTCATCGATGACCAACAAATCGATGGAGCGCAAAACCTGTTTGCGGAGACTGTTCAGGGGATGCTTCCGAGCGAGAGTGTCTGATGTGTAAACCATTGAGTCGGACAATTCACCAGATGCCGAACGGTCCGGCAAGAACATGCCAAAGGGAAATAGAAACTGGGAATGGATGGTAACGCCCCCGGCGTTGAGTGCGGCGATGCCCGTCGGCGCCACAACGACAAACTGTTTGTGCGTTCGTTTGGCAAGATTCTTCAGGAACGTGGTCTTGCCGGTGCCGGCCTTTCCTGTCAGGAAAATGTGACTAGCCGTGCTGTTGACAAAGCGGATCGCAGAAGCGATTGTTTCGGTTTCCGGAAAATCATTTTCGGTAAGCGGCATCACGACTGCAAAGTACGGGAATGGGATGAGGTTTGGGGATTGAAAATGTGAGAAATTCCTGATGAATGTTATCGAAGTACACGGTTAGGGCTGGGTATTCGACTCCCGAAAAGTTTTTGCTTAATTTTATACAATGGCTCCATTACCACAAATATCGAAACGAACCTTTTGGGATGCGGATATTTGCGAGCACAATTTTATAAATTCCAGCGAATGGGTTATAACGAGGGTTTTTGACAGAGGAACGCTTGATGAAGTGTTTTCAATCATAAATTATTATGGATTTGATTTTGTTAAAAATGCACTGATCACCACCAACGACAATTTACCCAACCATGCCATCTTACTGGCCAGGGCCATTTTTAAATTGAACTATACCGATTTTAAATGCTCAGAAAAGAAACCGTTTCTTCTCAACTATTAGAAGGCTTGACTGTTCTTATGGAAATGAAAACCATAAAAACACATAGATTGGTTGGAGGCACTGCCTTGGCGCTTCAAATGGGTCATCGCATTTCTGATGATATTGATTTGTTCTCGGATAACAAAAATGATTATGAAAAACCGGCTTAGAATACGGACGGGAATTGGATACCGACTGAATTATTCACTTCGGTTTGAATTCATCTACATGCTTCAGCAATCCAAAGATGAAATTGGAGATCAATTTACTTCAACTGATAATATCTTTCGGTTCCGGCTTAAGCACTACTTGCGCAAATCGAAACCCTCGCAACCGAGCGGGACTGGCAATTGAGTTGATTCGATGATTTGGTAGTTCGGTGATGTAGGCCTCAGCTCACTTCTTCCAGCAGCGTTCGAAACGATACTGCACCCTCACCGAATTTCTTCTTCACATCTTCACGTAGCGCAGGGGCAAAATCTTCCAGGTAACGTTCGATTTGATGTATGGACTGGGCCTGGTATTGAATGGCATAGGAAACCGCCTCACCATCTTCCGAAGCCAGCACACGGTACATGCGATGGCCAAGGAACATTTTGGTCTTCATTACTTCCGGGATGTGAACTTCTTTCATCCAAACAAGCCATTCCTGTTCGATCTTCTTATCGACTCCTGTGGTGACGTTATAGATCAGCATGATCAAAATTAGTCCACTTCATGGCGATTACAAACCGCTATGTCCTGCTCAATCGGCTTTTTTGGCGCTGTATCGCTGGCCTAGGAACAGCGCCACCAAGACAAATCCGGTGCCCACAACGGTATACCCCGTAATGGGCTCGTCAAGGAGTAAAGCTGCGAAGCCCAATCCAAAAATAGGACAAAGAAAGAGCCACAGTGAGGCCCGGACAGCGTCGGCCTTGAGCAAATAGAGCCACAACTGAACAGCACCCACTGAGACCGGGATGACAAGCCAGAATGTGCTAACCCAGAATCGGGTGTCAAGCGCATTGACTTTCTGATGAAAAATTAGTGCAAACGGAAGTAGTAAAATTCCACCGATCATCACCTGCCAGCCATTGATGGCGGTACGAGACAATTTCCATTGTACAGTTGTGTAATAGACGGAACTGAACGAGTAAGCGACCATGCAAAAGGCCATTAAAAAAAGTCCGCGTAGGGTAGCGTGACTGTTGAGCAGAAGTGGGTAAGATACAATGACAACGCCAAGGATACCGATACCGATACTGACCCACTGCATCCGGGAAACCCTTGCCTTCAGCCACAATGCTGTCATCGTTCCCATCAATAGTGGATTGAGTGCGAGGGCAATCGATGTAATTCCTGCAGTAACTTCCTCCAGGGCAACAATAAATACACCGAGGTAAAGGGTGGTATTAAACGCTCCGAAGAGGGTGAGCTGAAGCCATTCTCTTTTTTGCGGTAACCGATCTCGCTGAATGATGGATGAATAGGCAAGCAGCACAACCCCGGCAAGTAGAAATCGAACGGTAAACAGAACCAGACCTTCTGCAGACTGCAAGCCGATTTTTCCCGCAGAGGATGCGGACGCCCAGAGTACGGCAAACAGAATGCCGGTGGACAGATAGCGAACAGAGAGAAAATTCACAAAGGCAGTGGACCTGTTAGTTGTCGGTGTAATAACCAAAAATGATTCCCATTTCGTCTTCGCTGGTGAGGCCGAAGCGTACAATAGTCGTTTTGGTGTTATGATAGGTGACCTCTGAAGTCAATCCTTCACCGGGCAAGAGCTGGATAGGTGGATCGTATGTGATGTATTGCGGGTGGTGCCAATCGGTGCTAGTATAGATAACCTCGTTGTTGCGGCTGCCTCCGGAGATGCGAATGAGAAATGTTTCGCCCATTTGGTGAGTATGGGAAGTGAGGGCCACTACGGAAATACCATTGGCTACAGTAAACGTTTTGTTGATTGTTTTAAGTTCACCCGGATTAAGCGAGATGCTTGTGTTGCCCATGTTGATTGGCTTCGCCTCTTTAACAACCGACGACTCCGGGATAGTATGAAAATTTATATTGACCTCGCCTGAAATGGATTGAGACCCCTTGTTCACGTAATGCGAATTGAAATCAAGCTTTGTGTTTGCCTTCATCCGCAGGGCGACACCCGGCGGGAATTCATAATTCAGGTACGGACTTTGAGAGCCGAATACATAGGTATGATAGAACATCTGTACCATGTTGGCGCTGTTCATCGTATTGTCTGGATTGCGGATGTCACGCACAACATCAACCGGTGGGATCAGCAAGGGAGAGGTGCTGGGTTCAAAGTCATAAACAACCAGGTGGTGGCTGTTTAACCTCATGTTTACTTCGACTCGATTAACAAACACATCCGTGGCGTTTCCAAGTGCCTTATAGACGAAAAACTCCCGTTCGAAATTTGGGGATATACTGAATTTGGCCAGATTGACCTGGAATCCATGCCCAGCGGCAGGAGGAGCGATTGGCTCAAATGGATCTTCTTGAGCTGAATTATCATCGAGCAACGAAGCGTCTGCTACTGTGCCCGTGCGGGGTGCCCCGGCTGTAATCCATTGCTCAATAAATTCAAGCTGACCTTGCGAAAGCTTCTGTAGCCCCAGCGGCATAGGATTGCCAAAATCTCCACTGTGATGGTCGTTGGCAATGTAAAGCTTGTGGATCAGTAAACTTCCATCAGGGTCGGAAGGATTGACACGAAGCAGACCTGCGGCAACGGCGTTTAAGTTGGTTGCTGTTGCCCCTACAAGATTATCGTATGCGACACTTTTTTCGAGTATCAGCTCATGTTGCGCGAAAGTAGCATCGCCAGCAGAAGCGTGACAAGTTGGTATTGCACAGCTGGGAGTCAGAATGCGGGATTGGATAAGGTCGAATGACTCAAGCGACTGAGCTGAGTTTTGAGTCTGATTCTCCTGGCACGACAAGGCAACCGCAAGAACGAGCACGGCACTGATGACGGCGAAGTAAGCCTTATTCAGAAACATAGTCGCGAAGATACTCAAAATATGAAGTCAGCTTGCCGTTTTCAGCGATGGTGCCTCTGGCGATTACACCCTCAGGATCTTCGATTAGTAGCGGTCGTAGGATGCGGTCAATCAGGTCCCTTCCAAATTCTTCTGACGCACTTCGCGGTAGTTCGCAGGGCAGGTTGTCAATCGCCATCACAGTAATGAAACCTGGATTGCTTAACGGCGGATGCAGGCTTTCACTCTTTGGATCATAATCATAAAGGGGATCAGCAATGGAGGTGGCGCGTTTTGTACTGGGCACGGAGCCATTGATGTCACAGGTGATGTCGGCGATTACTTTGATCCTGAAATCAGGAGCAAGCATATCAGCGGGCTCGAACAATCTCGGAGCCATGGGATTCCAGAATGCGCCAGCCAGGAGGAGATCCGTGACCTTGGTAAATTCAGGGAACGTGGAAGCATACCGGGTTGGCTCTTTATGAAACTCGTCGCGATTAAAGTGCCCGCCTTCCTTACGTACATGGTAGTCCGCGCTTCCGAGTTGAACATAGACCGGCTCATCAAATGTGCGGGTAAGGTATTCGACCGGGCTCACTTTTCGAATGCCTGCCGTATCGAGCGTTTCCATGGCTCCCTTTCCAACACGCCCAGCTCCGGTGAGTGCGATCTTGATGGGAGGAAGCTTTGCTTTTCTTAATTCAATTTTCAGGTCGTTGATGTCAAAGCATTCATGCGCACGACGAAGTGTGAAAAGTCCAAATCGTTTTCCATAGGTTAGCAGACCGTTGAAGGCGCCGACAATACCCGCAAAGCGGCCAAATGCAACCAGGCGGTTTCCTTGTGTATCCCTGAGCGCTTCGTAATCAATCAACCGGATGTTCAGCCGTAATACTTCCTGAAGAAGTTTTTTGTTGTAGGGTTGCTTCTTTAGTGTATGCGAAAAGAAGAGGTACGTCTTGTTGGCGATCAGGTCGGGAATTTGAACTTCCTTGATCCCCATCAGAATGTCACAATCGTTGACCTCGGATACCACAGGGATGTCCAGTTCCAAATATTCCTTATTCTGAAAGCAACGAACCGGGCTACTTTGTGCAACCAGGGTGACATGCGAAAAGCGTTGAATGATTTCCTCTGCCTGAAGTGGAGAAAAGGCTACGCGCTTGTCGGGAGGAATCCTTCCCTCGCGAATGAGGCCGATGGTGATGGGGTTCATCGCTTGATTTGATGTATGCGTGAAGTATTTCTAAATTCTGAGAGACTGAATTTTCACGCAAAGGCGCCAAGAACGCTAAGAGCAAGAAACCTCCTGTATTCTTTTCGGCCTTCGCGCCTTTGCGTGAAACAGATCTCTGCGCAACACTCAAAAGTAGTTACTATTCGTCAGACCATTGTCAAATCTGCTATCTTTAAACGGAATGAGCTATTCGTTACTTATCGGGGGCTGGTTGGTGTACTTCCTCTTGCATAGTGTATTGGCGGCAACATCCGTCAAGCAAGCCATGAATCGCTTGTTGGGAAGCGGGTTTCGTTTTTATCGACTTTTTTACAGCGTGTTCTCGACACTAGGATTGATTGCGCTTCTTGTCGTTAACAGTAATATTCCTGCGTTACACTTCTTTGAAAGTGAAGGCGTCGTGCGTTACCTCAGTCTCATGCTGACTACGTTCGGAGTCATGCTTATCCAGGTATCATTCAGACAATACAGGCTGAAAGGATTTCTGGGTCTTGCACCGGAGGACGCCGCCCTGCGCAAAAATGGAATTCTAAATTGGATTCGACATCCGATTTATTCCGGGCTTATCCTGGTGACAATTGGGTTCTTCCTCTTCATTCCCAATCTACCTACGGCAATCAGTTGTGGATGCATCCTGTTTTATCTTCCTATCGGAATTTACCTGGAGGAAAAGAAGATGTTTGCGGAGTTCGGTCAGGCCTACACCGACTACCGGAGGGAGGTTCCTGCACTCGTGCCGAAATGGTCTCGGTTCAGTAAAGTGTAGCGCCAAGAGGTAGGCATTTGAAAAGTGGAATACAGGGTCACAACGAACACGAAGAAAACACGAAGATCACGAAGGGAGGTAAATAGAATTGCTTTTTGGCCTTAGTGTCTTCTTAGTGTCCTTCGTGTCCTGTATTTCCTTTAAGAACGAATTAGTTCACTGTAGCAACTAGACGTAAGTATTTGAAAATGGAATGCATGGTCACAACGAACACGAAGAAAACACGAAGATCACGAAGGGAGGTAAATAGAATTGCTTTTTGGCCTTAGTGTCTTCTTCGTGTCCTGTATTTCCTTTAAGAACGAATTAGGTTTGCTCGTAGCATCTAGCGGTAAGTATTTGAAAAGCGGAAGGCAAGGTCACAACGAACACAAAGAGGGCACGAAGATCACGAAGAGAGGAAGAGGGAATTGTCTTTGTGGCCTTTGTGCCTTCTTAGTGTCCTTCGTGTCCTGTATTTCGTTTATGAACGAATTAGGTTTACTCGTAGCATCTAGCGGTAAGCATTTGAAAAGCGGAATGCAAGGTCACAACGAACACAAAGTAGGTACGAAGATCACGAAGAGAAGAAGAGGGAATTGTCTTAGTGCCCTTTGTGGCTTCTTAGTGTCCTTCGTGACCTGTATTTGTATGCTAGCCATCGAGAAGCCCGCCAAGCAATGAGCTTCCTTCCTTTCGTCGATTCGATCCGTAGGGCGAAAGTGCCTGCACCAGTTTGCGAATGGGCATAGACTGCAACCAAATTTTTCCATTGCCCTTCAACGTGGCGAGATAGATCCCCTCCCCACCGAAGATCATGGACTTCAGGCTTCCCGTCGTTTCCACGTCAAAATCCACTTGTGATTCAAAAGCCACTACGCAACCGGTATCTACACGAAGGGTTTCGTTATTGAGGGTGCGCTCGATGACTGTTCCACCTGCATGGACAAACGCCTTCCCATCGCCCTGGAGTTTTTGGAGAATGAATCCTTCACCGCCCACCAGTCCGGCGCCAATCTTGCGGTTGAAAAAAATGCTGAGTTTCGTGCCAAACGCGGCGCAAAGGAATCCATCTTTCTGAACGATCAGTTCGTTGTTACGACTGGTGGCGAGATCGATCGGGATTACTGTGCCGGGATACGGTGCTGAGAATCCTACTTTTGCTTTCTTATTTCCACGATTGGTGAAGTGCGTCATGAACAGCGATTCACCCGTCAGCACGCGGCTTCCCGCGGAAAGAAGTTTGTCGAAGAGACTTTGATTGGCAGCGGATCCATCGCCCATTTTGGCCTCAAACTGAATGCCTTCTTCCATGAACAACATGGCGCCGGCTTCGGCGATAACTGTTTCCATGGGATCGAGCTCAACTTCAACAATCTGAATGCTTTCTCCTTTGATTTGATAATCGATGACGTGAGAGTTCATAGCCATATTTATTTCTTACGAGACGGCTTTTTCTTTTTCTCCAAGTCGTGTTCCTTTTGTTCAATCAGTTTCTTGTCTTCCACATGATCATTGAGAAAGGCGTTGATTTTCTCGATGTTCATGCTCGACTTGATTTCTCCGAAGGAATCAATGGATACTTCGAGGCCGCTCAGGTTCTTATGAACGCGCGGTTTTCGTGCAGGTTGCGTTTTTTTCTTCGCTGCTGGTTTTTTGGCCATGATCATTTCTTGACTAAAGGCAATTTTTGAATAGCAAACTGGATTCTCCGGCTGGTTTCTTCTCCGCCCAAAATTTCGATGGTCTGCATCAAATCCGGACCTGAAGTGCCGCCCGTCAGGGAGATGCGCAAAGCAGCGAGTACTTGTCCCGGCTTAATTCCTTTTTCGGCTGCAACGCTCTCCAGGATTGACTTTGCTTGTTCGGTGTTCAATGCCGGAACATTTTTCACGGCAACTTGGTAAGATTCAAGAACATCAACCGCTTCAGTAGTCCATTTCTTCGCAACGGCTCCTTCATCAAAGCTGGTTGGGGCAATAAAGAAAAACCTTCCTTGCTCCCAGAATTCCTGTGGGAACGTAACCCGTTCTTTCAGGGCAATCACAATCTGGTTGGCGCGCCCGGGAGTACACAGAATGTTCTCTTTTTTTAGTTTATCAAGGAGGTACGCGGCGAGCGTTTCTGCAGGCTTCGCCCGCAGGTAGTGTTCATTAAACCACTGGGCTTTCTTAATATCAAATTTCGCCCCCGCCTTTCCAACGCGTTCAAGCGAAAAGGTCGGGATGAGCTCATCCAGTGAAAAAATCTCTTGCTCTGTCCCCGGGTTCCAACCAAGAAGGACGAGAAAGTTGATCATGGCTTCGGGTAAGTAGCCGTGCTCACGGAATCCTTTGGCAACCTCTCCGGTCTTCGGGTCCGTCCAGGTGAGTGGGAAAATGGGGAAACCCATGCGGTCAGCGTCGCGCTTGCTGAGTTTTCCGTTCCCATCAGGTTTCAGCAACAAGGGAAGGTGAGCGAATTGTGGCATTTCTCTTTCCCATCCAAAGAACCGATACAACAACACGTGGTGGGGTGCGGAGGGAAGCCACTCCTCTCCACGGATCACGTGCGTAATCTTCATAAGGTAATCGTCGATGACATTCGCCAGGTGATATGTGGGCATGCCATCGGATTTCATGAGAACTTTGTCATCCAGCTGCGCAGACTGCACGTGCACATCGCCTCGGATCAAATCAACCAGGTGAATTTCTTCCTGTGTCGGGATCAAAAGCCGGATGACGTGCGGCTCATTCGCTGCCAACCGGCGGGTTACCTCATCCGCCGGCAATGACAGCGAGTTCTTCATCTGCATCCGGGTGACATGGTCGTATTGCGCATTGGGAGTTGCATGCCGCATGACCTCTAGATCTGCTTCGGTATCGAACGCGAAGTATGCGTTGCCACTGGCAATCAACTTTTGGACGTACTCTTTATATATGTGTTTGCGCTCAGATTGCCGGTATGGAGCATGGGGCCCTCCAACACCGACACCTTCATCAATTTGAATTCCGGCCCAGGCCAGCGATTCTACGATATATTCTTCCGCACCTGGAACATACCGGTTCTGGTCCGTGTCTTCTATGCGCAGGATCATGGTCCCGCCGGTTTGTCTGGCCAGGAGAAAATTGTAAAGGGCAGTGCGGATTCCACCAATGTGCAGGGCACCGGTAGGACTGGGAGCAAAACGAACGCGAGCTTTCATAATTCGAGCCGCTAAGGTACGAATTTGAATTACGCCACGATGCGGCGAATGGTCTCCTTTGTGGTGGCCAGGTGCATTCGGAAATTGGACCAAACGATGAAATACACCAGGAACAAAAATCCGGAAGCCATCCAAAACGCATAGATTCCTTTATGCTCATAGGTGAGGATGGCGGCCCCCAGACCAATGAGAACCGTCCACAATTTAAGCAGCAGCTGAATGGTGGGAAAGAGCGTATAGCGCAGCAACAAGATAGATCCCGTTGAAGTAGTTTCCACCTGGCCGATCACCAGCGGCAAATAGTGATTGGCCCTTCGTGTACGGAGTGAAATCCTGAACCGATCATCCAGAACCCACCCGGTAAACAGGAGTTCAGGTTCATCGGGCTGAAGGAAAGGTTTGGTGGAGGTGCTCACCGACAAGCGTTGCAAGACATCCTTCGTCGATCGGGACGAAACAAGTGTTTCGCGATAAGATGGTAGCAGGGAGATCACTTCACCGCGATACAGGATATTTCAACATTCACATCTTTTGGTAACCGACTCACCTCAACAGTTTCACGGGCAGGTGGTTCGGAAGAGAAATAGGAACCATAGACCGCATTGACCTTCGGAAAGTTATTCATGTCTTTGAGAAAAATCGTTGTCTTGACAATATGCGGAAAGCCGAAAGAGGCGGCGCGCAGGACTTCTTCCATGTTTTTCATGACTTGATGGGCCTCTTCTTCGATCGTCGTTGTAATCAGATTACCCGACGATTGCTGGATGGCAATCTGACCAGAGACAAAAAGCATATTTCCGGCTTGAATGGCCTGGCTATAGGGACCAATCGGCGCGGGGGCGTTGGGAGAAAAGATTACATTTTTTGCCATACGATTCTCTGTTACTTTTGATCAAATATCACAAATTCGGAGCATAAACTTAATGACTCCAATCAGCTTCATCATGGAGATTCTCGTTATCGGTACAGAAGAACAAGCCACAGAATGCCGCCAAAAGTTCGGCGGAAACTACGCCTTACGGGTGGTTCAGGGGGTTGATTTAGCAACTGAGGCACTTAAGAGTGCAGCTGTTGTCTTTGATTTTGTTACGCCGGGTGATTTCTCAAGACTCAGAGCGTATAAGAGCGCAGGGTTACCAACATTATTTTTCGATACAACGCTGACCCGGCTCAGCGATTTAATGGAGGAAGCAAGGGATTTGAAAAATCCAGTGTTCGGATTCTGCGGCCTTCGCACGTTTGTAAACCGGGAGTTGCTTGAGGTAGCGATGCGAAAGGAAGGCGACCGGCCAGCCCTCGAGTCTATTTGCTCAGCATTGGGGACAGATTTTCGGATAGTGGCCGATCAGGCGGGCATGGTTACGCCGCGGGTGATCTGCATGATTATTAATGAGGCGTACTACACACTGGAAGAAGGAACAGCCACGAAGGAAGACATTGACCTGGCGATGAAGTTGGGGACGAATTATCCCTGGGGACCGTTTGAGTGGGGGGAGAGGATTGGACTCGGAAATGTTGTACGTGTATTGACGGCGGCTGGTCAGGAAACGAATGACATGCGATATCAGCTGTGCCCACTGCTTGCAAAGTCTGCACTGGAGCAATGAATCAAAAATGCACAATGATCTTTCCCTTCGCCCGCTTTGATTCGCTGTAGCGATGCGCTTCAGCGATTTGATCGGCAGCATAGGAGCGGTCAACAATTACCTTGATCTTTTTCTCAGCAACCCATTGTGCCAATTCGGCAATTCTCTCGGTCGTAGGCGCAGCAAAAAGAACCTGAAACTTCTTCCTGATAAAGCGGGTCGAGAGCATCGTCAACATTCGACCGGGAGAAGGAACCATAGCGATGAACACCCCGTTCGGATGGAGCATGTGCTTGGCCCGACTAAACGACCACACGTCCGGAGTGTCGAGGACGATATCATAAAGGCCTGGTTGCGCAAGAATATCGGTGACCGTGTAGTCCATCACCATGTCCGCTCCAAGCGCCCGCACAAGTTCCACACTTGGAGTGCTGCAAACGGCCGTGACGTGTGCTCCTGCGAGTTTTGCCAGTTGAACGGCGAAGGAGCCCAGGGAGCCGTAAGCCCCATTGATTAAAACACGGGAGCCGTTTTTTACTTTTCCAAGTGCGTTAAGGCAATCGAAGGCCGACGTTCCTGCAATCGGGAGACTTGCGCCTTCTTCAAAGCTAACGCCAGCGGGAAGTGAAATAATGTCCGTTATGGGTCGGGAAATAAACTGAGCATAACTTCCACTCCTCCCGGTGTAGGCGATGACCCGATCACCTGGTTTGAAGTCCGTCACCCCAGTACCTAGCGCAACTACTTCCCCGGCACATTCGCAGCCAAGCGTTTTAGGAAAGCGAAAACCGGTAAGCATTTTCATTTCTCCGTTTCGCGCCATACAATCGTAGGGATTTATGGAAATGGCTTTGTTCTCGATCAGCACTTCTCCTGCCTTTGGGGTAGGTGTGGGACGTTCGACAACTTCTAGGACATCCGGTGGACCGTACGATCGTATGAGAATGGCTTTCATGTTCAGTTATCTTTTGCCGAAGATCGGGTTTTTTTTTGGCGTTAACACTAGACTGGACGTACCCCCCTCTGACTATGGCAGAACATTCCGCCGATCTGAACACCTGCCTAAACTAAGCCAACATGAGCGCGAAATAAATCAAGTAGTTGGTCAGGCTTGCGGCTTGAAGCTTAAGGCTCTTTCTTACTCCACCGTCACCGACTTCGCCAAATTCCTTGGCTGATCTACGTTGCAGCCGCGCAGCACGGCGATGTGGTAGGAAAGAAGTTGAAGCGGGATTACAGAAACCAGTGGCATGAGCGGTTCGATCGTAGCCGGCACCTCAAGAGTAAATTCCGCCATCTTCGAGATTTGCGTGTCTCCTTCAGTGACTACAGCGATAACACGTCCTTTACGCGCCTTTACTTCTTGAATGTTTGAAACCACCTTTTCGTACGAACTATCTTTAGTAGCGATGAATACCACCGGCATTTCCTGATCGATCAGGGCGATGGGTCCGTGCTTCATCTCGGCGGCAGGATAGCCCTCGGCATGGATGTAGGATATCTCTTTTAATTTGAGCGCACCTTCCAACGCTACCGGGAAGTTGTAGCCGCGTCCCAGATAAAGAAAATTCCGGATCTCTTTGAATTCTTCGGCTAGTTTCTTGATCTGGTCGTTGAGCTTCAACGCTTTTTCCACCTTGGCGGGAATGTTCTCCATTTCCACCAGCATTTCGTGAAATTTCTGTTCGGTGATGGTACCTTTTTGGTGGGCCACGATAAGGGCAATCATATTCAGCACCGTAAGCTGGGCGGTGAAGGCCTTGGTGCTGGCCACTCCTATTTCAGGCCCTGCGTGCGTGTAAGCTCCGGCATGTGTCGTGCGGGGAATCGACGAGCCGACTACGTTGCAAACGCCGAAAATGATAGCTCCTTTAGACTTGGCGAGATCAATGGCGGCAAGTGTATCGGCAGTTTCACCAGACTGTGAAATGGCAATGACAACATCGCCTTCGCGAATGATCGGATTCCTATAGCGGAATTCAGATGCATACTCGACTTCGGTAGGAATGCGGCAAAACTCCTCAAAGAAATATTCAGCTACCAGACCCGCGTGCCACGAAGTGCCGCATGCAACTATGAGAATCCGGTCTGCATTGACCAACTTGTTGATGTATTCGCGAAGCCCACCGAGAATCAGACGGTTAGAGGCTGAGTCCAATCGTCCGCGCATGCAATCCTGTATCGAACGCGGCTGTTCGAAAATTTCCTTGAGCATGAAATGTTCATACCCGCCTTTCTCAATCGCTTCAAGTTCGAGGTCTATCGTTTGAATGTAAGGCGTCAGCGGCAGGTTCGCCACATTTTTGATGGTCAACTTACCATTGTCGATAATCGCGATCTCCTGATCATTGAGATAAACAACCTCGTTGGTGTACTCGATAATGGGTGTGGCATCGGATGCCATGAAGAATTCGCCCTTCCCCACGCCCAAAACCAACGGACTTCCTTTTCGGGCGGCAATGAGCAGGTTTGGATTGTCGAACGACATAACAACAATGGCGTACGCACCGACAACTTTGGTTAGGGCCAGCCGGACGGCCTCATCAAGCGGACATCCTTCCTTCTCTTTAATGTCCTCGATAAAGTGAATAAAAACTTCGGTATCGGTTTCGCTAAGGAACGTATGGCCTTTGCGGACCAATTCTTTTTTGAGCGTTGCGTAGTTTTCTATGATGCCGTTGTGGATGATTGCCAGATGCTTTGTGGCGGAATAGTGGGGATGGGCATTCTCATCGCTTGGCTCCCCGTGTGTAGCCCACCGGGTATGACCCATGCCAATGTGGCTGTCAAGGTCCATACCTTTCAGGTAGGCCTCCAATTCGGAAACCTTTCCCTTTTTCTTATAAACATTCAGGGCGCCGTTGAGTAAGGCGATGCCTGTACTGTCGTAGCCGCGGTACTCCAGTCGCTTTAATCCTTTGATGATAACATCACTGGCTTTGCGGTGACCAACGTAGGCGACAATACCACACATGGCTTTAGGGAAGAGAAGTTAACGGTTTCGAGTAATAGATTTTAAGAGTCGCCGAAGCGGCGTCAAGTTTAAGGGCGCTAATTGTTTTTTCAAACTCCGGTTGTTCCGGATATAATGCCATGGCTTTAGCGCGACGCTTGTGCGTCTTGTATTTTACAATCTGTTGAAAGAACTCAGTCATAATGGTTAACCTGACTTTTCCTGTTTCCTGAATCACAGAAAATGTCCCTCCGCTCAGGTCATTCAGAACAGCAGCGCGGCTTTCCGTTTCGCTGACGGTGAGGGGGATAATCCCGCTTTGAATCCGAACGAGATAAGGATCATTGATCTGGATGGTTGCCCCGTTGATGACAGTATCCAGGTATAGTCCTCTGAAATTATTAACTGAGTCAAGCAAGAGGAATTGAAGATTCTGCGGAGCCCGAAGTGTTGAGGTATTGTTTAACACAATTTCCGCCGAATTGATGATTGCATTTTCTACTGTGTCAAAGTACTCGTAGTATTTGTCGAGCTCAAATTTGGCAAGCAGACCCAATCCACTCTGAACATAAAGGTTATTGTCTGTAGGCACAAAATCCTGAAAGGGCAGCACACCGTCCAATGGACCACCTGTGCGGTCGGATGAGAGACTTGTGAAACTGACCACGGGGATTAGCTGCCCACCAATGGCCGTGTAATAAATGGGAAAATCAACGACCACGGTATTTGCCCCTTCTTTGTATTTGAGTATGAGTTTTGAATCAAAGGAGGATGGCGTAGGTAGCGTGTACACAGGTGTAAATCCCAGAATCTTATTACCTACTGGCATGGTAACAGCGAGGCCAGGATATCGTGCACTGAATGCGCCAAAGTCATCAAAGATCCCCCGGTCATTGATGAGGTCGTTCAGCAGACTTTGTCCGATGGCCCCAGAAAGCTTAATGGCAAAGGAAAATGTTTCGTTGTCTGTCCCATCGTTATTAGTGTACAATCCCCAACCACGCTTCAGTTCGTCAGGCCCTGGAGCGAGAATGGTATCTCCGATGGGTATCGGGCTCAGGGTGACAGGACTGCTCCCGTAGTATTCCTGATCAGAGCCAAGCGGATCCAGGAGTTCGAATATCTGAAGTTGCAGGTCGGTACTGTCGGTAGAGCCAAAGGAGTAGTAGTCGAATTTTAGCTGCAGTTCAAGTGATTCGAATGTGGCGGTTGGCGAAGGAAATTGAGTTTCGATAGGCGGCGAAAAATTGAAGTATGAAATAGCCTCAATGTTGCCCAACTCAGGATCACTTGCTCTTCCGACAAGCAGACGGGAAAGTTCATTTTCTGCAATATTTTGTGTCCGCACCGGCTCGCGCAGATACACACTCTTGTTCAAGGGAATCTCTACATAGCGGGTAGCCAGACGCGGATCCTTCTTGAAGCCGACTAAAGCAGCATCGTCCTTGCAAGAGAAGAAAAGAAGGGAAAGCCAGACGAGCCCCAGGGCAATGACCTTAACCGGCCAGTTCCGTGTAGAGGTTATAAAACGACTCCGCGACATTATCGTCCTTCTCGATGGTTTCAACTTTCTTCTCTTTAATTTTCTTAACTAATCCTTCCAGCTTTTTATTGTCTCCAGCAACGGAAACCATGTCGGCGAACTGGGCACCCAACTTGATAAAGCCTTCATAATCCCCAGTTTTGAGGTGGCCCAACATGTTGTCTTCAATATCCAGCATCTTCACTTTCCCCATCAGGTCACCCTTAAACTTGTGGGTGAAGGGGTTGTTGTAGATGGTAAACACTGTTTTGGTATTCTTAAACAACGGGTCGTTTTTATACGTTGTCTTCAGGTAGAGCGGAATGAAGCTGGTAATCCAGTCGTTGCAATGGACAATATCGGGCCCCCAACCTAGTTTGCGGACGGTTTCGATAACCCCCTTGCAGAAGAAGATCGCCCGCTCATCGTTATCCTCATAAAACTTGTTTTCCTTGTCATGGAACATCGACTTGCGGTGGAAATAATCCTCGTTGTCGATAAAATAGACCTGAAGTTTGGCGTTCGGTATGGAGGCCACCTTGATGATCAGCGGTTTCTCCTCATCGCCTACAGATATGTTAATCCCGGAAAGCCGTACAACTTCGTGAAGCCTGTTCTTGCGTTCATTAATCAGGCCAAATCGCGGCACCAGGATGCGGATTTCCATGCCTCTTTCCTGCATGGCCTGAGGGAGCTTGCGAACGAAATCGGCAACCTCGGAAGTCTGCAGAAAGGGGTTGATCTCACTGGCAACATAGAGGATGCGTAGCTTGGACATAATAATGGTTTTTGTAAAGAAACGAGGCACAAAGATACGGGAATTCCAACCCTTATTCAACTGGCGTTCAATTATTAAGCCTATATTTGCTCTCTTCCAAAATAAGGCTTGGAATGCACATTTTTAAGGAGATCGCGCCACTGCGGACCTATTTGAACGCCCTGCATTCCTCACCATCTTCCGTGGGTTTTGTGCCTACCATGGGAGCCCTTCACGAGGGCCATCTCAGCCTGATTCGAGCATCTAAAAAAGAAAACACAACAACAGTTTGCTCCATCTACGTCAATCCAACTCAGTTCGGAAATAAGGAAGACCTTGAGAAATACCCCAAATCGCTGGAGGAAGATTTGGCGATGCTAGACCTTGAATTATGCGATGTTGTTTTTTGCCCGGAGACCGAAGAGATGTATGGATCCTCAGCGCCTCTTTCAATAGCTTTCAAGGACCTCGACAACGTACTTGAAGGTGAATTTCGCCCCGGGCATTTCAGTGGCGTTGCTCAAATTGTGGCTAAGCTATTCAATATCATTCAACCTGACCGGGCCTATTTTGGACAAAAAGACTATCAACAGGTAATGATCATTAATCGCCTTGTAGATGCGTTAAAGTTCAAGACCAACATCATCACTATGCCCATCGTTCGCGAGCCTGACGGACTCGCGATGTCATCGCGCAACAAAAGATTATCCCCAGAAGAACGGCAGCGAGCGACTGTATTATTTGCTTGTCTTCTTCAAACCCGTGATGGTATTCTGGCAGGGAAATCAATGGATGCGCTACGGAGAGAGGCCAAAGTATTATGTATGGAAAATGGGGTAGCCATGGAGTACCTTGCGGTAGTCGATCGGAAAGACTTTATATTGCTTGACCGTGTACTGGACCCAAATAATGTCGTCATCCTCATTGCAGTGCAAGTGGGTGCTGTCCGGTTAATCGATAATTTGTTAGTTCAACCTTAAATAGCTCACTGCGTGTCAAAGCGTCTGCGCATCATTGTCCAGTATCTATCCATGATCCTGCTCACGGCCGTGCTGTTGTGGCTTTCGCTTCGCGGCCTCACAGTAGGTGAGGGTGAAAACAAAGCGGACTTCATCTGGAAAGCATGGGAGGGTTCTAATAAATTTTATCTCTTACTCATGGCTGTTGTGGCGTTCATCAGTCACGCTCTTCGTGCTGAACGATGGAGAATGCTACTTGTTCCAACCGGAAACAAGGTGTCATTGAGTAATAGTTTTTTTTCCTTGATGATTGGCTACCTCGTCAATTTGGCCATTCCCCGGGGCGGTGAAGTTTCCCGTTGCTACAATCTTCTCAAATTGGAAAAGACGCCTGTTGAAGTCTCTTTTGGCACAGTTGTAGTCGAGCGTATTGTCGACGTGATTTCGCTGGTGGGCGTTATCGCGCTTGCCTTCTTTGTGGAATGGGAAAAGTTGATGGGGTTCATCGGCTCCCTGGGTATTGGATCCGGTGGTGGCAGAATACAGATACCTTGGTGGGTATATGCCGGCATGTTGGGAGTAATAGGCATAGCTGTCGCGCTGTACCTTTTTCGCAAAAACCCCAAACTCCTGAAAGTCATTGAGGGATTTAGGAAGGGATTGCTCTCTGTTTTTCAGATGGAGAATAAGTGGCTCTTTATCTTCTACTCGGTAGTCATCTGGTTTCTTTATTTTCTGATGAGCTATTGTGTCATCCTGGCATTTGAGACGACCAAGGATCTTGGCTTCGGCGCAGTGCTCACGTTATTTGCGTTGGGGGCCATCGCTATGGCAGCGCCATTGCCCGGTGGGGCCGGATCATATCATACCATTGTTCCACTCGGACTTGTTGTACTGTACCAATTGCCGCAAGCTGAGGCTATTGCTTTTGTGTTTATTTTTCATGCGTGGCAAACGCTCACGATGATCGTTGGCGGAGTTGTATCTTTGATCATTAGTTATTGGCTCATCCGATGGAAAAAACAGCCGACAAAATAAAAGACCTGACCGCCGCCAGGAATCAGGTCGGCCAGTGGAAACAGCAAGGGAAGCGTGTGGTGTTTACCAACGGTTGCTTTGATCTGCTTCACCTTGGGCATGTTGATTACCTGGAAAAGGCAAGAAATCTGGGAGACGTACTGGTGGTGGGACTCAACACGGATGACTCGGTCAGCCGGTTCAAAGGCCCTCAGCGCCCCATTCAGGATGAGCAATCACGGGCGCGGATAATGGCCGCACTTCAGTCAGTAGACCTTGTCGTTTTCTTCAACGAAGACACGCCCCATAAGCTGATTTCTGAGCTTTTGCCTCAAATTTTGGTCAAAGGCAGTGACTATTTGGCAGAAAACATTGTTGGCGCAGATGTTGTTAAAAAAGCAGGAGGCGTGGTGAAGACGATCGACTTTGTGCCGGGGTATTCCACGACTCAAATTGTAGAGAAAATTAAAACAACCTAATTTTATACCACTATGGGATTTGGCGCATTAATTATTGGGGGTTTCTTCATGCTGATTGGCTGGATGGTCAGTAGCAGACTGAAAAACAAATTCAAGGAATATTCTCAGGTTCACTTGAGCAAGGACCTCACCGGAG
Source organism: Cyclobacteriaceae bacterium (assembly GCA_043750575.1). Taxonomy (GTDB): domain Bacteria; phylum Bacteroidota; class Bacteroidia; order Cytophagales; family Cyclobacteriaceae; genus ELB16-189. Next base: position 29,631 of record JAYVBH010000001.1, read on the forward strand.
CAGAGATCGCAAGACTCATGCTGGCCGACAACGGTATCCATGATGTTCAGGTGGTGAGCGTGGAAGGTCAGTTGACGGACCACTATAATCCCGCTAACAAGACAGTGAATTTGAGCGAGGGCGTATTTCATGGAAGAAATGCTGCTGCGACGGCTGTTGCTTCACACGAGTGCGGCCACGCAGTTCAACATGCAACCGCATACACCATGCTTCAATTCCGTTCAGCAATGGTTCCGATTCAGAACGTAACTTCCCGCGTGCTGAACTTCATTATGATGGCGATGATCTTTGGGGGATTCTTTGCGGGTAGTGTTCTGCCCTGGAACACCGCCATACTGGTGATGATTGTATGTTATGCCGTTTTTGCGCTCTTCGCTATCGTTACGCTCCCCGTGGAATTTGATGCGAGCCGCCGGGCTCTTGCTTGGGTAAGAACCCGCAATATTGTCACCTCTGGGGAATATGACATGGCGCAGGATGCGTTGAAATGGGCGGCTATGACGTATGTCGTTGCGGCTATCGGTGCGATCACGACCTTATTGTACTATGTAATGATGTACCTCGGCGTTAACCGAGATGAATAGATTGATCCGATGATTAGGCATTGACCCTGGAAACAAAGCTGGGGTCTTTTTTTGTTTCAGTTTCCCGACAATACTTACTACTTTCAATCTTCTAATCCACCCTGAGGGAAATGAACTTTCAACTGACAGAAGAGCAACTGGCCGTACAGCAGGCGGCACGGGACTTCGCCCAAAATGAACTCTTGCCGGGAGTTCTTGAGCGTGACAAGCATCAAAAGTTCCCTGAGGAACTACAGCGAAGAATGGGGCAATTGGGATTCATGGGAATGATGACCGACCCCAAGTACAACGGAGGAGGCATGGATACCATATCCTATGTCCTCGCCATGGAAGAGCTTTCCAAGATCGATGCATCCGCCTCGGTGATGATGTCAGTCAATAATTCTCTGGTTTGTTGGGGTCTGGAGTCAAGCGGGACAGAAGAGCAAAAACAGAAGTATCTGAAGCGTCTGGCGGCAGGAGAGATCCTCGGGGCGTTCTGTCTTTCTGAACCGGAAGCCGGCTCGGATGCAACCAGTCAACGGACAACCGCTGAAGACAAGGGTGATCATTATTTGTTGAATGGAACAAAGAACTGGATTACAAATGGGAGTAGTGCCAGTGTCTACCTGGTTATGTGTCAGACGGATGCTGCTAAAAAGCACAAAGGCATTAATTGTCTAATCGTGGAACGCGGTATGCCAGGGTTTGTTGTAGGCAACAAGGAAGACAAGATGGGCATACGCGGAAGCGATACGCACTCACTCATGTTTACAGATGTGAAGGTGCCGAAAGCTAACCGCATCGGTGATGAAGGGTACGGATTCTCTTTTGCCATGGGTACCCTTAACGGAGGCAGGATCGGAATCGCGGCGCAGGCACTTGGAATTGCTGCCGGTGCTTATGAATTGGCGCTAAAATATTCTAAAGAGAGAAAGGCATTCGGAAAACAGTTGTGTGACCACCAGGCCATTCAATTCAAGCTGGCTGAGATGGCAACGAAAATTGACGCTGCCCGTCTCCTCGTCTGGCAGGCCGCCTATTTGAAAGATCAGAAGAAGAATTTTGTAAAGGCTGCAGCCATGGCCAAACTGTTTGCATCCCAGATTGCGCAGGATGTTACGAGCGAGGCTGTCCAAATCCATGGAGGCTACGGATATGTGAAGGAGTTTCATGTAGAGCGTATGATGCGCGATGCGAAGATCACGCAGATATATGAGGGCACCACTGAGATTCAGAAGATGGTAATTTCCCGCGAGCTACTTCGTTAGGTATGTTTCGCATTCTGGGTCTCGCCTTCCTGTCGCTTTTCCTTGCAAGTTGCGCAAGACAAATTCAACAGGTCAACACACATTACGATCACCAGGCCCTTCCACCTGTGCCGGACTATAGCCAATCAGCTCACTGGGCTGCCTTGCCAGGTAAACTTGATGCCGCCGACAGCATCCCTTTGAAATCAAATCTCAAGAACAATCAATCAACGGCGCAGGCGGATGTCTTCTTTGTTTACCCGACCATTTACACGGGGAAACCTGATGCTAAGTATCCCTGGAATGCGAATGTTGCTGACGCGGCAATGAACCGCGTGATCCAGGAAACAACCATTCTCAACCAAGCCAGCATTTTCAACGGCACCTGCCGGGTCTATGCACCGTATTACCGTCAGGCCCATCTGTATGCATTTTATACATCCGAGGCACAGGATCGAGAGCAGTCCTTGGAGCTTGCTTACCAGGATGTTAAGACGGCCTTCCAATATTATCTCGACCACTACAACCAGGGTCGGCCGCTGGTTATTGCTTCGCATAGTCAAGGCAGTTATCACGCGATGCGGCTGATTCAGGATTTTATCGATGGTAAGGAATTGCAAAAGCAATTCGTTATGGCCTACTTGATAGGCAGGGCCATTCCCCGTGACGCCTTCAAGAATATTCGACCGTCTGAAAGCCCGGATCAGCTTGGCGCCTGGGCAACGTGGAATACATTTGCTCGAGATTATTTTCCGAAGACCTATGATCAGTACTATCTGCAGGCGCTATCCGTTAACCCCTTGTTGTGGAATACCACTGAGTCATTTGCTTCAAGAGAATTGAATACCGGTGGAGTTGGACCGAAGTTTACGATGGCCCCTCAGTTGGCCGATGCGCAGAATCACAAGAACATGCTGTGGATTAACAAACCCTATATTAGGGGCAGGGGCCTGTTGCGAACAAAGTTGTGGCACCGGGCGGATATGAATCTGTTTTACAACAACATTCGCGACAACGTAGCCCTACGTGTCACAAAATTTTTGAACCAGAATGGCGCTTCAGGCGCAAAGAACTAGTCCGGTAGCGGTGGCGCTGGCTTATATGCGGGCCTGTTGCTGACTTAGGGATTGGAGACTGGACTAAACTTCTGAACACGTTTACCTGTCTCTACTTCTGTTGTGTACAGATTTCCCTTTGAGTCCATGGCAAGATTGTGAATCCAGCCGAATTGACCCGCCTGCCGTCCACCGCGCCCCAGCGATCCAATGACTTTTAATTCGGACCGGTTGAGTATCCAGACTTTTTTGTTAACACCATCGGCCACGTAAAGATTGGTTTGTAATGAATCGCGCGAAAGTTCGATATCCCATGCCGATCCCATAGATAGCGTTGACGTCGCCACGAAAGCTTCTTTCACAAACGCTCCGTCTTTTTGAAATACCTGTATCCGGTTGCTGGTGCGGTCAGCAACGTACACAAGGTCATCGGATGAGAGAGCCACAGCATGAACAGGATTTCCGAACGTGGAGCGTGTTGGCGCGGAAGGATCATAGGCTGAGAGCGGCTGATCATCTGGCACTTTGCCATAGGCTCCCCAGTGACGCTTATACTCGCCTGTTGTTGCATTGAATACTATGACGCGGCGGTTGCCATATCCATCAGCGATGTACACTTCATTGGCTGGCAAGTCAACAGCGATATCGGCAGGCCGCCCAAGGAAGGCTGTATTATTGCTGCCTTTGGACGTGCCCCAGGCGCCGATCTGCAAAAGTATTTTTCCTTGCTTTGACAGCTTCAATACAACCTGATCTTCTACGCCGTTGCCGCCGATCCAAACATTTTCCGCAGCGTCAACATAGATTCCATGCTCACTCTTGAACCACTGTTGCGTGCTGTCAACGCCGCCCCAGGCTTGCACGACATTTCCCTCAGGGTCGAATTCAATTACGGAAGGAGCTGGAGCGCAGCATTCTCCGAGGGGAGGAATTTGAATGGCGCCTGCTTCCTCGGCAGTAACCGAGCCCGGACGTTGGATGATCCAAACATGATCGTTCGCGTCTACGGCTACACCGGCCACCTGGCCCAGGATCCAGTTATTGGGTAATGGCTTTGGCCAGAAAGGGTCGACCTGGAATTGTGTCGGGGCCAAGGATGTGAACTGCCCACTTCTTTCATTACCACTCTGAGTAACGTTTGTGCAGGTTGTAAATAAAGCAAGTAACACAATTGTGTGGGCGAAGCGGCGGATTTGGCGATTCATGGGTGGCGTGTTTTAGTGACCATTATCCGATTTTTCTGGCAAGATTGAAACGATCGGCCACATTATCCCAGTTCAATACATTGAACAGATTGTCGACGAACTCCCCTCTGCGATTTCGGTATTTGAGATAGTACGAGTGTTCCCACACATCAACAACCAGAATTGGGATAACACCCCACACGGCCAGCTTTTCATGATTTTCGCACTGCAGCACGATCAGTTTTTGAGTCACCGGATGATAGCCCAGTATTCCCCAGCCGTTTCCATCGACGCCTTTGGATGTGCGGGCCATGAGGAGTTTTAGTTTGTCGTAATTGCCAAAGTCCGTTTCGATCTGTTTCAGCAGTTCATCCTTTGGATTTGTCTTCAAACTTGTCAGGTTAGTCCAAAAAATAGTATGGAGTATGTGCGACGACAAATGGAAGGAAAGCTTCTTGGTCCAATAGTCAACCGTCTCAACGTTATTCTCGTCCAGGGCCTTCCTTACCATTTGAAGGTCTTTGTTGGCTGCCTTTACCGCATCTCCGTGATGGAAGGTATAATGAAGATGTAAAGTCTCCTGATCCATGTGAGGCTCCAGAAAACTTTCAGCATACGGCAATGATTGCAAGGCAAAGTTTCCACTATCATCTGTGAGTCGGTCCATGCCGCTTTGTTCAAGTCCCTGAGCGAGAACACTGTTGTCGGGCAACAGGGATGCGCTGCTCAGGATGGCCGCTGTTGCGATAAAATCTTTTCGGTTCATGGCGATAAAATTTTTGACAGGAATGACAAGGCTTACCAAAGGTACATGTTGGCGGGTTTTATCCGTGATAATCTGTGTCATCTGTGGCTAGTTTCCCTCGAATCTGGTGCGCTAATTGGGAAGTGCCCCCTTTTGCCACAGATTGCTCGGATGATCACGGATAGCAGAACCTTTACTTCTTTGATTTTGATTTCGTTTTAGGCTTTACCCCAACTGTTTTCTTGCTCAATACACGCTTTGCTGCGGATACTGATTTTACGATCGTTTTGCCCTGTATGATTTGGCTTTTGTCTTTTACTTGGGACATCGAATGAGAATGAGCTTCTTTCATCAGCTTCCTCATGTACGTTCTCGGAAACGTATCAACCGCCTCTACCAAAATGTATCGGTATTGATTTCCATTTCCAATCAGGAGCTTTTTCGTGTCATCTATCAAAGCCCCCCAATAAAATCCAAAGTGGATGTTACCGCTGGTTCGACCGACAGCAATCGTGCAGAAGAGATGGCCAACACGATCGGTGACAGACCACCCCAAGGCCAGCGCGTTATAGTTGTCATAGATAAGTTCGTTTGCCGTGGGGTAGAGTTCCCAAACAAAATCCCGAAGCCAAAGTGCTCGCTCCTGCATATTGGAAGCAAAGGGCTTGAGGAAGCGGAGGAGGCTCTTGGTATCCGATTTTCCCATTGTTGAGATATCAAATCTAAGTTAAGGAATTGGATTTGAAATTGACAGGTCGATACTTTGGCTGGTTCCGGACAACCTGCCTTTGGTTTTCTTATGTTGGTTCAAAATAGGTCACCAACAAATTGGGTTTTCCAAAAAAAATATACTACATCCAGCCAAAAAGGAACGAGAAGAAAGTGTCGTAAAATGGAGGGGACAGAATACTTAGAATGAAGTACGCGAGAGGCCTTCGAATAGTGAACTTAAGGACAAGGGGAGGAAGGATTACCGTTGTCAACATGGGCACAGGAATAGGAGATTCACCACGGAAGGCCGGTCAGTGTACCATAGATATTGGGGAATAATCTCTACGCTTGATATGAGGGGTTGCCAGATGGGCACGCAAGCGTGGGCACGGGTATTGTCCATGATCAAACCACGCGCATACCCACTCTACGCGATCAATTTGAAGATGATAATCCTGCAGCGCACATTCCTCATTCTATTTTGTGGAATATTACTGACCATCGCCGCATGGAGTGGGTATCAGGTTTTCGCCCTTTCCAACAAACGCGCGGAAATAAAAAAGGATTACAGTCTGCTGAACAACATCAGTTATGGTATACTATCCGTGAATACATGGAGGGATCACCTCGTCAATGTCATCACCTGCCGCATTGATGACTTTGAACTAACCAAGGAACAGGAGAAGGTGCTGACGCACGAGATTGGCCAGGTTCTCCATGCTGTAATAAATCGGGCCGAGGCGATGGTCGACAAAAAGCAGAAAACGATCGGCGGAAAGCTGAAGAAATTTGCGATCCGGACATTTGTAAACGAAGACAAGATCCATGCGCAGGTGCCTGTTTTTGCCAAAACAATTGTTAATGAAATACGGAGGCCGGAAAACAAGGAGAAGCTGAAGTTCATCGTGCGAAGCAAGATGGCCCAATTCGGCGCCATCACCTATGATAGCGCAAATGACACCAAGCGAATAGAGGCTATCCTCCTGAAATATGAGGTAAGGAATGTAGCGGCCTTCAACGTCGTATGTGAATCCAGACTTCAAGGATTGCAAGAGAAGGCGTATGGCAACACCTGGATGGTACTTGGTATTCTGGTGACGTTTTTGATCATGTGGTGGCTCTTGAGACTTCAAAAGCCGCTGTACATACCCCTCTTTGCAATCTCCGTCCTGCTGGCGTTGATGGTTCTCTGCGTTGGACTCATATCACCCATGATCGAGATCGATGCGCGAATTGAACATTTGACATTTATCTTGCTTGGTGAGGAGATCGTCTTTCGTGATCAGGTGATTTTTTTTCAGAGCAAGAGCATCGTGGATGTAGTCCGTATTCTGATTGAAACCAAAAAATACGATTCAGCTTTTGTCGGGATACTGATTCTGATCTTCAGCATCATTTTTCCAATGGGAAAACTTTTTGCCACGCAATTGTATCTTTTGGGCAAAGCAAAATGGCGCAACAATCGATTCATTCAGTTTTTTGCCTTCAAATCTGGCAAATGGAGCATGGCCGACGTGAACGTAGTGGCTATCTTTATGGCCTACATCGGCTTCAAGGGAATTCTGGATAGCCAGCTGAAAGGCCTCAACATGAAGACCGAATCGCTCGCCAGCATTTCGACCAATGAGACTTCTTTACAGCCGGGGTTTATACTTTTTCTGGCTTTCGTGCTATTTGGGCTGGTGCTCGGAGTGATCTTGCAGCGGATCACCGGTTTCATAGAAGTTCCCCCCGCCATGCACGTGAGTTCAAGGTTTGACGTGCCTAAGGCACTGGCGATAGAATAGCTGATCGTCGATGCTTTTCGGGCCTTGCAGGATCTGGATCAATTCCGAACGCCTTGTCCATTTTTGAAACGGTCGATGGCTAAAAATTCAACGTTCCTTCAGTGATTTCTCAAATCAAGGACGCTTCTGCAGAATGATCTGTTGATTAAAACGTTTCACAATCAACTCAAAGCTTGCTTTCAGTTGGGGATAGTCCGTTGACTGATAGACTGGCTTCTTCAGCACGTAGCTAGCAAGTACGATTAGATGGTCATTTAGAAATTCGTACGTGAGTTTAATTGATAGAAGATCATTATCAGCAGTCAGATTTTCGGGTTTGCTGATGAACTCATACCCAGCGGGGAGCGCCAAGGTTGCCTTAGCTTGATCGGATTGGGGATAAATGAAATCTACCGGGTAAGACCGCATCGGTTGTTTCAGGGGATTTTCTTTCATCGGAAAATTGAGCAACGGATTAATAATGATTTTATCACCCAGCATTTCGATTGGCGCTTCGCCCTTCAGAATTATTACATAGGGTCGACTACTGGTTTCAAAATTGAAGGTTTTTACTGAGACAACCTCCAGTCCATAACGATCGAAAATGCGCTTCTTGATTTCCAGCGTATCGTTGCCATAGCGGGTTTTGTAATTTACGGATTCGTATTCTGTTGATTGTATTGTGCAGGCAACCACTACCCTGCCGTGTTCGGGATCGACTTTGAGGTTAAGCATTTTGTCATCAGCCGACAAGAAACGAGATTCCAGATTAACCCACTTTTCTTCTGAGTTTGAGACCACGAGCCCCTTTTCATTGATGCACCTGATGGGTATTCGATTGTAGGCCACGAGACTTTCTGTCCCATCGGTAAGGAATGGGCGTTCACCATTGACGAGCACTACGACGTAATTGAAGTAGTGCTCGAAAGGGTAATCCGATTTAATCTTTCCGTGACTTCGGGTACTGATGATGACGGGATCGGCGCTGATTCCTGCTTCGCGGAGCATCGATGTGAGAAAGAGATTGATGTCAGTTGAGTTGCCAGTCTTTTGTTCAAAGAACTCCTTGGCAGTTTTTGAAGCATAGTGACCGTTGTATTCATCCCAGCGAAAGTTAGCACGGACATACTTGACAATTGCCTCACTTTTCTTTTCCGGTGTCATTTCGGCGAGATGCAAATCATTTTCAAGGGCCTTCTTGGCGAAGCGTTCGCTCTGGTTAAGATATTTTCCGAATTTATCGTGATTGAGCAAGCCTTTAACAAGTAAGGGCCAAGTGGTTATTATTTCTTGAGTCACGCCCGATGGGCTTTTGAATTTGGACAACTGGAAATCGATTTTCATGAGATAGTCGTCTTCAGAGGAGATGAAGGATTCGTCTTTGAAGGCAGGTATATTCTTCATGGCGTAGGTGTGTACATAATCGTTAAAGGCGACACCGTTTCCAATCGTCTGGCCCATTCCAACGTCAGCAATCGTACCCCACATGCGCTTTTCCATAGACAACTCTGAGTTTTGATAGTCAAACTTGGTAATCCCTTGTGCGAGGTAGACATACTCATAGAATGGAATCATCCGTACAGTATACTCACTATATACAGTTGGAATATGGTCCTGGAAGTTCCAGTCTGGAAGATTGAAATGGAATGGTGTCTCAACGGTATATCGAAACTCAATTACAGACCCTTCCTTCACATCGGGGAAAACAAATTTCTTCGCCTTCCACCGGTTACTGATCTGTTCTTCGAAAACGGTGGATTGATCAAGTTGCTTACGAAGAGTTCGACGGTCCTCCCGATTGTATGTGTAAGCTTCAATGGAAACCACCTTCTCCGTTTGACTAGGTTTCTCAACATAGAAGGGTATCGAGACGGAGGCCTGATTGATACCCGATCGCGTAAGTATTTTGATTCGCTTGGTACGTGTAAACCGAATGTTGTAGCCATTATCCTGTGTGTCGACGAAGATGGATTCTCCCACATCAAATAGAACCACAGCCTCTGCTTCAGGCTCTGCCTCATAGCGAATCATATTCATGTCGACATCAGACACGGCGCCGAATGTTGGAATGAACATTTGACAAATACCTGTTGTGCTTGCGAAGACGTACAGGGTTGTGAGAAGAAATACTCTCATGGTTTCGGATCTATTTCAATTATGGATAGTCGACGGGAATCCTTAATTGACTTTAGAAAAAAATAGAAGGCGGAGTATTCTGAAAGCGAATAGTCACCCGCATATAAAATGAATTTCCTTCTGGTGATAATCATGTTGCCCTTAATCTCGTAGGTTGCATAATATTGACCGAAGGCAGACGTAAGTTTCAGATCAGCAGGCAAAGCAACTTTGTATTCAGGCAGGAAGGGAGTTTGGTAGGTGGTTAGCTGCTCGACGTTTATCGGATAGTTGATCCGTACTGCTGATGTTCGTGCCGCAGGTGGCTCCAACTCGGGAATATCGACCGTTGGGGGTTGCAAGTACATTGCTGTGCCCAACTTCCGGATTGGGTTGTCTATTCCTTGCTCCAACTTCAAGTTGATGACCTGAGCATCGCGATCGACAAGTGCAAACGTATACCGTGTGGTTTGACCTTTCAACCAGGGGACCTGGCGGCTTACAAACGCGTTGAGACCCTTTTCGTCTTTGGTAAACTGCAATTGGCGGACTTCTTCAAATGACGAGCCCCTGAGGTCCATGGCAATATTTACCTTCGCTCCACTATCAAGCGTAAGTGAGAAATCGAAGGATTCACGGTTGAGAACCTCTTCAATGGTTAAGGCTGGCGTTCGGACCAAACGACTGGCGTTTCCGTTGACTACGAGGGCCAGACGATCTTGCGTGAAAGTACCCAGGTAATCATATGGGAGGTGCCCTGCTGTGTTTTCCAGCCACACCGTATCCTTTCCCTAGGGTATGCAAAGGATGATGTGATTGAATTGAGGGCCAGGAATGGCGGTGTTTACCCGAACAGGATTGTCTGCGCCGTTCACTTTTGTATAGAATGAAGGAATACCCACTTCACGCAACATGGCCTTCATGAATATGGTAAGAGCTTTGCAATCTCCGTATTTCTTAGAGCTGACAAATGATGCGGGATAGGGTTTCAGCCCGCCGACATCGACAGCCACGGCGATATACCGTGTGTTGTCCTGCATATAATGATAAAGTCGCTTGATTACTTCCCGTTTGTCAGTTACACCTTCAAGCAGCTGTTGTATGTGGGCTTTCTCGTCTGCCGGTAAGTCTTCAGCCCCGGCGTTAAGACGCTCCTGCCAGAAGCCATAGGAGGACCAGGACTGAAGGCTGCCGGGAATACCGTAATTAAACTGACTGGGTGCGATCACGACCCAGGGGACTTGCTCAAGAAGCGGTGGAGAATAGGCCTCCTTTGTGAAGGGCCCAATATCAGCTGCCTCCCAGTTCAGCATTTGCTCGTTGGAAGAAATGACCGAGTCGTATCTCAGATTGCCAGAACCATGGATGATGACAGGATAGTTCTTGGGAACTGTGACATGAAGGGTAGCATGTCGCGTAGCAACATTGGTATATACCGAAGGGGACCATCTGCAAAGATGGATAAACTTGTGAGTGGAAATCCGGTATCGATATTTTACTCGGTAAGGATATGTAGTCCACTTAAGTTTAAATTCCTTCACCCAATCATCCTCAAAAAATGTTCCGTCCGAAATATCGTGCCGTGTAGTAATTTCTTTTTTGCCTAATGAACGGGTAACCCTTCCGGAAGCATCAACAATTGAGGCCTCCAGAATTTCGAGATCGTTCCCTTCATCATAAGGAATAGAAACATCCGAGAGCCATTCCATTGATGAATTATTTATCTGTATCAGGAAGCCATGTTCGGTGATGAGTTCGTCTTTCTGCAGGCGAATGCTGGTGTCGTACTCCAGAATCTGCCCCCAGGCATCCACTCCTGACAAAAGATTGACTGTTGCTAAGACAATGAAGACAAAATCATGGAACTTCATGGTCTGAATAGCTGGAAGTGCATTTGCTATGAAAATCAGAACTTCAAAAATGTATAAAGAATACGAATCCGAAATGGCTGTTCTATTTCCCTGCCTCCATCCGCTGATTCCAGTCGTACACCTGGTCGCTGATTTCGGTAAGTAAGTCCGGATCTTTTTCCAACGCATTGCCGATCACGATCATATCAGCCCCGGCTTCAAGGGTACTAAGTGCTTTCTTCGCCGTGTTGATGCCGCCACCGACAATCAAGGGAACACTGATCGTCTTTCGTACTGCCGAAATCATCTTCGCACTGATCTCACGTTCGGCACCGCTACCAGCATCGAGATAAATCATGCGCAATCCCAGCATCTCGCCGGCCAAGGCGGTGCAGGCAGCGAGGGAATACTTATCGTCAGGAATGGGTGTGGTGTTGCTGATATAGGCCACGGACGAAATCCGGCCGGAACTAATGAGAATGTATCCCGTTGGCAGTACTTCAATGCGGTTGTTTTTCAAAATCGGTGCAGCTTGCACATGTTGTCCAATCAGCAAGTCAGGATTGCGGCCGGAAATCAACGAGAGAAACAAGATGGCATCGGCGCTGGGATCAATCTGCAAGGAACTTCCCGGAAAGAGAATAACCGGAATACTCACATCCTCCTTAATGGCCTGGATCACCTCAGAGAGATTGGATGTGGTGATCAGGCTTCCGCCGACAAAAAAGAAATCGATACAATTTTCATTGGCGAGATGGATAAGGTGCCGTAGCTTGGATACGTCGTCGACTTTGTCGGGATCGACCAATACAGCGATCGACTTTTTCCCTGCCAGGTGTCGTTGCTGAATAACCTCAAGAATGCTCATCCGGCTTGTTACGTGTGGCGATGTATTCGGAAAGCTTTTGACGGGCAATGTCCAGAACCATAAGTGAGGCCTGGTTAAGAAGTTGCGTGCCAACTTGTCCAAGCACTGAAGGGCCATCGTCCACCTCGTCCTCGACAATAGGATCTATCCCTTCTCCTGTTTTGGCCGCCTCTCCCTGAGCAATTTTCTTTTTCTTTTTCTTACTTTTTTTGGAGAGCGCGCTGATTATAAAATAGGTCACAACCAGTGAGCCGCCGATGATGAGCGCGTTCTTAATCATGCGGTCGGTTTTCTTCGTCAGTTCACCGATTTCCTTTTTCATGGCCTGCTTGTGACGGTCCGAAGTCTCAATGAGTTTTTTCTTATCTGGATCCTGTCCCTCGAGCAATTCCATGACTTATTTCGCTTTTCGTTTGATAGTCTCCATGAACTTTTTTTCAAACTGCACATAAATGGAATTGCGAAACAGGACAAGAAGAAGGAAAAATGCCCCGTACAATCCAGCGACAGACCAATACCCGATATATGCGCTATGCACATAGGAGATGATAAAGTGGGCTAGGCCGATGCTAAGAAAGAGCAAGAAAAGAAAACCAAAGAAAATGAGAGTTGTAAGCACTAGGGCACGCGCAACCGTTTTAGCAAGATCTTCGTGAATCTCTGCTTTCATCAACTCAATGCGCGCCTCTACGTACCCGGTAACATGATTCACCAGACTGTCCAGTTTCAGAAACTTGAGGATAGACTCAGCAATTTTGTCCATAGCTGCAATATAGCGGATTTTGACCTTTTCGAAGGTGAAAATTGTACTTTTAGTCTATAGTCAATAGACCATAGCGGCAGGAGGCCTACTTCTTAACCATGCGAATGAGTTCCTCCAGAATCAAGGAGTTCCCCAGGGAATCACGCGTATCACGCTTGACAAGCAAGTTGGCACCTGAGCTGATGTAGCTCAATGTGGAGTAGGGGATTCCACTTTCATATTTCTTTTCGAAAACAAACACAGAATCCACGGAGAGCTCTGAATTCAACTGAAGCCGAGGAATGATTTCCGTTATGCATGTGGTGAATTTTCCGCCGCCGTCTTCTCCATCACGGCAAAACCCGGGACGATTCAATTCAAAAAGTTCGTTATTGATAATAAGCAGATTGTTTTTATGGTAAACTGAATACATCAGCGATGGGCCAGACGTTGACTCTTTGGGATATTCAGACCAACTACTAACAAACTGATTCTCAAAAGTTCTGGAAATTACGGTTGAATACGTTGTTTGATTGTTTTTGGTTTGCTGATAAGTGAGTTCAGTAACTGAAACCGCATCCTGGTTGAAATAGATCAGAGAGAAAGGAATGAAAAAGAAGGTCATCAGGAGATATAGAAATCCAATCAACCGATATTTCATCGTGAGACGGCCAAGGCCGGTTGCCAGTGCGATCGGCAGTTCACGAAGTCCGGGGGTAACAAAGAATAGCATCACCCCGATGAAGTTGAACAGAAAATGGGCAATTGCAATACTAATGGCCGTGTTTGAATTCACCATGGCGGCCACGAATGCACTAATTGTAGTGCCGATGTTGGCGCCCAAAATAAATGGGATGGCGCTTCGCAGTGTGACCACTTTTTTCGCGACCAACGGAACAACAAGTGATGTGGTAACCGTGCTCGACCGGATGGCAGCGGTGGTCAGAACGCCCCAGCCAAAAGACTTCCATGCATTGCGGAAGAAGAACTGCTGAAATCGATTGGGTAGCCCGAAGCCAAGCAGATTGGTAAGCACTTTTCTGAAAAAGAGAATGGACCCGAAAAGTATCATGAACGAAAGGGCGATAAGCACGACCCCATTGTCGATGGTTATAGCAATAAAATCAGTCAACCGACTAATGCCACCGATCAAACTGAAACTTCCTCCGGAAATGCCAATGGGTTGATTAAAGAACTGAGTGGCAATGAACTGAGAAACTTTGGAGAGAAGCTGAAAATAATATTCAAGTGGGAAGAGCACACTAGCCGTAAGAATATTGAAGAAGTCATGATAGGTGCCTGCAGAAACAGCACGTCGGAATTCCTTCTTGCGGGGAAGAAACCCCAGCGAGACTATCGTACTTGTAATCGTGGTTCCAATGTTGGCGCCCATGACGATCGGGATCGCGCTTTGCAAAGTAAGTGAGCCGGAGGCGACAAGGGCCACGGTCATCGAGGTAGTTGCCGTACTACTTTGAATGATTGCCGTAATCAACAAACCAATAAAGAGGGCAGTGAAGGGATTCGACGTGGCAAGAATGATTGTCTCGGCTGCCGTTTTGCCCAAGTGTTGCAGTGCCGAGAGCATGAGTTCGAGAGCAAACAAAAAGATGAACAACGCAAACAGTATGTATGCAGTGTTTCGAGCAACCGTTTTCCAGGTCGCGGGTCGCGGAGGGATCTGTTCTGTAATGGGGAGGTTTTCCTTCATGGAGCCGTGTAAAGATAGAAACCAACAAGCAACCTGAAAGGAGTTAACAAAGACTTAATTCGGTGTCTATTCACCCAACTCACAGACCGCCATCCACGCCATAAGACCAGGACCGATGCCGAGTGCGTCCTCATCTATGTCAAAGGTCGAGGTATGGACGTATGAAGTAATTCCCCTGGCTTCGTTACGTGTGCCCAGGCGGTAGAAGGATGCGGGGACTACATGTGAGTAATAGGCAAAATCCTCTGAACCCAGGGTTAACTCAAGATCAACAACGTTAGATGCGCCTACATATTCTTCCGCTGCCTTGCGGATTCGGCGGGTTAGCTCAGGATTATTTTCCAGGTATGGGTACCCGTGAGATATGGTTACTTCACATTGACCGCCCATGCTCTCAGCAATGCCAGTAGCAATTTTCTTGATTTTCAAGAGTGCTTCTTTACGCCATGTCTCGTTCAATGCGCGAAACGTACCGGCAATATTAACCTCATTGGGAATTATGTTGGTAGCCCCCTCACCAATGATTTTTCCAAAAGACAAAACTGTGGCTTGTCGAGGGTTGGCATTCCGGCTGATCACCTGTTGAAGGGCAACAATGATGTGTGATGCGATAAGAACAGGGTCAATGATAAGTTCGGGTGCCGCCGCATGACCACCTTTTCCGATCACCTTGATATAGATTTCATCGGAGCTAGCCATATACATGCCTTCGCGGAAGCCGATTGTCCCCACCGGAAGCAAGGGCATCACATGCTGGCCGATGATTTCGCAGGGTGCCGGATTCCGGAGCGCCCCATCACGAATCATCAGGGATGCTCCGCCTGGATGTTTTTCTTCCCCCGGCTGAAACAGCAATTTGACCGTGCCTTCAAACTTATCTTTGATATTGAATAGGATCCTGGCGGTTCCCAAGAGCGAGGTTGTGTGTACATCGTGGCCGCAGGCATGCATTACTCCTGGGTTCTGCGACCGATAGGGAGTGTCATTAGCCTCATGAATGGGCAATGCATCCATATCTGCACGTAAAGCAATTATCTTTTTCGATGGGTTCTTTCCCTCAATCAGCGCAAGCACGCCAGTTCCTGCAATCCCTTCTTGTGGCGTGATTCCAATCTCCCGAAGGGTCTGTGCGACAAACCGAGCAGTATTGATTTCCTTATAGGATAGTTCTGGGTTGGCGTGAAGATGGCGTCGCCACCGGATAACATCAGGCGCAATTGACAATGATTCCTTTTGAATCAGATCCAGTAATAACATCAGCGGACGATAATTTTTTCAGGCACAAGAATGGCGTTGGAGAATATTCTTTTGAGTCGCGTAAGATCTTTCTGGGCCTCTAGCCGTGAGTAGTAATTTCCAACCCTAACGCGGAACTTTGGCTGATTGTATTCAAGGATAGCATTCAAACTGGTTTCGGCCATCATCTTCTTCTTGGTGTTCATGGCTTCCTCCTTGTTCTGTCCTGAGTATATCTGGATTGTATAACCATCGATAAACTTTCGGGTGACATTGAACCGGTTGATGCTATCAAGGACGTTGTCAACCTTATTATTGACATTCATCTTCGGTGATACAAAATCCTTTGGAAGATGTGTGGGTTGTTCAATCGATGAGTCGTTGGGCTCTTCAAATTTCGGGCGAAGAGAATACAGGTCTTCGTGGTAGTAGGGCTTCTGTTTTTGTGCCACGGCTGACGAGCCGCCTCCAGCCAGAAGTAAGAAAACGAGAGCCGCCGCGATTGCGACGCCTTCCCAAGTTATCGTTTGCTCCGACTGTGATGCACCTGCCATCATTGCTCAATTACAATGCAGCGACCGCTCTTGATATCATCCTCTACCTTCTTGTATTTTACATCTTTCATCACGCGGCCATCAGGATATTGAACCGTTACTTTGTCATTGCGACCAGCCACCCGTTCAGATTTTATAGGCGCTATCTTTTGCTCCACTTCACGCTGTGGCGCAGTTCCCTGGCCGCCTCCCTGGAGCAGGGACTGTGACTCGTCTTTCTGCTCGCTGTATCGTTGTCTTTTTTGTGTGCGTGCTTCTTGAACATCTTCCTGATCCTGCGTTGGAATTTCGGCTTTTATGAGGAAGGAAATCGTCTCTTCGTTCACTTTGGCGATGAATCTCTTAAATGCCTCAAATCCTTCAAACTTGTAAATGAGCAATGGATCTTTCTGTTCATACACTGCGTTTTGAACACTTTGCTTGAGATCATCCATATCCCGGAGATGTTCTTTCCACTGCTGGTCGATGATGGCCAATGTGATCATCTTTTCCATCGCCCGAATGAGTTCACCGTTGCTGGTCTCTAGGCATTTCTTCAGCTGAGCGGCAACGCCAATTTGCTTTACCCCGTCAGTAAAGGGAACCTGAATATTTTCAATGGTAGCACCCCGTGTCCGGTTTATTTCCTGCATGATGGGAAGCGATTTCTGTGCGACCCGCTTATTCTTCATTTCATAATGACTCAGCGCCTGCTCATATAATTTCTCAGTCAGCGACTGAGGCTCGAGTTTAACGAACTCTTCCTGAGTAATTGCAAAATCAAGGCCAAGAATCGTCAAAACACTCATCTTGAGGTTGTCCACGGATTCACCCGCTTTGGAATTCGTCACAATGTCGTCGCACGTGTCGTACAACATGTTGAGAATGTCCAACTGGAGCCGCTCACCGTAGAGCGCATTTCGCCGGCGACGATAAATGACATCGCGCTGAGAGTTCATCACGTTGTCATATTCCAGCAGTCGCTTACGGATACCAAAGTTGTTTTCTTCCACTTTTTTCTGTGCTCGTTCGATAGAGCTGGTGACCATCGAATGTGAAATCACCTCTCCTTCCTTGAGGCCCAGGCGGTCCATGATGCGCGCGATACGCTCCGGCATGAATAGGCGCATAAGGTTGTCTTCCAGCGAGACATAGAATTTTGAAGTTCCTGGATCTCCCTGTCTGCCGGATCGACCGCGCAACTGACGGTCAACGCGCCGGGATTCATGACGCTCCGTTCCAATGATTGCAAGACCGCCGGCGGCGCGTGACTCCGGCGTAAGCTTGATGTCCGTACCGCGGCCAGCCATGTTGGTAGCAATGGTTACGGTACCCGGCTTGCCAGCTTCAGCAACAATCTCTGCTTCACGCTGGTGTTGTTTCGCGTTCAGTACGTTATGCTTGATCTTGCGGATCTGCAACATACGACTCAGCAATTCAGAAATTTCAACCGAAGTTGTTCCGACAAGAACGGGCCGCCCTTCGCTGGTCAGTGTAACAATTTCTTCAACCACTGCGTTGAATTTTTCACGCATGGTTTTGTGCACGAGGTCGTCAATATCTACGCGTGTGACGGGCTTGTTGGTGGGAATGACCACTACATCGAGTTTATAGATATCCCACAATTCGCCTGCCTCTGTCTCGGCTGTTCCTGTCATACCGGCCAGCTTATGATACATACGAAAATAATTTTGAAGCGTGATGGTGGCGTAGGTTTGCGTAGCATCTTCGACCTTCACATTCTCTTTTGCCTCGATGGCCTGGTGTAATCCGTCAGAATAGCGTCTGCCTTCCAGCACACGCCCGGTCTGCTCATCGACAATCTTCACCTTACCATCGACGATAATATACTCCGTATCTTTTTCGAAAAGCGTATACGCCTTGAGCAACTGGTTGATGCTGTGAATTCGCTGCGCCTTGGTTGAGTAGTCACGAATAAGCGCTTCTTTTTTTTCAAAACGAGCAGGACTATCCAAACTGGGGTCTTTCTCGATTTTGTTCAGCTCCATGCCGATTTCTGGGAGGATGAAAAACCGCGCGTCTTCACCTTCACCCGTGATGAGGTCAATGCCTTTTTCCGTTAACTCAACGCTGTTGTCTTTTTCATCAATGATAAAATAGAGTGGCAGATCAGCATTCGGCATTTCTTTCTTATTGTCCTGCAGGTGATAGTTTTCCGTTTTTTGCAAGAGCTGCTTATTACCGGCTTCGCTCAGGAACTTGATCAGCGGTTTGAACTTCGGCATCCCGCGGTGGGCACGGAAAAGAGCAAGGCCACCGTCTTTGTCATTTCCTTCCGTTATGAATTTTTTGGCATCATTCAGAAATTGGGTCACCAGTTTCTTCTGAACTTCAACAACTTTGAAAATCCTTGGTTTTAGATCATAAAATTCGTGCTCATCTCCGCGGGGAACAGGCCCTGAAATAATCAGGGGCGTGCGGGCCTCATCTACCAATACGCTATCCACTTCATCGACCATAGCAAAGTGGTGACCGCGCTGGACCATTTCCTCGGGATCACGCGCCATGTTGTCGCGCAAGTAATCAAATCCAAATTCGTTGTTGGTACCGTAGGTGATATCTGCCTGATAGGCATTCCGTCGTGCGTTGGAATTAGGCTCGTGTTTGTCAATGCAGTCAACCCGCATCCCATGAAATTGAAATAGCGGCGCCATCCATTCGCTGTCGCGGGAAGCCAGATAATTATTTACGGTCACAATATGAACGCCTCGCCGGGCAAGAGCATTCAGAAAGGCCGGGAATGTTGCGACAAGGGTCTTTCCTTCCCCGGTGGCCATCTCTGCAATCTTTCCTTCATGGAGAACAATACCACCGATGATCTGTACATCGTAATGTACCATATCCCAGGTGACGAGATTACCTGCGGCAAGCCACTGATTATGCCAGTGCGCTTTGTCACCAGCAATCTTCACATGTTCATGCTGTGCGGCGAAACGGTGGTCGCTTTCGCTGGCAGTTACTTCCAGGTACGGATTTTCCTTAAAACGCCGTGCCGTCTCTCTGACGATGGCAAAAGTCTTTGGGAGAACTTCAAGAAGAATCTTTTCCAGCTCCTTGTTGCGGGCCAACCCGAGAGCATCGATTTGCTGAAAAATGGTCTCCTTCTGATGGAGATCCATTTCGGGGCTTTCGGTAACCGCTTTATGAAGTTCAGCAATCTGCAGGTCAATCGGCGCTAAGCCAGAAACAATCCGAGCTTCAACCTCACGCGTCTTTTCCCGTAGTTGATCGTGAGAAAGGGCGAGCAAAGCCAGACCCTCTTGTTTGGTTTGCTCAACCAGCGGCATAACGCGCTTAATGTCTTTTTCAGACTTGGTTCCGAATAATTTGGCAATGAGTTTCAGCATAAACAGTCAGGAGTCCACGATCCCATGGACCAAGGGGCGTAAAGTTAAGATTTTCAGGAGTGCAATTATAGGTCCAAACTGGCAGAAAAGGGCAATTTGGCAGGCCTAAACGTCCAATCGAGTCTCAAAAACGAGTTGCGCAGGGCCAACAAAGAAAATATCCGTAAACCCACCTTCCTGGCGTTGGTTGAACTCCACCAGGAGATAGCCGCCTCGGGCTTTGACCACTACAGGGGAGACGAGCCCAAAACGCTTCGCGCTGACCAAGGCGCAGGCGGTCGCCCCCGATCCACTGGAAAGCGTTTCGTCTTCGACGCCTCGTTCATAAATACGAAATGCCACCTGGTTATTGGTAAGAAGTTCTACAAAGTTGGCATTGGTTCCGCCAGGATAATCCTGACTGTACCGGATTTTTCTTCCTTCGTCAACTACGGGATAATGATCGAGGTCTGTAACAAAACGAACGTGGTGCTCTGTGCCAGTGTTGACAAAAAAGTCGCTGGCAGATTTTTCTTCAATCGCACGGACATCGTTCAACGATACGCGGATATTCCCTTCGCCCAGTATTTCTGCTTCATGCCTTCCATCATGAGCCATGAATACCGTTTTCGATCCGATGTGACCCAGGCGATGGGCGAAATCGACGACGGCTCTGCATCCATTTCCGCAAAAGCTCTGGCTTCCATCTGCATTGTGATAGATCATGCGAAATTCCGCCTGAGAATCCTCAGTCAGCAGAATGATCCCATCTGCTCCGATGCCAAAGCGGCGGTGGCAGAGGGCTGAAATTTGTTCGTTCGAGAAATTGTGTTGCCCCTTCCGGTTGTCGACCAGGAGGAAGTCATTTCCGGCAGCCTGGTATTTGTAAAAGTGGACGATTGACATGCGGCGCGCTGGGTTCAGAATTCAGAACTCAGGGTTACTTGATTTCTTCATAGTCGACATAGTCGCCTCCTTTTATCCCACCGTTTCGTTTTGGTGTCTGCTTACCGTTGGAATTACTGGCACCGTTGGCGGTTCCGCGAAAGTTAGGTGGAGGGGGTTGCGGCCTGCCCATAGCCCTAAAAAGCACCACCGAAATCTTGTTCAGGAGGTAGATCACCAGCACTAGAATAATAATCAGTTTCCACATAGGCCTTAAACCGAGGGTCAAAGGTAAAAGTTTCTATAGACTTCTGGGTTTGATTTGGCCGATTGAGGCATTTAGGCACTGTAAATGCCCAATAAACCAAACTTATTAGCCCAAACTATCGTCTTTATCCCATGCTTCGCAATTTCATCCGTATCGCTGTCCGAAACCTGCTCAAACAGCGAGTCTATACGGTTATCAACATGGCCGGGCTGGCTGTCAGCATTACAGCATGTTTGCTCATCGTGCTTTACGTTCAGTATGAGACATCTTACGATAAATTTCTGCCAGGGGCCGATCAGATTTACAAGCTAGGCCTTGAGCGCAAGTACCCCAATTACTCAACGTTTTACGCTGTGGTTCCCCATAGTTACGCCGCAACGATGCGACGCGATTTCCCGGAAGTTGAAAATAGCTTACATCTACTCGGACCTAATCCAGGTGTGATCATCAACTACGAGACACCTGAAAAAGAAGTAAGGACTTTTGAAGAGGACAATTTTTATTTTACAGACTCAGCTTTCTTTTCTTTTTTCGATATCTCGTTGATTAAGGGTGATCGAAAGACAGCCCTTGCGATAGCCAATCAAGTAATCATCAGCCGGACGATGGCCGAAAAATATTTTGGATCAGACGATCCACTGAATAAAGTATTGAAAGGAAACTTCGGCGAGTTTAAAGTGAGTGGCGTCTTTGAAAAGTTTCCGGATAACTCACACCTGAAGTTTGAGTTTATGGCCACTTTTAACTCAGCGCAGTTTTTTGCTGCCGAGAACTATATCAGCTTCAATTCGCAAACGTACATCAAACTCAAATCTGGAGCTGATGCCAAGGCCCTGGAAGCCAAATTCCCCAAGATGGTTGACACCTACGCATCGGGACAGATTGAACGGGAGCTGAAGCAATCCTGGGAGGATTACAAGAAGGCAGGAAATGGGTATAGGTATTTTCTTCAGCCCCTGACCTCCATTCACCTGGATCCAACCAACCTGGAATTCACAACAACCCCCAGCGGAAACAGGAAATATGTTTATGGACTGTCGCTCATCGCGTTACTGATCCTTGTCATTGCGTGCATTAATTTCATGAACCTGGCAACGGCACGATCAGCATCCCGTGCCCGCGAAGTGGGACTTCGGAAAGTCATGGGGTCGGTGAAAAATCAGTTGATTGCACAATTTCTGCTCGAGGCAATCCTATTGGCAGTGCTTAGCACAATCCTCGCTGTCGCCGCGGCTTACCTGCTGCTCCCGACGTTTAACAACCTGGTAGAAAAGAACCTTCAGTTTGTGATTGGCCCTGATGTCATTGTTGGGCTTGGTGGATTTGCCGTTGTTGTTGGAATATTGGCGGGTCTATATCCAGCCTTTGTGCTTTCTTCATTTAACCCAGTGGATGTGATGAAGGGATCTTTTAGCCGAAGCTCCAGTGGCGCGTGGTTGAGAAATGGATTGGTTGTGTTTCAGTTTATGATTTCCGCCTTCCTGATTGTTGCCACCTTGCTTGTCGGCAGGCAGATGAGCTTCATGCAAAACAAGGATCTTGGTTTTAACAAGGAATCCGTCATGATGGTAGACCGCGCTTTTGCCCTCGACAAGAATGCAGAGGCTTTCATGGAAAAGGTACGGCAGATGCCTGAAGTGACTGCAGCGGCAGGGACAAGTGCCCGTGTGGGGAACCGCGATGATGTATTTGGTCAGATGTTTCAACCGGTAGGGTCGAATGACGTGCTGACTGTGAAATCGATGCTGATGGATGACGACTTTGCACTGACAATCGGATTCCACTTGAAGGATGGACGATTCTTTTCCAAAGAAACATCTGATTCAATAAGCATTTTGTTGAATGAGGCTGCCGTAAAGACAATTGGCCTGAAAGACCCAGTCGGACAGCGCCTGTCGAATAGCGATCTATTTCGCGGAGATTCGGTGAACCAAAGAGAGCGCCTTTTCACGGTAATAGGAGTGGTCAACAATTTTCACTTCCAATCGTTGCGCGACGAAATTACCCCCCTGGTGATCTTCAGCACAGAAGTATTTGGCCCACATTCCAATACCAACTACATCGCCATTCGAATGAAGGGAAGCATGCAGCAGCAGGCGATTGGAAAAATTGAGACACTATGGAAGGAGCTTGCGCCAGCAAGACCATTCAAGTATGAGTTTTTGGAAGACAACCTGGACAAAGGATATGCGCAGGAAAAGCAATCAGGAAAGATGTTCCGGGTGTTCTCCGGCTTGGCCATCGTCATCGCGTGTGTTGGACTTTTTGGACTGTCGGCATTCACAGCCAGTCAGCGCACCAAGGAAATTGGTATCCGGAAGGTTTTGGGTGCAACCGTTGTTGGCGTGGTGCTTTTGCTCTCGAAGGACTTTACCAAATTGGTTGCCATCGCGTTGGTATTGGCTGGTCCACTGGCTTGGTATATCATGGATTCGTGGTTGAGCGGTTTTGCGTATCGCATTTCCATTGGCATGGATACATTCCTGATTGCGGGGTTTCTGGCAATCGCCATTGCATTATTGACAGTGAGTTATCAATCGATCAAGGCGGCGATTGTTAATCCCGTGAATTCATTGCGGAGGGAATAGACATCCCAACGCAAAAAAGAAACAGGTCGCTCCTACGGAGCTCGGGTTTTGGTTTGATGGCACGGTTCTACAAACAGGGCGCTCCTACGGAGCTCGGGTTTTGGTTTGATGGCACGGTTCTACAAACGGGGCGCTCCTACGGAGCTCGGGTCCTGGTTTGATGGCACGGTTCTACAAACAGGTCGCTCCTACGGAGCCCTGGATCTGATTTTATGGCTGGGTTCTGCAAACGCGTCTTTCATGTAGAACTGGATTTCGATACACCACAAGAAATTAGTCCTGTTTTCCAGCCCCGGTAGGGCCGATCTGATTGTAGCATTTCATGTAATTATGCAAGAAAGCTCCGTTGGAGCGACCTGTTATTATGCCCAATACATACACCCAGATATATATTCAAATCGTCTTTGCCGTTCGGGGGCGCCAGAACCTGATCTCAAAGCAACATCGTGAAGAGATTCACAAATACATCACGGGTATTGTTCAAGCACGCGAACACAAAATGCTATCTATCTTCTGTATGCCTGATCACTTGCATTTGCTGACCGGATTAAGACCCCATCAGGCAATCTCAGATTTGGTGCGCGATGTCAAGGCTGGCTCTTCCAATCTAATCAATGACCGAAAATGGATACCGGGAAAATTTAATTGGCAAGAGGGTTATGGTGCCTTTTCATATTCGCGCAGCCAAATCGACCATGTTATTAAGTACATTCTTAATCAGGAGGAGCACCATCGCAAGCAGACGTTTCGTGTGGAATATCTTGATTTATTGAAGGAGTTTGAGATTGCCTACGATGAAAGGTATTTGTTTGAATGGATTGAGTGAATATCCGACGGGGAGCGCGCCACGAGTAAATAGTCCTGTTTTCCAGCCCCGATAGGGGCGATCCATTTGTAGTAGTTCATGTAATTATGCAAAAAAGCCCCATAGGAGCAACCGGTTAGCTTTCAAAAAAAATATTACCTGCTCAGATACAGATTCCGTTCCGAATAGATGTTCATAAAATAATCATCCATCAAGTCATCGATGAAATAGATGGCCTCACCAGTAGATTTCATCTCAGGCCCCAATTGCTTGCTTACTTCGGGGAACTTGGAGAACGAGAAGACCGGAACCTTGATGGCATATCCCTTCTTTGTAGGCTTGAAATTGAAGTCTTTAACCTTCTTCTCACCCAACATCACTTTGGTGGCATAGTTAACATAAGGCTCATCATAAGCCTTGCATATGAATGGCACCGTGCGCGACGCGCGTGGGTTAGCTTCGATGATGTATACTTTGTCCTGCTTGATGGCAAACTGAATATTGATCAATCCCACCGTCTTCAAGGCAAGCGCAATTCGCTTGGTGTGACTTTCAATCTGCTTGACAACGAAATCACCCAGGTTGTAGGGGGGCAACACAGCATAGGAATCACCGCTGTGAATACCTGCGGGCTCAATGTGTTGCATGATGCCGATGATGTATACGTCTTCTCCATCACAGATGGCATCGGCCTCCGCTTCGATTGCGCCATCCAGGAAATGGTCAAGCAGCACCTTATTGTCGGGGAGGTGCTTCCAGATATCCAGGATATGATTTTCCAGTTCAGTTTCGTTGATGACAATCTTCATGCTCTGTCCGCCGAGTACGTAGGAAGGGCGGACCAAGAGCGGGAAGCCAATGGTCTTGGATACTTCCAGTGCCTCGTCGGCATCGCGGGCGACGCCGAAATGAGGGTAGGGGATATTCATTTCTTTCAACAACGTTGAGAAACTCCCCCTGTCTTCGGCTAGGTCAAGAGCCTCGAAAGAAGTCCCCAGAATTTTCACGCCATACTTGTGAAGTTTCTCTGCAAGCTTAAGTGCAGTTTGCCCACCGAGCTGAACAATAACGCCCTCGGGTTTTTCGTGCTGGATGATATCCCAAAGATGTTCCCAGAAAACTGGCTCAAAGTATAGCTTGTCAGCAATATCAAAATCGGTGGAAACTGTCTCAGGATTGCAATTGAGCATGATGGTTTCGTACCCACACTCTTTAGCGGCCAGCACGCCGTGCACACAGGAATAGTCAAATTCGATGCCTTGACCGATCCGGTTAGGGCCGGAGCCAAGAATGATAACTTTCTTCTTGTCAGAAACTACAGATTCGTTTTCCGCAGCGAATGTGGAGTAGTAGTACGGGGTCTTTGCTTCAAACTCTGCAGCGCAAGTGTCAACAAGTTTATACACACGGTTGATTCCGAGTGACCTTCTCTTCTTGTGGACCTCACTTTCCAGACATCGGATCAGGTGTGCGATCTGGCGGTCAGCATAACCCTTTTCCTTGGCTTTGCGGAGGAGTTCTTTGGGTAGGGTGTCGAGATTGTATTTCTCGATCTCTTTCTCCATTTCGGTGAGTTCCCAGATTTGTTCGAGGAACCAGGGATCAATTCTTGTCAGATGTTGAATGGTCTTCATCGAGATGCCGAGCTTCATGGCATCGTAAACATGGAACAAACGATTCCAGCTCGGATGCTCCAGGCTGTAAAGGAGATCAGCTTGCTTCGTGAGCTCTTTGCCGTCGGCGCCGAGGCCATTACGCCTGATCTCCAGAGATTGACAGGCTTTCTGCAACGCTTCCTGAAAATTTCTTCCAATGCCCATTACTTCGCCAACGGATTTCATCTGGAGTCCGAGCCTGCGGTCGGCGCCCTGGAACTTGTCAAAATTCCAGCGCGGAATTTTCACGATGACATAATCGAGCGCTGGTTCGAAATAGGCGGTTGTCGATCCGGTGATGGCGTTTGTCAGTTCATCCAGGTTGTACCCGATGGCCAGTTTTGCTGCAATCTTTGCGATGGGGTATCCTGTTGCCTTGGAGGCAAGAGCTGAAGAGCGAGAAACACGGGGGTTGATCTCAATGCCGATGATCTCATCATCGTTGTTCGGATTGACGGAGAATTGGACATTGCAGCCGCCGGCAAACATTCCAATCCCATTCATCATTTTGATAGCCAGGTCACGCATGTGTTGATAGACCGTGTCCGGCAGCGTCATGGCTGGCGCAACTGTTATGGAATCACCGGTGTGAATTCCCATCGGGTCAAAATTCTCAATAGAGCAAATGATGATGACGTTTCCTTTTCCGTCGCGCAGCAACTCAAGCTCATACTCCTTCCAGCCCATGATGCTCTGTTCGACGAGTACCTCATGAATGGGGGAAGCATGAAGGCCGCGGTTGATGGCCTCGTCGAAGTCTTCGATCCTTTCTACAAATCCACCACCTGTTCCACCCAGTGTATAGGATGGGCGAATGACCAATGGGAAACCAATTTCTTGCGCAATTTCTTTTCCCTGGAGGAATGAGGCGGCTGTTGCCCCTTTGCAGACGCCAACACCCAACTCATTCATCTTCAGCCTGAATTTCTCCCGATCCTCTGTGGTCTCAATGGCCAGGATGTCTACACCGATAATGCGTACGCCGTAGTGCTGCCAGATTCCCGCTTTCTCACATTCGATACAGAGATTCAACGCAGTCTGACCGCCCATGGTGGGCAGCACTGCATCGATATGGTGGTTTTCCAGGATTTCCCGGATGTATTTTTTCTCGAGGGGCTTCAGATAGACGTGGTCGGCGTTGATCTTGTCGGTCATGATCGTGGCCGGATTAGAATTGATCAGCACGACCTCAATGCCTTCTTCCCGGAGAGATCGGGCAGCCTGGGTGCCGGCATAATCAAATTCACACGCCTGGCCAATGATAATAGGACCACTGCCGATGATAAGTACGGAGCGGATGCTTCTGTCGCGTGGCATTCTGGATGAGGGAATTAGTTAAACCGGCGGCAAAAATACTCAGGAAATTCAGGATGCCGGGCCAAGTGCGGCAGTTTAATTATTTGAAATCCCAGAAAGTGGCTCGCGCCCGAATCAGTGAATTTTTACAACTTTCGTGGTTGCCATTCGGTCCGGGTAGGCCACGCGGACGATGTAGATTCCGGGTAGCAGGTCGGTGGTGGGAATCTCGTAGCGTGAAGCCGTAATGCCCTCGCTGCTGAAGACCATTCGACCTTGGATGGTAAGCAGCTGGACCGACCGGGCCCCCGAGAATCCGTCTTGCAGAGAAACAAATACGGATGAGCTGAAAGGGTTCGGGTATACTTGAAGAAGATCAGATGAAACTTCATCAAGTCCGGTGATAAGATCTACCGACTGTATGGAGGTGTGTTGACATCCATCGATCGATGTAACCGTGAGTGAAATGTCGTAAGGTTGACCATTCGTATAAGTGACCGTCGGGTTTTGCGCCGTGCTCGTTGTACCATCTCCGAAATCCCATAACCAGGAAACGGCGTCAGTGCTTTGGTCGGTAAGTTGGATTGGTAAGAAAGAAATCAAGTCTCCTGAAATTGCAAAATTCGAAACCGGCGCGAGGTTGGTGGTGACGGTGATGGGTGATGAGGATGAAGAGCAAACAGGTGAAGTGCTTCCAACCGTTACGGAGTAGGTGCCGGCGGTACTTGCCTGGATTGTTTTAGTTGTGGCACCGGTGTTCCACAGGTAGCTATCTGCATCCGCCACAGAAAGCGTGATGGACTCGTTGCTGCAGATGAGGGTTGATCCGGAAGTTGAAATGGTTGGATTTGCTTTTACAATAACTTTTGCCGCCGTACGCACACTTTCATACGAGTTGTCGGCATTGGAAACAAAAAAAGTTGTGTCGTTAAGAAGTGTACTCGTGTTGTAAGTGGATCCGGTGAAGAAAGAGTCTCCGCCTGTGAAAGCGTTATACCATTTGTATTCGCCCGCTCCCGTTGCCGTTAGCGATGTTGAGGTTCCGTAGCAGGTGCTTACTTCTGCAACAACAGGTTTCGGCGCGGTCAAGGTGAAATTGTATACACTGTCCGCATACATTGATGAAAGACGTAAGTCATTCAGGTTAGCGGCTGAGTGCAAGGCAAAAGCGAGCGTAATTTGCTGCCCAGCCGGGATGGTATAGGGCCCAGAGCCCACCACATGACTCACATCATTTCCGGCTCCGCCAGCCTGCAAGCGACCAAGTCCACTGGAAAGAGACTGGAATTTTTCTGCATCTGTAAACCCATCGTACAGCCCAAAGGGGTTGCCGGGGGTGGCTTGATTATTGTCGATTGCAAAGTACTCCGGAGTTCCAGTGAGCAATTGAATTCCAGCGTGAGGTTTTGCGGCCGTCTGAGCAGGATAAATATAACCCAGTTTTAGATCGTTAGCCCAGTCCGCTGCATCTTCAGCGCCGCTTTCGGTAATATCCCAGTCGGCGAAAATTCCGAAATGAAAATTTGTAATGGCTGTAGCAGTTGGGTTCGAGATCACATATTCAATGATCACAAATTTGTCATACGGTTGCTCTTTCCATGCCATGCTCCGGTATTTCACCTGATAGGCTTGGGAAGACGCGATTGTACTGTTACTGATTGATCCAAAGATTTCCGAGGTAGATCGATCGCCTGGAGTAATTTCTTTTATCCGGGATCCGATAGAAACGAAATCCTGATCAAAAGCGCTTCCCGTTCCCCGAACATTGTTGTATAGCTGACTACCCGTTCCGGTTCCCATCATGATTCCCATTTCATATAGAAGGGAATTACCGTCGAATACAAAGCCCGATCCCTTCGTTCGCGTGCTGCTTTCAGGGTCTTCATAACCAATTCTTCCTATGCCGCTGATGGTAGTTGTCACTTGGTTTTCATCAACATCGATATAGGTCGGGTTGAGAATGAAAGTCACCACTTCCTGATCAATGTAGGCGCCATCTTTATAGGTAATGGTTAAAGGCATTTCGAAATTGTTGGGAACGTTGGCGGAGATTTGAATTTCAAATGGAGTTAGCTTGTTCGTGATCGTTCCACCAGCCGGAACGACGCCCGGCCTGATGGTTCCCTTGACGACTTCAATAATTGTTGAATTTTCCGTGACACTGATCTCAAGTGCGGAGGAAGTCGAAGCCAATACGTTGGAAAATGAAAATGTGAGAAATCCCTTTTCGCCCGCTCCCGCAGGCGATCCGCTGGTGTTGAGTAGTTTTGGGTTGTCGGCGCGGATAGAGGGAGACTCCTGGGTAAGTGCAGCAAAGATGTCGAGTAAGCCCTTACCCATCTTTCCGACAAAAGAAGGATTTGCCGAGTAGAGGGCTTCGCTGTTGGCCGTAACCCTGAGTTGTTCTGCTATTTGCTGTGGAGTGAAATTTGGATAGTGTGCTTTGACCAGGGCGGCAGCGCCAGCCACGATGGGTGATGAAAAGGATGTCCCTTGTGTGCTGGTGTAGATATCGTTGTACGCAGTAGTAAAAATGGCAACACCCGGCGCGGCAATATCCACATAGGAACCGTAGTTGCTAAAGCCTGCTTTGATGTTTGATTGGGTAGTTGCTGAAACGGAGAGGACATTATCGTAGGCAGCCGGGAAGAACTCTTGCTCCAATCCGTCATTGCCTGCTGCAGCCACAACCAGTGAGCCCAGGTCTATCGTTACGAAATTGATCAGGTCCTGGACAATTTCGCTTCGGAAGGGTCCGCCCCATGAGCAATTGATAATCTGAGCGCCTCGGATGCCTGCGTAAAGAATTCCGCTGTATCCCCGGTACACACTTCCGCTCGTCGTTTTTTGGTTGTCGGCTGAGTGTTTTGTAAACATGAGCTTGGTCTTGAAGCCCACACCAGAGATACCCACGCCGTTGTTCGTCGCTGCGGACGCACAACCTGCAACATTGACGCCATGGCCCAAAAGACCGCCGTTAAAAAGCTGGGGATTATTGTCCCCTACAAAATCCGGGTCAGTGATGTTGAGGGTATCCGAACCCATGAAATCCCAACCCCTGAAGTCATCAATGTAGCCGTTATTGTCATTGTCTAATCCATCTACGGGGTCAAGGGTATTTGAGTAGATATTAGCAGCCAAATCCGGGTGGTCAAGATCCCCGCCAGAATCTACAATGGCGATAGTAACGCCTTCATCTCCTTGCGTTATATCCCACGCATCAAAGGCGCGAATTGTCTGAAGATAATATTGACTGTTGCGCGACGGATCATTTGTTGTGAAAGACATCTTGCCGATGTAGTCAGGCTCGACCACCTCGAAGTAACCGGTCTGGTAAAGGTCATTGATAAAACTTTCAATATCTCGTCCGGGTGAACAGACCAATTCATAGTAGAGACCTGCATCAATTGATGAGGTAAGGCGCCGTGGTCCTTTTTGGAATCGGCCATCAATTGATTTCTGTGGCATCATTTCGCGTGCGCCCGTGACGCCAACTTTGGAAGAAATTCCTGATGAGCTGCGGCCGTTTGCGTTGCGAAACAGATCCCGGTGGTCACTTTTCAATTTGGCCAGCACGTACCCATGGCCATAATCCGCTGACGTAGCATTTGCAGGAAGGCGGAATGCTTTTGAATTGGATTGCCCTTGTGAAACAAAGGAGCAACAAAGCAAAAAGAAAATTGCTATCGCTGAACCAACCCTTTGATTATGGTGTGTTGTGCTGCAGATATTCATATTTCGCTGTTAATTCCTTTTCCTTCTTCTTGGTAAGTAGACTGATTTACATGGATTGCGCGGCTACTTCAGCCACGCGTTTCCAAACCCGGAACACATTGCCTGAGCAGATTTTTTCAATATCAGCTTCTGTGTATCCGCGCTTGAGCAAAGCATAAATAAGGTTTGGGTATTGCGACACATCTTTCAAACCGGTAGGGAGGCTGTCTCCAACACCATCGAAGTCTGAACCAATGCCTACATGATCAATTCCCGCCAACTTGACAACGTGATCAATGTGATTGGCAACCGTCTCTACATCAGCGTAAAGGGAGGGATTGTCTTTTCTAAACTGCT
Source organism: Cyclobacteriaceae bacterium (assembly GCA_043750575.1). Lineage (GTDB taxonomy): Bacteria > Bacteroidota > Bacteroidia > Cytophagales > Cyclobacteriaceae > ELB16-189. The sequence continues at coordinate 60,875 of JAYVBH010000001.1, forward strand.
CGATGACCGGTTTAGCCAGGGAGTCCCGCATGCCCAGTCCTTTCTCTGTTAAAATCGCCCGGAGCTTACTCCGGTTCTCGGTATTCTGCTTAGACACAGTAGAGTCCAGGAAAGTGGATCCAAAATTAATCTGGATCACGCCACCATTTTCACCAAGTTTCCTGATCATGTCGTCATTCATGTTTCGCTGAAAACCGGGCGTGAAAACCCTGCAGGATGAGTGAGAGGCAATACAAGGCGCCTTCGTCAGCTTCATGACCTGATAAAAGGTGCTGTCATCTACGTGGGAGATATCCACCATAATCCCGACGCGATTCATTTCAGTGACAACCTCACGGCCGAACGGGCTCAACCCTTTCCAGGTATGAAGGCTGTCGTAAGAAGAATCACAGATTTGATTGTCTTTTCCGTGCGTGAGTGTGATGTAGCGGATGCCACGGTCATAAAAATACTTTACATTCTTGATGTCGTTGCCAACTGGAGCGCCATTCTCCATTCCCATCGGCAGCGAGATGATTCCCTTGCTGAAATTTGATTGAACTTCTTCTACCGAATTAGCCAGAGCAAACTTATCAGGCAGGCTTTGTGCAATGCCGCTGATCATGTTTATTAAAGAGTCGGCCAGCGCCTTGCCGTTGTCTGGCTGCAACTGATAGGATGACGGGATATAGATTGACATAAAGGGGGCGTCCAATCCACCCTTTTTTGCGCGTTCATAATCAAAATCACCGTCGTCGGTCTTGATGGGTATCCCCATGTATTCACGGTCCACGATGAATTTGTTGACCTTCAGGCGAAACGGCAGATCGACGTGGCCATCAGTAATGATGTACTTATGCGCCAATTCATCAGCATAAGCGCGAAGTTGCTCATCGTTCATTCTTTCTACCGGCTTCTTTTCTGCACAGGAGCATATCAAGAGTAAACTGGCGAAGAGCAGGAACGTCAAAGATTTCATAGCTTGGGGTTTAGAATCTGAAAGATAAAAAGATTAGAATTCACGGTGTTCTTTTTTCATCCAAAGGCCACTTTAGACCTAATCAGAACGTATAAAATCCGGAAAATTAACCCATCAAGAGTGATATCCTGGCCATATATGATGTGAGCAAGTCCAGGCTTTGACAGGAAGAGAACCATCATGAAGCGTGAATTTCTGGCTGATCACTTCCACTTTGTTTGAATTGCCCGATCTTTGAAGAGGTCAACCCTTGAGCATGATAATTATAGCCGATAGCGGAAGTTCAAAAATTGACTGGCGGTTGCTTAACCGGGATGGATCCATTCTTCAGGCCAGCAGCCCGGGATTCAATCCCTATTACCAGCCACTTGACCACCTGAAGAAGAGCATTGAGGAGTTCCTTGTCCCTGTTGCTAAGGAGAAAGTAATGAAGGTATTTTTTTATGGCACTGGAGTATCTTCTGCGCGTAACCAGGAACTGGTCAAAGAAGCTTTCCTGGAATTTTTTCCAGGTGCTGAGGTCCACATCGAGTGGGACCTGCTCGCTGGAGCCCGGGCACTTTGCGGTGAAGAGAAGGGCATCGCCTGCATTCTGGGAACTGGATCAAATTCCTGCTTGTACGACGGGAAAAACATTACAGGGCAAGTTGCCAACCTTGGATGGATTCTTGCGGACGAAGGTTCTGGCACCAGTTTGGGCAAAACACTGCTGGTGGACTATCTGAGAAAGAAAATGCCGGAAAAACTTACTGCGCAGTTCAAGGAACGGTTCCCCTTTTCGCGCGAAGAGTTTCTGGAGAAAATCTATCAACAAGAAAAGCCCAGTACGTTTCTGGCGACCTTCTCACGATTCATTTTTCAGCATTTAAAAGAACCCTACTGTTATAACCTGGTGTATTCTGGATTCTCGGATTTCTATGAAAACAATGTGATGAAGTACGAAGGGTTCAGGGAGCTGAAAGTTCATTTCGTGGGATCCATTGCTTTCTACTACAGCGATCTGTTGCGTCAGGTAGCAAACGATAAAGGCATTACAGTGAAAAATATCCTGGAAACGCCCATAGCCGGGCTAACCTTATTCCACCAAAAGGATGTTGCATGACATCGCCGTGAGCGCAGTTCTTAATACCTTCGTTTTGCCATGAACACCACCGAATCATCATCCCGCTATACCAATCTCGAGAAAATGAGCATTCGCAAGCTCCTGGTCGGCATCAACAAAGAAGATGCGATGGTCCCTTTGGCGGTCCTGGGTGTTATTCCAATAATGGAGAATCTAGTGAAGGTGATTGCAAAGAAAATGAAAGCTGGGGGGCGCATGTTCTACATTGGCTCAGGAACCAGTGGCCGCCTGGGTGTTGTGGATGCCTCTGAAATTCCGCCAACCTATGGAATGCCTGAAGGAAAAGTTATCGGCTTGATTGCTGGGGGAGACAAAGCGATTCGACGAGCTGTTGAGCACGCGGAAGATGATATCAAGCAAGCGTGGAAAGATCTTAAGAAATTTTCAATCGGAGAGGATGATGTTCTCATCGGAATAGCAGCTTCCGGACGGACACCTTACGTTATTGGAGGATTGCGAGACGCAAGGAAGAAAGGAATTACAACGGCTTGCATCACGTGCAATACTGGCAGCGAATTGGCACAAGAAGCAGACTACCCATTGGAGATTGTCGTGGGCCCAGAGTTTGTCACCGGATCCACGCGGATGAAAGCCGGCACGGCACAAAAGTTGGCTTTAAACATGATCTCTACGGCGGTCATGATCACATTGGGCCGCGTCAAAGGAAACAAAATGGTTGACATGCAGCTGACCAACAACAAGCTGATCGATCGAGGTACACGTATGATCATGGAGGAATTGGGATTGACCGAGCAGGTTGCCAAAAGGCTTCTGAAAAAACATGGTTCGGTCCGAAATGCCGTTCGGGCGGCGCGCAGATAAGTCAGGCACTTCCGACAATCGCGTCGGCGGCGATTAGGTAGTTGCGACGGGATTTTAAGTCACGACAAACCACCCGCGTTCTTTTCTGTTTCCCTTTGACAAACCACCTGCCCCGAATTTGAAACTCACTTCCTTCAGGAATATCGGCGAGCACTGTAGCGCTAATTAGATGGTGATCGTATTGCCGCAATGCTTTGGTAAGGGCTGGATCTGAAAAGCTGGATGCTTTCGGATTCTGGAGGTGGTGTTTCAGAACCTGGTTTAAGTCAGGAGGAAAAATGTCACCGTGAAGAAGGGGCAGACATAGTTGGTGAAATGTCTTTTTCCACTCCTTGCCGTGCGGTGCGGCTCGCCAGCCAAGTTCTTTGTGAACATAGAGATGCGCGACTTCATGAACGTACGTGATGAGAAAGAGGTAGGGGTGGCTGTCGGCATTTACAGTGATTCTTGGCTCATGGCCAGGTCGACAGGAGAAATCTCCCACTTTAGAGACACGGGATTTTCGGAGCCTAAATTGAAAGGGGTGGTTTTCCCACAATTGATGGCAATACGGGACTGCCTTCTCGGGGATGTGTTTTTGGAGGGTCGAAATCAGATTTGCTGAAGTCATATAAAAACAAAAAGGCTTTAGAATCTAAAGCCTTTTTCGTTTCAATCTCTTGTGAAGATTGGACAGACAAATGATTAATTCATTGTAGTTGAATCAGTCATTGTAGTGTCTGCGGGCGCGGCTGTGGTGTCGACAGCAACTGCAGTCGTGTCAGTAGTAGATTCTGTAGTAGAGCTACCACCGCCACAAGATGCAAATGCAAGTGCAAAACCGCATACCATTGCCAGTGCGATTACTTTTTTCATAGTTTACAGGTTTTAGGAATTAGGCTGCAAAATTAACCTATTCTTGGAGAATTGGGGCATCTCGCCGCTATTAATTTTTAGGAATGGCCTCTATTCACATGAAAAGGCATATTTCTACTTTTTTCTAAAGAATAGCCTCACCGGTACGCCCGTGAAGTCGAAGTTGTCACGGAGTTTGTTTTCGAGAAATCGCTGGTATGATTCGCCGATGTACTGAGGCAGATTACAGAAGAATGCAAACGTTGGCGTAGCCGCATTTACCTGTGTGATGTACTTGATCTGTATATGCTTTCCCTTCGTAGCCGGAGGGGGGTAGTGAACAATCTCCGGGAGTAAGGCGTCATTAAGTTGCGAGGTAGGAATTCGCTTGTTCTTGTTGCCATATACCTCCACAGCCTTTTCTACAACTTGAAAGATCCTTTGTTTCTCCAGTGCGGAGGCGAAAATGATGGGGACGTAGCTGATGGGGGCGATGCTTTCCATCATGTCCTTCCGTATGTTATCTGCGGTTTTGCTGTCCTTTTCCATCAAATCCCACTTATTCACCATCACGACGATGCCTTTACCTTGTTTCTGGGCCAGGGAGATAATGGACACATCTTGAGATTCCAGGCCGCGTTGGGCGTCAATAACGATGATACACACATCGCAATCTTCGAGCGCCCGGAGAGAACGCAAGACCGAGTAAAATTCAATGTCTTCGTGCACTTTACTTCTCTTTCGGATACCAGCTGTATCAATCAAGATGAAATCGTTTCCGAACATTTTGTACCGTGAATGAATGGCATCGCGGGTTGTGCCGGCTTCATCCGTAACAATGCTTCTTTCCTGACCAAGCAGGACATTCAAAAATGATGACTTGCCAACATTGGGCCTTCCGAGTATTGCAATCTTGGGAATGCCAGCATTCGGATCTTCAACATCCTCAGAAGGGAAAACCTTGACCAGGTCATCCAGCAATTCACCGGTTCCGCTACCGTTCTCGGCAGAAATGGGATACACTTCGCCCATCTTCAAGCCATAAAATTCACTGGTCAGTATGGATTTGTCTGGGGAGTCGGCTTTGTTGGCAGCGACAAAAACGGGTTTCTTGGATCGGCGGAGGATGTTAGCAAACTCCTTGTCGTAGCCTGTCAGTCCATCGCGGCAATCGACCATGAAAATAATCACTGCGGCCTCTTCCACCGCCAGCTCTACCTGACGGCGAATTTGCGACTCAAATTTGTCGTCCGAACCAATGACGTAACCGCCCGTATCAATCACAGTGAAATACTTACCTATCCACTGAGCGTAGCCATAGTGACGATCGCGCGTTACGCCCGGCATATCGTCCATAATGGCCTCACGCTTTTCAATCAACCGGTTGAAAAAGGTCGACTTTCCCACGTTTGGACGGCCTACGATTGCCACTACATTAGACATGTGTTCTTAAAAAATTTTCACAAAGGTAGCTAAATGATCGCTCCTATCCTGAATGCATGGAAAGCCAGTTACTCCAGGTAGCCAAACAGGCGGAGCTTGTCCTTCTGTTTTCTCCAGTCAGAAGCGACTTTTACGTGTGTTTCCAAAAATACTTTCTTGCCAAAAAACCGTTCCATGGTTTCGCGCGCCTCAGTACCCACTTTCTTCAAAGAGGATCCCGCCTTGCCGATAAGAATTCCTTTTTGAGAGTCACGTTCAACAAACAGTGTTGCCCGAATGCGCAATATCTTCTCTTCGTCTTTGAAGTCTTCGATTCCGACTTCAGTACTGTACGGTATTTCCTGGTTGTAATTATAGAAGATTCTCTCCCGTATAATTTCCGCAGCGAAAAAACGCTCACTGCGATTGGTCATTTCGTCATCTGGAAAATAACTAGGATGTTCCGGCAGGAGGCTTATCAGGGCTGGTAATATCTTGTCCACGTTTTCACCGGTAAGCGCCGAGACGGGAAGTACTTCTCGCGCCGGCAGCGCATTCTTCCAATAGGCAACAAGCGATTTCCGATCTGCTTTTGGCGACTTGTCTACCTTGTTGATGAGCAAGAGAATGGGTGCCGCGATCGTCTTGAAGCGCTCATGAACAGCGGCATCATATTTTTCTCCGCATTCGATCACCACCAGAATGACGTCGGCATCTTCGAGCGAGACGCGCACATAGTTCATCATTGCCTCGTGCAGCGCATATTTTGGCTCCAGGATGCCAGGCGTATCCGAATACACAATCTGGTATTCATCCGTGTTGATGATGCCCATGATGCGGTGCCGGGTAGTTTGGGCCTTTGGGGAGATGATGGAAAGATTCTCACCCACCAATCGGTTCATCAGCGTCGATTTGCCAACGTTCGGCTTTCCGACTATGCTTACAAATCCTGCTTTGTGGCCTTTTTCCATGGAATTTGACTACAAACATACGTTTTTAGGCCGTTCACCTTTGATTGCCTCCGGGTATTAATGTGTGAACTGTGGGTTATGAACAAGGTGCTGATTGTTATTGTGGCTGTATTGATGCTTTCTTCCTGTATGCATTCGTTTTGCCCGACGTATAGCGGGACCAAGGGATACTCCGAGGCTACGGCCTCATCTAGAAAGCAAAAGGAAATGAAAAACAGGACGCCTTACTATAAAGTTGTGAAGAGGGCTGAGCAAGATTGAGTGTTTTGGGTTTTAAGGTTGAAAAGGCTGCCGGGATTGGCAGCTTTTTCTTTTTGTGGCAAAGGGTTAATTTCAGGAGATGAAGAAATCTGAGAAACTGATTGCCCGAAGAAATGCCATCGTCCCGGAAGGCATGGGAATGTTTACCCCACTGACAATTGAATCGGGAAGCGGTGCCTTGATTCGCGATGTGGATGGCCGCGCGTATATTGACTTTGCGGGGGGCATAGGCGTGCTGAATGCAGGACATTGTCCCAAACCAGTTGTCGACGCAATTGCCAGGCAATCCAAGAAACTTATTCATAGCTGTTTCCCAGTGGCCATTTATGAGCCGTATGTGGAGTTGTGCGAAACACTGGCCAAACTTTTTCCACACGGCAAGTCGACCAAGGTCATGCTGACCAATTCCGGAGTTGAGGCGGTAGAGAATGCCGTGAAGATCGCACGCCAGGCAACAGGAAGGCAGGGCGTTATTTGCTTCACCGGAGGATTTCACGGAAGAACACTTCTGGGAATGACGCTTACATCGAAGACTGGATACAAGATTGGATGCGGCCCATTTGCACCCGAAGTGTATCGGCTGCCATTTCCGGATTACTACAAAGGAGGAGACGGACTTTCGCCTGTCAAATTTGCGCAGCGAGAACTCCGTGCATTTGAGGAGGCGCTGCATACCCAGGTTGACGCCACTCAGGTTGCTGCTGTAATTCTTGAATTGGTTCAGGGTGAAGGCGGATTTGTGGTAGCACCCAAAGAATATGTTCAGGGACTTCATCGCCTGTGCAAGAAACACGGCATCCTGCTCATCATCGACGAGGTGCAGACTGGATTTGGACGAACCGGAACCTGGGCGGCCTATTCGCACTACGATATAGTCCCGGATATTTCAACATGGGCGAAATCCATGGGCAGCGGCATGCCCATCGGCGCAGTCATTGGACGGGCCGATGTCATGGACAAGACAACGAAGGGTACACTGGGAGGAACCTACCTTGGTAATCCGGTAGCCTGCGCCGCCGCATTGGCCACGATTGGGTACATGAAAAAAATCAAGATCCTCGTGAAGGGAAAGAAGGTGGGTCGCACGGTGATGGGATTTTTCAGGAAACTTCAGAAAGAGTGCCCCGCGATTGGCGATGTGCGGGGCCTTGGCGCAATGGTAGCATTTGAGTTAGTAAAGAACGGTGATCCCGATCAGCCCGATGCCGAGCTGGCCAAGAAACTTATCCACGCTTGCGCAAGCAATGGACTGTTGATTATCAGTGCGGGAATCTCCGGCAATGTGATTCGTGTGTTGAGTCCGCTGATGATCACGGATGCTCAACTTCAAAGAGGATTAGCCATTTTACGAAAGCAATTATTAAACCTGACAGCCAAACCAGCATGAGAAAGTACCACGTCCTATTGTTCATTGCCCTGGCAGTCAGCTTTGGCTGCTTCGCACAGAAGGCAAAGCCGCGCGCACGGGATCTCGGTATTCCATTCGATGGAGCGCCAGGAGCTTATAATGCCATCACTGATGTAAAAGGAGTGGAGGTAGGATTCAAAACCATGATCTCTGGAAGTGGGAAATTGGTGACTGGCAAAGGACCTGTGCGGACTGGCGTCACCGCAATCTTTCCGAAAGGCAAGGGTTCACTTGACCGGGTGTTTGCTGCGTGGTTCACGTTGAATGGTAACGGCGAGATGACTGGAACGACGTGGGTAAAAGAATCTGGCGGACTTGGTTCGCCAATCCTGATCACAAATACCCACAGTGTCGGTGTCGTGCGCGACGCCGTGATTGAGTGGTATTCAAAAAGAATGAAACCGGGCAATTACGATGGCGATGTGAGCTTGCCGGTGGTGGCAGAAACCTGGGATGGATTCCTCAATGACATCAACGGATTTCACGTAACGAAGCAAGATGCGTTTGATGCGATGGAGGCAGCAACTAAAGGCCAATTGCCAACAGCGTTTCATTATCTTTGACAATACCCTCCCGATCACCCGGAAGCTTTCCCAGATACTATTTCTTATTCAACTCCCGGGCCTTTACGCGCACAATCTTCCCGTTCCTGGAGATGACCAACTCGCCGTCTTCCTTTTTTGTACGTTCAATAAGACGCTCGATAGCGAGCTTGACACCTGCCGTTATCTTGTCAATCAATTGATCAGACTCTGCCGTTGTCATTTTGCTGTTGAATTTTTGTCCAAAGATCAGGATTATAAATGAAATTTACCACCGATGAGCTCCCCTTAGCCACCAAAATGGGTTCCTTGTTTGAATTGTCATAAACTACCCAACTGTCGGAAATTCTCTGGTAAATGGAAAAGAAATTCTTCAATCCACGCTTGTATCTTCTGTCAATCACTGCCGGGGCAATATTGTGCCCTCCCTTTTCTACCCGCGCTTGTACCCTGGCCCTGGCAAGGTCATGAGACTCGAGCCAGAAGTAGATCAATACTACGGTATAGCCCAATCTCTTTGCTTGTCGGATGATATGAACATGCCCTTTTGAAGCGAGTGTGGTTTCAAATCCGAAATCATTTTTCCCCCTTAGCAATTCATGGATTCTTCCCAACATGATTCTGCCAGCCTGAAAAGAAACCGTTTCGGGTTGGAAGGGCGAAAGTCCACGTGCAATTTCATCGGCATTTACGAATTCCTTACAATTTAGCATTTCAGGGAGTACGGTGTAGGATGTCGTAGTCTTTCCTGCACCGTTGCAGCCTGCGATAATATAGAGGTTTGGCATTGATGCAATTTAACCAAATCGCCGCTATCTAGTAGTTGGTTGGTTGTTGGCGCCCTACCGATCAAAGGGAGCAGGTCAACGAACAACTAAAACGAATTCCTATCTTTGACAATGCCCTCTCTCTTACCTGGCTTCGAATACGACATCCGCCTTCGCAAGGCTACGGCGGACGCGTCTTCATCAAACCACTTATTAAAATGCCGTCTATAGTATCGGGATTCGAGTACGATATATTCATCTCCTACCGCCACAAAGACAACAAGAGTGACGGTTGGGTGACGGAGTTTGTCCGCACGCTGCGGAGTGAGCTCGAAGCAACATTCAAAGAGGACATTTCCATCTACTTCGATGAAAACCCCAACGACGGTCTTTTACAGCATCACGAAGTAGACGATTCGCTCAAAGAGAAGTTGCGGTGCCTGATATTGATCCCCATCGTATCACAAACCTATTGCGATCCCAAAGCCTTTGCCTGGCAGCACGAATTGCTCGTTTTCATCAGGCTGGCCTCCGAAGACAAGCTTGGGCTGAAGACCAAAGTAGGTGGCGGCAATACGGCCAGCCGTGTCTTGCCGGTCAGGATCCATGAGGTGGATGCGCGCGACAAGAAGTTGTTTGAAGACGCAACCGGGGGCATCATGCGTCCCATCGACTTCATATATAAAGAGTCGGGTGTCAACAGACCGCTACGACCGTCTGACAACCGCGATAGGAACCAGGTACAGACGGATTATCGCAACCAGGTCAACAAGGTGGCGAATGCGATCAAGGATATTCTTTCGGGGTTGCAAGGAACAGGAGAAATCGTCACAACGGCAAAGATCTCAGATGAAGAACGTGGCTCTGCACCAACGCCGCGGGTTCTCAAACCAAAAAGAAAGTGGAGAGTCAAGTTTCCTGAAGTTAACTCACCATTCGGTTTTGCTTTCGGTGTGATTGCCTCTTTGGCTTTCATCGCCATGGCAATTCTGTATTTCTCTCAGCCTGCGCCTGACCAGCCGACCTACCGATATACAATTCAGCCGCCTGAAAAGGTGAACTTCAACTCCACCGTTGGCGGACACATTGCATTATCACCTGACGGACGCCTGCTGGCATTTGTGGCGCTTGACTCCGCAGGGAAAGCGCTCTTGTGGGTACGGCCACTCCATGCGCTCACGGCTCAGGCGCTCGACGGCACCGAAGACGCTTCGTTTCCCTTCTGGTCTCCGGACAGCCGGTTCATCGGATTCTTCGCAGGCGGAAAACTCAAGAAGGTCGATGCTGCCGGTGGCCTGCCGCAGATTATTAGCGATGCACCGCTCGGCCGCGGGGGAAGCTGGAGTTCGAATGGCACAATCATTTTTTGCCCCATCAATACATACACATCACTATTCCGAGTCTCCGCTATGGGCGGGACTCCGGCAAGGACTACAAAACTCGATTCCGGCTTCCGGCAGATTAGTCATCGCTGGCCACATTTCTTGCCGGACGGAGAGCATTTTATCTATCTCGGATTTAGCAATACAGGCGATAGAGCAAGCGATGCCATCTTTTTGGGTTCGCTCGATTCAACCTTCACTCCGCGCATCCTTGTCAATTCAGTTTCAAGCGCGGCCTATGCCAACGGCCACCTTCTGTTTGCGCGTGAACAAACGCTGATGGCACAACCATTCGACACCAAGCGGCTGCAAACCACGGGCGACATGTTCCCGGTTGCCGAGCGGTTGTACTTTTTAAATCTCACCGGCAATGCCACCTTCACCGTTTCCCAGAATGGTATACTGGCCTATCAGACCAGTGAGGCTTTAACGATACCAAATCTCCTTTGGTATGACAGAATGGGTAAGAAGACCGTGGCGATCGATCAATCCAATATTTATAATGACCTTCGTCTCTCGCCGGATGGAAAACGGATCGCATTTTCCCTGTTCGATGGAAAAACCAGAAGCGGTCAAATTTGGCTATACGAAAAAGCCCGCTCCCTCTTTACACGATTAACATTTGATCCCGGAAATCATCGTTTGCCAGCCTGGTCTCCGGATGGCAGTTCGGTTATCTTTAGCTCAGATCGCCAAGGAAAATTTGGATTGTATCGCCGGGCATCAAGCGGAGCTGGAAGCGAAGAAGTGCTGCTCAAGTCAGATCTTTCAATACATGCGAGCGATTGGTCACGCGACGGGCAGTACATAGCCTACTATGTGAATGACCCGAAAACTCAAGGCGATCTCTGGATAATGCCCATGAACTCAACCAACGAACGAAAACCATTTCCGTTTTTGCAGACGGAGTTCAACGAGACGCGCGCAAACTTCTCTCCGGATGGCCGATGGGTTGCCTACCAATCCAATGAGTCCGGCACCAATGAGATATACGTTCGCCCATTTCCAGGTCCGGCATCCAAATGGCAGGTTTCTACCAGCGGCGGATCGAGGCCCCGCTGGCGGAAGGATGGAAAAGAACTTTTCTATCACGGAAATGACAACAAAATCTACGCGGCGGAAATCAAACTCAACTCCTCCACCGCTGAGGTCGGTTCTGTCGTTCCACTGTTCCACCCTCATGCCTTTGTTGGCGGCTTCAGAGATGGTTATGACGTATCGGCAGACGGACAGCGTTTCCTCGTGAGCGTATTAGAACAACAAACTGGCCCGGTGACTGTCTTGCTGAATTGGCCGGGGGAGATCAAGAAATAGCTATTGGCTTTTGGCCGTTGGCTATTGGTGGCTTACCCAACCGATGGTATGGTTTACCTGTGATCCGATGATTCCTAAAAAATTGAAGACAGACCCGCGATACAATGCACTCCTGAGGGACCTGAAGATACTGAACTAAATCCTTTGGGTTTCCCCGGGTCAACTATTCAGCGGTTGATGACCGGAATGATAAGTCGGGATGAGTATTTGGGTGTATGGTAAATGGAATTGTTTGCTCGGACTAGATTTTTCTCCGTCGCAATCTCCGTCCCCGTATTCGGATTAGGATCATAGTGCGGCGCCTTGCTGCTCGTCACCGTTACGCGAATCCGGTGCCCTTTCTTAAACAGGTTTGCGGTATAGACCTGACCAATCCGGATCTTGTACACCTGCCCCGTCGTCATCAACTCCTGTTTTTCAAATCCATTCCGGTAGCGCATGCGCAAGTACCCGGCATCCAATCCGTGGAGATTGATCGATCGGCCGTCGGGATATACATCGCAAAGTGTAAAAGAGAAGTCTGTGTCTTTGGCCTCCGAACTGACAAACAACTCCGCAACAATCTCACCCACAACCTCCAGATCTTCTGTCAGCGGTGCGCTTGTATAGACCAGCACATCGGGGCGCGCTTCGTTTTCCCGCTGATCATAAGGATATGATTTTTCGTAGGACTTGTCCCAGAATGGATTTGCGGGATCAAATACATAACTATCCGATGGTTCATTGGCCGCCGGGGCAGTTGATGAAAGTAGGCCAGTTTTTTTTGCTCCGCTTCCGCTGAGGAAGTAAGAGGTGGCAACGGTCCGGGAGAGCGGCCACTCATTTTCGGTTCGCCATCGGTTTGCCCCCATAACAAATATGCTGACGGCGGGTAAGGGATTTGTTGCCGCTTCGCCCTTCAAGTGCACATCATACCAACGCATTAACTCAGCATCGTAGTCCATACCTGCATTCGGACCGAATTCCACCTCGCCAAACTTTGTCTTCCGCGTGTTGAGCGAGGTATGGTTCCAGGGACCCAAAACCAAAATGGATTTTTCCCGCGCTTCCGGAGTGGCAGCCTCTTTCCTCATCTTGTTGAAGGCGCGTGTTGCTCCCTCGGGTCCGTAGGCCGCATCGTACCACCCGCTTTCGAGAAAAACCGGATTTCGAATCTTGCCAAAATCTTTCTCCACGTTCACAAAATCCCACCAGGGAGATAAATCAGGATGACTGAGCCATGCATAATACTCGGGCGCATATTTTTTTAAGATCGGCAAGTCCGCCAACGGACGAAATTGATACCACTGCCTGCGATCAGATTTTTCCCATGCCTCTGTGGCGGGTTCGTCATCCCAGGGGCCTGAAGGATCGTTGGCCCGCTTTCGCTTGTCGGCGAAAATGTAGGGCATGAACCAGTCGATCCACGGATGAGAGAAGGCGCCACCGTAGTAAAAGAAATGATGACTGCCGATGGGTGTCATTTCAGGAGCAGCGGCCGCGAGGTGTGGGGGCGCCTGCGACATGGCCTGCCACTGCACAATGCCAGGATAGGACCCACCGTAGGTTCCGATTTTTCCATTACAAAATGATTGGCTGGCCATCCACTCGATCACATCATACCCGTCTTGCTTTTCGTTGCGATAGGCTTCAAAGTTCCCTTCACTGCGCAGACGTCCGCGTACATCCACAAGAAGTACAGCATAGCCTTGCTTCGCGGCTTTCCGAGGCAACTCGGCATAGTCATCATAGTCATCGACTCCGTAGGGTGTCCGGTATACAATGCCTGCAAATTTTCCCGGCTGATCCGGGCGATAAAGAATGGCGCCCAGTTTTACGCCATCGCGCATGGGAACCTGTACTTCTTCGCGCACGACATTATAGGCGTGCTGACCGAACGCCAATGTTGCAACCAGAACAAGCTGAAAACAAAGCAGGCTGTGCTTAACCTTCATAGGGACTTATTTCTTTGGCGTGATGAGTGCTTGATAGTATACTCTCGCCCTGATGATGTCATCGAGAATAACCAATCGTTCATACTCATCGCGAAAAGTTGTCGAAGCGCGTGTTAGTTTCTCCAATCGGTCAATCCATTTGACAAAGTAGGCCGCTGCTGTTTTTTTCTTTAGCGACTCGAGCCCGCCATTCAGGTAGATCGGATTGGTGCTGGAATAGGGATACAGGTCCGGGGTGTCTGGATGCGCAGCTGAATTCCAGGCCCGGAGGAGGACCCATCCCGATTCTTTTAAGTTGAGTTTACCTTCGATGTCAAGGCTTGTGAACGGCGCCCCTTTTGTTTGCGTGGCAACCACTTCCCCGTTGTAGATGACCTCCACGTGATCGACTGGGACGTTGCTTCGCAGAAATGCTTTGTAGGAATATGTTTTCTTTTTTGAAGAAAGCGTCAGTGTTTCTCCGGGTGCAACTCCCTCCAGGGTTATTCCCAACATGGGTCCATTTGTCACAAAACTTTTTCCGGTTCGCACTTCGGCCAGGAACTGAGCTGAACTCATGCCGGTGGCTCCACGCACAAAGACCCTATTGAGGCCGACCGGACCGCGGAGGCTGGCGTAATTGGCCATAGCATCGGTGCCGGCGGCAGCAGGAATCCTTATCCCCGCATTGAGCAGTTGGTACCATACTGCCTCGGACGCGCGGTGATCCGAAAAGCCTATCAGTTCATAATAGTCGACTTTGCCCAGTGCCGCATCAACAGGCAAAGCATTACTCAGGGTGGGAGACTGATCCGGGAAAATTTCTGATTGCTCGAAGGGATGCACATATCCCACCAACCCACCTTGATCATGGGCGCGGTCGGCGATAAAACTATTGTGTGGAAAGAGACTGGATACACCAGTTTCGGGATAGCCGGAATATCCGGGAAGTATCAAGTGTTCGCTAAGGCCCAGCAGGCCCAGATGCCCCCAGAAGCTGGTATGAAATTCCTGGGCGTGCAGCAGCGTGACTTCCGGCGTGGAGGTTTGATCCGGAATTGGAGAAAAGTAATTGACATCTGGTATTCGCTGTTCTTTGTTGACAATAAGGTTGTAGACAAAATTCAAATCCTCAGCGGCAGCTTGTTGAACGAGATGTGCCGGCGTGTTGCGGTAGCTTCCTCCGTAGTTCATATGCACGTGTACGTCACCGCTTCGCCAGGTTCCAAAATCAGCAGGTGGAGTCAGCCGGGCAACGGTGACTGGTATTCGAAGTGCATCCACCTTGCGGGTGTCAGCTCTTAGCCGGGTGATTCCAAAAGCCGGGCCATGTGAGGCGGTAATGATCAGCGTGTCTTTGGGGACTTGAATGACAACAGTACCCTCGCTGTGAAAATAATGCGTTTCAAATTTTTGAATCGCTGGATACCGTGAATCATCCGCATGCACCCAGGCCTGTTCGGGGCTGTATGATTTTCCGCGGCTGTCAGTGATGCTCACGCGTGTTGGGATCATGTTGCCTTTGCCGTCTGTGGTAGTTAGCGTCAGCGGAATGTGGGGCTTCAAGTACTTCAATTTCTTCGCGACTACCTGTTCCTGCTTTCCTGAGAATGCATCGAGCAACCACAAGGAAGTGTTTCCATCCTTGTTGGAGATAAAGGCAATTTTCCTTCCATCCGGTGACCAGCGCGGAGAACTCTTGTCAAAATCTCCATACGTCAGCGGAACGGGGTAGCCGCCGGCGAGGGGAAGCACCCACAGCTGGTGCCAGTTTTGTCCGAGGTAACTGCTGTAAACGATCCGCGTTCCATCAGGTGATACATCGGGACGCATGTGCCAGGAGGTTTCTTCCTGATGGATGGTTTTGATTTCTCCGGAAGCCACGCTAATGATGGATAAATTTCCAGTGCCGTGAAGCACATCATGGTTGGAGACAAAATAAATCAGCTTACCATCTTTCGACCATGTCGGGTTGATGGCATGATCAAACGCACTGTAGTAATAGCGTTTTCCTTCCGTCTTGCGGTCGGCGATCAGGACCTTCGCATCACCGAGTTGATTTCCAGAAAGAGGGGCAGTATGCAAAAGGAAGTGACCACTTTCGTCGGTCGAGACGAATGCAACATTTGACCCATCGGGTGACCAGCGGGGCTCCAGGCTTGCGCTTTTGCCATCGGTAAGAAGAAATGATTTTCTTTCGGCCAGATTGAGAACCATCACGTCCATTGACGCTCCGGAGTATCGTACAAAGAGAACACGCTTTCCGTCGGGGGAGATGTCGGGTTGGTAGTCGTAGCCAATGTCGTCTGTAAGTTGTGTGGCTTCTTCACTTCCCAAAACTTGTATCCACAGACTACCTGCCATCGAATACACGAGAGATTTTCCATCCGGCATCCAGGCAACAGCGGAGGGGCCACTGGTCAATTGGGGGAGATATAATTCGTGGTAATAATATCCGTGGGGCAGGTCGATTTGGTTGAGGACGGGGACGCGCTGTGCTTCGAGGTCAGTCAAGAAACCGAAAACTATGAAGCAAATGGTCACGCTGATTCGCATTCCTAAATGTAGTCAGAGTCTTTCATTTCTGTGCCCTCCTATGAAATGTCTTACCGGCCCGCGCAGCGGTGCCGGTACCCCGTTCAAATCATCGTGCACACCTCCTACAAAATACTCTAGTGATCATGCCCGGATGATCGTTTGTGCGGCTCCCACGGGGTACCGGAACGCGAAACGCGTCCGGTAAGGCATTTCATTGTTGAGATCGTGCGGGCCAAGTAGGCCTCGGCACCCATCCAGTCGCCGCGCGCACCTCCTATCAAATGCCTCTTTATTCGTGCCCGGCAAGTTCTCTGGTTTTGCCTACGGTACTCAATTTCTTAACTTTAGTTTTACCTTATTTCAATCCATCAGGATGCCTTCAGTAGTTCAGGGTTACACATACGATATTTTTGTCAGTTACCGGCAAAAGGATAACAAGGGAGACCGTTGGGTGACCGGATTCATTGATGCACTCAAGACCGAGTTGGAGTCCACATTCAAGGAGGACATCTCCATTTACTTTGACGAAAATCCCCACGATGGCCTTCACGATCATCATAGCGTTGACGACTCGCTCCGTGAGAAACTGAAGTGCCTGATTTTTATTCCGGTTGTTTCCCGTACGTATTGCGATCCAAAATCTTTTGCCTGGGATCAGGAGTTCAAAGTATTTCTCAGTCAGGCGGCCGCTGATTCCTTTGGCCTAAAAGTGAAGGTCCCCAGCGGCAACGTGGCCAGCCGGATACTTACGGTCCGCATTCACGACCTTCCTCCCGAGGATGTCAAGTTGTTCGAGGCGGAAACACATGATGTGCTTCGCTCAATTGATTTCATCTACAAAGGACCTGGAATTAACCGGTCACTGCTTCCCTCGGACAGGAAAGAAGAGAATGCCAATCATACCGTTTACAGGGACCAGGTCAACAAGGTGGCTAATGCGATCGAGGAAATCATTTCAGGATTAAGTCAGGCGGGGAGCGGACCTGATCAGGTCCATGCTCCTGAGCCGGTAGCCAATTCCCGGGAGGCACAGCAGGCAAAGCAGAAATCACCGATTCGAAAAATTGCAGCGGCAACAATCATTCTCCTCGCGCTCCTTGCTGCAGGCTGGGGGTATTGGACTCGCTTCCACAAAGACCCAATCCTTTCCGACGCCATTCGTCAATCGCGGATTGCTATACTTCCCTTTGAAAACAAGACCAACGACCCCTCGCTGGATATGCTCGGTGACATGGCCGCTGACTGGATCATCCAGGGACTGATGAATCTCGATGAAGTTCAGGTGGTCAGCTACCAGACGATTAAAGACAATATTCAGTATGCTTCCCTTGGCGGGGGAGATGAAAATGATTTTGCCAAACGGACCGGAGCTCAGAAGATTCTTAAAGGACGGATTTATAAGCAGGGAGACCAACTCATCGTGCAGACTCAGATTTTGGATCTTGGCTCAGGCGATATGGAATTGGCACTGCCAGAGATTCAGGGCAAGAGTTCGGATTTGCAGGGACTCGTGAAGGACCTTAGGGGACGGATGATAACTAAGTTTGCGATAACAAATAGCAAGGCCGCCGTTCACCCTTACCTCAAGGCCAACCCTCCAACCTATGAGGCATTCAAGTATTTTGAGCAGTCAAGTGCTTTTTTGGGGTAGATTATCTCAAGTGTAGGGAGCTTCTTCACAAAGCCATTGCTGAAGACAGCACCTACGCTTGGGCATACATAAGTATGGGATTCACCTTTGGCAATGAAGGAAGTTACCAGGCTGCCGATTCTTTGGTAAAGGAAATAGACCGAAGGTTCCCCAACCTCTCCTTTATTGAAAAGACCTTTCTGGAGACAATGCGGGAAAGTAATCGTGGAAACCTTCAGGGTGCATTAGAGCAAATGCAGATAGCATACAGAAAAGACCCAAAGCAGGTTTTGAATTCCTACCTGACGGGGTTATACAGCTCACTACTAAACAGGCCTATGGATGCGGTGAGCTACTTCAGCAGTATTGATCCGGGTTCTATCGAATTGGATGTACCCTCCCATACTTGGTGGTACTTTAATTTCGCCAGAGCACTGATTCGCACAGGGCAACTGGATGAGGCGCTGCGCATTCTAAGTTACATACCCGATGACAAGTCACCCAATGCTATCTTCAGTACCAAAGCCTATATCTATATACTGAAGAACCAACCGGATAGTTTGCACACCTTGGTGAATCGGCTGAAAACACTTGGATTGACCGGAAATCCGTATTCCGTTACGTGCAACGCCATCGCCCGGAAATACGCATTGAAAAATGACCGCGTGAATCAGAAAAAGTGGGCGGTCATGAGTCTCGACTATCTTGCCTCTTTGCCGAAAGCTGACAAGGATGAAACGTGGGCAGTGTCATACTACATGGCAGAGCGGCTCCCCGAGGCTCTTAACATCTATGAGCAATTGCATAGGAAGGATCCACAATGGCGTTGGTTGTCGAAGATTGGCTGCCTGAACGTCAAACTGGGCAACAAGGACATTGCGTTATCAACTGCGGCTGCGCTTGAAAAAATGGACTTGCCCTATCCGCAAGGCAGGATAAAATACGGCTTGGCCCAAATCCACGCTGCTTTGGGAGAAAAGGAAAAAGCGCTTGATCTCCTGAAGCAGGCATTCAAGGAAGGCTTTGCCTTTGGCTTCTACGAATATGACTATGATTTCGAGTTCCTGCCCTTGTTTGATTATCCGCCCTTTCAGGAGTTTGTGAAACCGAAAGGTTGAGGGATGTAAATCTCCTATGAAATGTCTTACCGGCTCGCGCAGCGATGCCGGTACCCCGTTCCAATCATCGTGCGAACTTCCTATGAAATGCGTATGGGCGAAAGGAATCAGAACTTATACCACACATTCATATCCTCCAACCCCGAATAAATAAAGCAATTGTTTGTCATCCTTCCACCATATGCAAAACCCAGATCATGAAACGCTTTATTCATCCCAAAAGACTCAGCACGGGCAATCGTATACAAGCAGGTTATACCCTGTCCGCGAAGCTTTCGTTCGAGTTCCAATAACAAACTTCGCATATACCCTTTTCCCTGAAAGCCTTCAGCCGTCGCGCAGTCGGTTAACTCAGCGTTTCGGTACTGTTTGTTTATTTCAGCCGAGGCGGCGGCGACGATTTTACTTCGCTCTTTGATATAAACATACAGCGTGCCGTCGGTCATGGTTTTCAATATGTATTCCCGGTCACCGAGGGGTGTTGGATATACCGGAAATGTGTCGCGATAGAGTTTGGCGAGTTCATGTGCATCTGTGGATGATGCGTAGGTGATTGGAAATGAATGAGCGCTGGAGCCTGCTGCGGGGGTACCCAGCACCCCATCAATAATGGCCTCTTCTTCCGGTTCCTTCTTATTGTATTGTCTTTGTCGGGAAGGATACCGGGTGACGAAATGCATATCAATCCCGGCAAAGTATCCTTTGATATGGGCCTCTTCGCAATAACCCTTCTTCATGAAGGCGGAAACATCCTGTGGACGCGCTTTGACGATTATCTTTTCTGCCCATGCCGGAACAGTCTGGCTGATAAGTTGAATGACTTCGGTGATGTTCCCCGAGTAGTCGTCAATTCGAATCCGTTTGTTGAACGCATCCTCATACACCGTAACACGGGCGGACTTATGCGTTCGTTCAAAGACCATTCAATTTCCTTATTTGTTGGCCGAGACTTCGCACCAGTCCAAAAGGAGATGAGCAAAAACTTTTGCCGCACGGATCATCTCACTGACTTCAATAAACTCATTCGGGTAGTGCGCCACTTTGGTTTCGCCTGGACCAATGACCAGGGTTGGTATTCCGCCGACTTTGCCGAGCAATCCGCCATCCGTTCCCCAGGGGGAGGCTTCCAGAATGACCGGTTTGCCACAAACATTTTCAAAAGATTTCTTCATGGCTGCCGCGAATGGATGCTGTTCACCCAGCGTGTTGGGAACCCATTGTCCGCCGAAGAACTCCAACTTAACGGGATGTTCTTTCAACCAGGGATCCTGCGCGCAAAGTTCTTCCAGGCATTCTTTTAATTCGGATTTGACGGCTGCCATTTCTTCTTCAGGCGCGACGCCGATCCTCCCCTCGATGGTCACCACATCAGCGACCGACGAGGGCCAGGTCCCGCCTTGTATTTTGCCCATGTTGATGGGAACGGGGATAGGGACACTTTTGTACAGCGGGTCGGTGATGCGCGCATTTCGCTTGACTTCAAGTTTCAGAATGGCTTGGTGCACCATGATCGCTTTTTCGATGGCTGAGACTCCTTCATAGCGTGTGCCTCCGTGTGCAGAACGGCCCTCAACGGTCACACGAAACCACATCGAACCTTGTTGCTTGATGAAGAGTTTCATGTTGGTGGGCTCCGGTATAACGGCAGCATCAGCAGTGTATCCACGCACCAGAGTTGCTAGTGTTCCAATGCCGCCCGACTCTTCTTCAACCACGGATTCGAAGATGACGTCACCTTTCAGGCGGATGCCGGAACGGATAATCGATTCGAGCGCCAGCAGAAGAGAAACATTTCCGCCTTTCATGTCGGTCGTTCCGCGGCCATAGACCTTGCCATTTTCCAGCAAGCCTGAAAATGGATCGTGCGTCCATTTGGTGCGATCGCCCTCGGGTACAACATCGATATGGCCGTTGAGAATAATTGACTTACCACCGCCGCTTCCGCGCCATGTGCCAACCACATTCGGACTTCCCGCGTAGGTATCTCGGGAAGGGACGAAGTAGGGATGCCGTGCCAGTACACTGTATTCAGGATCCCACACATCCACTTCGAGGCCCAGCGCCTTGAGCTTTTCGATTACAATCGCCTGAACACCTTGTTCATTTCCCTGGATGCTGGGTTGCTGTACCAGACGGGAAAGCAGATCAACGGCCTCCTGCTGATGCGCATCGATGTAGGTAGATACTTGTTTAAATGCTGGCATAGCTGGATTCAAATACTATTCCAATGTAAGGTGGTATTTGTGATGTAGCAAGATGGGCCCCAACAATCGGCATTCGAATTTCAATCAAGATGCAGAACAAACAGGTCGCTCCTATGGAGCTTATCGTAGCACTATACCTGGTCTTGCTACAAACAGGTGGCTCCGATGGAGCCCAAAACTATAGTTTGTCGAATTGTTTTCTTTCAACGTGCGATTTGGCCTTAAGTCCCGGTAGGGAAGCCCAGTTTGTGAAACTAAAGTTTGTTGAAATTATTTTCTTTCTAAGCGAGATTTGGCCTTAGCCCCGGTAGGGGCGTCCTGTTTGTAGAAACCAAAGCAGGGTTTTTTTGAACAAGCTCCGTAGGAGCGGCCTGTGCGCCAATTAATGCAAGATTTGAATGCAAGTCAAACAGAAAATTCCGCTCCGGTCTTTGCTTTTACATCCTCCAACGTAAATCCAGGCATCAATTCCTCGAGGTGAAGTCTGTTTTCGCGAATGGCAAACACGGCCATATCCGTTATAATCTTCTTCACACAGTGATACGTCGTGATGGGCAGCGAACAGGTTTTCACAATCTTCGGACTTCCGTCCTTTTCGCAATGTGTCATCAGCGCGATGAGATTTTTTGCACCATACGCTAGCTCCATCGCTCCGCCAACGCCCGGAACGCGTTTGCCGGGTACGATCCAGTTCGCAAGGTCGCCCCTGGCGCTCACTTGAAGAGCACCAAGGATGGATACATCAATGCAGCCACGTCGAATCATGCCAAACGCGAGCGCACTGTCGAAGTAGCTGCCGCCTTCCAGGAGTGTGACTGGATAACCAGCCGCGTTGCTTAGGTTGCCGTCCGCATTTTTGATGGGTGTTGGCCCCATGCCAAGAATTCCATTCTCCGCCTGGAAGAACACTTGCATAGAAGGATCAAGAAAGTTCGGGACCAGGGAAGGTATCCCGATCCCGAGGTTCACGATCATCCCGTCGCTGATTTCGCGGGCGGCTCGTTGCGCTATGATTTGCCGGGCATCTCCCATATCCATTTCCAGTTGTAGCCTTTCGAGGGCACGATGTACTTCACATAAATACCCGGAACGATAATTTCTTCCGGGTTTAATTGCCCCATGGGCACAATCTCATCTGCTTCAACGATGGTGATCTTGCTGGCCATCGCCACGTACGGGTTGGTGTTCCGTGCCGTCTTGTCGAAGATCAGGTTGCCAAAGGTATCCGCCTTCTTTGCGTAGACCAGGCTCACATCACCGGTAATGGGAGCTTCATACATAAACTCCTTGTCGCCGATCTTTACTTTGGGTTTTTCATAGGCCAGTTTCGTACCCATCCCAATTTCGGTGAGAAATCCATTCAGCCCTACACCACCAGAGCGAATACGCTCCACGAGAATTCCCTGAGGAGAAAATTCTACTTGCAACTTGCCCTGGTTCATCAGTTCGCCCGCTATCGGATTGGACCCAATGTGTGAGGCAACGAGCGACTTTGCACGCTCCAGGCAAATGAACTTACCCATGCCGATCCACGGAAAGCCTGCGTCATTTCCCACCAGGTTTACACCTTTCACTCCTGAATCAATCAGGCAGTCGATCAGTCCGGGCGGGGATCCAACTCCGCCAAATCCACCAAAGAGCAACGTCATGCCGTCCGTGAACAGAGGACGGATGGTGTCGTAGTCGGTGACTTTGTTGAATAAATTCATGTGCTGAGCTGGGTAAGGGACTTTTCAATCTTTTCCAGAAGCTCATCGGTCTGCTCACGATTGATGATAAAGGGAGGAGAAATAAGAATTCCGTTTTCATCCTTGCCCTCGGGGCCTCCAACAGCCGGATAGACAAGAAGACCATTCTCAAAACAGCGGTCGATGAACCTGGCCTGAAATCCCTTCACTCCACGGTCAAACTCAACGCCCAGGAGAAGTCCCTTACCCCGAACGATCGACATGACAGGAAATTTCTTTTTCAATTGGAGCAAGGCCTCTTTGATATATGCGCCCTGCACATTCACATTTTCAAGAAGCCGATCTTCCTCAACTACCTCCAGTACACGCAAGGCCGCTGCGCAGGAAAGGGGGTGACCGCTGTAGGTATGACCACTCATGATTAGTCCAGTACCGTTGCGGATGGGCGCAAGAACCTTTTCCGTCATGAGGGTTGCGGCAATGGGCGCGTACCCGGCTCCGAGACTTTTGCCAACAGCGATGATATCGGCGCTCGTATTCCAATGATCAAGGCCAAACCATTTGCCTGTTCTGCCCAAGCCCGTCATCACCTCGTCGGCAATGAACAGGATCTCGTTTTCATCACAGATGGCTTTCATCTCTTTGTAATAGCCAGGCAATGGTGTGAGCGCTGTGCCCGCTGCACCGACCATGGGCTCGGCAACAAAAGCAGCAATCTTATCAGCTCCCAGTCGGGCAATCGCCTCGCGGAATTCCTGTGTTTGTTTTTCGAGCGGATCATTTTCCAGGTCAGCTGATAATGTTGGATACTTCTCCAAGAGATTTTCAAATCGCTGGCGACGCAAAGGATGCCCGGAAAGCGAGAGGGCCCCCATGGTAATGCCGTGATAACTTTTCCAGCGACTGATGAACCGGGTTTTTTCTGGCTGGCCGCTCTCCTGCCAATACTGAAGAGCAACCTTCATCGCGGTTTCCATGGCTTCC
Source organism: Cyclobacteriaceae bacterium (assembly GCA_043750575.1). GTDB lineage: Bacteria > Bacteroidota > Bacteroidia > Cytophagales > Cyclobacteriaceae > ELB16-189. Next base: position 84,754 of record JAYVBH010000001.1, read on the forward strand.
GTTCCGCTGTTTACAAAAAAGGTGTGCCTGTAGGCGTTTTGTGGTGACAAGGAAAATAGTTTGGTCGCTAAACGTTCGGCTTCATCGGAACCAAACTGAGAGCGATAGACAAACTGGAGTTTGTCCAGTTGCTGCCTGATGACGGAAATCACTTTTGAATGCGAATGACCCAGTGAACATGTAACGGCTCCGGAGGACCCATCGAGGTATTTCTTGCCGTGCTCATCAAAGATATAAACGCCCTGAGCCCTGGTGGCTTTCAGGTATTTTTTGTTGAGAAGCGGTTGAATGTTGTGGCCGGACATGGATAGGCTATTTAGTTAAAGTATGCGCCTAAATCAAGATGAGGAAATGGGCTTTAGCCCAACATAACAGCAGAGGCCAGAATTTGATACATTTGACAAGGATCCCATATGACCGGAAAATTTCCACATACATTACTCATCATCGTTTCATTTATCCTGCTAGCAGGAGTGGCGACATACCTCTTGCCAAAAGGCGAGTATGAGCGCAAGTTGGACCCGGTGACAAACAGGGATATCGTAGTTCCCGGATCTTATCATCATGTTGTGGCAAAGCCGTTATCACCCTTTGCCATCCTGGTGGAGATACCAAGAGGAATCGCTGCCGGCGTCGAAGTAATAATCACGATTTTCATCGCGGGAGCATGCTTTTATGTTGTAGAGAAAACTGGTGCGCTGAAAGAAGGAATTCTGTTTATCACCAATCGCCTTAAGGGCCGGGAGCAGGTCACGCTGGTTCTGACGGGATTATTCTTTATCGTCGGAGGGACACTGGAGGGAATGGAGGAGGAGGTTATCCCATTGACGCTCGTATTGTTGATGCTCGGGCGTCGGTTGGGATACAATGCGTTTGTCATGATTTCAGTTAGCTATGGTTCTGCCGTAATTGGCTGTTCGTTTAGTCCCTTTAATCCGTTCGGCGCCATTCCAGCACAGAAGATAGCCGAGGTTCCCTTTCTTACCGCTGCGACATACCAATTGGTCGTCATGTTGATTGCCTTCACACTTTGGATGACAATGATCATTCGATATGGGAACCGTAACCGTCTGCCGAAGGAAGAGGAAGCCATCGCAGTCTCAGGAACTATATCCGGGAGAAACGCGGTGATCCTCAGTATTGTGATGCTTGCATTTGCTATATTGATTTACGGCATGATCACGATGGGTTGGGGATTCAATGAAATGTCGGCGGAGTTTTTTGTTGTGGGCGTGCTGGCGGGACTAATCGGCAAGCTTGGGTTGAATGGAACCTGCATTGCGTACGTGGAAGGATTTCGCGAGATGGCGTTTGCGGCGTTGATCGTCGGCTTCGCGCACGGCATTTCGCTGGCGCTGATGGATGGAAAGATTCTCGACACGATTATCCACGGTCTGTTTGTTCCCATGGAGCAACTCCCGCCGCTCCTTTCTGCCTTGGGCATGATGTTTTCCCAGTCGCTCCTGCACGTGATCGTTCCGTCTTCAGTAGGTCAGGCCGCACTCACCATCCCGATTCTGGCGCCATTGTCGGATTTGATCGGTCTTTCGCGGCAGATATGCGTGCTGGCTTTTCAGTATGGTGCGATCCTCATGAACATGATTAGTCCCACAAACGGGGCCCTGATGGCCATCATCGCGTTGAGCGGAATATCGTATGATAAATGGTTTGTGTTTGTGGGAAAAAGACTGCTGCTGATCTGGGGATTGGGGGCGCTGGCTTTGCTGGTCGGAGGGGTTTTTGGGATCTAGGACCCTGCCTTAACTTGCTATACATTCACCTTGTGAAAATCTCAAGCCAGATTCAAAAACTGCTGTACCGGATTGCCTCTATAATACGGCGAATCGAGTTCGTCCGAACGGAAATCTGCCCAGTATGACGCAAGGCTAGCCTTTTGGGAATCTTGTTCCTGACATTTCATCATTGATTTGTTAATTGACGACGAAGGGGTACTTTTGTACCACCAAATCGCGGGGTGGAGCAGTTGGTAGCTCGTTGGGCTCATAACCCAAAGGTCGAAGGTTCGAGTCCTTCCCCCGCTACAAGATAATGGCAACCAAAGGGTTGCCATTATTATTTAATGGTAATGTGTCTTAAAGATTCAAGTTGGCTCAAATCCGCCGGCTGGCGGACGAAGGTTCGAGTCCTTCCCCCGCTACAAGAAAATGGCAACCAAAGGGTTGCCATTTTTATTTAAAGGTAATGTCTTGAGAGATCCAAGTTGGCTCAAATCCGCCAGCTGGCGGACAAAGGTTCGAGTCCTTCCCCCGCTACAAGAAATGGCAACCAAAGGGTTGCCATTTCTATTTAAAGGTAATGTGTCTTGAGAGATCCAAGTTGGAAATCCGCCAGCTGGCGGACGAAGGTTCGAGTCCTTCCCCCGCTATAAGAAAATGGCAACCAAAGGGTTGCCATTTTTATTTATAGGTAATGTGTCTTGAGAAAAGTCTAAAGTTTCTGCTGTTCGACGGAAATCCTGACTAGCATATAGACTGGCTTGCTCACTTGAGAAAAAACCGCAACTTTAGTGAGCCAGCTTTCAATCATGCAAACATTTCAGGTTTATGTTCTTTTTTCTTCCAAATTCAACCAAATCTATATTGGGTATACATCAGATATTGATAAACGAATGATATCTCACAACGAATTGGGTACAAAAGGCTGGACGGTTAGGTATAGACCATGGGCAATCGTTTATACTGAGAGTTTCTCAACAAAGGCAGAGGCTATGAAAAGGGAGCTACAACTGAAAACATCACTGGGGAGAAAATTCATTAGAGATAGGGTTCTAGGTCAAAAGTAGTCTCAATGGGCTCAAATCCGCCAGCTGGCGGACGAAGGTTCGAGTCCTTCCCCCGCTACAAGAAAATGGCATCCGAAAGGATGCCATTTTTCATTTGGATGCTTCCCGCTCATCCGAACGCCCCTTTCCCTAAGACCTTTTTTATTACTTTCAGGTCTTAATTAAGGGTTCCTATGGTGATCGATTTGCGCAGTGACACTGTCACAAAGCCAACGCCGGCTATGCTCCAGGCCATGATGCAGGCAGAAGTAGGTGATGATGTTTTTGGGGAAGATCCAACTGTTAGGAAGCTTGAAGAGAAATGTGCCAGACTTTTAGGCATGGACGCTGCTGTGTATTGCCCCTCTGGGACTATGACCAACCAGATCGGCATCAAGGTACTTACACAACCCTACGAAGAAGTAATCTGTTACAAGGGAGCCCATATCTATAAGTATGAAGGCGGGGGGTTGGCAGGCAATAGTCATGTTAGCTCCAGGCTTTTGGTGGGTGACCGAGGTAGACTTTCGATAGATGAAGTTTCAGCCAATATCAATTCGCCAGATTCTCATTACCCGATAACTTCTGTTTTGGCTTTGGAAAACACCGTTGTTCGCGAAGCCGGCAGTTATTACACGTTGCCTCAGATCGCAGGCCTTTGTGATTTTGCCCATTCAAAAGGACTGAAGACCCACATGGATGGAGCACGGCTCTTTAACGCCTTAACGGAAACAGGTGACGCCCCAAGTTCTGTTGGAAAGCATTTTGATACTGTATCGATTTGTTTGTCGAAAGGATTGGGCGCACCGGTTGGGTCCGTTCTTGTGTGCAAAAAAGAATTTGAGTCTAAGGCCCGCAGAGTACGCAAGGCCTTTGGTGGTGGTATGCGCCAAGTGGGCTACCTCGCCGCCGCCGGAATTCACGCACTCGATCATCATGTCAAGCGGCTCGCGGAGGATCACAAGCGGGCAAAAGAAATCGGAAAAGCGGCAGCCAAACTTTCCTTCATCAAATCAGTCATGCCGGTGGATACGAACATTGTCATTTTTGAATTGGCTGCGGAAGTGTCTCCTGAGAAATTTCTTGCATCGCTTGAGCCTCATCAGGTCAAAGCGCTGGCGTTTAGCGCTACCGAGATTCGCATGGTTACCCACCTTGATTTTGACGACCGTATGCTGGAGAAGACCATCGACGTCCTTTCAAAACTTCGCTTCTAATATGGACGATCTGGACAAATCGCTTCCAGGGGCTGAGGCAATGGTGGATGCGGAGCAATCCACCCCCAAAATCAATCACAACGAGAACTGCCTGAATTGCGGGACTAAACTTCAGGATGTCTTCTGTCATCATTGTGGTCAAAAAGATCTCCCGCAACGACAGACGCTTGCCGAGTTGTGGACAAATTTTATCTCGTCATTCTGGAGCTATGAGGGAAAGTTCTTTCTCACGACGCGTTACCTGATTACCCGGCCTGGATATTTGGCCATGGAATACAACGCAGGACGACGCGAGAGCTATTACCACCCAGCGCGGATGTATGTATTTATCAGCTTTGTCTTCTTTCTGATTTTCTTTAGCCTCCCGGAGGGAAAGGACAACGTTGAATTGTCGGATGAGGATAAAGAAGAATTGTCAAATACAAACCGCAAAGTAAATAAAACCCTTGCTGCTGCCGGCGCGGACACCCTGGCAGCAATTTCTGATCCGGTGAGGACAAAGGCCGATTCATCAATAACTGTCGTTAAGAAGAAAAAGAACCGCTTTAATGTTGGAATTTCCAAAGCAGACTATGAGACGCTAAAGTCCTACGACTCTGCCCAGACATTGTTGACGGAGTCAGAGCGAGATAATTGGTTTGAGCGGAAGTTGACAAAGCGAAGCATTGAACTGAATCAAAAGTACAAGGATGACGTCTCGGGTTTTGGACGAGATTTTTGGAAAGCGGCACTAGACAATTTTTCGAAGGTCTTGTTCTTCTTGCTCCCTGTTTTTGCTTTGTTGCTGAAGCTGCTATATGTAAGAAAGGGACATTTCTACAGTGAGCACTTGGTTTTTTCAATCTACTATTACAATTTCTTTTACTTTGCAGGATCGGTCATGATGCTGGTCGGGCTTGTTCCTGCCCTGGGTTGGCTGTCCACCCTGATCGGATTTGTTATCTATTTCTACCTTTTGCTGGCCATGAAGCGAATGTATGGTCAACGGTGGGGTAAAACGGTGGCAAAGTTCCTGATCTTTAGTTTCGTTTTCATGATATGCTTTGCTTTCGGGTTTCTGATTAATTTGTTTGTTATCGTCATGCTGCTCTAATGGCGCTGCTTAACCAATCGTCACCGCCATTGGCTGAGCGGATGCGGCCGTCTCGATTGGAGGACCTCATCGGTCAGCAACACCTTGTCGGGCCGGGAGGCATTATTCGGATCGCCATCAGTACGGGGAATATCCCATCCATGATCTTGTGGGGGCCTCCGGGTGTGGGCAAGACCACGATTGCCAATATCATTGCCAATGAAGTAAAGCGCCCCTTTCATACGCTAAGTGCTGTAAATGCCGGCGTGAAAGATGTTCGTGAAGTCATTGACAAAGCGAAGCATACCAACCGACCAATTCTGTTTATCGATGAAATTCACCGATTCAACAAATCTCAACAAGATGCCTTGCTGGGTGCCGTTGAGAAGGGAACCATTACGCTGATTGGAGCAACCACAGAGAACCCTTCCTTCGAAGTCAATTCAGCACTTCTGTCTCGCTGCCAGGTCTATGTATTGAGGCCGCTCATCGAGTCCGATTTGCTTCAACTTATTCACCAGGTGATCCAGCGGGATGAAGAACTGAAGAAAAGGAAAATTTCCATTGAGGAGCATACGGCACTGCTGAATATCTCGGGAGGTGATGCGCGCAAAGTTCTGAATCTGCTGGAACTCATCTCAGAATCCATCTCCGGCGAAATCGTCATTACCGATCAGCTGGTGATGGATGTGGCGCAAAAACATATTGCCATCTACGATAAGAGCGGCGAACAGCATTACGACATCATTTCTGCCTTTATCAAGTCTATTCGTGGGAGCGATCCAAATGCAGCGGTTTATTATCTCGCCCGAATGGTTGAAGGAGGCGAAGATGTAAAGTTTATCGCACGGCGCTTGGTGATTTTGGCATCTGAAGATATTGGCAATGCCAATCCCACCGCCCTGGTTCTGGCGACGAGCGCATTCCAGGCTGTCAATATGATCGGGTACCCTGAGGCAAGCCTTATCCTCAGCCAATGTGCCACATACCTGGCGTGTTCGCCCAAGAGCAATGCCACCACGGTTGCTATCGGCAGCGCCATGAGTAAAGTAAATGAAACTGGCGACCTTCCCGTACCGTTAGCCGTAAGGAATGCGCCGACGAAAATGATGAAAGATATGGGGTATGGGAAGGAGTATCAGTATGCGCACAGTTTTGAGGGTAATTTTGCTTCTATGGAATTCCTGCCGGATGCGATACAAGGCACACGATTCTATGAGCCAGGCAAAAATGTCCGGGAGGAGGAGCTAAGAACCTTCTTGAGAAATTTGTGGAAAGAAAAGTATGGATATTAGCCTGTCCTTGAGGAAGGACCTCCCAACGCAACAATGAAAGCTGAATGCAACGCCTGATTTTTGATTATTCTCCTCTTTATTTTGTGCTATGCCTGTTCCTTGGCGTCGGTTATGCATGGTTGCTATACACCGCACGACATACGTGGAGCAAAACACTCAACAGAATACTGTTTGCGCTTCGCGCCGTGCTGGCGTCAGCACTGTTAATTCTGCTGCTTGGTCCGGTGCTGCGTCAGACCACAAACATATTGGAGGAGCCAACCGTGGTATTTTTGATCGACAATTCCCGGTCGGTCAAAGACAGGACCGATACCACACGGTTGCTTAATGGTCTCAGAAAAGAAGCTGAGGAACTGAATCGATTGGACCGTCAGGTTGAATGGAGTAGCCTTGATGGAGTTTCAGACAGCATCTATTTTACCCATAGGTCTTCGGACTTGTCTTCGGCACTGAAGCAGACATCCAATCGGTATGAAGGCAAGAATCTTGCAGGCATTGTCCTGGTCTCTGATGGAATCTATAACAATGGGATTTCTCCACTTTATCAGCCATTGCGCGTGCCGGTTTATGTTGTGGGTACGGGCGACACAACCCAGCGTTTGGATCTTGTATTAAGAAATGTTGCCTACAACCGAGTTGTTTACCAGGGAAATAAATATCCATTGCGGGCAGAGGTAGGGATCAACGGACTTCCTGATCAGAACATTACCGTTTCGGTAAGGAGCCAGGGAAAGACCCTTAAGCAGGTCACAAAGAATACCGAGAGCAAGGCGCTGCTGTATTTTGATTTTCAACTGGATGCGGTTGACCAGGGAATTCAACGACTGGAGATTCGTGTTGAGCAGCATCCTCGTGAATCAAACGCAGGGAACAATCGCTCCACGGCATTTATTGAAATCGTTGAAGGAAAGAAGAAAATACTTGTGCTGGCAGCGTCACCACATCCCGACCTGAAGGCGTTGCGTACTGTGGTTGAAAAGAATTCAAATTATGAGTTCCTCGTTCACCTTGTGGGGATCAAAGAACTTCCTTCCTCGTCTCTTAATGTACAAGATATTGATCTGGTGATTGCTCATCAGAGTCCCGATCAGGAGGGAAGAACAACAGCACTTTTGTCCAGTTTCTTGAAGGCCAAGGTGCCGGCGCTCATCGTCGTAGGGGCGCGTACACAGTTACAGGCCCTATCCTCTTCCGGTATACCAATCACTTTCGAGCCCTCCGGACAACGCGATGAAGTTCAGCCTGTCCTCAATCCTGCGTTTCAGGACTTCGGATTTTCCGCAAATCTCAGTTCGCTGCTTGGCCGGTATCCACCCGTGACGGTGCCATTTGGAAAGTTCACCCTTCCAGCGTCCATTAAGCCAATCCTATATCAGCGTATTGGAAACGTTGTTACCGAACGACCGTTACTTTATTTGGCAGAACAAGAGAGCCACAAGATTGGGATTCTGATTGGAGATGGAATCTGGAAATGGCGACTTAGTGAATTTCAGGAAACAGGCAAGACGCTTGGGTTTGATGAGTTGTTGTCAAAGGTTCTCCAGTACCTGAGCACAAAGGATGACAGAAGGAAATTCCGGTGTTTCCCGCTTCAGCACGAATTTGCCAGTGACGGCCCCGTTGTTATAGAAAGCCAGATCTATGATGACCTCTTTGAGCCGATCTATGGAAATACGATTGAGATTGAATTACGGGGTGAGGAGGGCAAGACGAATACATATCGATATGTCACAGGTCCGGGGAGTAGCAGTCGGTACAGGGTCGGAGGACTAGATGAAGGGATATACCGGTATACTGCATCCATGGAACTCAAAGGGAAGAAGGAAACGGTAAAGGGAGAGTTCCTTGTGGTAGAGCAAAATCAGGAATCGCGTAACCTTACAGCTGACTTTGACTTGCTGCGAAAACTGGCATCAGGAACGGGCGGAGTATTCTACCGCGATAACGAACTTTCAAAATTGTCGGACGACTTGTCCGCCAGTGATGCGAAAACGGCCATTCACTCCGAGGAGAGTTTTAATCCACTAATCAACCTGAAGTGGGTCTTTTTTCTATTGCTTTTATTGATTTCCGCTGAGTGGTTCCTCCGGAAATTTGCAGGATCATACTAGTTATCACGTCCAACCCTCAGCTGACGTAGTATAAAAAAAGGAGATCATTGTGGATCTCCTTTTTTTATGGACTGCCAATTTTCTTATTGATTTTTTTCTTTTGGCGCTTTTGCCTTTTTGATTTTGATCGTGAGGACATCCCCCTTGCCATCGTAATCAGCAAGAATGGTTCCGCCTTCTTCGACTTCCCCTTTCAAAATCTCCTCAGCCACCGGGTCCTCCAGGAATTTTTGGATCGCCCTGTTCAGCGGGCGGGCACCAAATTGCTGGTCGTATCCTTTTTCGGCAAGGAAATCCTTTGCCTTGTCGGTTAGCTCTACGTGGTAGCCGATAGACAGAATGCGGGCAAACAACTTCCCAAGGGTGATATCAATGATCTTGTGAATGTGCTCACGCTGCAACGAGTTGAAGACAATGACATCATCAAGCCTGTTTAGGAACTCAGGAGAAAATGCCTTCTTCAGAGCGCTCTGAATCGTGCTCTTCATGATTTCCTCTTCATTAGCCTGTTTGGATTGGCTCGCGAATCCGATGCCTGACCCAAAATCTTTCAGGTCACGAACACCAATGTTGGAGGTCATTATTATGATGGTATTGCGGAAGTCCACGCGCCTGCCGAGGCCGTCTGTTAGGATACCGTCATCCAGAACCTGCAAGAGGATATTATAAACATCCGGGTGGGCTTTTTCGATTTCATCGAGCAGTACCACACTATAAGGCTTTCTTCTCACCTTCTCGGTAAGTTGCCCGCCTTCTTCATAGCCCACATATCCGGGAGGGGCTCCTACGAGTCGGGACACAGAAAACTTTTCCATGTATTCACTCATGTCGATGCGAATGATTGCATCCTCTTTGTCGAACAGATAGGTAGCTAGCACCTTCGCAAGTTCTGTCTTGCCGACGCCAGTTGGGCCGAGGAACACAAAGGACCCGATTGGTTTCTTTGGATCCTTAAGCCCCACGCGCGTGCGCTGGATGGCTCTCGTCAACTTCTTGATGGCCTCTTCCTGGCCGATTACGCGGCCACTCAGCTCGCCCGACATGCCCAGCAACTTATTGCTTTCTTTCTGGGCAATGCGGTTCGTAGGAATACCGGTCATCATCCCGACTACATCGGCAACATTGTCCTCCGTGACGGTGTATTTTTCGGTCCGGGTCTTTTCTTCCCACCGGGCCTTGGCAAGGTCCAGTTGCTCAAGAAGCTTCTTTTCTTTGTCACGCAGTTGGGCTGCCTCTTCGTACTTCTGGCTTTTTACGACCCGATTTTTTTCTTTCTTGACGTCTTCGATAGCTTCTTCAAACTTCACAATATCTTCTGGGACGTGGATGTTATTAATATGGACGCGGGCGCCCGCTTCATCCAGTACGTCAATTGCTTTGTCAGGCAAGAACCGGTCGCTGATATATCTGTCCGAAAGACGAACACAAGCCTGGATTGCTTCTTTGGTATAGCTGACGTGGTGGTGATCCTCGTATTTTTCCTTGATGTTGTCAAGAATTTGTATGGTTTCCTCAACACTTGTTGAATCGACCAGGACCATTTGGAACCGTCGTGCCAGGGCTCCGTCCTTTTCAATATACTGACGGTACTCATCCAGGGTTGTAGCGCCAATGCATTGGATCTCGCCGCGCGCGAGGGCTGGCTTGAACATGTTGGAGGCATCCAACGAACCGGAGGCTCCGCCTGCGCCGACAATGGTATGCAACTCGTCGATAAAGAGAATTACGTCTTGAGATTTCTCAAGCTCGTTCATAACAGCCTTCATCCGCTCCTCGAATTGGCCGCGGTATTTTGTGCCGGCAACCAGCGAGGCCAGGTCAAGTGTTACAACCCGTTTGCCGAAGAGAACGCGTGAAACTTTCTTTTGAATAATGCGAAGGGCCAATCCTTCTGCAATCGCAGTCTTGCCCACTCCGGGCTCACCTATCAGGATCGGGTTATTCTTCTTTCGACGGGAAAGAATTTGAGCGACACGTTCAATTTCTTTTTCGCGACCGACTATCGGATCAAGTTTATTGTCCTCAGCCAATTTGGTAAGGTCTCTTCCAAAATTGTCCAATACGGGTGTCCTGGATTTTTCAGCACCTTTCTTTTCTTTGCCCTGCCCTCCGGCACCAGCGCCGCCGGCTGAACCGAACATCTTTGAAGAGTCGTCATCCGGATCATCAGTGTCCTGGGATGCTGTCGGGTGATCATGTTGATACTCTAGCATTTCTTTTACAACGTCATAAGCGACGTCAAATTTGTTTAGAATCTGAGTGGCGAGATTGTCGGGATCCCGAAGGATTGACAAGAGTAGGTGCTCCGTTCCGATAAGCTGAGCCTTGAACACCTTCGCTTCCAGGTAGGTTATCTTGAGTACCTTCTCTGACGCCCGGGTGAGGGGGATGTTCGACAGGTTCTTCACCTGATGTGTTGCCGTTCCTTTCGACACTTTTTCAATTTCGCTCCGAAGCTCGTCAATGGGTACACCGAGTTTTTTAAGCACACCCACAGCGACGCCTTCCCCTTCGCGGATCATACCCAGGATGAGGTGTTCGGTGCCAATATAATCGTGTCCCAACCGTAACGCTTCCTCCCGGCTGAGGGAGATCACTTCTTTTACGCGGTTAGAAAATTTTGCTTCCATGCAGTGGGAGTCAGTTTATGTTATAAATGTAGGTTTACGAGGATTCAAATGCAACTGGCCGTTTTGCCACTAATCACGCTCGTTCTTCGTATGATATTGTTTAAACGCCGGAGTAATTTTATTTGTTCAACTTCTCCGGGTTGAACCCTGAATAATGCGCCCGGCTTCAGGCCCGACACAAAACACCAGATCAAGGATTGTAAGGTTGGGTACAAATGCTTTGCCAAATACTTGTTGGTAGGCGAAAGGCTGAAAAAAAGGCCGGTGGGCAAAGTCAGATTTGGCAGAAATCACATTCCTGAGGTCCACCAGGTGGGTGATGGGTTGGTATTCCGGAGTTTGGGTGATGTCTTTTTTCCAGGACAACCATTTCAGACACATTGACAGGAGCCGCAGGTTCAAGTCAAATAAATACTTCTCACCTGAAAATAATTCCCGATGAAGATCGTCTTTGTAGTGCTCAAAGTACGGACTGTTTGCGTACGCACTTTGGAGGGTTCGCCAGAAGTTGGTTTGCCACCGATACGCATAATCAATTTGTACAGATGTAATGAGTGAATTGCCGTGCTTTCCTGTAAGGGGAACTGTGAGTCGTTCTGGTCCGTGAGCCGCAAGAATGTAACAGCGATTTCGGAAGGATTGTTTGAGGTAGTGCTCATGTTTCTCTATCACTACCGTCTTGTGTCCGGTCAGGGCACAGAAATACTCGATGCAGGGAAGAAAATGGGATTCAATCAGAAGTCCATCCATCGTTAGAACGAAAAGATACCGAGGCCCTGACGGGTGATTACGGGCACACCGGAAGTAAAGTCAATTATCGTTGAGGGAATGTTGCCGCCGATTCCTCCGTCGATGACGAGGTCTACCCGGTGCTTGAATGCTTCGTAGAGTTCTTCCGGGTCGGTGGTATACTCTTTTATGGCATCATCGTTTTTTACTGATGCGGAGACCAGCGGGTGGCCTAATGCCCTTACGATCTCCTGGGGGATGGGATGTGCCGGCATGCGGATGCCGACGGTTTTTTTGTTGACCCCCATTATTTTAGGAACCTGCGCCCCGGCGTCGAGAATAAATGTAAAGGGTCCAGGAAGGCAATGCTTCAGGATTTTGAATTCGTTGGAAGCAAGTTGCTGCACATATTGCGAAAGATGGCTGAAGTCGCTACAGATAAAGGAGAGGTGAAATTTCTGCGGTTTGATGTCAACAATTTTGCAGAGACGGTCAATGGCGCGCCGGTTCATCAGGTCGCATCCAATCCCATATACGGTATCCGTTGGATAAATGACTACGCCGCCTTCCTGCAAGCATTTCACCACCTGCGTGATTTTTCGGGGCTCGGGGTTACGGGGATGTATTGAAATAACCGGGCATGCCATATTAACAAAAGAGGAATTGCACAAAACTAACGCTTTCTATCCCATGGCATTTTCTTATTTTTGGGCTTTTAGCCTATGGTAAAATTTCAGAAAGCGAAGATGATCCTGTTTCTGGTGGGTTCGACCCTGCTGATCACCTTTACCTTTTATTTCTATCAGATCGTCTACACCCCAAACATCCTCGTAGAAGGAAGCGATCGACTATTTGTGATTAAATCAGGAACCACTTACCGTCAGGTGCTTGCGGATCTTGATAGAGGGCGGTTTGTCAATGATATGGTTTCCTTTGGGTTTCTTGCCCGATTGAAAAATTACGACCGGAAGATTCAGCCGGGCCGGTACTTGCTGCGCAGAAACATGACCAGTCTTCAGGCGCTTAAGTCACTCACGGCCGGTCGGCGCGAACCGGTTACCATCACGTTCACGAACGTGCGCCTGCTTACGGACCTGGACGACCGCATCACAAAGAATATTGGCGTGACACAGGAGGAATTTGAGGACGCTTTGAATGATTTTATCGGTGACAATACCGAGGGGTTCACGCGAGAAAATATTCTGTCAATGTTCATTCCGAACACGTACCAGGTCTACTTTAATGTTGTTCCTGAAGAGCTGGTTGATCGAATGAACAAGGAGTACAAGCTGTTTTGGTCAGAAGATCGTCGAGCCAAGGCTATTGCAATTGGATTAACACCCATCGAGGTGTCAATTCTGGCCTCGATCGTACAGGCCGAGACAATCAAACAAGATGAGGCCCCCATTGTGGCTGGGCTATACATTAATCGATTGCAAAAGGGAATCCCACTCCAGGCTGACCCAACCTTGGTTTTCGCCACTGGTGACTTTACGATTAAGCGCGTGTTGAATGAACACAAGGAGATTGATTCTCCCTATAACACCTACAAACGCCTCGGCCTGCCTCCCGGACCGATCAACATGCCAAGCATGGCCAACATCGATGCTGTTCTCAATTACGACAAGAATAGTTTTATCTATATGTGTGCCCGGGAGGATTTTTCAGGTTATCATAATTTTGCCACGACGCTGCGTGCCCACAATGTCAACGCATCAAACTATCAGCGCGCACTCACCATCGAGCAACGCAAAGGGGCCGCTTTGAGGAAGAAAAGAAAGTAGGCGCCTGCGGCTTCATTCGTCATCAGTTAGTTGTAATTTTCAGTGTGTATAAATCGGAAACCAGCATACGCGTTCGCTACAGTGAGACTGATCAGATGCAGTATGTCTATTATGGAAATTATGCGACCTACTACGAAGTTGGCCGGGTTGAAGCATTACGGCAGTTGGGGCTGACCTATAAGGAATTGGAAGGAATGGGTGTGATCATGCCGGTGCTGGAAAATCATTCCGAATTTCTCTTTCCTGCGCTTTATGATGAATTGCTTCGCATCGTGGTCACCATCAACGAAAAGCCAACGGTACGCATTCGGTTTCACTACGAAATTTATAATGAACACCAGACGCTGATACACCGCGGGGAAACGCTCCTGGCCTTTGTCAATCAGAAGACGGGTAAGCCCTGCCGGCCGCCGGAAGCCTTCCAACGCGTCTTAGCGCCGTATTTCTAACTTTGCGTCTTCGGTTTATGAGCTACCAGATTCGCAAGCGCATTCTTCAAATTCCAACCGCACGTACGGCAAGGGCTTGGCTAAAGAAAGTAAAATTCTGGGGCGGGGATCATATCTCGCTTTACAAGTTTGGTAAGATTTTTATTGCCAACGTAGAGAAAGATGAGATCCTTGACCGCGCCAATGGCGTGGCCTACAATTTTGTGCTGGCAATTTTTCCCACTGTGATTTTTCTCTTTACCCTGATTCCCTACATCACGCAATATTTTCCCGCCATCGACCGCGACAAAATCATGGGGTTTCTGAGTGAGTTCATGCCGCCAAGTATGTTTGAGGTCGTATCCGCAACAGTTTTGGATATTTTGCACAACCAGCGCGGGGGACTCCTTACGTTTGGATTTTTATTTGCCGCATTCCTGGCGACAAACGGGATGATGGCACTCATGCGCGCATTTAATGCTTGCTATCAAACCGTTGAAAAGCGCGGCTTTTATCGTATGCGACTCACGGCAACCGGACTGACCTTCCTGCTGGCTTTGGTTCTGCTTTTTGCCGTGGTGCTTCTGGTGGTTGGAGAATTGGTGATTAGCCAGCTCACCGTCCAGCTTTCCGACCTGAGCCAGGTGCCCCTGGATGGCTATTCACTTTATGGCTTGCTCGCCCTGCGCTTCCTGGTGATTTTTGTCGTCTTCTTTTTTGGCGTTTCCTTTATTTACTATTTCGGACCGGCCATCCATTACAATTGGAAATTTTTTTCTGTCGGATCATTTCTGGCTACGCTGGGTTGTCTTGCGGTTTCCTACGGCTTTTCCTATTACATCACCAACTTCGGTAGTTATAACAAGGTCTATGGGTCTATCGGCGTGCTGATTGCTCTGATGGTGTGGATACAGCTGCTGACAATTGTTTTGCTATTTGGGTATGAAATTAATGCAAGCCTGCACTATGGGCAGAAGCTAGAAGCAATTGCGCAGCACCAGCGGGCTAAGCGCCGGGAACAAATCAAGGGCTCGAAATCGTTGACGATTTAGGGGGCTGTTTTTGCGATTCCAAACAAAGTCTTAGTTTTGCAGTCCGCAAAAAACCTACAGAGGAGTGGTAGAGCGGTTTATTGCACCGGTCTTGAAAACCGGAGACCCTTCACGGGGTCCGGGGGTTCGAATCCCTCCTCCTCTGCAAAAGAAAGAAAAGCAAGGCCCCGACGCTGTCGGGGCTTTTTGTTTTGAAGGAAGAGAGCGAAGCGGGTTGGAGGTCGTAGTTGCATGGCATGTCAGCATTACGCATTCCGTTGCCAGTTCTACAGCTTTCGTAGTTGCTGAAGGATAAATGTAAAGATCATTGCCGCCTGGTGATTGGCTAATATTTCAACTTTCCCTCCTTTGGCTCCTTAAAGGCATCGCAGCCCACCAAATATTTCTCCATATTATCAATACTTTCTTGGTTTAGTGTCGCACTGAATTCATAAGCCCTTGCCAGCATCCGGACATACGGATCGGCAATCTGTTGCCGAGTCAGTTTCCTTAAGGCCCCCATATAATCCTCGCGGTAAACTGTTGGAATCATGATTTTGCACAAACCCCTTGACGAGAGTTCTGCATTCATCATGACCCTGGCGATCCTGCCGTTTCCGTCCAGAAAGGGATGGACCTCGCTGACGAGAAACATCATGTAAACAGCTTTCGCAAAAGGATCCTTCAACAGGGTGTACCAGTCGAAGCCCTTTTTCAGGGTTCCATTCACTAAGCTCCAATCCACAAATTCGGTATTGCCTGCCCTGTTGTTCTTGTCTTTGAATTCACCGGGCTTTTTGGAAGTACGTGCTTCCAGAAGTATCGCGTGTCGGGAGCGCAGAAGGTCAAGAAACTCATCTGATGTGGTGGGACAGATTGACATTTCCTTCTTGTCGGACACAATCCGGTATGTCCCGAGAATATCGTGTGAGTCCTCATCCCTGGTGGGCATCGGCGTTTCCGTCAGAACTATTTGTTTGGCTTCTCTGACCGTGAATTCAGTTCCTTCAATGTAGTTTGAAAAGTAGCCCTCAAAAAAGGCAAATGTCTTATACCCTTTAACCGAGGCTGAAGGTTTGTATTCCGGGAATACATTTCCTGCCAGTTCCTCATACAAACCTTCAAATAATTTTATCCTTGCTGGATCGAAGGGTTCTCCATGTGAGCGCGCTATAGCCACAGGAGATGTTAATCGCTTTGATTTTCCCGTAGCCAAAAGATCGCTGATCAGCTGGTTCAGTTTTTTGAATTCTCTCTTCATCCCTAGGGTAGAAGAAATCTCTCTCGCTTTGTCGCATAATGAATTCAATCCGTGTTCGCCGCGAGCTCTGATGATCGTCTCAAGTCGTTCCTCGAGTTCCGAAACCGGTAAACTTTTGGGTTCTTGGCTTCCCTTTCTTGTCTCTTGTAGATTTTCCAGAAATGCTCTTGCCTCTTGAGAAGCATAAAGATTTTCAAAGAAGGGATTGTCGCCTTCGATCTTTGGAATGCCTTTCAGAAAGTGAACCGTAAGGCCCGGCATTTTAATCTTTGAAGAGTATGACGAGGTGAGAAAAATATGGCCCTTGGCGGTTGGCTTAAATTCAAGGGCGCTCCGGTGACTTAGCCGGGCCTGAGGGAACAAGTGAGCCAAAATGCGATACCAATTTCTTTTGATTATCGTAGCCGGTGACTCCTTCAGATTTGAAGTATATATTCTGGGTGCAATTTTTCGGATTTGCCTTTCTTTCAAGAGGCCAGTAATTCGCCTGGACTCACTCTTTTCTGAGGAGGCGAAGATTATTTCCTGGATTTTTGATGGGGGAATTTTTCCCATTAAGTCAGCAATTTTACTGCAATTTGGGTAAAATTTCAGATTAAGTGACCAATTCTTGGGTAAAATTTCATGCTAACTATGGCCGCAGTCCGAAAAATGGGTAAAATTTCATACTAAGTGACCAAAAATCGGAGAATGTGGGTAAAATTTCAGATTAGCATCCAAAATCAACGAAATCCTATCATCTCGGTCTGTTCTAAAAAATCTCTAAACCAAAAAGCAACAAGCAGGCATAAAGAAAACCGGGCAGTAATCTTTTCATCCCTCATCATAACCTTGGTTTTCCACAGATTGGGCTGAGCTTCTTGTGTAAAGAAGACTACCATTTCAGTGAATTTTTGCAAGCTTGGTTTTCGGTAACCTGTCCGATCATTGGCTTTGGGGTCACCCATTAAGTAGGTTGTCAAATCAGAATGATAAACTGAAAGCATCGAAGAAATTCAATCCAAAGAAGATCAATGTGCAACTGTTCAGATAAAAAATACAACCTCCTCTACGGCTCCCCCAGGTGATCAACAATTTTCCTTACCTGTAAGGGGCTATAACAATTGCCCAGTCTCGGACCCAGGTCCACTTGCGACTTCCGGAGCCAGCGGCGAAAGGTTTTCGCAGTAGTTCGGTAGTGTGCCGCTATTTCTTTTTGCGTGTAGGGTCGTATGGTGAACGCTAAGGTTTGCATAACATATTGCCAAACTGTCATGGTTAGGAATTTGAGTTAGTCAATTCATTGTATGTTCTAAGGTTCTCTGCCACCTCCCTGATCCTGAGCGACCATTTTATCCAAACCCACAAACAGATCAGAAAGAGTACGGGCAACAAGGCCAGGGCTGTTACTACAGCACGCTCACCGTTTGGGAGTAGTGGTAAAATCATCCTGAGCATCATCCAGATCACGATGGGGGTAAGCACGTAGATAATTCTCAGGCGTTTCAGTGTGACGAGACTCATCTCCAGGGTTTCGCTGATCGAGTCCCGCGCAGGAAGAAGATACAGGTAGCGAAAGCCAATGTAATCATCGAGCAAAAGAAAAATTATCCAGGCCATGGTGAACGGCTTTGATTCCATGAAATAATCAAATACCATGATCGCGATCACGGCGACAAGCAACTTGCCGGCAAACATTATATGATCTCTTGTTGGGAGCTTCATCCACCGCGACAACCGGGAGGCGGCCTGAATCCGCTGCAGCTCTTCAGCACTTTCATGTTCCGGCTTGAGGGCGCTCCAATCCTTCTTTAATTGTTCAAGCTTCCGGTTGAATACCCTTTCTTCATCTTGGGATGTCATATCAATAGTTTTAGTAGTCATTGATTTGTTTCCTTAATCGTAACAGGCGTTTCCGGACAGCTTCCGCTGTTATGCCCAGCAGTTCGCCGATTTCCTTGTTCTCATAACCTTCTAGCATCAGCGCCAGAATCACACCTTCCCACATGTTTACCTGCGCGAATAGTTGGTTGATGCGATCGTCACCGTCGGTCCCGGCATGTGGTTCTTCTGCCATGTCGGGAACGGTTTCACTGAATTCAACTTTCTGGTTCCGCATTTTCCGCCGCCACACGGATGCCGTGTTGATGGAAAGTTTGTATAACCAGGTGCTGAACTTTGATTCATGCCGGAAGCGCGGATAAGACTCCAATGCGCGAATCAGGATCTCCTGCCGAAGGTCTTTCCGATCCGGACCCGAGCAGGGGCAAGCGGCCCGACAAATAGAGTCGATCAGCCGCTTGTGCCCGTCTGCCAGCAGTATGAGCTCTGCGTCAAGCTCGGGTGTTCGTTCGGTGTCCTTTTTCTTCATCTCCATACAGGCAGCAAAGGGCACCGGCATTGCCGCGTAGCCTGGAACAAACCCTTTGCTTTCCGATTTCATAATTTACTTTGTTATTTCTAATACGTTAGTATCAGCAACCCCCCTGAAACGGGACAGGAATCAGGACTATTTTTAAAAAACCGTATAACCGCCTGATTACCAGCTGGAAGATTGAAAATAGAGTAGGGCGGGCCAATCAATTTGCAAGCCTTTACCCATTCGTTCCGGGCGTAAGGCAATCCTTTACAATCACCGGGCAACACATTCCAAGCTTTTTCAACTACTTGCCAAGACATAGCAATCCTTTGGCAATACTTCCCAATCTTTTTCAGCGCTGATGCCAGGGGTCACTTGGGGTAGTTTGAGGTCATTGGAGGGAACTTAGGGTCACTGAGGGTCAGTTGGGGGCAGTGACCTTACCGTGCTGTTCACATTTGTGTCAAGCATCGCGGGAGGTGTATGTCTGCAGCATCATCACTGACGGTGTGAAACTTTAACAACAAATGTTTATGAAAAATGTAAGTACAAAACCGATGGGCAGCATGTCAGCCCGCCGTGTCAGCCTTCGTCAGGTGGGCAACCGCTTGATCGTTACGGAGCGCCCCAAGCGGACTGAGAAAGTCACGGAGAGATCAGGGAAGGCGCGTCAACGATTTCTGGATGCCGCGTATTATGCTTCCCGGCAGATCGATGATCCGGAAACGAATGCCTTGTACGCGAAAGGCATCACGGAGAAGAAGCACTCGGCCTATACGGTGGCGATGTGTGATTTTCTCGTCGCGCCGGAGGTCGAAAGCATCGGCACAATCGATTACCGTGGCAACGTTGGCGACCCGATTGCGATCAGGGCCAAAGACGACTTCATGGTGACGCGCGTGAAGGTGCAGATCCTTGACAGCGCCGGAACGCTGATCGAAGAAGGTGACGCTGCGACCGATCAGTCAGCCCGCTTGTTGTGGAAGTACGTGGCTACGGCCGCGAACGCCACACTGGCAGGCACGACCCTTCGGGCTACCGCGTTCGACAAGCCAGGCAATGTTGGATCTCTTGAAACAGTGATCTGAGCGAGCTGGTGAATGAGACCCCTCTCTGTAATGGAGAGGGGTTTTTTTGGTCATGCTTCCTAAAACACGCTAAAGGATGCCTACAATGTTCTACTCGAAAATTGGGACGGCTCAAAGATTGAATTTGTTGAACAATTCAAGATTCTGCTTATGAACAGAGCCAATAAGGTTCTTGGAATCTTCGAGGTTTCACATGGAAGTGCTACCGGAACAGTGGCCGATCCTAAACTCATCTTCGTAGCTGCGATAAAAGCAAAACAGAATGGTATTACTCTTTTGCAGATTAGGGGCTTCTGTAGGGCCATTTTCGACTTCAAATTTTCGCTGTGCGGTATTTCTTGTGAAAAACGTCGACTAGAAAATATATATTCACTTGTACATATAACTAAATCATTGGCAGCAATACTCCGTGACGACTATGAAACGAAACCATTTAAATATCGACGACAGCGACTTGGACAAACCTATTTACCGAGTCTTTTCAAAAAAGAGATTATTTGAGGTTTTTCAGAATAAGAATTTGGTTCTCGTCCAACCAAAGTTATGGGACGACCCTTTTGAGAACTATATAATGAATTCCACTGGTGAGCTAAATGACGGGAAGCTTTTTAAGGTTGACTTTAGAGAAGATTTCTACGGACAATGTTGGACTCTTAAAAAAGAGAGTGATGCGATTTGGAGGATATACGCCCCTGACAAGGACGGAATAAAAGTAAAGACTACTATCAGAAAACTTCTAACAGCCCTGTGCGATAAAGGTGGAGTATTGAAGGACATTTCTTGTTTCATAGGAAAAGTCGAATACTATAAAAAAAATGAGCTGAAGCAATTCTTGGAAGACTCAAAGACAATATCAAGTATGCTCATTGACACAAGTGGGGTTGGGCAAGCGTCATCATTGCTTTTTAAACGGCTGGCATTTAGTCATGAGAAGGAAATAAGACTCATTTACTATTCACCTAAGAAATTGCATACCGACAAATATTTCTTAGACGTTGACCCGCTTAACTTATTTGATGAAATAACTGTTGACCCCCGAACGAATTATGACGATTTTAAGATGTGGAAAGGGCAATTGAGAAGTTTAGGATACAGGAAAAAGATTATCCTTTCACTTCTATACAAAGCACCAGACTTAAAATTTAAGTTTGACAAGTGAGAGGAACCGACTGGTACCATGAGTTAAAGATATCTGTTATGTCGAAAAGAATTGCAGTCGAAACTTTGACGTTGAATGAGATTTCGGACCTCTTTAAACAGTCACTTGAAATTGTTTTTCCAAGAGCAAAGGGCGCGATTGCCAATAAAATGAAGACACTTCAGAGAGAGAAGGTGAGCAATCACAAGTGGGTTCAGTCTTATGAAATTTTCAAGCCAGCAAGATTCTGTTTCTATTGCCAAAAAGTAGCTAAGATGTCTCAGCCCATCGTTAGCATCGGCATGACTTACAGAACATCAAGAGGGTTGATTTTGGTTGCTGTCGATGTATCCAATGGGGGAATAGTTAATGGCATTGCGAGGAGCACTGCCTGGGACAAATGGGTGAACATTTACACAGCTCACTTTTGCGAGAGGTACGCAGAACGAATTATGAAGGTCGATCTTTCGACATTCCAGGTAGGCTCTGAAGCAATTATGTTCTCTGACATTGCGGGTGTCGCTCGAGTTACGGATACAATCTCTGAGGGAGTAGAAGAGGTAGAATGTCAGTTTAAAGAAGGCCAATCGTACGGCTATCGCGATGTGAAGAGTAAGATTACTTACTTCAAAACAGTTTACTCAAACGACATGTTGAAGGGTGACCGACTGAATTTCAGAGAAGAATGGAAAGAGTCAATTAACCTACTGAACGAACTGTTCAAAAGGAATTCGTAGCAACTTCTTCGTTTAGTCATTCATCACCGCCAGCCAAAGGTAGCCGTTGCTCCGGCCTTGTCAAGGGCAAGGCGAGTGTCGATTTGTTGTTTGTTTATTTGAATCGACACCCTTGACAAGCCCTCCACAACTTGCTCTTGGCGGCTTGTCGGTGAAGAATGAGGATGTGGATTCATAAGTATTTGGAACCTTGCTGGTGCAAATACAGCAATGTGGATGTTGCTAACTATAGTATGTGGCTTATAGCACAATATGTGGTTAGTTTTGTGCTAACTATAGTCTGTATTCCCATTGAATAAGAAACTGTCTTTGAGTTTTGGTGAAGTCATTAGGAGGCTTCGCAAAGAGCAAAGCCTTTCGCAAGAAGAACTTGCAGATAAAGCAAATGTTCATCGAACTTATATTGGAATGATTGAACGTGGTGAGCGGAATGTTACCATAGAGAACATTCAAAAACTTGCTAAGGCCCTAGATGTGCCTATGAGGCTCCTTTTTGACAAGCTAGATCGACCGTCCAAATGACTATTAGATTTTTAGGCCAGGGCTTTGAAGACCAATCTCCTAACGCGATAGGAAACTACTTAATGAAACTCCTGAGTGAGAAACACTTTCATTCTTTCACCGGAATATCGGCTTTTGCGAGTGAGGCTGGAATATTTGGATTGTCCAAGTACCTGAATTCTGCCAAACAGCACTTCAAGCATCTGAACCTCGTAGTTGGAATCGATCAGGAGGGAACCTCTAAGGAAGCCCTTGAGGAGATAATCAACCTTAGCATAAATAGCTATATTTTTTACCATCGTGAGCAGCCAATTTTTCACCCAAAGATTTATCTTTTTGAAGGAGAGAAGTACATAAAACTCCTTGTAGGGTCGTCGAATCTCACTGGTAGTGGATTGTTTACAAATATCGAGAGTTCACTTCTCATTGAATTCGAAGTTGGTGATAAGGATGGTGAGTCTTTATTAAACGAACTAAAGACCTATTACAAAACACTTTTTAGTTTTGAAGATCCAAACCTTCATATAATCAGCAAGGAGACAGTCTCGGGCTTTGTCCAGGAAGGAATAGTTCCTGATGAAGAAACCCGAAGAGAAAACTATGCAAAGATTAAAGCTCAGCGCCCGACAGCAACCGGAGATAAGGGAGCGAAGATTCAAATCAGTAAGCGTTCAGTTCCTAAGATACCTGATTCGTTTCCAAGGAAACCAAGGAAGGCTAATACAATCCCTCCAACGACAACCGCTGATGGCGTTGTGCCCTATCAGACCAAAGAGTCGACTTTCGTGGGGGTTCCAGTCAAGACTCCTGCCGAGAAAGTTAGGGGAGCTCTAGTTTGGCAAAGTGGACCTTTAACTCAAAGAGACTTGAATGTTCCCAAGGGGCATAATACTAATGTGACTGGCTCAATGCTATTTAAGAAAGGACTTACTACGGGTATTGATCAGAGGCACTACTTTCGAGATGATGTATTTTCAGCTCTTCCGTGGGTACACGACACGGCTGAAAGAACAAAGCACATCGAAAGAACCACCGCTTTTTTCAATTTAGTTATACTTGGCGAAGACAAGGGGACCTTCGCCCTCTCGTTGACCCACAATACGGACAAAAAATCAAAATCGTACAAACAAAAGAACTCCATGACGTCCCTCAGCTGGGGTAAGGCTAAAAAGTTCATTGCCAAAGACGCCCTTATTGGAAAGTCTGCCACCCTATTCGGACATGGTCCTGACGACCATGTATTTACTCTAACAATTCAATGACGCGTATAACTTTTTTATCTAGATATTTTTGAAATTCATCTTTCAATAGTATTTTTGGACTGAAGTTGTCCAAAAAGCAATTTTGATGACAGAACTGAGTTTTGGAGATAAGATCAGAAGACTGCGTGAGGTTAACGACCTGACGCTTATGAAGCTAGCCAAGGAAGTCAAAATCAGTACTTCAATGTTAGGTAAGATCGAGAAGAATAATCGTCGGCCAACTGCACAACTAATAATTAGATTTTCAAAGTATTTTGGAGTAAGCGAAAAGGAGTTGACTGTGGCTTTTTTAAGTGACACGGTTGTTTATGAGGTTTTGGAGGATAAGAGCTTTGCAATGGATGTGCTGAAAGCCGCCGAAAAAAAAGTAAAATACTTGAAGGTAAAGAGCTCCACGAACCAATGAAACTAATCACAGAAGCGTCTGCTGAAAAATTAAGGGGTGGCTTTTACACACCAAGCATTATTGCTGATTTTATTCTTCGCTGGGGAATAAATGGGAGCAAAGACTACGATATCCTTGAACCAAGTTGCGGAGACGGAGTGTTTCTCGAAGAACTTAAGGATCTAGGGTTAAAATACAAGTCTTTAACAGGTGTTGAGTTGGATAAAATAGAATCTATTAAGGCAAAAAATATTGGCCTTAAGAAATCCAAAATAATAAACTCCGATTTTCATTCTTATGCAATTGGTACAAAAGACCGGTATGACCTTGTTATAGGCAACCCTCCTTATATCAGATACCAATTCTTTGATACTGAACAGCAAGTTGCAGCAGAGAAAATCTTCAGTACGGCTGGACTAAAATATTCTCGACTAACGAATGCCTGGGTGTCGTTCGTAATCGGATCTTCATTGCTTTTAAAAGAAAAGGGTGGCAAAATTGGATTTGTGCTACCGGCAGAAATATTACAGGTTTCGTTTGCGGGTCAACTCAGAAAATTTTTAGCACACTACTTTAATAAGATTAATATCATTTCATTTGAAAAACTGATTTTCCCGCACATCCAGCAAGAAGTTGTACTTCTTCTTTGCGAGAGAAACAAAAGCAACGAGCATAACATAGAGCATTTGGAATTGAGGGATGCAAGTAAATTGAGCTCTCTTGATGTCTCAAGATTGAAAAGTCCAAAGAAGACCATTGATTTTAAGGCAAATAAATGGACATTCTATTTTTTAGATCAGCAAGAAATCGATTTTCTTGAAAATATCGCTGCGAAAAGAAAAATACCAACGCTTGGCAAATTCGCTGAGGTAGAGGTTGGTATCACAACTGGATCAAACGACTTTTTTACGGTCGATTTAGCAACGGTCGAGAAGTATGATCTTCAAGACTATGCCAGGCCTATGGTTGGTAGAAGCGTGCAGGTTAATAGCGTTATTTTTGATGCAAGCGATTGGAAAAGGAATAAGTATTCTAAAGCGAAAGCACATTTATTAGTATTTCCCAATCGCAAGAATCTCAATAAGAAAAATGGTGCAGTAAAGTATATCGCGCACGGCAAAGCCCTGGGCATAAATAAGGGGTACAAGTGTGGAATACGTGAGGATTGGTTCGTTGTGCCTTCCCTGAAAATTTCGGAAGCCCTATTCATTAGACGCAACAACCTTTACCCAAGACTGATTATCAATAAGGCCGAGGCTTATACAACAGACACTATGCACCGAGTCTTTCTCAAAGACGGAACGAATATTAACGCGCTTACCGCAAGTTATTATAATTCATTGTCGTTAGCCTTCGCCGAAGTTAGTGGAAGAAGTCATGGAGGTGGGGTTCTTGAGTTAATGCCAAATGAGGCAGAACAAATTTTACTTCCCTATCACCTTGAGAATGCAAAAATCCTTTCAACGATTGATAAATTGATAAGGAGTAAGACCCATATTAATGACATCCTGAAGGTCACCAATGAAATAATATTAAAGGAACACTTTGGATTAAGTTCTACTGAAATCAAATTGGCTCACAGTATCTGGCAAAAACTCTCACATAGAAGATTAAATAGGGGGAAACCAGAATGATGTTTTGTAAACGAAGTCGGTGCTTATTACTCGAAGAAGCTATTCATTGAAATAGCGATTTTCACCATCCCTTTTTTTATTGCGGCTCTTTTCAATTTTCTTTTTTGACCATTTCTCAGCCCAGATTATTTCGTCATTTCTAATCCAATAATGTGATTCGCAAGGGTAACTCCAATTGCCAACTGATGGTTCCAGAGAAATAGTCTCACCGTTAAATATAATTTGCCAATTAATTGGAGTAAGTGGCGTGACAATTCGACTACCACAACCACAGGGACACTTGTGTGATGCCGTGCAGTATTCAATGGAAATATAGATTATGCCTTCTTCAATCACAGCCGGCATAAACTCGACAAACTTATGTTGGAATTTCATCGTTCAATAGTTGAGAAAACTCAATGGTGTAATCTAAATGATGCTCATTTTCTAGGTCAAGATAGAACCCAAACATCTTTTTAAATTTGATTATTGCAAAGGCGGCGTTCAGAGCATTTATCTCGGCGATTTGAATATTTGAATTATAAATATTTTCAGCCTGATCGTCCAAAGTGACACGTCGCACAAGATGAGCATTAAAGTCGACAGTGCCAGTTGTGACACGCAGGTGTCCGGTGAGTTTATTACTTTTTGCTTTCTCTATTGACATCCCCACATCAATGAATGGTATGCCTTTTGACAATAAGTAGCTAAACAATTTCTGCTTAACAAGCCCCTTATCAATGGCAATGAATACAAAGTTCATTGTGTCTAGTTGACTAAACGTCGCCCCCGAAATATGATTTCCGTAAGCCTTAATTCCCTTATGCATTTTTGAATACACTTGATAGTAGTATTCTACTTTTTTTAAATTTTCATCTAGGATTTGTAACGGCACTGCGCCCGGTGCCCTGAAAGCATTGTGCATAAAAAGGTGGTCGCCATCAAAAATGTGGATTTCCTGTAATGGACTTTTAGCTAAAAAATCTAGAATATAAGATCCTGTCCCACCAACGCCAATCACCGCAACCTTCAACCCCTTTAATTTGTCACTTATTGTTACAATGTTCGCTCTGCTTGAATTCAGGTCATAATATTCAAACACACTATTTTCTTCATGAAAAATGGGATGACAAGACTTGTCAGTTACAGCGTCATTTAATGAAATTGCCTGCGTCGATATGATCGTCGAATAATTTACGATTTTGTCATAGTAGTTTTCGTACCCATTCTTCCCAAAAGGCTTACAGGAAAAATAGAAATCCGCAGTAAAACCTTGGAATAATTCATAGGCTGCCTTCGTTCTTCCGCCTAAACCTGGTAATAAACTTCCGTCCGGAGCACAAGGATATTCTCCTTTAAAATAAATTTGATGTGTCGAAGGAGCAGCCGTTTTATCCTTTCCACTCATCGTCAATTCAGAAATTAAAGTTCCATATTTAATTTCTTTTGAGGAATTCACATAGGGTATGTGGTGGACTAATAAAAATCCACCACCACCCCGAACTTCAAGTGAATACCCTTCATCAAGCAACCGCTTGATGTCATGGCTATGATTCGCCAGATTTTGATACATGAAATAGCATTTTATCTTTAACTACGATTGTGTCGCCTTTGACCATACTTCCTTCTGGCTTTGAATCATCTCCTCTCTTGTAGGTGACGGAATAAACCACGTTTGGATGATCCTCGTATATGTTGAAGGCTAATTTCACGACGTCAACGAAAGAAATCTTCTTTTGTGACCAAACATGGGGATCGCCGTTGACAATAATGTTAAACTCTTTATCCCGGCCTGGTGGATCGTTTTTCTTATTAATTTCTGGACTATTCATCTCTTTTGCGTAAAGCCTTATGTTCAACTTCACTTTTCAAAAGAAGCATCGAATCGCGCAACCTATTTGCGCGATTAAAATAAATCAATACTTTTTTAGTGCATCGGAGATCAAAGTCTTCATTGTATCGGCTATTTCTTGCGGTGATATTACAGTAACATCGGCGCCATAGCTCAGTATTTTAGCGTAGAACTCATAAGAAGGCTTAATTTTCACGGAAATCCGTAGTTCATCTTCATTGTCTAATACAATGGATTGACTTTGATGAATAGGTACAGTTTTTATGTAATTACCTTGTTGTTTTGTGAATGACAAAATTATATCGACTGCGGGTTCAGCAGGGACGGTTATTCCAAAGGAGTACTTAAAATACTCCTCTGGATTGAAATCCTGACTTTCAAAGGTTTCTTCTGTTATTACTAAATTTGATATTCGATCAATTGCGAATGTAATCGGATGCTCCCGATGATCTAAGAGCCCGATCACATACCATAATTCCTGATCCTCTTTAATTAGTAAAGGCTTTAATTTTCTATTCTTCTCAACATCTTCTTCAAATCTTTTATACCTAAATGTTATTATCCGTCTCTGCCTTACCGCCAATACAAGGTCTTTAATCAATTCTACACCCTTAGACAGCAATAGACTTTCAGTTTCAAGAATTGCTTCCGAAGTAAAAGCCTTTCTTAAATCGGTAGAAATATTGGTGGCATCCAAAACCTTCTTAATAGCCTTAGAGATTTGACCGAATATCTTATAATTCTTAAAATGACTTGTTGCTTTTGTGTAAAAAAGCAATGCGTAAATTTCTTCCTCGCTCAGATCTATACTAGGAAAAATCAAAACTGGCGTACCCTTTTTATAGTAGTGGCATTTTCTTCTTTTGTCATACAGAATGGGTGCATTTAAGTTCAAACTGCTATCCTCCTTCATGTCGACAATATCTTTCTGAATTGTACGATGCGAAATGGGAATGCCTAATTTATCTGAGCAAGTTGAAGCCAATTGTGCAGAGGATAAAAGCTGCCATCGCCTTAATTCTTTATCAATAATTTGATACCTTGATAATGCATCCTTGGTTCTAGGCATAGTAATCTATTTTACGAGATTTCTCCATTCTTGAACTATCATTACCATTGCCAAGGTGTCCAACTCACAGTATTGTAATAGTGCTGCTCTAATTAATTTTCTTTCTTCATCCGTCATCTGCGTAAATTGCATTTGAGCATACGCTATCATAGCCGCTCCTCCGTCCTGGAGCTCCGCATCTTCTTCCATTATTAGGGTATCCATTAGTGGACTACTGAAGCCTTCAAAAATAGGAGGCAATAACTCGTAAGGGTTAATTATGGTATGATCACTATTTTCTCGAAGCCATATTTGATCTTTGAAATTTAAACTCTTTATCTCTGTACCGTAAATCGGCTTACTGTAAATAGATTTCAAATAATCGCTTGAACTTAAAATTGCTGGTAATACTTCTTTAATCGAATTCGAACCTTCCGTTAGTGGGTGATAGTAGTAGGCGTAAACTAAGTCTTTCAAATCCACCATATTTCGATTGCCTTCCCATGTATCGGTACTACTTTGCGTTGATTTGGTTATTGTCTTTATCCATTCACACAACTCTTCTCTGTCAGACTCCTTAGAAACCTTAAGCTGCCGATAAACGGCATTCAATATTGAATTTTCGTGAGCGGCATAGCGAAAAATAGTTCCTTGTTCTGTGAGTTCCGTTTGCAGCGCTTTGACAAAATCGAAGTTCGGAAAAGCACCAACTTTATCACTCAACCATTGGCCTTTATGCTCAACAACTCCATCCTCTGACATCTTGTGATGTGAATATTGGAAAACAATTTGCTCGTATGGCCTCCTCCCACTGTTAAAAGGTAACGCGACTGCTGTGGTCTCAAAGTCGATGAAATGAAGGGGATATTTCCATGAACTCATTGCCGCACGCAAACCATTGATGTCAATATATGGCGAAGCGTCTTTATCCCTTGACTTTTGAATCTGAAGTTCTTGGCGATCAATCTTCATGAGGCCTGAATTAGCCTTTACCGGAGTCACCTTCTTTTTTGTTGCCGGTTCTAAATCGTCGCGCGTTAGATTTTCTTGAATGTATTTTCCTTTCAGTATGTATTCATCCTTTTTTAGAAAATTATGAAGTTTGAGAATGGAGGGTTTTTCAAAATCAACGGCCGTAAATTTTGCGAGCTTGGTCCAACATTCGTGGTAGCCACTTTTGAACTCCGAAGTGTTTGAATAGAACTCACACTTTCCGCACTTGCTCCCTACCGCATCCCATATTATCTCATCCTTTTGGTGCATTTCGGAATAAAGCTGAATCAGTTCTTCAAATGAATGATCCGGATTGTCACGAAACTTTACTTCTGTAAGAACGTCGTCAATAAACTCATCGACCAGAAGTTCAACTAGGATCCTTTTTCCGATCGCTTCTGGCGATACATCACCTATAACCTTTACAAGTATTCTGTTCTTTGTTCCAGACTGTATTAAGAATTTTTGGTTTAGCCCTTTAACGGTTGCAATTGTCGCTTTATCAACAAGTAGTAGAGCGGTTTCAACTTTATAATCGGGAAGACTTTTTTGGATGACGTATTTCTGAAATGCCACATCATAAAGAAATGGTTTCCATTTTTTTCTGATATCCTTCTCCCGATCAGAGAACAGTGTGTCCTTTTCGTCTGATGAATCAATTGACTTTGCCTTGACCTCTATCAGACGGATGGTTTTACCCTTTTTAATTAAGATATCAGCACGGATAAATAAAGACTGATACGAAAATGCAGCTTCATAGATAATGCAGTCATTTTTGAGCAACTCATTTGTCTTACTGAGTGCGATTTCATGATCCAGTTCTTGGATGTTTGTCCCTCCTGGATAGTAGCACTTCGCTAACTCTCCGACCTGAAAGCCACCCTTCGCTAAAGCTTTTAAAAAATCATTATCAAGCTTATTGTTCTTATAGTCTTTCTTTCCTTGATAAAATAATTTTGTTGGGCAATCTAGTGCAAGTTTAAATTTTGACTTAGTAAGGTACTTTTGCATACATCTGCATTAAAGGAGATCGCTTTGAAAATTGAATATTGATTCCGATTTGAGAGGAATGATCCAGAACTAGATCAGGGAATAATTGGAATCTTTAGGTAAGTTAATATTTAAAGTAATGCGGAGCAAAGCGCCTATTACCGTATTTTCCGAATGCCTCAAAATTGTTTTCCAAAGGAGATATTCGGACACATTTATAAGATGGCGATGCGGTCAACATCTTTAGATTATTGTATTTTTAATAATGAACCTTAAACAACAAATTCTTTAAATAGATGGGCGCGATACATACGTCAATAAGAGATTACTTTGATACAATAAGCGAAGTTGTGGGTATTAAATCAGGTATCTTGTTGACGATAAACGAGATTCGGGAGATTCTTAAGGATGAGGTTGATGATGATTTTATCACGGATGAAAATCTTGATAGGGGTATACGAATTAGAAGTGAGGTATTTGATTCCCACATACAGCATGTTCGATACAAAATAGGAAACATTACTGTCGATATGACAAATCCTATGTTGTGGTCGGACAGATTAATGAAATGGGTTGACCGTGGAATAGACCCAATTCCAGTAATAGAAGTTATCGTTGATGTATTTGCAAGCTACAAGCGACAGCTTGTTGATCCAGAAACTACGATTAAGCAAGTGCAGGCGCGAATTAATGCTCCAGACGAAATGATAATTGAAATAGTCCTAGGATTAGGTCAGCATATATTTCAAAGTAATTTCATAACTCCACATGATAAAGAGGAATGGGACGGAGGAACTCCATTGAATGATTTGTTTTCTTGCGAAATAAAGTCAGATAAAAATAAATTTCTTGATCAGAGTTTTCTGGACTATCTGGCATCGAATCAAGACAAATTGGAATTTATTC
Organism: Cyclobacteriaceae bacterium; assembly: GCA_043750575.1. GTDB lineage: Bacteria > Bacteroidota > Bacteroidia > Cytophagales > Cyclobacteriaceae > ELB16-189. The sequence continues at coordinate 115,945 of JAYVBH010000001.1, forward strand.
ATTGGAGAAACTTTGAGAGGTTCTGCGCTGAGTTTTTTGAACGGCAAGGCTATAAAACTGTCCTTGGTCTTGGCACAAATGATGGTGGAATAGATATAAGAGCCTATGATGAAGCTGATTCTAGCAATCCTCTTATTATAATACAGTGTAAAAGATATAAGCAAGACAATAAAGTAGACATTGAAACGGTGAAATCTTTCTACACTGATGTCATATTTGAGGAGGCAAAACTCGGAATGATTGTGACTACATCTCACGTTGCACCCGGTGGAAAAAAGGTTTGTGGAGCAAGGAAATACCCCTTGTCATTTGCTGAAAATGAAGACGTTAAAAAGTGGGCAAAGTCGATGTGGCGGTTTGAGACTGAATAGTGCTCGTTGACCATTTGACGAACAGGTTCAAATTTTATACTTTTGATACACCAAGGGATTGATTTATTTACCTTAATTTTGAGCCGAGTACTCCGTTGTGGTACCGTTGTTTCGAAAGGCATAAAAATATTTGAGAGTCAGGTCGTTACGTTGTTATAAAAACTTCCTCCTCCTCTGCCAAAACGAAAACCCAGTGGAAGTGGGGTTTTTAGTTTGAAAAAGTTCGGTGAAATTGAAGGATCCGCTAATGCCCTGTTCACTACTGCTCGCTAAAATCCGCAAAGATCTTCCGTATGTCCTTTCCGACCGGAACTGGCTGGGATTCGCCTGGAAGTTTCAATGAGGCAACCGCGTCACTGTTGATGATCCGCGCCAAATCATCCCGATCTAATTCAAACTCGGCGTTTCTCCGGTTAGTCTTGAGTGCATACTTGCGGGCAAAGTAATTGCCCTTCAATTGCAGTTGATTACGTAGGTCCCGATTTGTCTTGATTTGGTTTTGAAACTCCTGGGCATTCTTTCCAATCACTTGCCCGGCCTCCAGCGAGTTGAGTGTAAGAACCGATGTTCCTCCAATCACTGTCACGGCCTTAGCCGGATCCGGTTGCAGAACGATGGGCGAAAGTCCGGTGACCGCCCCTAGAGAGGCCGTAAGGATTGTTCTGTTCTTCTTACCCTTGCGTGCCCGCTTGTTTGAGCGCTCAAGCTGGTCGTTGGTTTGGTCAAGCAATTCAATGAGGTTGTAAGCACTGGTCATGGAGTAGGAATATTTTTGAACCAGAATCTTGTCTTTCTCCTCGACATTTTCAGTGTCGACTACCGTGACGCGGATTTTTCGCTGCACCCGGTTGTTGCTTTTGTCGATCGCAAAAAACGTAAAGGCCGTTTCTTTTTTAAGGATGATCTCATCTACATAGCCGTAGCCCGGATTCCACGTAAACTCTCGCTGGGTTATTGAGTTTTCCTTCATTACCGATTTTGGAATCTGGATATCGGAACTCACGAAGTCTACCTGATCTATGCTTTCTTCACCGTTAGGATCTGAGATGTACAACTTCAGGTAAACCACTTCATTTTCTTTGATGGTAAAGAGACTGTCGCTGGGAACAATGAATAAGCTTGGAGGCAAGTCGAGTTGAGTTTGTTTGATCGTAATGCGGCAGACTGACTCGAGCTTGGCAGGCTGATCCTGGATCACCACTTCGATGGTCAATGGATTGTTTTTTAATGCATTGAACTGCGTCCTAGAAGGAGACCAGGTTAGTTGCCCCAACGAGGTAAGCGCTGCACCTTCCGGCATGTGGGTTTCCCGAGGCTTCACAATCACCGGGTCGCCATCCGGGTCATGCACATAAACCTGACTGATCTGGTAGGAATTTGCGACGCCTTGCTTGACATAGAAAATGGGAAGTTCCTCAGCCACGGGAGGACGATTCACATGGAAAAGGGTGATCGTAGCAGGATGGCGAAGTCGTTTGCCATCGGGTTGCGTCGCATGAAAGATCACGCTGAACTCTTTTTTGAGGGTCAGACGATCAACAAGGTCATAGGAGGGAGTCCAGGAAAAATTTCCGGTGGAATCCAGAATCATCCCAATTGCAGACCCACCCTCCAGCGAAAACTTCGAACCTGAAACCGGTTCGCGCAAGCTAACAACGAATGAAATCGTCTTCCCTTCTTCTGCCTGTGCCCAAACAGCCTCGTCCGGAAAAACCAATTGCTGTGCTCCGGCACTTGTCGTTAGGATCAGGAGAAATGAAAGGGCTGCGCTTTTCATGTAGCGACAAAAATAAGGTATGTTTTGAATATGAGTGAGTTGGATAAGCCCTTTCCTTTCCGTAAAATGGATAATGATTAGCGTGATTGGCGAAATCGTTCTCTTATGGCAAAGAAAAAAGCAAACAGCGTAAAGCCGGAGCCCAACTTCTTCGGAGATGTTTATGAGGTTGTCAAGCTGATCCCAAAAGGAAGAGTAACAAGCTACGGAGCCATCGCGCGCTATCTCGGCACAGGAATGAGCGCCCGTATGGTAGGATGGGCCATGAACGCGGCGCATGCCGAAAAGGGAGTCCACGCGCACCGGGTGGTCAACAGCCAAGGATTGCTGACCGGGAAACATCATTTCGGTTCACCCACAGCCATGGAAGACCGGCTGGCCAAAGACGGAGTAAAAGTGGTAAAGGATAAGGTCGTCGATTTTGAGAAAAGACTATGGGACCCGGCTAGGGAACTCGAATAGTCTTATACGGCTGAAATATGCTGCCGCGGAGGACTGGAGATAATCCATAAGCCAATCATGGTGAGTGCGCCGTTTACCACAAGAATTTCATAACTGAATTTATAGCCCCCCATCCATTCAACCGAATTCACGCTGATGCCATAGGAGAGGACCGGCGCCAATACACAAACCAGCGGGACGAGTTTGTCGCGCACAATTCGCCGGGTGAGCAAGCCGAATGAAAACAAACCCAGCAACGGACCATAGGTGTATCCAGCCACATTGAGTACGGCATCAATCAAGGTGCGCTGATTCAGCTCTTTGAAAATAAGGATGATGACCAAAAACAGCAGTGAAAAACCAACGTGAACCATATTTTTTTGACGTCGCTTCACTGCTTCCGGCTTTTCTTTGAAGTTGAGGAAATCGATGCAGAAGGAGGTAGTTAATGCCGCAAGAGCAGAATCTGCACTTGCGTAAGAGGAGGCGATGATTCCGAGGAGAAAGAAGATTCCCGCGATAATGCCAAATTCTCCAAGCGCGAGGCGGGGAAATAGTTCATCGCTGAATTCAGGCAGCGCTATTCCCTTGGCGGCACTGTATAAATATAGTAAGGCCCCCAACGTCAGAAAGAGAAGGTTGACAATGACAATCGAAGTCGTTAGCCAGAACATGTTCTTCTGTGCCTCTTTCAGGTTTCGGCAGGTCAGGTTCTTCTGCATCAGATCCTGATCCAACCCTGTCATCGCAATGGCAATGAATGCGCCACCGAAGAATTGCTTCGGAAAGAATAACGTGCTGTTCGGATCATCAAAATAGAATACCTGAGAAAGATCACTGGCATAAACTGTGTTAATCATTTCCCCCAACGATAGGCCAAGCCGTGCTGAAATGAGATAGACACATACAATGACGGAAGAGACCAGAAAGACGGTTTGAAACGTATCAGTCCAAACAATCGTCTTTATCCCTCCCTTAAAAGTATAGATCCAGATCAGAAAAATAGTGATGATGACGGTGATGTAAAAGGGGATGTTCCACGCATCGAAGAGAAAAAGCTGAAGTACGGTGGCAGAAAGACAAAGGCGCAAAGAGGAGCCGATGGTGCGTGAAACCAGAAAGAAGAACGCCCCGGTTTTGTAGGACCACTTGTCGAACCGCTGCTCCAGGTAGGTGTAGATCGAAACGAGGTTCAACCGGTAGTAGAGGGGCATCAGTATGGTCATGATGACGGCATAGCCGATAATATATCCCAGGACGACCTGGAAATAGGCAAAATTTGTCTTGCCCACATTGCCAGGGACCGAGACAAACGTGATTCCTGAAAGAGATGCTCCGATCATCCCAAACGCCACCAGGTACCATGGCGATGACCGGTTGGCAGTAAAGAATGTATCGGTCGTTGCCCCCTTTGAGGTAATGACCGATATGAGGATCAGGGCTGTGAAATAGATGACCATGATGGTCAGGACCAGATAGGGACTCATGATTTGCGATTGGAAGGGCCAAACTTGGCAAAATTATTTACTTTTGGAACCGTTGGGAGCAACATTTTGTCATTACACTATGAGAAATGCGGAGAAAGGCGTGAAGCCACTGTATCAGGAGGAAGCAACCGTTGAGTTGCTTGAGGAGGATATTGATGTTAAAGACCTCGTAGTATTCAACGACGATTTCAATACGTTTGATCACGTGACCAAAACGCTGATCCGTGTATGCAAACACTCGACGGAACAAGCAGAGCAATGCACCCTGCTTATCCATTTCAAAGGAAAGTGCGCTGTGAAGTCTGGCTCTTACGAGGAACTCAAGCCTTTGAAAGAGGGTATCTGTGAAGCGGGCATTGATGCAAAGATTCTTTAATTAAACTGGGATGAAGCCGGGCCTGATCTTGCGCTTTGTCTTATTGGCCGGCTGTTCACTAGAGAAGAACTGTCCCGACTATAATTTTTGTTCGGACGAGAGATTATTGTACTGGAAGAACTGACGATATGGGCTCATGGAATTTCCGTCAAAGTTAATTGAAGATGCGGTGAACGAGATTGCCCGCCTCCCCGGCATTGGCAAAAAGACCGCATTGCGCCTCGTACTTCATTTGGTCAAAGAGAAGGAAGACAAAACCCGTACGTTGACGGAGGCGCTGAACCGACTGCGGGCAAACATAAAGTTCTGTAAGATCTGCCATACAATTTCAGATGAGGAAGAGTGTGGCATTTGTCGAAATACCAGGCGTGATCACAGTATGATCTGCGTCGTGGAGGAAAGCAAAGATGTAATGGCGATTGAGAACACCTCCCAGTACACTGGTGTTTATCATGTATTGGGAGGAATCATCTCGCCGATCCACGGCATCGGTCCTGCTGAACTTACAATCGACTCATTGATTGCGCGGGTTGGATCAGAGAAGAGCGGGGTAAAGGAAGTCATCCTGGCGTTGAGCCCTACGATGGAGGGCGATACTACGGCCTTTTACCTCCACCGCCGGCTAAAGGAACTTCCCCTCAAAATCACCTCCATTGCCCGTGGGATTCCCATGGGGGGGGATTTGGAATACGCAGACGAAATCACCCTGGGCAGGAGCATAACAGCACGAATACTGTTCAGCTGAGCTCAGCAAATCCCTGTTCGTACTTAGGATTTTAATACCGTTCTTTGTTGCCATATAATTCAAAACACCAGAACGGTTATGAATCATCTTTCAAGGCGGATTGAATCCATCGAAGAATCAGCTACACTGGCAATGGCCAGCAAGGCAAGAGAATACAAGGCCAAAGGCATCGACGTGATAAACCTGAGCCTGGGTGAGCCGGATTTTAAGACCCCCCAACACATTTGCGAAGGGGCCAAGAAGGCAATTGATGAAGGGAAATATTTTACGTACCCCCCGGTTGCTGGCTATCAAGATCTTCGGGAAGCGATTGCGGCCAAATATCAGAAGGAGAATAGCGTTCCTTATAAGGCAGAGAATATTGTTGTCTCCAACGGCGCCAAGCAATCGATTGCCAACGTTATGTTTTCGTTGATCAACCCGGGTGACGAGGTGATTGTATTTTCACCGTACTGGGTGAGCTACGATGCCATTATTCGTCTGACGGAGGGCACGCCGGTTTTTGTCAAGGGTGGTATTGAAAACGAATTCAAGGTATCCGCTGCGCAGCTGGAGAAGGCAATTACGCCGAAAACGAGGGCGATCATTTTTTCTTCCCCCTGCAATCCAACGGGATCTGTCTTTTCCAGGAAAGAGTTGCAGTCAATTGCCGATGTTGTTTTGAGACACCCAGACCTCCTGATTATCGCCGACGAAATCTATGAGCATATTAATTTTGCTGGTGATCAAACCAGCATCGCATCTTTCCCGGGCATGTTTGACAGAACCATTACGGTGAATGGTTTTGCCAAGGGGTATGCCATGACAGGCTGGCGTGTTGGATACATCGCAGCCCCCAAATGGATTGCGGATGGGGCCAACAAAATGCAAGGCCAGCTTACCTCAGCCAACAGTTCGATTTCGCAAAGGGCCGCATTTGCGGCTATTACCGGGGATCTTGCGCCGACCCTCAGAATGGTCGATGAATACCGCAAGCGTCGCGAATTGGTCTACAAATTATTGAAAGAGATACCGGGCGTGAAGGCCAATTACCCGCAGGGAGCTTTCTATTTCTTTCCCGATGTTAGTCACTTCATTGGAAAATCGGATGGTACGCATACGATTAAGAATGGAGATGACCTCTGCTTGTATTTGCTAGACAAAGCGCACGTTTCACTTGTTCCTGGTGGTGCATTTGGCGACCCCAACTGTATCCGGATTTCATATGCGGCTTCAGAAAAGGATCTGATTGAAGCACTGCGTCGTTTGAAAGAAACACTGGGCGGACTCAAAGAGACTACTGCTACACATGCTGTCGTGGCCTGACGTTTTTAATCGGTTCAAGAAACTTCGCGTTCTCATTATTGGGGATGTGATGGTGGATTCCTATATCTGGGGTGTGGTGGAACGAATTTCCCCGGAGGCGCCAGTGCCCATTATCCAGGTGACGACCCGCGACTATCGTCTGGGTGGAGCCGCCAATGTAGCCTTGAATGTTTTGGCGCTGGGCGCTACGCCCGTTTTGTGTGCATTGGCTGCCGATGATGAGAATGGCAAACGGCTTATGCAGCTACTGGATGAAAAGAAGCTAAGTCGGGATGGCCTGGTGATGAGTGAATCCCGCCCAACAACTGTCAAGGCAAGAGTGATTGCCGCGCAACAACATGTACTTCGAATTGATCAGGAATCTGACCGCGCTGCTACGGATGCAGAAGAGCGTGAGCTGCTGAAGCGGATTGAAAAACTCCTGCCCTTGTGTGACGTTGTCATCTTCGAGGACTACGACAAGGGCGTGATTACACCCACGTTGATTGCGCAAACGGTGCAATGGGCTAAGGCGAAAGGTATACCCACAGTTGTGGATCCGAAGAGGCGAAACTTTCTTCATTATCGTGGCGTGACCCTGTTCAAGCCAAATGTGAAAGAGCTCCGGGAAGGCCTCAAAATTGATCTTGATGCGAGTGATCCGTTATCGGTGAAAGAGGCGGTAAAACATGTGAAGGAGAAATTGTCGGCGGAAGGAGTCATGTTGACGATGTCGGAGCAAGGGGTATTTATCGATTACCTGGGCGAGCAATTAACAGTTCCCGCGCACAAGCGTGAGATTGCCGATGTGTCCGGTGCGGGAGATACGGTGGTCAGTATTGCGGCATTGTGTGTGGCGCTGAAATTACCTGCTCATGATATCGCCGGGTTGTCAAATCTTGGCGGCGGGCTAGTCTGTCAGCACGTGGGGGTAGTGCCCATTAGCAAAGAGGAGTTATTGCAGGAGGCTGCTGCGGGCTACTGAATCAGCTGACTTTCCCCATCATTTCCGTAACAAGTTTCTCCACATGATTAAAGAACCGGTTTCGGTCTTTCTCGGCCGTTGCACTGATCAGGACGGATTTACTTTTCAGATTCTCCATGCTATCCTCGGTCAGTCTGCCAAAAAACTCTTGAGATGTGGTGAGGATGTTAAACCCGTTGGGTGTAATAAATGTGATTCTTTTTTCACCCAGCTTGAATAGAATGGTATTGTCTCCGAGGAGTACATCGTTGACATACATTTCAAATTTTCCACCCTGTTTTTCTTCACCGAATGTTGATTTGAAACCCTGCAACGCTTGGGTTTTTATGTGGTTTGTCAGCAAAAGACAATCTTTCAAAAGTTCTTTCGCATGTTGTTTCTCCACAAACATTCCGCACTCATGCGCATACTCAATCTGCCGCAGCGTAACATTCATCATTTCGATGGTGTGAATTTCTGTGCTTGGAATCGCTGCGTATCGACTCCAAATCTTTTGGCCAACCCCAATAAGTTCTTTGCTGATTTCCTCAGGATTATACCTGCCAGTGTTGAATTTTGCATGTCCAAAAGACTTCATCCAGAAATACATTTTGAAGGCCGCGAGCCGTGGAAACTGAAAGTGATGAAAAACCGGGAGGTCTTTGGCATTGTAAATCAACTCCTTTTCTGTTCCTGGGTACGCTTCAAACATATCCAAACTACTCAGTATGGAACGAAACCATTTTTCAAATGAAAAATTCGTTCCGTCAAAATGTCGAATTTGAAAGGAAACGGTTTCCTTTTGTGGCGAAAGAAAGGCGTCAACAGAAACCCCGAATTTTAACGAGAGGATACTTACTTCTTCTAAAGATAAAATCGTCTCGCCACGAATTCTGCGATAGGCACTGTCACGGCTAATCGTCAACAACTCTGCCAGCTCATCCGCAAAGGAGTGATTGGGAGGGAGGCCCTTTTTAATCTGCTCCAGGAAAGCAGATTGAATGTTTTCTTTCTGAGTCACGGGGTACATAAATATAGCTCAATTTGTCTTGCTTACGATTCAGAGACGATCGTCTTTGATTACCCGAAACTAACGGGTCTTGGGTGCGGTTCGGCCTCGATCTCCGCAAAGAACCTAGCTGATATTTGCGAAAAACACGCTGAATAGCTCCAAATCAAGCCGGATTTGCGATAAATGCTACAAGGCAGCTTGGGCCATTGTGATTTGGTTTTTCGCGCAACTCGCTAGAGCCTGCCTTACCCAAGAATAGCGGTAGATCAAGACGCCGACCGATTCAGTTTGGGTAAACCAATTCTCATGTCTCGTGCCGCAGCAACTCTTGCATTAATTCTGTTACTGCCGTTCCGTTCTTAACGAAAAACAGTACGGAGAGATCCGCCAGTGGAGCCGTGCGGCAATCTTCGTCAGTACACTCCTCAGTCATGAGGGAATCAGGAATCCATGCAATTTTTTCAACGTACCGCACGCAGACTATGAAATCAGTTCCATCTCTGCACCGGCAACCTTTCGGTCGTGAAGCAAAAGAACACGACCATGAAAGCAAGAACAGAAAATCAAAAAATTGCAAGCGTTCTGATAGGCGCTACCATCAGAATTTTTGCAGTAGCGATTATCGCGTCTCAATTTAGCTGCGCTCCTCTTTCATCAGATCTGCAAAGTGCCCGACTGGTTGGAAAGAAGAGAATAGAAATTACTCCCGGATACTCTTCCGTACAGTTTGCAGAAAAGGAAGCCCAGACCGGAGAGAAGAAACCCCAGGAATCTTCAGGGAAACTGATCGGGCTGCAGGTTGCCTACGGATTGTCTGATAAGGTGGATATCCGGTTACGCGCTGAGCACTTCCAATTCAGAGAGTTTTCAGCTAATGTATTTTCCATTGGCCCAAAGGTTAGTCTTGTAAAAGACCGTGTTGCCCTGTACCTCCCCGTTTGGTTTGTTGATTTCAAACCAGTTCAGCTGCAACCTACACTGCTGCTGACCTTCCCCATCATCAAAAACAAGATTGAATTCAATCCATCCGTGAAGAGCATTCTCTCCGTGGGTGGATATGATGCCGGCACGGGCCTTATGATTGCTGTCAATGGTGGCCTGGGGATCAGCACCGACCTGTCAAAGTGGGCGATTCGCCCGGAGTACAGCCTGGTCAAGGATATCAGCAAAGGGTCCTTATATCGGAGTTTCAGCATAGGCCTCAGTTTGAATTTGTCGCTGTTGTCCAAACCATAAGAATGATGACTGGAAAATGCCCACAATAATTCATTAAACACAATGTCATGAAAAACTTAGAAACATCTCCCATGAGTGCTGCATTCGCCGGAGTTATCCTTGCGATCGCCCTCGCTTCTTGCGCGCCATACAACGCGATTGTCCCCACGCCCCCGCAAATTATAGGCGGAATAGCACCTGGAAGTATTGTGCGTCTTTCAGTGAAAGGTGGTGAGACGCTGAAGGACCTACGCGTAATTGCCCTTGATTCTGAGAAAGTCTCCGTCTGCGCCCGGGGAAGAAGGCACAAAGAATATCGACGAACCATACCCATAAGCCAAATCGAGACCATTGAAACACGTAGTGATGTAATACCGCAAACCGCAGACATCACAAAGGCTATCATGGTCGAAAATGTAAAGAGCCACAAGATTGAACTTCTGGGGGTGGGGCACACCGTGTACTTTAGGACACATGGGACAACCCGGCTTGCGAAGGGTTGGATATCGAGCGTAACAGATTCAGCTATTTCGTTCTACACCAGGGTCGATAGGAGGACCATTAACTTGACCGTCTCACTTTCTGACTTGAAAATGTTGGTGATTCCCAGTCAGGGGGTGATTGATTTTGGGTCTGTGGCGATAGTGACGGGATCAAGTGCTGTGGCTTATGGCCTTTTGGTTAACTCCATAGAAGCTCTTCCTTTTACGCCTTCAGGCACCTTTGATTCAACGAACAGGAATATTCCGCTGAAAGGACTAGGCTTTATTGGCTTCGGGACTATTTTAAAGGTGTTCAAGCTGGGGAAGAGGATGGACCTGACTGGGCAGTGGACAATTTCAACCCGGGTCATCCCATCGAGAGCGTTGCCTAAACTTAGATTTTCCGATGCTATTCCGCTTGGATTGTGATAGATTAAGCTCCTTGTTGCATTTTTTGCAATTGAAAGCCATGGCGCTAGCGATGAATGGCACTTTTCGCAAATCAAAGTGATAGGTATGGGACCATTTGAAACCTTGGCTGCCGAGAGGAATCATAGTTTTGGTGAGCAATCTAAAGCCACCAAATCAAATCGTATGAAACCCGATACAAATTTTACTGTACACAACCTGACCGAAAAACAAATGGTAGCGGGCTTCATCGTCCTGATGTTTATGCTTCTCGGAATTGAATCGCTTGCACAGCGCTACAATCTCGAACACGTCGATTTTAAGCTGACCAATGGACTACTGATTTCCGGTCAGTTCGTTGGCCTTACTAACGATTCACTCATCATCCTTGACAAGAACAAATTAATCGTAGGATGTGTTGCCTTGATCAAGCTTAAGAACTCGAATACTTACATCCATGGCACAGTCAATGCGATCACAGAGTTTACGATTATCCTAACTACCAAGGAGCCTCCCCATGAACAGCAAATTCAAAAGAGCCAGATTAAGGGAGTGCGAATAAAATCGTATCCACCATCAGCTCTTAAAGAGCCGTCCAATCGAAGTGCATATTCTTATGCGGATGTGGATTACATTGGGATTCACAAACTTGGCTCCGGAGCAGTGGGAGCAATTATTGGCGGTGCAGTTGGAGCGGGGCTTGGTTTTGTGATTGGGGCCGCTTCCCATAAAGGTTCAAATGGCACATTATCCTATAATCCTGACACAAGTGGGGCCGGTTTAGGGATATTAGGATTTTTGATAGGCACTCCGATTGGCGCAGCGATTGGATCATCAAACAAGCGAATAAACATCCTCGGCAAAAGGGAAAAATATGATGAGTTTCTTAAAATGGTGAAAATTGAGCCCTAGGCATGGCGGGCAATAGGGATGCCTCAATACTTCTCAAACTGCTTATCCAGCGGCCCATCCCGTTCCAGGTCAGCAAGAATCTTGGCGTCCAGGGGACTTTCCTTGAGTACGTTGTACTCACTCCAGAATTTCTTGTTGTAAGGTTGATCCTGATATTGCAGCCCGTAACGCCGCATCTTTGAGTTAATCGGGATACGTTCGTCAGTGTGTGGGTACACCTGGTTGATCACGAGGTGCTGCGCTAGTTCCGTTTCGAATTTAAGGCTGTCAGTCTTGATGTCATACCAGTTGATTTTAGAGAGCACTTCCATGTAACTCAGATATAGCTTGCCCTGATAGTACTTGTAGTCAATGGTTTTCTTAAGTCCGACAAATTTACTCATAAGGCCCCTTTTCTTGTTAATGGGCTGAACGGCATCATGCTCATATTCCATGCGCAGAATGCCGAAGGTTTTCTGATCGACAAACAGGATAAGCCGAAAGTCTTCCCGATGGGCGATAACAAAAACCTCCTCGCCATTGTAGACTGTATTCTTGTCGCGCACAAGGCTTTCAAAGAATACTTCCTCCCCCGGAAATTGACGATACCGGATGTTGTTGTGAAGAAGCACCTCCTCCAGAAGATTGTCTTCATCGAAATAAGTTGTAAACCGGTTGCTATAACCGATGCTCCTGCGCACCTCCAGCAGCTGCACACGTTCACGCAACTTGTACTTGTTGCGGGGCTCGCGAAAATCATCATCATATACTTTGATAGCCGCCTCAAGCAGGGAGACATATGTATTGCCAATTTTTTTCAGGTCACGGTAAAACCCATCCACCAGATAAGGCTCGGAGGGATGGTTTTGCTCCAGGCGACTCAAAGCGATTCGGAAGATATCGCCTCCTGAGAGGGTATCAGAAATAATCAACGTATTCAGTATTGTAGAAGATTTTTCAAGCAAGAGTTCGGGTAGGGGTGACTTCAGCAAAACAGAGGCTGGGGTTTCGTAGTTGGCATAGCCCAACATGCTGATCACAAAGGTTTCATCTGCCAGAGAGTCTGGGAAGTGAAAATCAAATTCACCCAAGAGATTACTGACAGTCCCAATGGCCTTCCCCCTGAGGCCTATCGATGCATATGGAAGTGGCTCTTTAGTCTCCTTATCGAGTGCTTTTGCCGAAATGGTGACTGTTTGCCCATATCCGTTGAATCCACATAAAACAACATACCCGATAAGAATTGCTAAGCGCATCTCGTTACTTGAATACAACCGGCTAAAGTTAGTGGTTTAGCAGAACTCCTTTGTGGGCGGTTCATCGACATTATCGGCAGTTTATCTGCACATTTGACGTTTCGGCCCCAATTCAATGCTTATCCATAAATTTATACTGGAGTTTACATTTTCCCGATGAAGCTGATTCCACACATGCGATGGCTTGACAACGTGCCCAAAATTTGGAAGCGCGCCTACCTGTTGATGTGCCTGTGGTATGCGGCGAATTTTGCCATTAGCACTTTTTTCGAATGGAAGTTGAAAAGACCCTTTAGCTACGTTTTCTGGAATGGGCTCTATCTGTGGGAAGCATTGTGCGTTCTAATCATTCTCATCTTTCTGTATTCCCGATGGCTTTTTCGCTTTCGGCCCATTACACAGATCATCGGTCATTCACTGGGCATTGTCACATTCTTTATGGTGATGGGAACGCTTTCCTACTACTTCACCGACTATATGGACGGCTTGGTGTATTTCGATAACTGGAAAGAATTCATGGTGGAATTATTGAACTGGGAAGCGCTCCGGTTCTATGACCAATACATTATCACGGTAGGTGTCTACTATGTTATCTCGTATTTCCAGGGACTTGAAAAGGAAGAGAAAGAAAAGACAGAACTGATTCTCAAGAACAAAGAAATGCAAATCTCTTTGCTCAAATCTCAAATCAATCCACATTTCCTGTTTAATACGCTGAATTCAATCTCCACGTTGATGCACTCCAGTAAGGAGCAAGCCAGAAAAGTGATCACGCAATTGTCAGATATCTTTCGCTACGCCCTGGATTCGCACACAGGCAAAATGGTTAAGCTGATGGAGGAAGTCGACTTTATTGAAAGCTACATTCGGATTCAGCAGGTGCGATTTGGTGACCGACTAAAATTTGAAAAGCAAATTGACCCGTCGTGTCTGGGGCTCAGCATTCCACCAATGATCCTTCAGCCGCTGGTGGAAAATTCAGTTAAGTACGGCGTTGGACCAAAAGAGGAAGGAGGAACAATCAATCTGGTGATTCGACATCAGGCAAGTGGGGTCTATTTTGAAGTCAATGACAATGGCCTGGGCATCCATGCGAAAAAAGTCCTGGACGGAAGTACCGGCGGAGTAGGAATGAAGAACACTGACATGCGACTCATCAGCTATTATGGGCCGACGGCAAGACTACACGTGAAAGCATCAGAGGAAGGCTACTCGGTAAGTTTTTCCATCCCAGTTCTGGCGGCCATCGAAATGAATGAAAATGTTACCCAATCCACAGAAAACCAAGTGATATGAATACCACATGTTTGATTGTTGACGATGAAAAATTAGCAAGGGAATTGCTTCGTGAATATCTGGAGGGCTTCCCGGAAATTGAAATCGTTGGGGAATGCGCAAAAGGAAATGAGGCAGTAGAACAAATCAACAAAGTGAAGCCCGATATTCTTTTCCTGGATGTACAAATGCCGGGTATGAACGGCTTTGATGTGCTGGAGGAGATTGATCATGAACCTTATGTGATTTTCACAACGGCCTATGACCAATACGCCATCAAAGCGTTTGAGAAGAATGCTGTGGATTATTTGCTTAAACCACTGGATGAAGAGCGCTTCCGTTTGGCGGTGAACCGGGCACTTAAGCGGAAAACCTCAGAAAAGGGAAGTGTAGAAGAACTTTTGCGCAGCATCAAAGCCGGCACACGGAATTTCGAATCTCATATTTTTGTCCAGAAGTCAGAAAAACTTTTTAACCTGCCGGTGGAAGAGATTGTCTTTCTCGAGGCTTCGGGTGACTACACCATTATCACTACCAAAAACGATCAGTATGTTAGCTCTTCCGGGATCGGAAAACTGGAAGAAATAATGGATCCGGACACGTTCATCCGGGTGCATCGGTCCACAATTATTAACCTGACCTACTTGAAGGAAATCGAGCGCCACTTCAACGGAGGAATGGTGGTAAAAATGCAAAACGGGAAGAGTTTTCCGGTGAGCCGGACGTATGCCAAATTGATTAGGAAGAAAGTGGTTTAAACACTTTCTATTTGTTTGCCTTGGCGGGATCAAATTTTAGTTTGACGCGAACTTCGCTTTCTACAGCGATGTCATCCTCAAGCGAGGGCGTCCAGGTAGGCCCTTCTTTGACGAGGCGCACCACCTCATCCTCGCAACCGTAGCCGAGGCCCCGTACAACATTGAAATCGGTGAGTCCCCCCGTTGTAGTAATGGTAAACGTAATCGTGACTTTGCCTTTAATCTTTTTTTCCAGGGCCGCCGCAGGATAGCGAAGGTTAGTTTCGAGGTATTTATTGTATGCGCGTATTCCACCAACGGGAGCCGCCAAGCGAATGACAGGTTTTACCAAATCATCAAGATCCTCACGTTGAATGGCCTGACCCGTGACAACTACTTCACTTAACTGCGAAGCATCTTCTTTCAGTTGAATATTTACCATCGCCTTGTCCCCGGGATTAACCTCCTTTGTTTCCATGCCAATGAATGAATATGTCAGGTCGACACGGTCAGCCGGGAGAACGATGATGTAGTTCCCGTGCAAATCGGTAACCGCTCCTTTGTTTGTGCCTTTGATTATTACGTTCACACCTGGGAGGGGTGTTCCGTCTTCTGCCAGTGTAACCTTTCCGCTAACCGTTCTCTGTGTGTTGAGAGATCGGGCAGCAGGTTCCATAACTGCTTCTTTCCTTTTGCTGGCCGCTTTTGGGGCCTCTTCTATGAGTTCATCCGCAGACACCGCGATTTTCTGTTCTGTTTGATTTGCAGCAGTGAGCTCTGCTTTTTCACTTTCTGTTTTTTTGGTCCCCTGCAATTTTGCGTCTGCCGTATATTTTTCGGCAGAAGCACCAGCAGATCCGGAGCTCTCTGCAGACGGCGTAACTATGGTGGGTGAAGCAGGGACCGGTTGTGCGGAAGACTTGATTTCTTCTTTGTCCTTTGAACCCTTTGCCATTGCCAGCAGCGAGTCTGGTTTTGGCCCTGTAGAAATTGAAGCGAGCGTGTCAGCTATTTTTTCATCATTAGTCGCCATTTGGCTGGGTCCCGCAGAGTTGAAGTAGTACAAAAGGGATCCAACGGCCAAAACGACAATGATGCCAGCTGCAATTCGCAGGGGGATGTACCATGTCCGTTTCCCTGACTGGATACGCCTGGCTAATTCTTCCACATCGGCAGAAAGGTCAGCCGCATCAATCTTTTCAGCACCTTCAAGCGCATCGGCAAGGAAGGGATCATCCAGTGCCTTCTTTTCTAATGCGTTTCGCTCAGCACCTGTCATGCTGCCATCGCGGTATCTCCTAATATCGTCTCTGTCTTCAGTCATTTCGCTCCATGCAAATCTTCAGGTTTCGCTTCCCATTTTGAATATAACTCTTAACCTGGCCCAGGTCAAAACCTGTTACTTGTGAAATGTCCTTATAGCATTGTTCCTCCAGGTAGAACAGCCTAACGCATTGCTGCTGGGCCCCAATGAGCCTTGCCATGCACTTTTCAAGTCTTCCTATGTCCTCTACAAATGCACTGTCTTCCTGTGGATGCAGGGACAGCCCGTTTTCCACAAGGGAAACTGAGATTTGTTCTGTTGCTTTTCCTCTTTGTGCCCGCAGTTGCATCAGGCAGTGATTTCGGGAAAAAACGTACAACCAGCCCCTGAACTGGCTCACCTCATGATTCAATAGGCTGATGATAAGCTTTTCGTGAATTTGCATCACGGCGTCTTTAGCCTCTTCCCGGTCGCGCAAATATTTCAGGCACACCCCGTAAACCAAGGTAGTGTAACGCAGGAACAAAGTGCTTAGCCACTCCAAATTGTGGTCAGCTTGATACAGGAGAAGTAATTCTTCATCCGTCTTATCGCTTTTTGTCTTTCCCAGGAACACACCTCAAGTTAATTTTTTTAACCCGCTTATGGAAAAAGCTTGGGACAAGCATCTTATTAGAAAAAAGCCTATGAAAACAAGATTTGTGGTGGCGGTGATCATGATGGTATGTATGTCATCGTTTCGGGTCCCGACAAGGACTGTGAGTGGCTTGGTAACGGCCACTGATGATGGATCGGCTCTGCCGGGTGTGAACGTTTTGGAGAAAGGCTCCGCACATGGAGTCGTGACCGATGCGGAAGGTAGATATCAAATCAGCGTCTCTAACACGGAGGCCACTCTCGTTTTTTCATTTATTGGACTAGCAACGCAGGAAGTAGTTGTTGGTGCGAGGGATGTAATTGACGTGACCATGGTCGCTGACACGAAGCAGCTCTCGGAAGTGATTGTTACGGGGTCGGCGTATGGCATCAAGGGCCGCGCATTAGGTTATTCCGTTCCGAAGGGCGGAAAGCGCGGGAAAAAAGATCAGGGAGCCATGCAATTGGAGCGCGTTGAGGATTATGCGCAGCAGCCCGATTGGAACACAGAAGAGTACGATGCTATTCATGAAAACATTTTTCATCATGCCAGACAGAATCCGCTGTCTACCTTTTCGATTGATGTAGATGCGGCCTCCTACAGTAACATCCGTCGGTATATCCGAAATGGGCAACGGCCTCCGATGGATGCGGTTCGCATTGAGGAGTTGGTGAACTATTTTGATTACGACTACGCGGAACCAAGCGGGAACGATCCCTTCTCCATCTATACCGAAATGGCGGCTGCTCCTTGGAATAGCAAGCACCAACTGGTCCACATCGGGCTGCATGGCAAACATATTCCAACGGATCACCTGCCTCCTTCCAACCTGGTTTTTCTTATCGATGTTTCCGGTTCCATGAATGATCCAAATAAGCTTCCACTTCTTAAAGCTTCTCTCAAACTGCTTGTCGGGCAGCTTCGTGAACAAGATCGTATCGCCATGGTTGTATATGCAGGAGCTGCCGGACTAGTTCTTCCCTCGACGTCCGGCGGAAATAAAATGAGGATTCTTGAAGCCCTGGATCAACTTGAGGCCGGTGGCTCAACCGCAGGTGGGGCGGGAATTCAACTGGCGTATGCTGTTGCCAAAGAAAACTTCCGCCCGAATGGCAACAATCGCATTATCCTGGCAACGGATGGCGACTTCAATATTGGCGAGTCAAGCAATGCCGGAATGGAGCGACTGATCGAGCAAAAACGCGAAGACGGTATTTTCCTTACCGTGTTGGGATTTGGAATGGGGAATTACAAGGATTCCAAAATGGAAATCCTTGCCGACAAAGGCAATGGCAACTACGCGTATATTGATAACATCCTTGAGGCTCAGAAAGTGTTGGTAACGGAATTCGGAGGCACGCTGTTTACGATTGCCAAGGATGTCAAACTTCAGGTGGAATTCAACCCGGCAAAAGTATCGGCTTGGCGTCTCATTGGCTACGAGAACCGCGAATTGAAAAACGAAGATTTCAACAATGACAAGAAGGATGCCGGAGAACTGGGTTCAGGACATACCGTTACCGCGTTGTATGAGATTATTCCTAAAGGTGTTGAAGATGAGTTTACCAAGATTGATGAACTGAAATATCAACAACAAACGGCCACTCCAACTTCAGGCCGTACCGATGAATGGATGACCATCAAGTTCAGATACAAGGAGCCGCAGGGAAGCGTGAGCAAAGTGATTGTTCATCCGGTCGTATCGGAAGGCGGATTGTATGAGCGTGCATCTGAGAATTTTCGCTGGTCGGCTGCCATCGCGGCATTCGGTATGCTTCTCCGCGACTCTGAGTATACACGAAATTATTCCTGTCAGGATATCATCCGGTTGGCTGAGTTGTCACGGGGAGCTGACAAAGAAGGCTATCGGGCGGAGTTTATTGGCCTTGCAAAATCTATGAATCTGATGGCTAGACGATAATTCAGGAAGGGGCCCTGCTGTGGCGGAAGGGTCCCTTCTCTGTGGTTTAAAATCGATTCTTTCTCGTTAATTTTGGTGAATGGTCAAGATTAGTGGCGTCATCATTACATACAACGAGGAGAAGAATATCGCCCGTTGTATAGATTCGTTGCAGCCCGTAACAGATGAAATCGTTGTCATTGATTCATTCTCCAAGGATCGGACAAAGGAAATATGCCTTGCCAAAGGCGTGCGCTTCGTTGAACACCCTTTCCGTACCCACATTGATCAAAAGAACTTTGCCGTCACGCAAGCAAATTTTCAGCATGTTTTGTCACTCGATGCTGATGAATACTTGTCGGAAGAATTGATTCAATCCATCATGGCTGTTAAGGATAACTGGACCGCACAGGCCTTTCGGATGAACCGGCTTTCCAGCTATGGCAGCAAATGGATAAAGCATGGCTCCTGGTATCCAGATCGAAAGATCCGATTATGGAACAAGGAGATTGGCATTTGGGGAGGGGAGAACCCCCACGACCGTATTGTACTTAAACGGGGGACAAGGGTCATCCAACTCCAAGGTGACATCTTACATCGTGCTTACAAGGACTCACGGGAGACACTCGAAAAAATTCAGCGATATTCCGACATTTTTGCGTTTGAGAATGCAGGAAAGAAATCCAGCTCGCTCGTAAAGATCACTGGACACACGGCATTTGCATTCAGCAAGAGTTTTTTTTTAAAACGCGGGTTTTTGGATGGATTTGAAGGACTCATGGTTGCAAGGGCCGAGGCGAATCATGTGTTCTATAAGTATTCAAAATTATTCGAGGCAAATAAGCGTATGGCCATTGGCAAAAGAATTGTCATCAGCCGCACGGACAACCTTGGTGACGTAATTCTGACCCTTCCGCTTCTGGGATACCTGAAGGCCATGATGCCGGAAGTGAGAATATATTTCATTGGCAAGAGCTATACGCATGCTGTGATTGACAAGTGTATCCACGTTGACAAGTTTCTTGACCGGGAGGAACTGTTGAAGGATCCTGAAAAACTTCGCGAAATTCAGGCTGATACCATCTTATTTATCTACCCGGACAGACAGCTGGCAAAGTTGGCACGAAATGCCGGTATCCGGAACCGAGTAGCTACCGCTCACCGCTGGTTTAATTGGTTGTACTGCAACTACCGTGTGGATTTTAGCCGGTTACGGTCGCAATCCCATGAGAGCCAACTTAATTTCAAATTGCTTTCCCCTTTTAAACTCTATTGGGATTTTGACATTAAGGAAATGGCGGACTTATATGGACTTGTTCCCACGCTCCAAGACCACAGTGCTTATCTGAGCCAGGACCATTTCAACTTGATTATACATCCCAAGTCCAAAGGGAGCGCCAGGGAATGGCATTTGGAGAATTACTATGAGTTGGCGAAATCCTTGCCCACAGAACATTACAAGATTTTTGTAACAGGACTGAAGGAAGAAGGAGAAGCTATGCATAGAGAACACCCAGGCTTGTTTGATCTCGAGCATGTAACCGACATGACAGGCAAATTGAGCCTTGGGGAACTCATGTCGTTTATCAGTCAGGCAAATGGTCTGGTTGCGTGCAGTACTGGAGTACTGCATCTTGCGGCTGCACTTGGAAAGTACACGTTGGGACTCTATTCCCCGATGAAACCAATCCATCCAGGCCGATGGATGCCGATTGGCAAGAATGCAACTTACCTGGTGTTGAAAAAGAAGTGTAACGATTGCAGAAGAAGCAAGGAGTGCAGGTGCGTAAATGAATTGTCACCATCCCAGGTTAAGCAGCCCATAGCGCGTGCCTTTCAATTAAGGCTCCAGACTGCATCAAGTTCTGTTTCTCAGGATTAGTATGCGCGTTTTGCTTATTGAGTTTGAGGCAGTCCATGGCGAGTTGCTCTATTCTCATTTGCTTATTCTATCCAGATCGAATCAGAGTATATTTCTTGCTGTGAATCAAGGGATTCGGCAGGTCATTCCAACGGACCTGCCGCTTGCAAAAGTGGTCTTGTTTCCGGAACCAAACGCGACGTGGAAAAAACTGGAATTATTGACTCAGCTTGTGAGGCTGATCAGGCGAGAGGGCATTGAGCGAGTAATTGTCAATACAGCCCACGGCATGTTGGTATTAAATTTCGCGTTGCTCTGCAAATTATTCTGCCGGCGCGTTACTGTGATTGGAGTTGCTCACTATGTTCGGAAATT
Source organism: Cyclobacteriaceae bacterium (assembly GCA_043750575.1). Lineage (GTDB taxonomy): Bacteria > Bacteroidota > Bacteroidia > Cytophagales > Cyclobacteriaceae > ELB16-189. The sequence goes on from JAYVBH010000001.1 coordinate 136,703, forward strand.
CCAAAACAGCTTTACGCAACGACTCATCAATCTTTTGGTTCGCAGGTATTTTGTCCTCAATGATCTGCTGTTGAATAGCCCTTACCTGCGCGCAAGTAAAGGGGTTTCAATACGGAGTTTCTATCCCATCTTTTTTCCTTTCAAAACCAATGATCACCGGGATCAGGATGCCGTGCTAAACGTTACAATTGCGGGGAATATTATTCAATCCAGAAGAGACTACCTTGGACTTGTTCATGATCTGGAGACCTTTCGCGGAACGCTGGGCCCGCAGCTGCGAATGATCTTCCTTGGTGATTGCACCAAATATGATGGCCCAGAGATCGCCTCAAAAGTCAAGCGCCTGGACTTGCCCTGCGAAGTTGTGTTCTTTGATAGCTTTATCGATGAAAAAACCTATTTCTCGTGGCTTGAGAAAACCGATGTACTGCTTTTACTCATTGATCCAAATGAAAGCTCTGAGGCCCAAGACTATCTGAATCACAAGATTTCCGGGACATATAATCTTTCGTTTGGCTTTAAAAGGCCCTTGGTCATGGCCTCGGTATTTGGTCAATATGCGGATTTTCGCGACACGGCCTTTTTTTATGACTTGGGTGGTCTTATTCCCTTGCTGATACGCCTGTCGAAAGACAAATTGCAGATCAGAGCGAAGGAATCAGCCCTTCGCCAGGAAGTCAGATTCAGCCTTGATTATCAGATGAAAACGTATATTGATTTTATTTCTTGATAATTACCAAAAACTTATCTGAATGGAGCGGTCAGTTGATACTCAGTAGGTAAGAAAGGAGAGAATGAATACAAGATCAAACAAAAAAATTTATAGGAAGTGCCTTAAAAAAGGGCTTCACTTTGATCATGTCTGCGAAGTGGGGGTCTATCTACCGGAAACCTCTAATGTCATTGACTTCATTAGAAGTGGAAGTCGAGCCACGCTTGTGGAGGCCGATCCGGAGACTGTACTTAAAATTGAGGAATACTTTAAAGATTACCAGGTCAGGACAGTCCCTGTAGCTGTTTGGGACAGAACAGGTACGCTTCGCCTGTCCAAAGCGGCTGCCTCAACTTTTGCCACTGAGTTGAAACAAAGTCCGGCATTAATAAATGACCACTACCGCGTCACGGAGGAAAATACGATTGAAGTCCCCTGCAAGGTATTTACTGAAATTGATGACGGTACGATTGACCTGCTAAGCATTGACATAGAAGGAGGGGAATGGTATGTCTTGAAATACTTGAAGAGTAGCCCAAAGGTGATTTCACTGGAAACCCATGGAAAGTACTATACCAATCCATTTATCGGTGAAATTTCAAATTGGATGACGGAGAATGGATATGCCTTATGGTATAAAGACGCAAGTGATTCCATTTTTGTTAGGAAGGAAATTCTCAAGCCTTCACCTGGAGACCAATTCGAAACAAAGCTTGCCGAACTGAGAATTTCATGGAAAAAATTGAAACGGATCTTCAAGCGTAAGTAACGTGAGATGAAAGTTTCTGGGTTCACCATTATCCGCAATGCCACAACATTGGACTATCCAATTGCGGAGGCCATTAAATCCATTCTTCCAATATGCGATGAGGTCGTTGTTGCGGTCGGGAAATCAGATGACAATACGCTTGATGTTATTCGCGCTATTCATCCCGGAAAGATTAGAATCATTGAGACCATCTGGGATGATGGGCAACGGGCAGGGGGCCGCGTTTTGGCGATGGAGACAGACAAAGCATTGGCGGCTGTTTCTGCCGACACGGATTGGTGCTTCTATATTCAGGCGGACGAAGTGCTTCATGAAAAATATCATGCGGTGGTAAGGGAGGCGATGAGTCACTACCTGGGAGACAAAACCACAGAGGGGTTGTTATTTCGGTACAAGCACTTCTATGGCTCCTACGACTATGTCGGCTCATCCTGGAATTGGTACCGCCGTGAAATTCGTATTGTTCGAAGGGATGCACGGATCTTTTCCTACAGGGATGCCCAGGGCTTTAGAATGCGGCCAAACAATAAATTGCGCGTTCGTTTGATTGATGCGGAAATTTATCACTACGGCTGGGTAAGGGAACCCCATGCAATGAGTCGAAAGCAGGTGGCCTTTAGTCAACTCTATCACGATGATCAGTGGATCGTTGAGCATGTTCCAAAAGCCGAAGCGTTTGACTACAGCGGGGTTGACTCCCTTGAACCATTTATAGGGACTCACCCAGAAGTCATGGAGGACCGCATTCGCCGTCTAAATTGGCGTTTTGACCATGATCTTTCTAAAAACAAACTTTCTCTCCGTGAAAAATTAAAGAGAATTGCAAGCCGGTTGCTTGGATTTCGGCTAGGAGAATATCGGAATTACAAATTGCTTTAAATTGTCATTCCATTGATCAAATCTGTCATGAATAAGCGTGCCGTGGCCTCCCTTTCAATGAAATTGTCCCGTTGGTTTTCCAGCGTTCAGACTCGTCATGTTGTTATTTTGCTATTTGTTTTGTCTTTTGGAATATCTCTTCAATGCTACCTCCTTTCGATTGGTCAGCAGTTCACCCGGTACAACAACTACGTAATATTCATCCGCTCATTTGAGCATCTGATAAATCATCAGAATCTGTACCTCAACTACTTGAGTGAACACGGTGATTTGTTCAAGTATAGCCCAACCTTTGCTTTGTTCATGTGGCCGTTTAACATTATGCCAGATTGGCTTGGCGTTGTTCTTTTCAATTTCCTGGGATTAACCGTTTTTCTTCTCGGTCTTTTTCGCCTGGGCTTAAAGGCAGAGTCGGAGAAACTGCTCCTGCTATTTCTTTTTGTGGAAATTGGGATTTCCCTTTCCAGTCTTCAAACCAACCTCCTGATTGCGGGATTGATTCTATTGGCATTTTCTGCACTGGAGGAAAGTCGACCGGGTCTTGCTTCCTTGCTGATCACTTTGACGGTTTTCACAAAACTTTTTGGATTGGTAGCCTTCGCAATGTTTTTGTTGTATCCAAGCAAGCTTCGATTTATCCTGTATTCAATTTTTTGGTTTCTGACCTTGGCCCTGCTTCCCTTACTGGTTGAATCTGTTCCTGGCCTGATTAGACAATATGCCAATTGGTGGCAACTCCTTCAATCTGATCATTCCTCATCTGTAGGGATGTCATTCATCGGATGGATTAATAGTTGGTTTGGTCTGGATTTAAATAAGCCTTTGATTGTCTTGACCGGCGCACTTGTTTTTTGTTTACCGCTCCTGAAGTGGAGTGAATTCAAAAAGTACATTTTCAGATTATTCATCCTTAGCTCGGTATTGATTTGGGTTGTTATTTTCAATCACAAGGGGGAATCACCCACCTATATAATTGCCATGGCAGGTGTAGGCATTTGGTATTTTTCGCAGAAACGTTCGACGACGAACCTTGTTCTCCTTTGGCTCTGTCTTATTTTCACATCCTTTTCGTCTACGGATGCAATTACGCCCCTGTGGGTTACTGCCAAGTTCGTTGACCCCTATTCCCTGAAAGCGGTTTTTTGTTCTGTGGTTTGGTTCAAGCTCATTGTTGAAGCGATTACAGGTGGGTACGAGCCGGAACCTTTCTTGGTTCCAAGGGATTCGAAGAGTGCCTGAAGGTTGAATCAAGGGCTCATGGGTGACTGGCAATGGACTTCCTTTTTGCTATTTTTGAGGTTCCATGGAATTTGAACAGGCCCCGATCCGCCATTATAGTGAGCATGAGAAGGAGGAAATCTTCAACAAGGAGTTCCTGCCTCATATTAATTCCATGTACAACTTTGGCTACCGCCTTACCCTAGAGCGGGACGACGCAAAAGATCTTGTTCAAGATACCTACTTAAAGGCATTTCGATTCATAGAATCATTCCAAAGAGGAACTAACGCGAAAGCATGGTTGTTTCGCATTCTGAAAAACAGTTTTATCAATGACTATCGGAAGAAGACCAAAGAGCCAACCAAGGTCGACTACCAGGAAGTTGAGTCGTATTACAATTCTGAAGATGTAGACCGGCAGATCACACCGGATTTGCGGGTAGACGCGCTGAAAGACATGATTGGAGACGAAATCTCCAATGCACTCAATGCGCTGGATGTGGATTTTCGGACTGTAATTATCTTATGTGACCTTGAAGGGTTCAAGTATGAGGAGATGGCAAAGATTCTGGACATCCCTATTGGGACGGTACGCAGCAGGTTGCACAGGGCCCGACAGTTGTTGAAAGAAAAATTAAGTCACTACGCCAAGTCTATGGGATACAAAAACACGGAGCTATGAGTGAGCCAATCAATCCTTTTACATCAAATTCTGGGAAGCGTGTCACCTGCATGGAGATGCTCCAGCTTATTCTTGATGGACAGGTTACACATGAGCAAAGGGAGTACTTTAGGGCGCACATGGATAGCTGTATGCCCTGCTTTAAATCCTATCAGATAGACATGGCGATTAAACAGCTGGTAAAAGACCGCTGCTGCGGAGGAGACGCTCCGGGCGAGCTTATTCTTCAGATAAGGGCTCAAATCAATCAAAAGAGTGTGTAGATGGCGGGTAAGGCCTTAATTTTTTCTGCTCCCTCCGGCTCCGGGAAGACCACGCTCGTCCGGCATCTCCTCGAAAATAACCCAACACTGGGATTTTCTATTTCAGCTGCTACACGTGATAAGCGAGGGCGAACAGAAGCAGATGGAATGGATTACTATTTTCTGACACCAGAGGAGTTCAAGAAGAAAATAGACCAAAATGAATTCATCGAGTGGGAAGAAGTATATGCCGGAAATTTTTACGGTACCCTCAAGTCAGAAATTGAAAGGATCTGGCAACAAGGGAAAGATGTTGTGTTCGATGTTGATGTAAAGGGAGGAATTAGCCTCAAGAGTTACTTTGGAGATAAGGCACTTGCCATTTTTGTTAAGGTGCCTTCGCTTGACGAACTTGGTCAGCGGTTGAAGAAGCGGAGTACGGAATCTGCAGATAGCCTTTCTCAACGACTGTTTAAGGCAAAATTTGAAATGACCTTTCAGGATAAATTTGATGTTGTGCTACTCAACGAAGACCTGAAAAAATCATGCGCAGAGGCACAGCGGTTGTACGACAATTTTCGAAGAAAGTAGTTAAAGATTGCCAAACCCATTGGAAACCGCGATACAAAAAATTGGACTTTTTTTCGGCTCTTTCAATCCCATTCACACCGGGCACCTCATCATTGCGAATATTATGGCTGAGAATACTGACCTGCATAAAGTATGGTTTGTTGTCTCTCCCCAGAATCCGTTTAAGCCATCCAAGGGTCTGCTACACGAATTTGATCGCTATGATTTGGTGAAGGCTGCCGTTGCGGGAAATTTCAAACTTGAGGCCTCGGATGTTGAATTCCATTTGCCTAAGCCAAGCTATACGATAGACACCTTAACTGTGCTTACGGAGCGGCAACCTAGCAAGAAATTTGTGGTTATTCTTGGGCAAGATAACCTGGAGAACTTTGAGAAGTGGAAGAATTACCAGCAAATTCTGGATCTCTACGGACTATATGTTTATCCACGTCCTGGTGTAACAGAATCACCAATTATTCGTCATGGTAATGTGCGAATGGTCCCGGCTCCCTTGTTGGATATTTCTGCAACGTATATTCGTCAAAGCATACAAGCAGGGAGGTCCATTCGTTACTTGGTACCGGAGCCGGTTGAAGAACTCATCCGGATACGCAATTTTTACAAGTAACTTGACCTTTTGGGCAACCCCCATGGCTGACTTTTCGTCTTGGAGAGGAATGAAAATCCTCCCGCTACTCATCATTGTTCTGGCCGCGTCAGTCGCTGCCTATGCCGGCGGCGTTCGGGGAACAATCAAGGCCAATGACGGAGCGCCACTTGCCTTTGCGACAATCTATGTTCGGCAAACCGAATCCGGAGCCGTTAGCGACCCTGATGGGAAATATGAAATCGCCCTGCAGCCAGGACGATACGATCTCGTGTTTCATTACCTCGGATTTGAAACGTATACTACAACGGTAGATATAGTCAATGATTTTGTGCCATTGGATGTCATCATGAAGGCTCAGGTCATTCAGCTTCAGGCGGTAACGGTCAGGGCAGACAAGGAAGACCCTGCCTATACAATCATGCGGAAGGCTATCGCAAAGGCAAAATATCACACCCAGCAGATTGATAAGTATACTGCCAAGGTGTACATCAAAGGAAAGGGTCAGCTACTGGATTATCCATGGCTGGCGAAAAAGGCACTGGAAAAGGAGGGAATAACCAAGGATCGCGTATTTATCCAGGAATCAGTAAGTGAAATTACATTTACCCGTCCCAATAAATTTGATGAAAAGGTGATCGCCGTATATACAAACGGCAACAATCGTAACACGTCTCCGAATGAGTATGTCTTTGGGAGCCTCTACGAACCTGAAATCGCGGAGACCATTTCCCCACTTTCACCCAAGGCATTCTCCTATTATCGGTTTACGTATGAAGGCACCTTTAAGGATCGGTCGTATTATGTCAGCAAGATCAAGGTTACGCCGAGATCGAAAGGAGACAATGTATTTGATGGTACGATTTACATCGTCGAAGACTGGTGGAGTATTCATAGCGCGGATTTAAACGTCACCAAATTGGGAATTAAGTTTCATGTTAAGCAGATCTATAATCCCATTGAGGATAAGGCGTGGTTGCCGGTCTCCCAGCAGTTTCATATTGAAGGCCGAATTTTTGGTTTTGAGTTTGTCGCAGATTACCTGGCCACGGTTAAAGATTACAAGATCACACTCAATCCGGCGCTGCCAGTTGAAATGATTGTGATCGATGAGACTGTGGAGCAAGAGCAGGCGAAGCAGGTTGAAAAGAAATACAGCAAGAAGGGACAACAACTACAGCAACGACTGGACGCAGGGAAAGAAGTGACGAGGAGGGAACTCAACCAGATGGTTAAGGAATACGAAAAGTCTGAACGCAAGGAACAAAAAGCACCCGAAGTCATTCAAGAAACAACTTTCAAGGTCGACAAGTTGGCCTACAAAAAGGACTCATCATTTTGGGCTGAAATGCGTCCAGTGCAGCTAACCAAGCAGGAGGTCAGGGGCTATGTCGTAAATGACAGTATTTCAGAAGTGCAGAAACGAAGAAATGAAGGAGACTCCCTTAAGCCATCCAAGAGTAAGGGATTTCAGCCGTGGGATGTTCTCATCGGAGACACCTACCGTCTTGGAAAAATGTCTGATTTTGAAATTCATACTCCCTGGGGTGGATTCAATACGGTGGAGGGATGGAACCTGATTTACCGGATGAGTTTTACGCAGCGCTGGGTAAAGCGGGACACGCTGGATTCTCTCTCGCGGCCAAAGACATCTCGACTACAAATTACCCCGATCCTCCGGTATGCCTTTTCCAGGGAAGTATTCTCAGGGGTGCTTCGCGCAGATTTTCGAACCCAGGGAAGACGCCTGACGCTCGAAGGCGGAAGGTACATCCACCAGTACAATTCAGATGAACCAATTCACCCCCTGGTGAATACCATAACTACACTTCTTCTCGAAGACAACCTGATGAAACTGTATGAAAGACAGTATGTCGATTTCAAATGGAGAGAGCAGCTCAATCAGAATGTTACCGCATATACACAATGGACATGGTCAAGACGAACGGAGTTGACCAACAATACCAATACAACCTGGGTAGACTATAAGGAAAAAGAATATACACCCAACGCCCCGGTTAACAATGAACTGGGAACAACATCCTTTCAGCCCAACAATGCTTTTGTTGGCGTGATTGGAATTGAGGCCCGCCCGTGGCAGAAGTTCAGGGTACGGAATGGCAATCGTCAGCGGGTAAGTAATTCATCCCCTCTCTTTACTGCGGAATACCGCCGAGGATTCAGCGCACTGAACAGTGATGTATCATTTGATGTACTGGAACTGGGTGTCCGTCAACAGGTGAAATTTGGTATCCGGGGTACTCTGGATGTACTGGTCAAGGGGGGTACATTTTTCAGCGGCCGCCAGATGTACTTCATGGACTATAAGCACTTCCTGGGTAACAAGACACCGTTTGTAACGACAGATCCGGTGGGGAGTTATCGACTGCTGGATTATTACGCATTCAGTACGCATGACAAATACGCCACTGTCAATGTTCATTATCACCTTCGCAAATTTCTGATTACCCGAATTACCTATGTGCGATTGGCAGGGATTACCGAAAACCTGTTTGTAAATTATCTTGCCAGCCCCACGTCAAACAACTACACTGAACTTGGCTATGGACTCGATGGAATCCTCAGGTTGTTCCGTCTGGAGTTTGCTGCCTCGTTTCAACAAGGCAACTATACAGCGTCAGGATTCCGTATTGGTATTTCCTCCAGCCTTGGCGCTGCATTTGATGACTAGGTAGTCTGATTATTTGCGACCTTTGCGACCAGATGCAACTCACGCTCAAGGACTTTTTAACCCTCCGCGAGAATCTTCCTATTTTGGATGTTCGTTCAGAAGGGGAATTTTTGGCCGGCCACATCAGGGGAGCTGTCAACATTCCCTTGCTGCGCGACGAAGATCGCGTCATTGTTGGCACGACATATAAACAAAAGGGTCAACGGGAGGCAATCCGGGAAGGATTTCGGTTGGTCGGACCCAGGCTGCTGGAGATGATATCCGAGGCTGAGGAAAATGCCGGTGGAAAGGAAGTTCTTGTGCATTGCTGGCGTGGTGGAATGCGATCCTCAAATTTTTCGCAGTTCATCGGAATGGCGGGCATTCACTCCCGGGTTCTTACAGGCGGCTACAAAACCTATCGACAGGCCGCGATGGACTCTTTTCGCACACCGCTGCAGCTTGTTTCGCTGACAGGATGTACGGGGAGCGGAAAAAGTGAAGCGCTGCGCGAGTTGGCAAATCAGGGAGAGCAAGTGGTCGATCTGGAAGCCATGGCCAACCACAAGGGCTCGGCATTTGGCGGCCTGCTTCAGCCTCCCCAACCCACGACCGAACAATTTCAGAATGACCTGTACGAGCAATTGCTATCGCTTGATCTTTCGAAACGAATTTGGGTGGAAGATGAATCAATTGCAATTGGGAAAATTTTTCTCCCAAGTGACTTCTGGGCTCAGATGCACCGCAGCCCCTTGATTCAGATGGATGTTGCAAAAGAGGTTCGTGTAGGCCGACTAGTCAATGAGTATGGCCCGGCCGACCGGGAAGAGTTTCTTCAAATCATGGCTAAGGTCTCCAAGAAGCTTGGTGGCCAGAATTTTCTGGCTGCCAAAGAAAAGCTTCTTGAAAACGACATGGTCTCTGTTATGGAAATTCTGCTCACCTATTACGACAAAGCGTACCTGGGAAGCATTGATAAACGAAAGGGACAGCTTCAAATAGCGGTTCCCTGGGATGGTAAGAATTTGAAAAGCTTCGTAGCAGACCTGATCAAAAGCGCATGACTGACATAAAACTCACACAATTTTCGCACGGCGCTGGCTGTGGTTGCAAGATTTCCCCTTCGGTGCTTGACACTATCTTACATTCGGATACGGTGAAGAAACATTTCCCCAAACTCCTCGTGGGGTATGAGGCCAAGGATGATGCAGCCGTATTCGACCTGGATGGCAATCAATGCCTGATCAGTACGACAGATTTTTTCATGCCGATTGTGGACGATGCTTTTGCTTTTGGAACCATCGCATCGGTTAATGCCATCAGCGATGTATATGCCATGGGAGGGAAACCGCTCATGGCTGTAGCCATCCTGGGCTGGCCCGTGGAAAAGTTGCCGCCCACGCTGGCGCAAAGAGTTCTTGATGGAAGCCGCTCGGTTTGCGACAGCGCGGGTATCCCGCTGGCAGGGGGACACAGCATTGACAGTCCTGAACCGATATTTGGGCTCGCTGTAACAGGGCTGGTCAACAAGAAGAACATCAAAAGAAATGACAAGGCTCGCGCGGGAGATTGTATTTACCTTACCAAGCCCATTGGACTGGGAATCATCACAACAGCACAAAAACGAGGACTGGCTGCGCCAGAGGATCTTGCTGAAGCCGTTCGTATCATGTCGCAGCTTAATTCAGCCGGTGAACAATTTGGTGAATTGGACTATGTTACGGCGATGACTGATGTAACGGGCTTTGGGCTATTGGGTCACCTGATTGAAATGTGCGAAGGAAGCGGTTTGTCGGCCGAACTCGACTACGCGAACGTACCTCTGATTCGCAACCTGAGAGACTATACCGGAAAAATGATATACCCTGACAACACCATGCGCAATTGGAGCAGTTACCAGGCGAAGGTAGATCGGATTGGCGGTGAGTCCCTGCTCACACTTTGCGATCCTCAGACGAGTGGGGGACTATTGGTCTGTGTTGATGCAAAGCATAAGCATGACTTTGAATCGCGACTGATGGATATGGGAATTCCTGTTAATCAGGTTGGCCGAATGACTGTGAAATCGGAGAAAACAGTGTATGTGCGAGAGTCTTCCTAGTTGGCTTCAGGATATTAAACCACATCACCCGTACTTTTCCATACCTAACTATCCGTTCGGGTGGTATCTGAGATCTCCAAAATGAGGTCAGGACCGTAGGCCATAGCAGGCGTTTGGTAGCCAGTCTTGAAATTGCTTGCTAGAATCTTTTCTGCAATTGCCACGGCTGTCATTGCTGTCAAACTATAGCCGGTATGTGTTACGAGGCGGGAAGTGCGTTCTTCGCCGGCCTCATTCCACACCTTTCCCCAGAGAAAACTCTTCCCGTTTTTGCGGCGCTCTTCGCTGGGTCCTGCTGGCTCCTTTTCGATTCTTTTCTGCATGTAGCTTATGGCCCATTTGCTCTGGAGCAACCAACCCAGATAGTTACTTATCCGTGCATTCCGGATCATGCTGTCAGTCGCTCCCATATATACTTCGATGTTGGGGATCCCTGTGCTCCGCCAGGCAGTTGAGATGTCACCCCAGGGGATACACAAGGTGTTCATCTTGAAAGCTCCAAAATCGATGCTCATCACCTTTTCGCCAAACGCAACATGGGTGAGCGTTCCATTCTTGCGAATCATACCTCCTAATCCAAGGCTCTCAACCGAGGATTTCTTTGTGCCACGGGACATCCCAGAACTTGATGAGGTAAAGGCAAGCTGCAGGTGTGTGGCTGTTGGCAGTCTCTTCTTCAAGTGGGCAGCAAGGCAGTCCGATGGAACGACATCAAAGCCTGTTCCGGGCATGATCATGATGCCGGCATCTTTTCCGAGTTTGTCCATACCGGCCAGCAACTCAAATACCTGATGCTCACCGGTGATATCGGTGTAGTGCGTTTTTGACTCGAGGCACGCCGCCACCATGAATTTTGCCGTATGCTTGAAGGGCCCGCCACAATGAATCACCAGTTCGGCAGGTTCAAGGAGTTTTTTCAAACCCTCGACGTCACTGCTTTCAACTACCTGATAAGGAAATCCAGATTCTTTGCTTTGCTTGTCGAGTGCTTCTCCATTCCGGCCCGCAAGCATGACTTTCAGGTTCTTCTGACGACACAGGTTGACAATAATGGATCCAGTGTATCCGTACGATCCATACACGACAATAAGAGAGGAGTCTTTCAAGGGACGTTATTTAAGACGCTCGACCTTCGTGACAAAATAGTTGGTATCCCCACGCCAGGGGAACTTCATGTAACGCTTTTTGAAGTACAGGTTTATGCGCTCGCCACTCAAGGCCACCTCTTGCAGTGTATTAATGGTTCCGTCCTCGCCTTTTTCGACGGAGAAATCAAAAGATTCAGCGATTGGGCTTGCTCCTTTCAGGGCCCCAAAACTCTCCAGGTTAAGCTTGCCCTCGTACGTCTTGAAAAGGAAGCCTTTTTCACTGATGCGAATCACTTTGCCAGCCATTACGCCGTTTTCGAAGGTGGCCCAATAGAGGAACGAAAATACCGCCACACCGAGAATAAGAACGATCAGGATAAATTTTTTCATGAAGCTTTTGGTTTTGCGGGCAACTTTCTGGCCTAAGTTTTCTTCATTCATGGGTTTGTATTTAGACGGTCATTATCTCGGCCTCTTTCTTCTTCATCATGACATCAATCTTTGCGATATATTCGTCAGTCAACTTCTGCACATCTTCTTCGGCAGTTTTCAGATCATCTTCAGCAGCGCCTTTGATTTTCTTCAGACTCTCGTTGGTTTCTTTGCGAACGCTTCGGATGCTTACTTTGCCCTGCTCGCATTCGCCGTGAACTTGTTTTACCAATTGTTTCCGGCGTTCCTCGGTTAACATGGGAATGTTGATGATGACCTGGTGGCCATCGTTTTGCGGCGTGAGGCCCAGGTTGGCGGCCATAATGGCTTTTTCAATCTCCTGAATGATGCTCTTCTCCCATGGTTTGATGAACAGGGTGCGCGGATCCGGGGAGGTGATTGAGGAAATCTGATGCAGCGGACTCAGCGCGCCATAGTAAGGCACCTGAATCCCGTCAAGCATGGCAGGATTTGCTTTACCAGCCCGTATTTTGGTTAATTCATGACCAACGTGCTGAAGGACTTTCGCCATCTGTTCACGCGAATCTTCCAGGTATAGTTCGATTTCTTCCATGGATCTAAAATTAATACATCAATCGAATTGAGAGAAGGATCAACTAATCAAAGTACCGGCCTCTTCGCCTTGCATCACGCGTTTGAGGTTCCCGGGCTTGTTCATGTCAAAGACAATTATGGGCAGTTTGTTTTCCATACACAAGGTGAACGCCGTCATGTCCATGATATTGAGATTCTTTTCATAGGCCTCCTGGAAGGACAGGGTTTTATATCGGGTGGCCTCAGGGAATTTCTCCGGGTCCTTGCTGTATACACCATCGACACGCGTGCCCTTCAGGACAACATCGGCCTGGATTTCAATGGCCCGCAAACTTGCCGTAGAGTCTGTTGTGAAGTATGGATTGCCGATGCCGGCACCAAAAATAACGATACGTCCTTTTTCCAAGTGTCGTATGGCGCGCCGCCGGATAAAGGGCTCGCATACCTGTTCCATCTTGATACCAGCCATGAGTCGGGTATAAAGCCCATGGCGCTCGAGGGCACTCTGCAGTGCCATGGCATTGATCACGGTCCCGAGCATGCCCATATAGTCTCCCTGAACACGGTCAATGCCAAGCGCCTCGGCTTGGCCACCTCGAAAGATATTCCCCCCCCCAATCACAATGGCCAATTCCACACCCAACTCCCGAACGGCCTTGATTTCCATTGAATACTGCTCCAGGACTTCCGGATCAAGGCTGGTTGTTTTGGACTTGCCCATTAGTGCTTCACCACTGAGTTTGAGAAGGATCCGTTTGTATTTCATGGAAGGGTAGGCTAAATCATACAAATATGTTCAGGATTTTCCTGAATGAAAAACGCTTCATGAGCGAGCACCTGCTGGCCGAGTCCGATCTGCCAAATAGTAGCTATCTTTGCAATCAAATATCACAACGTATGGTTGAAGTAACATCAGCACAGGAAGCAATTCAACTGGAGGAAAAGTACGGAGCGCATAATTATCATCCGCTGCCGGTTGTTTTGTGCAAGGGAGAGGGTGTTTTTCTCTGGGATGTTGAGGGCAAGCGTTATTTTGACTTTTTGTCGGCCTACAGCGCCGTCAATCAGGGCCACTGCCACCCCCGGATTATTCGAGCACTGACCGAACAAGCCAAAGAACTTACCTTAACTTCGAGGGCATTTTACAATGACAAACTGGGCCTTGCGGAGAAATTCGTTTGCGAGACCTTTGGGTACCAGAAAGCACTGTTCATGAATAGCGGCGCTGAAGCGAACGAGACCGCGATAAAATTGGCCCGGAAATGGGGTTATACAAAAAAAGGAATCCCGGATAATCAGGCAGTCATTGTCGCCGCAAAACAAAATTTTCACGGAAGAACGACAACGATCATTTCAGCATCCACTGATCTTGCGGCTAAAGCTGGTTTCGGACCGTTTATGCCTGGTTTTGAAATTATCGACTATGATGATGTGTCTGCTCTCGAAAAATCCCTGGCGAATCCAAATGTATGCGGGTTGTGGCTGGAGCCCATTCAGGGGGAAGCCGGCGTTTACGTTCCAAAGGATGGGTACTTGAAAGAAGCGGAGCGAATTTGCCGCAAGCACAACGTGTTGCTAATGATGGATGAAATCCAGACGGGTATTGCGCGGACAGGAAAAATGTTGGCTTCTGATCATGAAGGTGTTCGGGCAGACCTTTTGATTCTGGGCAAGGCCCTCAGCGGAGGCGTGCTACCCATTTCATGTGTGCTTGCAGATGATTCTGTCATGTTGGTGATAAAGCCAGGGGAGCATGGATCTACGTTTGGTGGGAATCCACTTGCCGCGGCGGTGTGTATGGAGGCGCTTCAAGTCGTTAACGACGAAAAACTTGCTGACCGTGCTGAAAAATTGGGAATAATATTCAGGTCCAGAATGAATATACTGAAGAGCAAAACGAAGCTTATCTCATTGGTGCGGGGGAAAGGACTTTTGAACGCCATTGTTATTAATGATTCACCGGAAAGCGATACGGCCTGGAACCTGTGCTTGAAATTTGCCGAGAATGGACTGCTCGCGAAACCGACGCATGGAAATATCATTCGTCTGGCACCACCGCTCGTAATAACCGAAGAGCAGATTCATGAATGCTGTGATATTATCGAGCGTTCAATTCTTGGGTAGCTTAATTCGGTGAATGTGGTTGGTCGCATAAGCGAAACACAACCCGATGAAAACCAGTCCCGTCATGATGATGGGAGGCAAGAAGGTAAAGATAAGCATCACCAAAAACGAACCTCCGAAGACCACTAGATTGATAGAAGTAAGCCCTTTCATGATTTGCGGTGGAATATTCTTTTGAACCATGTAGAGGTTGATCATTCCCCCCAAGAGATACAATAGGGAATAGCAGGCACTGAGGCTGGTGAACAAGTCAGCTGTTGTGGGATGAAAATAGGGCCCCACATCAGGTCTGTATGTTGTCATCAGTTCATTCAACTGGCGTTCAACTTCATTGATGCCACTTGTTGTCCGAAGAAAACTCATGGCGTGAACAGCTGCCGTGATTAGTTGAAGAACGGCCGTAGCCCTCAGCCAAAATGTGTAACGGTTGGCCATAATTCGAATTTGCAATTCGAATTTAAGAAATTTGGAGCAATGTAGAAAGGCAACCTGACCGATCAGGGGGTTGTATTCAGGTTCCTGACTCCGGCAGCCCAATACAAAGTTGCCTTGAGTTTTTCATATTCAGCTCTAAGTTTGAGAAGCTTTGTTTGGGATTGTATCAGTTTTTCCTGCTGAACATTGATCTTGAAAAGGTCGCTTTCTCCCAAATCAAGATTCATCAATTCAGCACGCAAAAGTTGTTCATAGTTATAGACCATGGCGGTCTGCTGAACAAGGATAAGGTTGGTGTTGGTAAGTTGATTGAAGACTTGTTGTACCTGGTTAAGTATTTCACGTTCGGACTGTGTGCGCTCCAGTTCCGTGCCGCGAATTTTTATTTTGGTTTGCCCCAACTTGGCACGTTCCTTTCGGAGCAGAATAGGGATGGAGAAGTCAACACCAAATTTGTAGTCCGATCCGAATTTGAAAGTTTGGAAGCTTCCATCTGGGCCAATGGGTTGATTTAGGAAACTGTAACTCAAATCCAGTCTCGGCTTAAGGTACTCCACCGCTAATTTTCTTTCCACTTCGAGTTGACCAAGTTTGATATTGATCTTCTGCAAGTCGGGATGATTTTGGCGAGCCAAGAACTTGAGCTCCTGCAGGGTTTGCAAGCTCAGTACCTGATCTTCCCCTGGAACCAGAATGGGTGCGACTGAAGGCATAAGCAGCACCGGGGATTCCTGAGGATCCCACAGATAGTTGGAAACACGGATTCCTTGATTTTCAAACTCGAGATACGCCTCTTGTCTTTCAATGAGCCGTTGCTGAAGCGTGATTTTTGATTGGACAGTGTCAATTGCGGAGGCTTCACCCAAAGTTGCGTTAAGGTGAACGCGCTGGTAGACTTCGGCTGCAATTCGGGCGTTGTTGGTCATGAGCCGATAGCTATAGTACGCATAATACCATTGCCAGTATTCCTTGGCAGCCTCGAGCAGAATCTTATTGATCAGTTTGATTTGCTCAGCCTCAGCAAGCTTGGTAAATAAATGAGCCTGCTTCACAGCAGCCCTGCGCTCGTCGGTGAAAAGCCCCCGACCTACTGGCAGACTGATTCCAGTCTGCAGTTGTCGGTAATTGTCTGATACCGGTATACTTGATTCAGGATTAAGAAAGGCACCTTCGTTATTTTCGATTCCAATTTTGGGATCGATGGGAAACCATACCGGGATGGTCAACGAAGCCATCCACTTGTTGTAATACTCCTTGTCTTGGAATTCTTTGGTGCTGAGTTTCGATTCGAGTTTGGGATCGAAAGCGCCTCGCGCAAGACGAACCTCTTGCTGTGCCGTTTCGCTGAGTAACCGGGCTTGCTTGACGAGTGGATGGCTCTCCAGCAGGGTGGCGTAAAAGTTTTCAATAGAGAATCCCCTCACCGTATCCGGTAGAACTAACAACGAATCGATCGAGGGCTGCGCGAATCCGGGTACGGGAATCCACAAAAGCCAAAGTAGCAATATGTGATATGACCTGATCACTCGTTGGCAGAGGATGATTCCTTCTTCGACTTTGTCGCTCCTTTCCCTTTTTCTGGTGTGGGCGACACGGGCTCCGCATACAAACTTGGTGGGAATCCATTGAGTTGCCGCCATAGTTCGTACCAAACCGGCACGCTGTCAAGCATCACCCAGCCCATGGTACCGCTTCCAATGCGCAACTGTTTTGGCCACGGTATGTCGGTCGTGTCGGGTGCGACCAGGATGCGAAATTCACCAGGGTGAGTGTTAACGTAATCAATTACTTTGACTGTGCCACCAAAAGTTCCAACAGAGATGCTGGGCCAGCCACTGAATTGAAGAGCGGGGAAGCCGTCAAATTCGATACGGACCTTTCTGCCAAGACTTAATAGCGGCACATCCATTGCTCTTACATACATTTCTACTGCTCCATCATTGCTTTTGGGCATAATGGTGCACAAGGGATCTCCTTCTTTAATGGTCTGACCAATGCCGCTTTCAGAGGCTTTGATAACATAGCCTGCCTGCGGGGCACGGATGAAGTACTGCTGACTTCGGATTTCCATATTCACATATTCGTTTCTGAGCTTGGCCAGTTCAGCCTGGGTTTCAAATTGCTCAGACAACGTGCTGTTGAGATCGGATTCGGCTTTGTTGATCTTTTCGAGGTATTCCGACTGAACCCGCTGCACCTCAATTTCGGCATTAATAAAGTCCGCTTCGCTTCCCTGATACTTGTATTCGATATCCTGAAATTTTGTCAGCGGAATATTCCCGGCTTCAAACAGCTTTTTATTGCGCTCATATTGATTCTTCGCATTATTGAATCGTACGCGTTCGCCCTCCAGCTTGGCCTTTGCTTGGTCAATCTTGTTTTGCATAGCGGCTTCCATCGATTGAATCTGCCGCTGTAAGGCCATCGATTTTTGATTCTTCGAAAGCAAGCTTTGCTCTTTCGATTGGATAACCTGTCTAAGACGCATCAGCATTTCAGGGTCGAAGTATTTTTCTTTGATCTCGCTAAGAACGGCTATGGTATCTCCTGCTTCAACAAATTGACCTTCACTTATATTCCACCTCTGGATGCGGCCTGCAATGGCAGTTTCAATTGTTTGAGGCCGGTTAGCCGGAGAGAGCGCCGTTAACTTCCCTTTTCCATGAATATTCTGTTGCCATGGAAGAAAAAGAATCACGCTTAAGCCGAGACCAAGCGCCATTAGGATTCGTGCGAGCCGCTTTCCGCCATTGGGTGTTTGAAGCGTTCGTAGAGAATAGAATGCTTCAGGAGGCAAACCCTTGTCGATGGAATTGGTTGAAATCTTTAGCATGATCAGTCAATAAATTTTTTGATCTGGTCATTCTTCATCAACTCGGAGAATGACCCGATCGATAGGATTTGTCCCATTTCCATGACTACAATCCGGTCGCACGCGGCCATTACCATGGGGTCGTTCGAGACTGCAATGAGGGTCCATTGATTCGCAGGCTGTGTGATTGTTTGTATCAGCGATAATTTTTCTGCCCTGGCAAATCCACTGAAGAAATCATTCAAAACCATCAATTTTGGCTGTTTGGCGATGCACCGGCTCAAGATCAATTTTTGAATCACAGTATCTGAAAATCCCTTTCCACCACTCAGGACATGCGTGCTGAGTCCTTCTGGAAGTGCGTTTATTGTGTCGGCCAGTCCAACGCTGCGCAATGCGGCAAGGACCCGGTCAGCAGAAGCGTGAGCGTTTCCAACTGACAAATTTTCCAGGATCGTTCCATCAAATAGATCCTCCGCGCTAATATTCTTTGCGATTTTTTCACGGAGATGTGCCAGATCAAGGTCGCGAAGCGAGTAACCATCAAGTGTAACTGCTCCGGTAAAATTGGTGTACAGACTCGTTAGGATATTCGTGAGAACAGTCTTACCACTGCCCCCGGGTCCTGAAATACAGATGCGTTCTCCGGCGGTGACAGAGAGATTGATATTGTTCAGGGCCTGTTTCCCATCCGGGAAAGTATAAGAAAGGCCACGAACATCAATCTGAAATCCTTCTACATGTTGGGATTTTACATCAATCCCTCCGGCGCGTTCAATCGGGAGATCCGTAACATGGGAAATCTTATCTACGGCTGTGAGCAGATCATACACTACATCCATGTACATTATAATCTTCTCTACAGAGTTGATGATAAGGATAATCACAATCTCGGATGCGACGAGCTGACCCAGTGTAATTTCCCGTTCTACAACGAGAATTGTGCCCGCAATGAGCATTCCGCCAACCACCGCAGCTTTGAAGAATATAATGAATGTGAACTGCGTCAACAGTGTGTTGAAGTGAATGGCCCGATGCTTCAGGTATCCGTTGACATTGTAATCTGTTTTGCGCAACGGCAGATCGGTTGTTCCTCCAAGTTTGAAAGATTGCATGGCTCGACCCAGTTCCTCCAGCCACTGCGCCACTTTGTATTTATATTTTGATTCATTGATGGACGACAGCAGCCCGCGAGGACCCGTTGCGTAAAATATTGCCACAAGCAGAGAAATAAGCAGCAAGCCAAAGAGAATAAAAAAGGGATGGTAAAGGGAAATCAGCAAGAGCCCAAAGAAAATCTGGATCGCCGCTGAAGAAAGATCAATCAGCAGTTTTGGAAGGCCTTTCTGAACTGTGATTACATCGAAGAATCGATTGATAAGCTCTGGCGTATATTTGCTGTCCAGGGATTCCATCCGCAGGCGGGGTATCCGATAGGCAAATTCGAGTGCTGCTTTGGTGAATACCCGTCGTTGGAGAAAGTCGACCATGCTGATTTGCACGATTTGAAGCCCCCCAGCTGCCAATACGCCCACAATGACCAGGCCGATCATAACGTACACCGAACTGAAGAATACGCCGCCCGAAATCAATTCGACAGTAGTTTGAATGCCCAAAGGCAATGCGAGGCTGACAAATCCGACGAGCAAAGCATAGAAGAGGATATAGAAGATCTCTTTTCGTTCCGTGTTGAGCAGGCGGAGAAGGCGCCTGACTGGGCTTAGCTCCTCTTCATCTGCAACGGTAGCGCTCACCGGGCTCTCGTAAATTACGCTGGCAAGGCAAGTGACATGGCCCGCTTCATTTTTTGCGAAGCTTGCCTGAATTGTATTGTCCAGCGTGACCTCGGTATTGGAGTCGCCTGACATACGGATGCCTTTGTATTTCCCTTTCTGGGTGAGCCACAGGATGGCCAACAAGGAGTCTCCCTCTTCTGAAAAAGTAACAACCGGGCTGACCTGGCTTAACAAAAACTCTGCTATGCCAGAAACCGGAATGGTTTGCTTCAGAAAAATGATTCGGGCCGGATTTCCAGCTTCGATAAGATCTCTTTCAAACTCGGGAAGATCTGATTTGTGGTAAACCCTGTTATTCATCTCAACAGGACGTAAGTCATGGAGGTTAAGTCCGTGCTCCTGGGAGATCCCGATTTCCCGAATGATCCTTACAATGGAAAAGTTGGTAAGCATACTATTTTCTTAAGACGCCAAAAACGATCGATTCAATAAATGTCTTTAATTTATTATGTTGTTCGGCAACGGGCAACTGTTTTTCAATATTGGATAGCGCCGGAAGATGTTGGCTGAAGAATAGTTGCTCATTGGCGGCAAGCAATATTGTGCTTACCAGGGAATTGGGGAAAGGATAGCCCGGCTCGATTTCATGGATGTACCCGGAGATTTTCTTCGTCAAGCTTTTTAGCCCACCGAAAAGGCCGGCCTGATTGTCGTCATCAACCCATTTGGTGAGGTAAGTCTTTTCCAGTTCCCCAATAACAATCCGATGAAGGGCCTCTTCATCTACATGTTGAAAGGTTGGGTCATATTTTTTTTCTTCAGTGATCACGCGGATGGCAACCCGGAGTTTTTCCTGTGCAGTGGGTAGGCTCGTTGTGGCGAGGTCTAAGCGATAGTCTATCCAGCTCCAATACCAGGCGATCAGGTAGTGTAGCAGTCGGTGCTTATTTTCAAAGTAACGGTAGATCGAAGGTTCGGTGGTGTTCACCTCACCGGCTAGCTTCTTGAATGTGAAATGTTCAAAGCCAAGTCCATCGATCATTTCTATGCCCTTTTGAATGATTTTCTGCCCCAGAACCGTGGATTGGGGGTCCCGCAAGTAAAGTCGGTCATTCAATTTAAAAGTAAGCTGGCTCATTTAGATATGTTTACTTACAAAAGTAATAGTATTACTACTATTTTTCTAAATGAATTAACTTTATTCGTTTACCTGAATACAAAAAGGCCTAAAATGCCTCTTTTAAGAGGATATAGCATCCCATAAAAAGGATCATCCAGCCAAAAGACCTCCTTAGGGTCTGCCCGCTGAAACGCCTTGAAAAGTGGTTACCAATAAGAATGCCCAGGATGGCCAAACCGGTTATTAACAGCAGAAAGGGCCAGTCCATTGAGTAGTTAAGTACATCCCCGACAAACCCTATGAGGGAGTTGATGGCTATAATGAAGAGGGAAGTTCCAACAGCTGTTTTGAAGGGAAGTCCTGTTAGAAAAACCAGTGCTGGGATAATTAGAAAACCCCCTCCGGCGCCAACAAGTCCGGTCAGGAAGCCGATGAGCGACCCCTCGATGATAACGAGAAAGGTCCTGAATTTCTTTTTTTCGGAGGAAATCCCCTTCTGCCCACGGATCATGGGGAGTGCAGCCAAGATCATGAGGATGGCAAAAACCCCGAGAAGAAGCATCCGCTTTGTCAGCATAAAATCACCCAGGGTGAGTACCTCTTCAGGGATCAAGGGGATAACCCACTTCCGTGTAAAAAAAATAGTGAGAATAGAAGGAATTCCAAACAAGATGCCTGTCCGCAGATCCACTAAGTGGTCGCGGTACTTGGGAACTGAACCAATCAGGCTGGTCATCCCCACGATAAAAAGGGAGTAGGCCGAGGCCCGGACCGGCTCAATGCCAAAAAGGTATACCAAAATGGGAATTGACAGGATGGACCCTCCACCGCCCAGCATGCCAAGTATCACACCAACAAAAATGGAAGCGATATATCCAACTATTTCTGCCTCCATGGGTTGCTGAGTTTTTGAACTAGCGCATTCTGTCAAACTCTGCAATGAATGCATCCGGGTATTTATTCACAATGGATGCTTTGAATTTGTCGGCTTTGTCTCGTGTAGTAAAGGGCCCCAGAATGAGCGCGTAGTATTTTGTGCCGTTTACATTTTTCACCTGGACGGTGACTTTTTTCTTGTAAGAGTTTTTCAGATTGTCAGCAAGCCGCATGAGGTTTACCAGCTCCTGGTAGGTTCCGATTTGAACCCCATATCCTCCGGGGCGCAAACGCTTGATTTCAAAATCATAGAATTCTTTTTCATCAATTTCAGCCGACGCCAGGGTTCTTCCCGGTAGGCTGTTCATTCCGTCTCCGGCATCGAGAACCTCCAGATTGACCTCAGCAAGCCCCTGATTTACAAAACCAAGTTTTTCAGCAGCCGATTTGGATAAATCTATAATCCGGCCTTCGGCGTATGGCCCACGGTCGTTGATGGTTACCTCCACGATTTGTTGATTGGCCACATTGGTTACCCTCACTCGCGTGCCAAAAGGAAGTGTTTTGTGGGCTGCGGTGAGCTTACTGTGTTTGTATTTTTCTCCGCTTGCTGTTGGGCGCCCTTCAAATTTATCCGCGTAGAAAGAGGCCTTTCCGGATTGATTTTGGCCTAAGCAGATAGCCAGTTGCAAAACGAAAATGAATAATAGAAGCCCCTTCATGTGGTTGACTTTATGTGGTCTACAATCATATCTTTTTTCTAATGGGATTATGTACTGTCAGGATTATTTCCTTGGCCCACCTGCGCTCCAAATATACGACTTGATAATTGCCTTTGTGGGGCTAAGGGCCGCTTTCCGGTCGCCTTGAACATGCCAATTGCCATATCCACATTTTCGTATACCTTTGACCGGCAAATAATCATTCCTAATTTATTTGTCATGGCCCTAGATCCTGCCAAGTTCCTTTTCGAAGCCCTTACTTACGACGATGTCTTGCTTGTTCCCGCGTACAGCGAGGTTCTGCCGCGTGATACCAGCACGATTACGCAGTTGACAGAGAATATCCGGCTCAATATCCCCATATCATCGGCGGCCATGGATACCGTTACCGAATCTGCCCTGGCCATCAGCATTGCGCTGGAAGGTGGGATTGGGTTTATCCATAAGAACATGAGCATAGAAGAGCAGGCAGCTCAAGTTCGGAAAGTTAAGCGCTCACAAAGTGGAATGATCCTTGACCCCGTAACCTTACGGATAAATTCCACGGTGCGAGATGCCGAAAAAATTATGCGGGAATTTAAGATAGGAGGCATTCCGGTAATCGACGGAAACGGAAAACTTGTAGGCATTATTACGAATCGGGATCTCCGCTTCCAGAAAGACCTCTCTATTCCGGTTGAAGAGATCATGACGAAGAAAAATCTGATTACTGCTCCTGAAGGGATCACGCTGGAGAAAGCGGCTGTGATACTTCAGCAGTATAAAATTGAAAAACTCCCGATTGTCAATAAGAAGGGAAAGTTAACGGGTCTGGTTACGTATAAGGATATTCTCAAGAAAAAGAACAAACCCAATGCCTGTCATGATCAATTTGGGCGGCTTCGGGTTGGTGCCGCCGTAGGTGTAACCCCCGACATGGTCATGCGCATTGAAGCCCTGAAGGCGGCCGGGGTTGACGTTATCAGTATTGATACAGCTCACGGACATTCTAAAGGTGTTATTGAAGCGGCCAAACTGGTAAAGAAGAAGTTTCCTACAATGGATCTTGTCGTGGGCAATATTGCCACCGGTGAGGCAGCCAAAGCTTTGGTAAAGGCCGGCGCAGACGCGCTTAAAGTTGGTGTTGGGCCCGGAAGCATTTGCACCACCCGCGTAGTTGCCGGAGTAGGGTTACCTCAATTGTCAGCTGTATACGAGGCTGCCAAGGCAATCAAAGGCTCTGGCGTTAAGATTATTGCTGATGGAGGAATACGCTTTTCGGGAGATATCGCGAAAGCCATCGCAGCAGGAGCAGATAGCATTATGATTGGGTCTTTGCTGGCTGGCACCGAAGAGGCCCCTGGTGATGTGATTATTTACGAAGGAAGAAAATTCAAATCATACCGTGGGATGGGCTCGATGGAGGCCATGGATGATGGGTCCAAAGACAGGTATTTTCAGGACGCAGAAGACGATATAAAGAAGCTTGTGCCTGAGGGAATCTCTGGCCGCGTACCCTTCAAAGGTCTGGTTTCAGAAGTATTATACCAACTGGTTGGCGGGCTGAAGGCAGGTATGGGGTACTGCGGTGCCAAAAACATCGAAAAACTCAAGCAAGCGAAGTTCGTTAAGATCACATCAGCAGGCATGATAGAGAATCACCCGCACGACGTGACAATTACCCGAGAGGCCCCTAATTACAGCAGGAAGTAGTTCCAAAACTTACGATCTTAGCAGCCCCCTGTTGACAGGGGGTCAACAAATTATCTAGTGAAGACCAAAGCATTAGCCCGTTTTTCCTTTTTGGGGGCCACTGTGGCCTGGCTGGTGATGGTTTTTTCAGATGTCACGTTGTTGTTCAGCGATCTGAAAGGACTAACAGCCGACATCCCAATCTGGCTTCCAAAGGTCATGCTGGATGTCTATGTGATCGGTCTTTTCTACTACTACAAGTTCAAGATTGAAAGGGATGAATCGCTGAATTTTACTGACCTGTTATGGCGTGTTTTTGCTACAGGACTCGTCGCCACCGTATTGTCTCTTGGCTTGCGCCTGTTGGATTTTCTTTTGGGTTCCACTAAGCTTTCTTCGAACATCTTCTTCATGGAAGTAGAGTACCTGGTTAATCTGGGGCTTCTGCTGAGTTTTTTAACCGCGGCATTTACGTGCTGGAAGCGGCTCATCCTCTATCAAAAATCAAAGTGGTTGATTCGGGGGTGGGCGTTGTTCGAGTTTGCCTTGTTGGTTGTCCTACTCTCAGATAATGTTCAGTTGCTTCAGCAAGAGTGGTTGCTGACGTTGGTAAGTGTGCTTACCGGACTGCTGGCGTTGGCACTTTCTGCCAATATGAAGTGGGTGGCCTATCTCAATTTTCGGCAGAAGTGGACGAGTCTGCTTCTATTGCTGCTTTCCTTCTTTTACCTGGGATACTTTTTTTACACAACGAATAGATTTTCCGAAGAAATTGCGCTGCAGTCTACCGTGTTTCTTGAATTCCACAGCCACGTATTCAACATCTACTTATTTTCATTTGTGATGCTATACAGCATCTTCTCTTTCCTTGTCATCCTATTCAATTTGCCAACCTCCTCCGTGTTTGAGCAGAAGCTTGAAGAAGTTGTAAACTTTCAACGAATCAGTCAGTCGGTACAAACAGAACAGAATGAAGAGAGCGTTTACGAAATTTTACTGGAGAGCTCTGTTAGTTCTGTTTTTGCAGATGCGGCTTGGCTGGAGATCAAAGGAGAGCATGAGCAATCCCGGCTTCAAACGCACGGGATCGCAGATGGAGAAGCGAAGCGGATCCAGGAACATCTTAACGGTCGCAACGTGAAGGGTGTCCTCGATCAAAGCACTGACCGCACGCGCAACCTGTCTTCTCACCTGGCGAGCCTGAAAGGAATTCGCTTCCGATCCCTGATGGCATTCCCAGTTTATGTAAAAGGAGAGAAGATTGGAACCCTTGCGCTGTTGAAAGAATTACCCGAAGGATTTAATAAGGAAATGACCCAGATTGTGTCGGCCTTTGCCAACCAGGCCGGTATCTCCATAGAGAACTTCCGTCTGATGAAGGAGGCGATTCAAAATGAACGCTATAAGGAGGAGCTGAAGATTGCAAAAACGGTTCAGAAGAGTTTGCTCCCCAATAAGCTCGAGTCGGGAAACGATTTTGACATTGCGGCGTTTTCGGAGTCTGCTGACGAGGTGGGGGGCGATTATTATGATACACTCCGGATATCTGAACATCAGGTAGGATTGATTATCGCTGATGTCTCGGGGAAGGGAACAACAGCGGCCTTCCACATGTCCCAAATGAAGGGAATATTTCACAGCTTGGCACAGCAGTCCCTGGATCCAAAAGAATTTATGATTCGGGCAAATCAAGCCCTGCGCTACTGTCTGGAGCGTGGGTCGTTTATTTCTGCTACATACTTCGTAGTTGATGCTGCAGACAAGAAGATTTACTATTCACGTGCCGGCCATTGTCCGGTGCTGTATTACCGCGTTGCGGAAAAAGGCTCGACATATCTGGTAGACAAGGGAGCCGCATTGGGGATGGTAAAAGGGAAGGATTACAACAACTATGTAGAAACAAGAGTGATCCCGTATGCGGCAGGGGACGTGATGGTCTTGTTTACGGATGGGATCACGGAAGCCAAGAGTAAAAAAGGCGAAGAGTTTGGGCTTCAACGCCTTCAGGAAACCATGGCAGAAGTGATGGAAAATACGCCCCGTGAAATGCAAGAGCACCTGATCAGCAAACTTTACGAATATACCGGCACAGAAGAAATTGACGATGACTACACTACCATGATTGTCAAGTTCAGGAAGTAAACAAACATTAGAAAACCAAATCCGTTAACAAACATATGGTCCACATCAAACGCTTACAGGAAGACGGGGCAGATATTCTGGCCATCGTGGGCGAAATTGACGCCAGCTCCTCAATTGAGCTCGACCTTGCTATTGCCAAAAGTGTGGGAGAAGGGTTCACAAAAATCCTTGTCGACTGTCATGCCTTGGAATATATCTCATCCGCTGGACTTGGCGTGTTCATGTCCTACATTGAAGAATTCAGGGACAAGAAAATTACCATGGTGATGTACGGGATGAAAGAAAAAGTGACTAACACATTTCAGATTTTGGGTCTGGCGGACCTACTTCTCATTCGTGCCACAAAACAGGAAGCAAAGAAGCTGTTACATGAACTATCGGCATAAGATCGGTTGTAGCCTTGATAATCTTAAGGGCATTCGGGATTTCGCCCGGAAAGCCCTCAGGGCCCACGTGACTTCAGAGGTCGTCTTGAATGAAATCATTTTAGCGTTGGATGAGATGTGTTCAAACCTCATGATCCACGCACATCATTGCAATCCGGATCATTTTTTGGAGCTCACGATTGAGGTTGCGAAAGCGGGTGACTTGGTATTCGAGATTATTGACGATGGGGAGATGTTTGACATCAATCAATTTCACGAACAGGCGATTGATAACCTCATCCATGAAAAGCGAAAGGGCGGACTGGGCATCCGATTAGTCAAATCCATCATGGATGACGTTCAGTATTTGACCCGCAACGGCCGGTTCGTCTGCCGCATGTCAAAACAACTCAAATAGGTCCTTTTTGGGTATCCCGTGACACCTCGTATTTTTGCACGTTCCAAGTGAATCTAAAAGTGCGAATCAGACTGTTTTTCATTGCGTGGCTTTCTGTTGGGCATGTTGCTGCTCAGCCCTCCAATCCTGAGCCAAAGGCCCTGCCACTATTTTCGGTTAATGGCAATGCGGTATCAACGGAGGAGTTTAGCTACCTCTACAGGAAGAACCACCCAAAGCAGGAGGACTTTACCGAGCCAAAGGTCAATGAATACCTCGATCTACTAATTACTTTCAAACTCAAAGTGACTGAGGCAGCCTCACGCGGTTATGATACCACTCGCGCGTTTATCAAAGAATTCAAGTTATACCGAGGGGAGCTCAAAAAACCATATGTAGCTGGCAAAGATCAATTAGAACAACTTACACGGGAAGCCTATGAACGGATGGCAATTGAAGTGAGGGCTTCTCACATTCTTGTTTCCATCAAACCCGATGCCTCACCAGAGGATACACTATCCGCTTTTAATAAGGCAAATAGCCTGCGGGATCAGGTTCTTCAGGGAAAGGACTTTGGGCAAGTTGCCCGTGAATCTTCCGATGATGCTGGGGGTAAGGTGAACGGGGGAGACTTAGGTTACTTCACAGTACTGCAAATGGTTTATCGGTTTGAGCAGGCAGCATACACCCTGAATACAGGGGATATTTCTGGTCCTGTGAGGACGCGCTTCGGTTACCATATAATTAAGGTCATCGATCGAAGGATTGCTCGCGGAGAAGTAGAAGTGTCACACATCATTCTTCGTACTGGTAAGGGGGAGGACAAAAAAGTGAAGGCGAAGATTTTCGAAATCTATAATCAATTGCAGGGAGGCCGATCCTGGGATGAATTGTGCAAGGAATTTTCAGACGACCAAGCTACCCGCAACAGCGGTGGCAGGCTGCGACCGTTTGGCATTGGAGCTCTGGCGACGGTCCCTGAATTTGAAGCAACCGCTCTTTCACTTCATGAACCAGGAGAGGTATCCGACCCTTTTCAGTCAGCCTATGGCTGGCACATCGTAAGGTTGGAGCGCCGAATTCCTCTCCCTAATTACGCGCAAGTTGAAGAATCATTAAAGCGTCGTGTTGGCCGTGATGAGCGCCTTCAGATCGCTGACCAAAAAATGTTCGCCGAAAAGCGCAAAGCGTTTGAATTTGCTGAGCGGAAACAAATAAAGGAGCAACTATTTGACCTTGCGGACACGACCTTGCAGAAAGGCAAGTGGACGTATAAGGGAGATGCGGCTTTGCTGGATAAAATTCTTTTCTCTCTCAGGATGAAAAAATTTACATGTTCTCACTTTGTTGCCTATGTCATAAACGAACAAAATCTGAATACTCAACCCCCTCAAGTCTACCTGAATCAACTGTATGATGGGTTTGTGAAGCAAAGCCTGGAGGAAATCGAGGAAGAAGAAATTGTCCTGGCCAACCCGGAATACAAAAACCTGGTTCAGGAGTACAAGGAAGGGATTCTGTTATTCACTATTATGGAAAAGGAAGTTTGGAATAAGGCATCTGAGGATACGACCGGACTTCGGGCATTTTATGAGGCAAGCAAAGGGAAGTACGAAGCAGGAGAACGTGTAAGCGCACGCGTATTTTCTACTGATGACTCAGTATTTCTTGCTGTAATTGTGAAGAAAGTGGCTGCTGGAGATTCTATTACCCGTCAAGATCTCAAGAAATTCAAAGCCGTCCAAGGGCCGCGCAATTTTGCTCCCGGAGAAAGCAAGGCCGTGGATCGGGTATCCAAGGCTATCGGTGTCTATACCACCCGTGTGGAGGGAACGTTGTATATGGTTCAAATTGATAATTTAGTGCCTCCAGGCATCCGTACGCTGGAGGAGGTCCGATCGCAAGTAATCTCCGACTACCAGGATTATTTGGAAAAAAAGTGGATAGCCGGGCTACGAACAAAATATCCAGTCCGGATCAATAGCAAGGGAAAGAAATTCGTTATTCGTGAACTGATTAAGACGTGAAAACCAATCGCTCATATTGCCGCCTTTTACCCGTTCTTATGCTGATATCAGGGTTGCTGACAGGTTGTGAATTGATCCGCTGGAAGAACGATGAGCCCGTCAAGTCGCCAGGTCCAAGACCAATCGCCCGTGTTAATGATTTATATCTATATGAGGATGAATTAACCGGAATTGTGGATCAGAAATCCACAGCCGATGACAGCACGGCCCGGGTAACGGCTTATGTAAACAGCTGGATCCGGAAACAATTGATCATTCAGGAGGCAACAAAACGAATGAATATTGATGAGGCCGAAGTTGAGCGAAAAGTGCTTGACTATCGCTACAGTCTGGTCGCCTACGAATACCAGAATTTCTACATTCGTCAAAGACTCAATGACATTATCACTTTACAGGAGATAACGGACTACTACAACGGCCACCTTGACAACTTCGCGCTTAAGCAAAATATTGTTCGGGGAACATACATAAAGGTGCCCAAGACCGCGCCACGGACTAATAAAGTCAAGGACATGATATTTTCAACCAAGGAGAAAGACGTGGAAGAGTTGCGCTCCTATTGCTTGAGTTTTTCTGCCGCTTATCATTTGGGAGACAGTCTGTGGATGGAGTTTGATAAGCTAGTAGTCAATTCGCCGATTGCGGAAATACCAAACAAGATTCAGTTTTTAAAGACGAACCCATACTATGAGACGAGCGACGGTGAATACCTGTACTTTCTAAAGATCAGTGATTACACCATTTCTGATAATGTCTCTCCGTTGGAATTCGTTAAAGAAGACATTCGAAATATTCTGTTAAACAAAAGAAAAGTGGAACTTGCGCGTGCTTTGGAAGACGAAGTGTATGAAAATGCAGTCAAACAAAAGAATTTTGAGATTTTTAATCGGTAATCTACTTCTATTCGGGGTAGTTCAGGCGGGTTTTTCGCAGGAAGGCACGGGCTTCATCGCGGATAAGATCATCGCCAAAGTTGACAACTACATTCTCCTCAATTCGGAGTTTGATGGATCGTATCAAAATTATCTATCGAGTGGGGGGCGGCCTTCAGAACAGGCAAGGTGTGGGGTGTTCAGCCAGTTGGTGATCAACAAAGTGCTCGTGGCAAAAGCAGAGATTGACTCAGTAATTGTTACGGATCTGGAGGTGGACAATAATACTGATCAACGGATGAACATGATCCTTCAGAATTCTGGAAATTCCCCGGAGCAGTTGGAAAGGACTTACGGTAAATCACTTGAGCAAATAAAACTTGAGTTGAGGGACCAGATCCGTGAGCAGATGCTTGGAAACGCGATGCAAAGGAAGATAACCAAGGGCTTGAGTGTAACGCCGGCCGAGGTAAAGCGATTTTTTTCAAAAATACCTCCAGACAGTTTGCCATTTTATTCCGCAGACGTAGTTGTGGCTCAAATTGTCAAAAAGGCGCAAATCAGCGATGTTCAGAAGCTGGAGACAAAGCGAAAACTGAGCGAAATTCGACAGCGCATTTTGGATGGAGAGAATTTTAATGAACTGGCGAAAAAGTATTCGGAGGACCCAAGCGCGCAGTATAATGGGGGAGAAATGGGCTACGTTGGTCGTGGTGCCATGGTGCCGCAATATGAAGCTACAGCCTTTAGGGTTAAAGAAGGGGAAATTTCCCAGCCATTCGAGTCCCCATTCGGGTTTCATATTATGCAGCTCATCGATCGGCGGGGTAACGAGTACAATTCTCGCCACGTTTTGATTTCAGCAGTCCCATCAAGGGATGACATTCTTCGTTCTGAGAAGTACCTGGATAGTTTGCGCCATACTATTCTGCAGGACAGCATTACATTTGAAGAGGCTGCAAAGAAGTATTCCGATGATCAGCGCACAAAGGGTTTTGGCGGTTTCTTTGCCGATGAAGACGGGGGAATAAGAATGTCCGTGAAAGACATGGATCCCATTGTCTATTTTAATATTGATACAATGAAAGTTGGCACCATGAGCCATCCGATCACCTACCGGACCGATGATGGAAAAGATGCAGTGCGGATACTTTACTTCAAAGAGCGACTTCCACCTCATCAAGCCAATCTCAAAGATGATTGGCACCGGATTCAGGCAGCTTCTCTTGCAGAGAAAAGAGACAAGATGCTGGCAAAGTGGTTTGAAAAGGCGCGGAATGATGTATTCATTAAGTTGGACCCTGCTTTTGATGACTGTGGCATACTCAAGTAAGCAAAAAAGGAAACCGAGTTCGGGCTGACGAAGATCCTCCATTATCCAAACACGAATGCACACATACACGAATGATATTGATGCGGCTAATGCCTTAGCCGAGTCCTACACAAAGTTAAAGACAGAAATCGCCCGGGTGATTGTTGGCCAGGATGAAGTTGTCCGCCTTGTGCTCACGGGTGTATTTTGTCAGGGGCATTCCCTCCTTATCGGCGTTCCCGGGCTGGCCAAAACATTGTTGGTCCATACGATTTCCAATGCACTGGACCTTCAATTCAAACGAATCCAGTTTACTCCGGACCTGATGCCATCCGACATTATTGGCGCTGAGACAATGGATAAGGAAAGAAATTTTCAATTCGTGCGCGGCCCCATATTTGCCAATATCATTCTGGCGGATGAAATAAATCGGACTCCTCCTAAAACTCAGGCAGCTCTGCTTGAGTCCATGCAGGAGTATTCTGTAACCATTGCGGGTCAACGGTATGAGTTGCCACGACCATTTTTTGTTTTGGCCACCCAGAACCCCATTGAACAAGAGGGGACATACCCGCTTCCCGAGGCCCAGCTTGACCGCTTTATGTTTAACATTTTCCTCGATTACCCAACCTACCAACAGGAGTTGGATATTGTAAAGACGACTACGGCGGATGACATTCGATCTGTACAAAAAACACTTTCTGCTGAAGATATTCTATTCTTTCAGCACCTTGTGCGCCGAGTGCCAGTTGCTGACAACGTGGTGGAGTACGCCGTAAAACTTACCCACATGACTCGCCCCGGTCGTAACGGATCGGCTATCGCGAATGACTACCTCGAGTGGGGTGCAGGCCCCAGAGCCTCACAGTTTTTGGTGCTTGGAGCAAAATGTAACGCGCTTCTAAACAAGAAGTACTCACCGGACATTGAAGATGTCCGCGCGATTGCCGCTGCTGTACTGCGCCATCGTATGGTCCGCAATTTCAAGGCCGAGGCAGATGGCGTTACCGTGGATGGGATTATTGAAAAGCTTATTGCTGCACATTAGACTCCTGCTGACCTTCCCTGAATCGCCGTACCATAGCGACAGTGAAGCCGACCATAAGAAGACCAGTGCCTAGCCAGAGAATATTAATGTAGGGCTTTTCCATGGCCTTAATGATGACCCAGTCCTTTTGCCGGGTTTGAAGGCCCAGTAGAAATTCATTGCTTTCGGGATAAATATTGAGCAAGGTAATTTTTACCCCCAATTCCCCGGTCTCTGCTGAAATTCGGCCAATCTCACTACGATTCCGTATAAGAAACGAGGGCTCGACAAGGTAAGTCTCGTGCTCGCCCGCCATCTTGATTGTAACTTTTACCGCCACATCATCATCGGTCAACCGAACTCCGGCAATTTCTGTTACCCGCTCAACTTTATCCAGAATTGAAACGTAATCATTAACATAAAACTTCTGCCCTGGCTTTACCCGCATTTCTTCGATGGCAGACCATTCGGGTTCAGCCTCCCGATTCATGGGCGCAGACACATGCGTATAGAGGTCGCGATCCAGGTTGCGCCGTATGTCTGGAGAAGGCAGGATTCCACCCATATTTGGATTGAGTTGCACGCGTGGAAAAAGAGTGGCGACCACAACGCTGTCCTGGCTAAGCTGAATTTCGTAGAATGTATTCTCAGGATAGATTTCAAATGTATCCCTGGCATGAAACAGCGTGACCCCCTTAAAGATGAGGTCTCGTTTGGCAACTACCTTGTATGGATCGTCAGTTGGCTCAACCTCGCTGCGCTTAACGTACCCCGATTCATTTCTGGGTTCCAGGCGCTCGCCGAGAAACTCAATTTCGTAGCCACCCATGGTTCTGGGCTCATTGACAAACAGCAGAAGGTTATCGCGGTTAAATTCGGTCCCTAGATCGCGGTTATACAAGAGCCCCGTATTATTAAGTGACACAATTTTCGAATACCCGGCGGAATAGAGAATGCCGACCAGAACAAGCCCCAGACCGATGTGGGCGATGGCGCCGCCGGAAAGACTTGGACTCACTTTCCAGGTGCGGTAGAGAACCTTCACATTGGAAACGATTACATAAAGTCCGGAGAGTGCAAGGGCCATAAATGACGGTGAAGTGATGCGTGTCACCAGAATGAGGATGGCAAACAAGATCAGTGTAAGCATTACAGGATTGAGAAGTTCCTGCTTCAATCTTGCGCGATCCATCTTCTTCCACCAGAAAAATTGCCCGGTTCCGGAAAGCAATGCGACAACCACGGCGAACCAGAGTTGAAAGCGAGAATAGAACTCAATCTGGTTAGCTGGAGGAGCCAGGTTTGAGCGTACTCCAAATATTTCCAGAATCTTATTATAGACGGGAATCGATGTTGGTACCAATACTTGAAATCCCATCAAGCACAATGCTGCAGCGCCAAGAAAGATCCAGAACTCCTTTGAATAGGTTGCAACTTCCTTGTCTGAGGAAGGCATCTCGCTCCATCGTGCTGCCACAAGTACCCCTGCGGCGAACGTGAAAAACAGCAGATAGATCAATAGTTGCCCTGATAATCCCAAGTCCGTAAAGGAATGTACAGACGCATCGCCAAGGATACCACTGCGCGTAAGGAAAGTAGAATAAAGAATCAACAGGAATACGGAAAGCACCAGCACCATGGAAAGCTTTAGCGCTGTTTGACTGTTCTTGTAAATTAACATGGAGTGAAGGGAGGCAATCAGGATTAGCCAGGGGACGTACACTGCATTTTCAACAGGATCCCAATTCCAATATCCACCGAAGCTCAGTGTCTCGTAAGCCCAGTAGCCACCCATCAGAATGCCAAGACCAAGCACGGCTCCTCCTAGCAAGGTCCATGGAAGTGCAGGCTTAACCCATTCCGTATATTTCCTCTGCCACAGACCGGCCAGCGCAAAAGAAAATGGAACCAGGGTAAGAGCAAATCCGAGGAAAAGGGTGGGTGGGTGGATTACCATCCAATAATTTTGAAGAAGTGGATTCAGTCCGTTGCCATCCTTGGGGATGAAATTTGGCTGTAGCGTAAAGATGGGATCGTCCATCGCATCGCGTAGCAGAATGAACGGAGAGCTTCCAATTTTTAGGCTCAGCCCCGGAATGACAACCCCAAGAATCATTGACGCGAGGAAGGCCTGCACAATTGAGAAAATGCTCATTACTGGCGCTTCCCATGTCTTTTGCGTAAAGATGAGAACAAGTCCGAGCACGGCATGCCAGAACATCCAGAGAAGAAAACTTCCTTCTTGCCCTTCCCAAAAGCACGACACCATGTATTGACCTGGAAGATGCAGGGAAGAATGAGAATAGGCGTAGTGGTATTCGAAATAGTGCTGGTAGATAATTACAAACAACGTTGTGATGACACCCAACACAGCGATGGCATGAACGACGAAAGCCATTCGTCCATTCATGATCCACTGGGCCTGGCGCTGCAGATCTTTAAGGGTAGTGGCCTTCCAGTAAGAAAACGCGGCCAGGAGGCCGGTAACAAATGAAGAAATAACAAAAAGATGGCCTAGGTTGCCGATGAAGTAGTGGAGCATGAACAAAAGTAGCTAAACCCGTGCGTTAAGTTTTTGCTCCTGATACTTCGAGGGGCACTTTAAAAGAATCTTACTGGCCACGAAGTTATCTCCTTGGAATCCGCCTATAACGACAATTTTTTCAGATCGTGTGAAATCCGGAGGCATAGGCTCATTGTAGTAGACGGTTTGCTCCTTGTGGGCCTCATCCATCAGGATAAAGGAGAAGGAGAGTTTGTCAGGACTGGATTCCAATCCAATGACTTTTCCATCAGAACCCTTCTTAAGTTCACCTACCACATGAATGCTGGTGCTATTTCCAGCCAAAGCCATTTCATGGGCCTGGTCAAACGAAACATACGTGCTGGCATCTCCCGCTGTGGACACAATGATGGCGATGGCAGATGCGATAACCAGGATAGCGATAATATGGGTCTTTTTCATGGAAGATGACTCGGGGTCAAAGTTATGCAAAAACCTATGGAATTTCTTACCGGACGGCGCCTCGCGTTCCGGTACCCCGGTATCGCCGCACTACCGCATTTCTTAGTCGCGCATGTTCCGGTACCCCTCGGCAGCCGCACTAGCGCATTTCATAGTCGCGTCCGCACCTTGATTTTCACGGGCTACCGGCACACGCTTCGCTGGCCGGTAGGCCGGTAAGACATTTCATAGAAAAATCACCCCTTCCTCTGGAGATCATCCAATTTTTTCTCCATCCGGGTGGCTTTTCGGTCGATGGCAATCACATAGGCGACCAGCCCGGCCAGGATCACCAGCAAGATGGCGACAACTACATAGATTTTGCCTTCCGAGCGCATAGTGTCCGCCATTTCAACCTCCTGGGCGAAGCCGGAGAACGACAAAACGAGAAATGCGAATAGACTAATTATCTTTTTCATATTCCAGATCCAGAATTTTTTCTTCCACTTTATGTAAACGAATGCGAACCAATGCGATCCAAAGACCGAGCAGTACCCAACCTGCTACTGCTGGATAAAACACCATTCTCATGTTGCTGTCAAGGTCATACATATTAAAACCCGGATTTCCCCCGCTGCCCGGATGCATCGAGCTGGTGAGTCGGGGGATAATGAAAATGAGCGGGATCATGGCTGCAAAAGCAAAAATGGCATAGACTGAACTGAGGCGAGCGCGTTGCTCGTGGTTATCCAATGATCCACGAAGAATGAAATAAGCCAGATAAATAAGGGTAGCAATTGCAGCGCCGTTTTGTTTGGGATCTCCGTGCCAGGGCGATCCCCAGGTGTAGTTTGCCCAGATCATTCCCGTAAGCAGACCAAGAATTCCAAATATCAACCCGGTATGGGCGAAGCCGGCAGAGGCAGTGTCATGATCTGGATTGTGACTGCGTAAGTACTTCACGGCGTAAACCACAGAAACCAAGAACATAACGACCATCCCAAACCACATGGGCACATGGAAGTATAGTGCGCGAATGCTTTCGTTGATAATGACGAGCCTCGGAACTTCCATCAGCAATCCACCTGCTACAGTGTATGTGAGCAGCACGACAGCAAGAATTTTCCACCACGTAGATTTCATGAGTTGTGGGCTGATTAGCTCCGCCAAATATAGGGGAACAAGAGGTAGGTAATGGCCGCGGCCAGCAAATTTATGGCGGTTAAGATCAGCAACTCGTCACTGCTCACAGACTGGTCCAGACCATCGATACAATTTTTTGTGATCTTGATCGCCATCAGCAAAATTCCAATGATAATCGGAAAGCTAAGGATAGCCATGACCATGCTGCCATTATTGGTTTTGGATGCGATGGCGGATAGGATAGAAAGTGTGGCGGAGAATCCAAATGAGGTAAGAACGAGTGTCAGGAAAAACAGTGGTACATCTTCAATGGGATTGGTAAGCCAAAGAGAAAAGAAAAAGTACCCAGCAAACGAGATTCCGATGCACAGAATAAAGCCATACACGACTTTAGACACAATGATTTGTTCCGGCGAGGCCAGACTATACAAATACCCCAATGCACCCGGTTTTTCGTTGATGAAACTCTTGGCCACGGCATTGACCAGTGCTGACAATAAGGCCACCCAAAACAATGCGCTCCAGATTCCAGGAGCAAGGGATCGGTTTTGAATTCCCAGGGCGAGGTAGTTAATGAACACCAGCGAGGCCAGATATAACAAAAGGCTGAAGAAAATGGATTTCTTCCTGAATTCTGAGCGAAACTGGTAAAGAAGGAGCTCTTTCAATATTTAGATAATCAATATTTTGTCAGGAACGCGCCAAGTTGATTAGGTGTTTCAAGGTGAGCAGGCCTATTGAACTGATCAGCCCAACGACAAACCCAAGAATAACCAGCGTCAACAGTTTGGGGTCCTTTGGCTTTTGAAAGACAGTAAAGCCTTCTACCAGGTGAATGCTGCTGGCAAGTTCCAGATCTTGCTGTGCCTCCCAACGGATTTTGGTAAGCTCAACGCTTGCTACAAAAAGTTCCGCAGGATCAAACATTAGGTTCTCCGTTTTGAACTGTCCTTTCTGAAACAAAACCCTTTGCAAGCTGTCGATCAATCGCGTTTCTTTATCAGCATTCTTTATCACCGCGTTGTTCAATGCTTCACGTTGGAAAGTCCTGGTTTTTACCAGTTCATTGTTACGGAAGAAATGCAAAATTCCCTCCTGCAGATCGGGAAGAATCGAGCGGTCAGCCAGCTCAACTGTAACAACAAAGTAGGTCTCGTCTTTTAGTATGTTTTCTCTTTGAGCAGTTTTTAGATCCGTCAGGCAATCCACAGTGATCGAAGTGATAGCTGCAGCTTTCTCTTTCTGGAGCGCGAGCTTGGCTCCAAGTTCTTCGTAATTTTCTTCCTTTATCAGGTTTGATAAGCTCTTGGCAATATGATCGCCATAGGTCTTTGTCAAAAGATCGGAAAGGACGACCATTTGACTCTCGTATGTGTTAGGTAAGGTTTTATAGGCAAGTGTACCTGCGCCCATTCCAACACCGCACAAGAGAAGGATGAAAGTCAGGTGATTTTTGAAATACCTTATGGTCCGTACGGCCAAGTCCTGAAGGTCTATCTCGTCGTGGGAGTGGGTATCCATAAGGATTAAATTAGAGCGCAATATTGACAAATCAGGCCAGTTCGGGAAATATTTATGAGGTTATGATTAGTTTTGCGGTCCGTTATGGCAAAGCAAAAAACCTTAATTACCGGAGCGGCAGGCTTTATTGGATTCCACCTGTCTTTGCGTTTGTTGGAGGCCGGAGAAATAGTGGTGGGATTGGACAATCTCAACACCTACTATGATGTAAGCCTTAAGCATGCGCGACTTGCCTTACTAAGAAATCACTCCGGGTTTCAGTTTGAACAACTTGACCTTACGGATAAACCGTCTATAGATGCTTTGTTCGCACGCAACCAATTTGATGTTGTAATTAATTTGGCCGCACAAGCGGGAGTTCGCTATTCACTCGAGAACCCATACGCCTATCTGGACAGCAATCTTACTGGTTTCCTGAATATCCTTGAGGCATGCAGAAAAACAAAGCCGAGTCACTTGATCTACGCATCGTCGAGTTCGGTCTACGGAGCCAACAAAAAGATTCCATTTTCAACACACGATAATGTGGATCATCCGCTCGCGCTTTATGCAGCGACAAAGAAAGCGAACGAACTCATGGCTCATGCCTACTCCAGTCTGTACCAATTGCCGGTAACTGGCCTTCGCTTCTTCACTGTGTATGGTCCTTATGGCAGGCCGGACATGGCACTATTCCTCTTCACTCAGGCGATACTGGAAGGGAAACCAATCGATGTCTATAATCACGGAAAGATGAAACGGGATTTTACCTATGTTTCAGACATCGTTGAGGGGATTGTTAGGCTTATGCCGAAGGCACCTTCCGGGAATCCCAATTGGAATCCCCATATTCCGGACCCGTCGAGCAGCTACGCCCCTTATCGGATATATAACATTGGCAATAATCAGCCGGTAGAACTGCTGAAGTTTATCGAAGTCCTGGAAGAAAAACTGGGTAAGAAAGCGATTAAGAACTTTATGGAGTTACAGCAGGGGGATGTTGAGAGTACATACGCGGATATTTCAGACCTTGAGAAGGAAATTGGCTTCCGGCCGTCGACATCCATAGAAACTGGAGTAGGTAGGTTTGTGGATTGGTATCGGGCGTATTACAATAAGTAATAGAAGAGCATCATGGAACGAATTGGAATTATTGGACTAGGCTATGTCGGGCTGCCGCTGGCAGTAGAATTCGGAAAGGTGGTCGACACCGTTGGGTTCGACATCAATCAGGAACGCATCCTTGAATTGCGTAAGGGCATCGACCGCACACGCGAATGTGACACTAAAGAACTTGCTCAATCCAGCAAACTCACCTTTACCGTAAACCCCGAAGACCTAAAGTCAGTAACGTACTTTATTGTCACCGTGCCCACTCCGGTAGACGAGTACAAGAAACCGGACCTGACGCCGCTTATTAGGGCGAGCGAGACTGTGGGCAAAGTGCTCAAGAAAAATGATGTGGTCATCTATGAATCGACCGTTTACCCGGGTTGCACGGAAGAAATATGCGTACCTGTATTGGAGCGCATAAGTGGCCTGAAGTTTAACACCGATTTTTTCTGTGGCTATTCTCCGGAACGAATCAACCCGGGTGACAAGGAGCACAGGCTCGTTAATATCAAGAAAGTGACAAGTGGAAGCACGCCCGAAGTGGCAAAACGCGTCGATGACCTATACCGCAAAATTATCAAGGCAGGTACACACATTGCTTCTTCAATTAAGGTGGCGGAAGCAGCGAAAGTCATTGAGAATTCACAAAGGGATCTCAACATCGCCTTCGTCAATGAGCTCGCGTTAATTTTTGAGCGGATGGGGATCGACACACACGAAGTGCTGGAAGCCGCTGGAACAAAGTGGAACTTCCTTCCCTTTAAGCCTGGACTGGTAGGTGGCCATTGCATCGGTGTCGACCCATACTACCTCACGCACAAGGCGGAGGGTCTCGGTTACCGACCGGAGGTTATTCTTTCCGGCCGGAGGATAAACGATAACATGGGCATATACATCGCGAGCCGGGTGGTGAAACTTATGGCCCAGGGGGACTGCACGATTCGGGGCGGAAGGGTCCTTGTTTTGGGGCTTACATTTAAAGAAAACTGCCCAGACATTCGTAACAGCAAGGTGGTTGATGTTATCGCTGAGTTGAAAACCTATGGACTTGAGGTTGATATATACGATCCACATGCTGATCCGACCGAAGTTGCCCATGAGTATGGACTGAGTTTGATCAAGACACCAAGCATCATCTATGATGCAATTGTTTTAGCGGTGGGCCATCAGGAATTTAAGCAGTTGCCCTGGGCGGCGATCCGTTCTGCGAAGACTATTGTTTATGATGTAAAGGGGTTTCTTGACAAGGCCTTAATAACGGCCCGATTATAATATGTCTACCAGAAAAGTTTTAGTTACTGGTGGTGCAGGATATATTGGGGCGCATACGCTCGTAGAACTCTTTGCTTCGGGATACTCGCCCGTAGTTGTGGATGATCTCTCCCGCAGCAGTCTAAGGCTTATTGATGGAGTGGAAAAAATCACTGGAAAGTCTTTCCCGTTCTATCAAATCAACTGCGCCGACAAGGACCAACTGAGAAATGTTTTTGCTGAGCACAACGATATTTTCGGAGTCATTCACTTTGCGGCTTTCAAGTCGGTCGGTGAGTCAGTAGAAAATCCACTGCTTTATTTTCGTAATAACCTTGATTCCCTGCTCACCCTGTTGGAGGTCATGCGGGAGGCACAAGTCAGTCGGATGGTTTTTTCCAGTTCTTGTACCGTTTACGGACAACCTGATATGATTCCTGTCACAGAGGATGCGCCGTTCAAGAAGCCAGAATC
Organism: Cyclobacteriaceae bacterium; assembly: GCA_043750575.1. GTDB lineage: Bacteria > Bacteroidota > Bacteroidia > Cytophagales > Cyclobacteriaceae > ELB16-189. Next base: position 177,292 of record JAYVBH010000001.1, read on the forward strand.
TCCATACGGTGCTACCAAGCAAATCGGTGAGCGCATGCTGGAAGACCAGGTAAAGGCGTGGCCCGAATTGCGCGTTGTATCGTTGCGGTATTTCAATCCTATTGGAGCCCATCCTTCAGGATGGATCGGGGAATTGCCTGTAGGAATTCCCAGCAACCTCGTCCCGTACATTACGCAGACAGCGATAGGCAAACGTGAAAGACTCACTGTTTTTGGCAATGACTACAGCACGCCGGACGGCACTTGCCTGCGTGATTTCATCCACGTGGTTGATCTTGCGAAGGCCCATGTTTCGGCGCTGGAAGCCATTGATAATCTGCCAAATCATTTTGAGGCGCTGAATCTGGGTTCTGGAATTCCATGTTCCGTGCTTGAGCTGCTCGAGACCTTCAGAAAAGTCAGCGGCATACCGGTTCCCTATTCAGTGGGCCCAAGAAGGCCAGGGGATATTGAAAAGGTTTATGCCAATCCGGAGAAGTCGCACCGGATCCTGCGTTGGAAAACGCTGCTGACCACAGAAGACGCTTTGCGCGATGCGTGGAATTGGGAACAAAAACTAGATCATGCGACCAATTAAAATGGTTGACTTGCTGGGCCAGTACCAGCGGATTAAGCCCGATATTGACAAGGCAATACAGGATGTGCTTGAGTCCACGGAATTTATCCAGGGCGCCGAGGTTAAGAAATTTGAAGCAAGTCTATCTCAGTTTTTGGACGACGCTCATGTGATTTCTTGTGGCAACGGTACCGACGCATTGCAGATTGCAATGATGGCATTGAAGTTCAAGCCAGGAGATGAAGTGATTCTTCCTGTTCACACCTATGTAGCAACAGCTGAAGTGATAGCCTTGCTCCAATTGGTTCCTGTCTTTGCCGATGTTGATGAAGAAACTTTTACACTCGATCCAGTTTCTCTTGAATCCCTGATTACAAAAAAGACGGTTGCGGTAGTCCCGGTGCATTTATATGGTCAATGCGCGAACCTGAGCGGCATTCTCGATGTAGCGAAAAAACATGGCTTACACGTAATTGAAGATGCCGCCCAGTCACTCGGTGCTAATTACGTGTTTCAGGATGGGACAAAGCGAAAGGGAGGGACCATCGGTACAGTAGGCACTACATCGTTTTTTCCATCAAAGAACCTGGGGGCTTTTGGTGATGGGGGCGCAATGATTACGCGGGATGAGGCACTAGCATTAAAACTCCGTATGATTTCCAATCATGGTCAACAAAAGAAATACCAACATGATGTCATCGGCGTCAATAGCCGCCTCGACACGCTCCAGGCTGCAATTCTGACTGTGAAGCTTGCTAATTTAACTGAGTATGCTGCCAAGCGAAATGCGGTTGCTGATTACTACGATGCTCACCTGAAGCAGGTGGAGTTTCTCAAGATACCCGTCCGAGCCCCGTTCTCAACACACGCCTTTCATCAGTACACCATTAGAGCTCATGGAGTTGATCGCGACACACTGAAGGCCTATCTGCAAGAGAAGGGGATACCCTCCATGATTTATTACCCGATTCCATTGCACCTTCAACCAGCTTATCGCCGTGCTGGATTTGGCGAAGGCTCCTTCCCGGTGACCGAGCGACTTTCAAAAAGTGTGCTCTCGTTGCCCATCCATACCGAAATGGATGAAGAGCAGTTGTCCTATATTTGCGAGGCCATTAGCCGTTTCAGTTAAAACCATGAAGGACGCCTCCTATTTTGCACATGAGACAGCTGTGATCGACGCAGGATGCGAAATTGGTGAAGGCACCAAAATCTGGCACTTTAGTCACGTCATGTCTTCGAGCCGTATCGGGCAGCATTGTAATATTGGCCAGAACGTTGTGATCTCGCCCGATGTCGTACTGGGTAATAATGTGAAAGTGCAGAACAATGTTTCGATCTATACCGGCGTCGTGTGTGAGGATGACGTATTTCTCGGCCCCTCCATGGTGTTTACGAACGTCACTAATCCCCGAAGTGGCGTAAACCGACGGGGCCAATACGAAAAGACATTGGTAAAGCACGGTGCCACCATTGGTGCCAACGCCACTATTGTGTGTGGCAATGTGATCGGACGATTCGCCTTCATTGGCGCAGGAACCGTGGTGGTCAAGGATGTTCCAGACTATGCCTTGGTTGTGGGAAACCCAGGCAAGCAAATCGGTTGGATGAGTGAGTTTGGTCATCGGCTTATATTTGACACCACTGGAAAAGCAACATGTCAGGAGAGTGGTGGGATCTATGAAATTCAAAATGGTTCTGTAAAAAAAGTATGAAGAACTTTGCACTGATAGGGGTAGCCGGATTTATCGCGCCAAGGCATCTTCAGGCGATCCGGGATACCGGCAACACGGTGGTTGCCGCGCTGGACAAATTTGACAGCGTGGGAATCATGGATTCATATTTTCCACGGGCTGATTTTTTTACCGAGTTTGAGCGTTTCGACCGCCATCTTGAAAAACTCCGCAGGCAGGGCAAGAAGATTGACTACGTTACAATTTGTTCTCCAAACTACCTGCACGACTCTCACATTCGGTTTGCCTTGCGCCACCAGGCTGACGCTATCTGTGAGAAGCCCCTCGTGTTGAATCCGTGGAATCTAGATGCGCTTAGCGAGATTGAAAAGGAGACAGGGCACAAAGTCTTCACCATTCTGCAGCTTCGGCTTCATCCGGTGATTCAAAACCTTAAGAAAGAGATTGAATCCGCTCCGAAGGATAAGCACTTCAATGTATCACTCGAATACATCACCTCTCGCGGCAACTGGTATCATCACAGTTGGAAGGGAGATGAGGCAAAATCGGGAGGCATTGCCACCAACATTGGTATTCATTTCTTTGATATGCTTCTGTGGCTTTTTGGGAAGCCCACCCGGAACCCCGAAGCCAACATTCAGCCGGATCATGCTTCGGGAACACTTCACCTGCAGCGCGCTACAGTAACCTGGCTTCTAAGCATTGACGCAGGCCATTTACCTCAGGAAGTTGTGGCCAGCGGTAAAAGGACATTCCGCTCCCTGAAACTCGAAGGTCGGGAGGTTGAGTTCAGTGAAGGATTTACAGATTTGCACACTGCCTGTTATAAACAAATCTTGGAAGGAAAAGGATTTGGCATTGAAGACGCGCGGCCATCCATTGAAACCGTTCATGCCTTCAGAGAAAAAAGCAGAGAAGAATGAAAGTAGTCAAGACGGAATTTGAAGGGTTGTTGATCCTTGAGCCAACGCTGAGAATGGATAGTCGAGGGCATTTTTTTGAAGCCTATAACAAGAAAGCATTTGAGGCGGCAGGTATCGATACTGAGTTTGTTCAGGATAATCAGTCTCGTTCAACGCATGGTGTTTTACGTGGGCTTCATTTTCAAAAGCCACCTTTTGCCCAAACTAAACTGGTCCGGGTGCTACACGGAGTAATTGAGGATGTTGTTGTGGATCTGCGCAAGTCCAAGCCCACTTACGGGAAGCACTATTCTATGATTTTGTCCAGCGAAGAAAATATTCAGCTATTGATTCCCAAAGGGTTTGCTCACGGATTTCTTGTTATCAGTGAGTATGCGGATGTTCTCTACAAGTGCGATCAATTCTATTATCCGGAATCAGAACTCGGAATCTCTTACAATGACCCTTCTTTAAAGATTTCCTGGAGTTTGACAGGCACATCGCGAATTGTTTCTGAAAAAGATCAGCGCAATCCCACGTTTTCACAAATTCCACAATTGTTTTGATGCGGAGGTAGTGACCTTGGCGAATGCATAGAAACGGATAGAATTATAGCACTTGTTTCAAAAGCGAAGTAAGCTGTTTACTTGATCTATTCATTTCCTGATGTAGGCAGTTTTTGTACCTTTGCTTCGAATTTTGTGATTAAATGTGGACTATTACAATGCGCCTGTGGATAGACACTCTTTTTTAGTGCCGGCTTATTCTACAGATTATCTGCTTCTTCGGTCCCGCTGAGACTATTTTCTAAGAAAGAATTCACCCAATATCAATTGACGATTAACCAAATCTTATTATGACCAATCAGTGTCTGATCTGTAAACAGGAATTTACGCCTTTCATTTCTTTTGGCAAAATGCCCATTGCAAACGGGTTCTTGGCTCCTGACCAATTTAGCAATGAGTATTTTTTTGAGTTAAAAGTAGGATTTTGCCCCAAATGCAAAATGGTTCAGCTTGGAGAGCTAGTAGATCGTGAGAAAATGTTTCATGAAAACTATGCTTTTTTTTCCTCCACATCTGTGCGGATGGCCCAGCATTTTGAGTCCTTTGCTGACGCTGTTCAGCGAGACTACCTGACACCTTCGGATCCTTTTGTTGTAGAGATTGGAAGCAACGACGGAATCCTTTTGCAGCACTTTGCAAAGAAAGGAATTCGCCATTTGGGAATTGAGCCTTCGTCAAATGTTGCGGAAGTGGCCAGGAAAAAAGGAATCAATTGCATTTCTGAATTCTTCGATGAGACCGTTGCTCGAAAGATTGTGGCAGAATATGGTCAGGCGGATGCCTATATGGCAGCTAACGTAATGTGTCACATACCCTATATGCATTCAATTGTTTCCGGTATCAAGCTGCTGATGAAACCTAAGGGAGTTGTCATGTTTGAGGATCCCTATCTTGGAGATATCGTTGAGAAGACATCATATGACCAGATCTATGACGAGCATGCGTTCTATTTTTCAGTCGGATCAGTCAGCTACCTTTTTGAGCAGCATGGAATGGAAGTATTCGACATCGCGCCACAGACCACGCACGGCGGGTCAATGAGATACATCATCGGTCATCAAGGAGCTCACCCAGTTTCCCTGCGAGTTACCAAACAACGTGAGAAGGAGCGGTCTCTTGGTCTGGAGGCACCTGAAACATATGACCGATTCAAAAGGAATGTTGAAAATTCCCGTGAAGAGCTTATGAGCCTCTTGAATCGATTGAAAAAGGAAGGGAAGCGCGTGGTAGGTTATGGGGCTACTTCGAAAAGCACTACGGTCACGAATTATTGCGGAATCACTCCTGAATTAGTTGAATTTATTTCGGACACAACGCCCATTAAGCAGGGAAAGTTTAGCCCTGGTGCCCACATTCCTGTCAAACACTACAGTGAGTTTATCGCGCACTATCCGGATTACGCCTTGTTGTTTGCATGGAACCACGGCGAAGAAATCATTGCCAAAGAAAAAGATTTCACTGCCGGTGGCGGAAAATTTATTTCCTACGTACCCAAAGTGCACCTAATCTAGCCAGCGTTATGGTTCATTTCAGCTCACCCAAAGCGCAATACATTTCCCACAAAGCCGAAATCGAAGCGGCAATTTTGGATACGCTGAATAGCGGATGGTACATATTGGGTGAGCAATCGAAACTTTTTGAGAAGGAGTTTGCTGATTACATTGGCGTTAAGCATGCGGTGGGTGTGGGAAGCGGCACAGAAGCACTTCATGTTGCCTTGGCGGCACTTGGCATCGGCCCCGGAGATGAGGTCTTGACTGTTTCCCATACTGCAGTTGCAACTGTTGCTGCTATTGAACTCAGCGGCGCTTCGGCAGTATTGGTTGATATTGAAGAGGAGCATTATGCGATGGACCCTTCAAAAATTGAAGCACTGATTACTCCGAGGACGAAAGCGATTATTCCAGTGCACATTTATGGCCAGCCAGCCGACCTCAATCAGATATTAGCAATTGCAACGAAGCATAATCTACGGGTGATTGAAGACTGCGCTCAGGGTCATGGCGCATTCTATAACGGAAAAAGGGCTGGCTCTTTTGGGGATGTGTCATGCTTTAGTTTCTATCCCACAAAGAATCTTGGGGCCATTGGAGATGGAGGGGCAGTCGTTACAAATAATCCGGAGCTGGCAGAGCGAATGAGATTAATTCGGGAGTATGGATGGGAAGAGCGTTATGTCTCCCATCTTGCAGGCTGGAATTCACGACTCGATGAAATCCAGGCCGCGGTCCTTAGGGTAAAACTCAGAACACTTGATGCAGACAACAGCAGCAGAGGGCGCATTGCGGAAACATACGATAAGCATCTTTCTGGAACAGGGCTTGTGATTCCTGCCAAAAGAGAAGGCGCGAGTCATGTACACCATCTCTATGTTGTCAGGACCAAGGATCGGAACAAGTTGAGGGCACACCTAACAACGCACGAAATCGGGACAGGAATACATTACCCGGTGCCGATACATCTTCAAAAGGCCTATCTCGGTCGACTCAAAGGGGCAGAACGACTGCCAGTTACGGAGCGGGTTGCAAATGAGATTTTGTCCCTGCCCATGTATCCGGAATTGCCTGAAGCGGATGTCGATGCTACTATTAAGGCAGTGGTTGGTTTTTACAATATCTGATATGATTGAGGGTGTTGAAATAAAGAATTTGGTCAAGCATGAAGACGAGCGTGGATTCTTCCAGGAACTTATCCGGAGCACGGATGATTTCTTTAGCGAAGGGTTTGGCCAATTAAGCCATTCTTTTGTTCATCACGGAGTAATTAAGGCTTGGCATGGGCACAAGGTCCAAACGCAATGGACTTGTGTAATAAAAGGGGCGGCGAAAGTTGTGCTTCATGACTTTCGGAGAGAGTCGAAGACGTATGGAAAAACCCTGGAGATCCTAGCGGGGGAGAACTATCCACCCGTGGTTTATAAGTTTCCTCCAGGTGTGGCGCATGGATATCAGTGTATCAATGGACCCATGCTGGTGCTGTATGTTACTTCAGGTATTTATGATATTCATGATGAAGTGAGAATAAGCCATGATGATCCAACCATAGGGTACGATTGGATGAAAAGGCCTTTGGTCAAGTGAGTTTTTCAAGTAGACTAAGGATATAGAAATGATTTCAGTTCTTAAGCCCATTTTGAAGGCCATTCTACCAAAAAGAATTGTGGAGTACTTGGCGCTAGTCAGGAGGGGTGAGTACGAATTGAGACAATATTGGAGCGGAGTCTACCAAAGATTTAGTGATGTACCTGCATCAGGGAATGGATACTTTTCAGAGGCCCTCACAAAGCAAGCTCAAAAGGTTATGCAGGAAGCTATCGTTAAGCTTTCAACTGACTGGCCAGTTCCTTATCATCTCGAAGAAGAAAATAGCTACCTGCCCCTGGTCGCATCATTGGTGCGAAAGTCCAACGACAAGTTCAATATACTTGAGCTTGGTGGTGGAATGGGTATTGGCTATTTGAGTATGCTCGCTTGTCTGGAGAATCCCGGAGTGTTAACGTATTCAATCATTGATACCCCTCCGGTTTGTGAGGCCGGTCGCGCGCTTTTTAAGGAAGATAACCGGATTCAATTTCACTCAGATTTTCCAAATGACTTGGATAATGTGGACATTGCTTTTGTAAAAAGTTCACTGCAGTATTTTGAGGACTACGAATCGGTCTTGAAGAAACTTGCCAGCTACAATCCGGAATTTATTTTCTTCGTCAAGTTTGCCGCTGGAAACAATGTTACATATGTTACGGCCCAACGAAATCTGTCCGGTACTGTAATTCCATTCTTGTTTCTCAATCTTGATACTATAAGAGAGATTATGGCATCGCTGGGCTATGCTCCCATATATAGAAGTGTACTCGATCGATATTACAACCAGGATAATTTTTCAAAGGACCATCAAGTAAGGAAGTATTGTAATATATTATTCAGGAGGACGGAAGTCCCAGTTGGTAATACTGTTCGATCGTCATCATGAATCATCGATTCTTTCAAAATAAATCCATTTTGATCACCGGAGGAAACGGTTATTTGGCCTGCAATGTTATTCATCAGCTTAGGGATACGCCTTGCCTCATCGTTCGGTTTGACAGGGAGGGTACGCGATGGCATGATCTTGATTTTGGTGAAAATATTCAAATTCAAAATCGGGAAGGTGACTTACGAGACTCAAGCATTTGGGACGACCTGCTGCGAGGGGTGGACATTGTTTACCACTTTGGCGCTCAAACGAGTATCAAAGTTTCAAACACAGATCCAATCGGGGATCTAGCTGTAAATGCCATTCCGCTGTTAAACATGCTTGAGAAGTGTAGAGAAAAAAAGCTTGCCCCCACGCTGGTTTTTTCAGGGACAGTGACGGAAGCAGGATTTACACAGGATCTTCCTGTTGGTGAAGGTCATGCTGATCGACCAATAACCATTTATGATATCCACAAGCTTACTGCCGAGAATTACATTAAGCACTATTCGGCAGAAGGTTTTGTAAAAGGGGTGATCTTGCGTCTCGCCAATGTATACGGACCTGGGCCCAAGAGCAGCAGTGCGGATCGGGGGATACTGAACCAGATGATTGGAAGAGCTTTAAAAAGGGAAGACTTGACTGTTTATGGCAGTGGTGAATTTCTTAGAGACTACGTATATATAGAAGACGTGGCGCGGGCCTTTATCTTTGCGGCTGAGAATATTGCCAAAATTTCAGGACAGCATTTTGTTATTGGCACCGGGAACGGAATGTCAATTCAAGAGGCCTTTCAACGAGTGGCAGAACGTGTGGCCAGGAAAACAGGTATTGTGGCAAACGTAACAACAGTTGCCCCACCACCTAATCTTCCAGCAATTGAGCGCAGAAATTTCGTGGCCGACATTTCTAGATACTCTCAATTGACGGGTTGGCGACCTGCGGTAAGCTTTGATCAGGGAATTGACATGACCATAGACTGGTATTTGAAAAAATAGAGCCTTAATCAGAAGACAATGGAAGCAATTGACGAATTGGAAGGACTCAATGTAAAAGGTAAGAAGATTTTGATCACCGGAGGCTTGGGATTCATAGGCAGCAACATTGCCCACAAATGTGTGACCGCCGGAGCTTATGTTACGATTTACGATTGCCTTGATCCCCGGTCTGGGGGGAACATGCAGAATATCGCTGGGATAAAGGATGACCTAAACATCGTGCTCAATGATGTAAGGAATTTTGAGGGCATATGCGCATCAATCATTAATCAGGATATTGTGTTCAATTGCGCCGCATATACCTCACATCCTGGCGCCATGAAGGAGCCACTGGTAGACATTGATGTTAACTGCAAGGGAACAATCAATCTCCTTGAGGCCGCCAGAAGATTTAATCCAGGCTCAAAAATTGTTCATATTGGCACCAGTACGCAAGTTGGACGGATGCAATTGGAAATTGTCGACGAGTTGCATCCTGAATTTCCCGTGGATATCTATTCAGCAAACAAGAGCGCTTCCGAGAAATATGTTTTGATCTATGGATCGGCCTATGGAATGAAGACCTCTGTTGTTCGCTTAGCCAATACGTATGGCCCCCGTTCGAATATCAAGAGCCCGGATTTTGGATTTATAAACTATTTTATTGGTCTGGCGCTTCAAGGCAAGGACATAACGATTTTTGGGAAAGGAACACAGTTAAGGAACTTTAGCTTTGTTGAAGACAGTGTCGACGCAATTATGACGGTTGCCTTGACCGAAAAATCCAATGGACAGGTATACTTCTCCGTGGCAGATAACCAGGTAAGTGTTTCGGAAGTTGCCACAAAAATTGTTGAGATTATTGGCGGAAAGTTGAAGTATGTGGAATGGCCAAAGGAGCGGGAAGCCATCGAGGTTGGTGATGCGATTATTTCAAACAAGAAGTTGAAAGAAGCGCTGGAATGGAAGCCGAAATTTGACTTGGCGCTTGGACTCTCCAGGACAAGGGATTACTTCAAGCCAAGGCTAAGCAATTATCTTTGATTGTTTCATCTTTGATTTAATGGGCGTGGAAATGAACACCAAGGGTAAAGTACTATTTGTTCTTAACCCGGGTCATGGGCACTCGACGCCCCGTATCAGGGGAACAATTTATCGTGAGATGCTGGTCAAAAATGGTTGGTCGGCAACTTTTGTAAGCATATCCTCTAACCCCGCTAGCCCAGAGCTTGATCAGTTTTATAGAACGCACAAAGAGATTGTGTCGCTGGCAAAAGACTACGATTTGATCTACTTGTTAAAGGTTAATTCTTTCACCCTCATTAAAGAGTTGAAGCGAAGTAGCCGCGCGAAGATAATATTTGATCTGACCGATGCGTTGTGGCGACCCTCATTTAGACGGGCCTGGTTTTTCCTGGAGGAAATGCTAAGAATTTCTGATGCTGTGTTTAGCGAGAATGAATATGTGTGCGACTACGCAAGGAAATACAATAAGCAAGTCTATAACTTATTGGCCTGCACGCAGCCTGAAAAGTTCTTAGAGTTGAGGCGTACCGTTGACCAGGGGAGCCATCGGGGTCGGATTCGTTTGGGATGGATTGGTACGGAGTCAACGATTTCTGCTGTGGTTTCAATCATAGGTCCGCTCGAGAAATTGTTTAACAAATACCCCAATCTCGAGTTGAGAATTTTGGGAGCCGGTGATCGGAATGTCAGTAAGCATTTGTCACGAATTCGCTATTCCTGCCTTGAATACTATGACGAGAAGGATATGATGCGGGAGGCGGTCCAAATGGATATTGGCTTGTTTCCACCCCCCTCTGATCAAGCGGATTATAGAATCCGGGGTCCCCTAAAGGCCCTTATTTATATGAGTGCAGGGATTCCCGCTGTTTGTTTGGCAGTAGGTGATGTGGCCAGAATAATTCAGGACGGCAAGAATGGAATGCTTGTAGATTCCCGAACGGATTGGGAAGGCAAAATTGAAAAGCTTATTCTTGATTCTGAATTAAGAGAACGAATGGGGGCTGCGGCGTTTGAGACAGTCAGGGCAGGGCATTCATTGGAGAGCGCCTTCAATAGCCTTGAGCGCTCTTTCTTGTCAGTCATGCATACACAACGAGTTAATATTAGTGAGGAAATGTCAATCGTGGCGAGAACGGTATGGATCATTAGAAAAGCATTTCTTCTTCCAATCTTCTTGCTAGCAGACGTAAGAAAAGTAGCTCGACGTGGAATTTCCAAGATTTGGTAGTTAAAGAAGAAAGCAATGAAAAGAATATTGATTACTGGAGCCTTGGGGCATATTGGTTCAAAATTGATTCACGATTTCAAGCCAGACGAATTTAGTGAAGTGGTTCTTCTGGACAACATGTTCACACAACGCTACTCCTCACTTTTTCATTTGCCCGACGGGGTTAACTTTAAATTCCTTGAGGGTGATGTACTTACTGCAGATTTGGAAGCCATAATGAAAGGCGTAGACGTGGTTATTCACCTGGCGGCCATTACAAACGCTGAAGGCAGTTTTGATATTCAGGAAAAAGTGGAAGAAGTGAATTTTGATGGAACGAGACGGGTGGCAGAGGCATGTATAAAGACAGGGACCAAATTGATTTTCCTGTCCACAACGAGTGTCTACGGCACCCAGGAGGCTGTTGTGGATGAGGACTGCCCGGATAAGGATCTGCAACCCCAGAGCCCGTATGCAAAAAGTAAGTTGAAGGCCGAAAAATTTCTTGAAACGCTGGGTCAGGAGACCAATATCAAGTTTGTTACTTGCAGGTTTGGCACGATTTACGGTACATCTATCGGCATGCGATTTCATACAGCAGTCAATAAATTTATTTGGCAAGCATGTTTAGGAAAACCGATAACGGTCTGGCGCACGGCCATGGACCAGAAGCGTCCTTATCTGGCTCTGAGTGATGCTGTGAGGGCGCTGAAGTTTATCATCAAAAATGAGATCTTTGATAACAAGGTTTACAATGTCCTGACGACTAATGCGACAGTGAGCGAAATTGCGAGTGCAATCAAGAAATTTGTACCCGACCTTGAAGTGTCTTATGTGGATGCCCGGATAATGAACCAATTATCATACAATGTTTCCTGTCGAAAGTTTATATCGCTGGGCTTCAATTTTGAGGGCAACCTAGAGGAGAACGTCAAGGAGACTGTTAAAACAATAAAAAATGTCCGGCAGGGAACGATTCCCGCTAGATAGCGCGTCATGAAGAAGGCCTTTAGGTCTGCAGTGATCATATCACTTTTTACTTTGGCGAGTCAGCTGGTCTTGTTTGCGTGCCAGTTAGTTGCTGCGGCTCAGTTTGGGGCAGGCAGCGATATGGATGCTTTCCTTGCCGCAAGCACGCTGCCTCAATTCCTGATTTCGGTACTACTTGGATCTCTGAGTTTTGTCTTCATCCCATTTTACGTGGACTACAGCACGCGTGGAGATGAGGAGAAGGCCTTGAGACTCTCTGTAGGACTGTTCAACAATTGCATTTCGTTACTTGCGGTCATATGTTTCATCGGAGTCATTTTTTCTCGTCAAATTCTTGAGGTCACAAATCCGGGCTTGTCTCCGGACACACTTAATACCAGTGTGAAAATTTCAATGATTATGTGGCCTACCGTATTAGCAACGGGAGCCTTTACCCTTCTCTCCAGCATTTATCAGGCAAAACGCCAATATAGCTGGCAAGCAACAGTACCCTTCTTGGGTGCGCTTTTCAACTTTGTGCTATTGATTTACCTGGCACCCCGACTGGGAATATTTGGCTTAGCCATTGCGACTATGGTGGGTGTAGTTATTCAAGCCATTTTATTGTTGGGTATTTTTGGTGGAAAGGAAAAATACAGCTTCCGTTTGTATTGGCGAGAGGAGGGCCTGAGGCAAATCCTTCAATTGGCAATGCCCCTGATCCTTGTGGCCCTGATTACTAAGTTCACTCCGCTAATGGATCGTTTTCTTGCGTCGGACATGCAAGTTGGGAGTATTTCACATTTAAATTATGCTTTCCGTATCGCTGTGCTGGGTTCAGTTTTGATCACCACTGGAATTTCCACAGTGATTTTTCCAAAAATGGCTGAAGATGTTTCCAGAAATGACCTTCCAGCGTTGAGCAATACAATGTCATTTGGGTTGCGGATCATGTGGGCAGTAGTTGCACCTGCTATCGCCATTGGAATCGCAGTGTCTCTTCCAGCGGTAATCATACTCCTTTGCCGTGGCGAATTTGGCATGCAAGACGCCATTGCGGTTTCAGATTTACTCAAGATCTACCTTTTGGCTTTGGCAGCAATGTGCTTAGGTAACCTGTCGGGTAAGGGCTTCTATGCGTTGAGGGACACAAAAACTTTGGCAATTTTTGGTGCCTTGGAAGCCTTGGCCTATGTTTTTTATACGGTCTACCTCACCCGACTGATGGGCACAAAAGGGATAGCCATCGGTTACGTCATCTACTTCAGCCTTTCTCTTCTCTGGCAAATAGTTGTTCTGCAGTTGAGGCTGGGTGAAGGAAATGGTTTATCAATTTTCAGGTCATTTGGACTTACTGCAATAGCTGCTTCCGTGGCGGGTATTGCCGCAGTTCTTCTGGTTGACCAGATAACTTTGCCGATTCTGCAACTGATAATTGGCGGCCTGGGTGGCCTGGCGGTTTACATCGGCGTCCTATACCTATTTAGATCTTCTGAGTTAAAATTGTTGAGCGGAGCTTTAATTACTTATTTTGGAAGGAAGAAGGAGTAACTGAACCAAGAGGAGGCAACTCCCTGTCAAGTAGATCAAATGCTGACATGAGAATCAATGCAAGAATCATTGCCTATTTGACCCTGGTCGTACATTGGGGTCCATCCAATGCGCTGTCATATGGATGGGGATTTTTTATTTTATTTTTTGTTCTTTTCGTGAAGCCATCCTGGCTTTTTTCTCATGGAGTGCTTGGTAAGAAAGTAGTGCGATATGTTCTATACTTCATTTTAATATTTGCTTTAAGCACTGTTGCCAATGCGTTGCTGGGTAATTTTTCGATGAATAACCTCTTGTGGAATTGTTTTACTTATGGCTCTACCCTATGTACACTTGTTGTTTTGTTTAGTCTTCCATTCAAGGAGGATGATGCGCCGCGGATATTTTGGTTTTCAGTCTACCTCACGCTTTTTCAGGTTGCCCTTGGCTATTTTCAAATGCTGTACGCACAATCCTTCCAAAGCCTTAACCCATTTGCCGTGTTGGGTAAGGCGGCCGGTGACTTGTTTGTGGGAACGACCTTTGATGTTGGGATTGGAAACATTGTCGCGATCAAAATATCGCTTACGGTGCTAATGTTTATACCTTTCTGGTTCTCAGAAAGAAACATAAGGAATTCCTTTATCCTCTTGTTCCTCTTGATTGGATGGGTCTTGCCTTCTGCCATATATACACTGATCATCGGATTCACGGTAATTGTCTTCTATTATGTTCTTGGCGGTTTAATCAAGGCATTTCTTACATTGAGGATGCCGTCAACCATATTCTATGCTCTTGTAACTGCCGTACTCCTCGTCGGAATATTTGCTTATACGCAGTGGGAAAATGTAGAATACACTATTGAGTCACTCCGGCAAGTTTACACCACCGCGGCCAACAAAGATGTCACGAAGACTTCTGGTAAAGTGGTATATTATCGTGAAGTATTTTCAAAATTACCGAGTGACTATCCATGGTTTCCTTTGGTGGGCGTAGGGCCAGGCAACTATTCGAGTCGGAGCGCATGGTTGGTTTCAGGGGCATACCTTGAAGAACAACCAAACTATATTTCAATTACGCCTTCTGCGGCCGCAAAAAAATACCTGATCCCGCTTTGGGGTCGTGAGCAAATTTCGGAATCCTCCAGAGGCGCTGGAAGCATTACAAACCAGCCATTTTCCACATGGATTTCCCTTTTTTCCGAACTTGGCATTGGTGCAGTTATGGTACTGTCCTTGCTTTTTCTTAAACTCGATCGCGCTTTCAGAAAGACCGAACAGGATGGGATAGATTCGTTCCAACGAAACCTGGTATTAGGACTAAGAATGGTGATCTTATATTTTGTAATTCTTTTCTTTGTGGACAACCTGTTTGAATGGCCGATGGTCATGGCTCAATTCTTTGTTTTTGCGGCTTTAACCGTGCGCAGACTTGATGCAGGGGCGAAAAAGTTTGTTTGATCAAAGCAAAGTAAGTGACAAAGAAAAAGATTCTGTTCTTCCTTCCTCTTCCTCCGCCAGTTCATGGTGCTGCGCTTCGCAACCAATCACTAGTTGATAGCAAGGTCCTTCAAAACGCATTTGATATCAGGGTTATCCCTTTCAATTTCGCAACTCGTGTTGATGATATCGGGAAAGCATCAATGTTGAAATTACTGAAGTTCGGACGCCGTTGTATAGACATTGTCAGTGAAATGAGATCCTTTAAGCCAGAGTTAGTATATTTTAATTTTTCCGTATACGGCACGTCTCTGTTTCGGGATTTTATATTTGCTTTGCTATTCAAATGTTTTGATACAAGAATAATTTACCAATTGAGAACGCAAGGTGTTAACGCACAAGCGACATCAAGCAGTTTCAAAAGATGGATTTTCAAAACCACTTTTAGGAATGGTCACGTAATGTGCATTTCCGAGTTTCTGGCAAGGGATGTGAAGAGCGTCTATTTCAGAAGTCCGATCATAGTAAATAATGGCATTAAGGACGAGTTTGTTGAAATGACCGAAAGGAAGAGTGAAGGCCCTCCGAGATTGCTGTTCCTTTCCAACCTTTCTGAATCGAAGGGGGTTCTGGATTTCATCTCTGCACTTTCAATTCTCAAAAAGGACGGAATTCAATTCCGGGCATCGCTGGCTGGGCAGCCACAGGATTTGACGGTAAATGGAATAGCCGAGGTGATTGCGCGTGAGGGACTGAGTTCGGAATTAACCCTGCTTGGACCGACTTATGGATTGGAAAAGCTGAAACTTTTCAGGGAAGCTGACATTTTTGTTTTCCCTACTCACTTTGAGGCTTTCCCAGGAGTTGTGCTTGAGGCCATGCAGTTCAAGTTGCCAGTTGTTTCAACATTTGAAGGGGCTATTCCGGAAATTATTGACGATGGTAAAACTGGGTTCCTTGTTCCGAAACAATCTCCGGTTGAATTGGAAGAGAAGATTCTCCAATTGATTTTGCATCCAGAAATGAGAATGAGCTTGGGCTCCGCCGGGCGTGAAAAATTCCTGGCCAATTACACCTTGCCACTTTTTGAAAAAAGAATGAAGTCTGCCTTTGATGAAGTACTTGGCGAGCAATAGCAGTACATAACTTAGTAAGTTGTTTTGCTTTGAGTTTTCTTAAATAATTCAGACTACGATTGCATTATTTGCTACCTTTGTTACTCTCTATTCCAAAGACTTAGAAAAAATTGTTGTGCCAACCCGTGACTAAATAAAACCATAGGCCGTTCATTTTAGGGCTCCGCCTCTTGTTTATTCGGAAGGCGGTGCATCCAAGCAGGGTTGCATGAGCGACAAATTGAATCAATGATTTCAACTACGAGCGAAATAGGCAGGGTGCTGCGCGACTATCAGTCAAGGTACCTGGGAATTTTGATTGGTATTGCAGTTACGCTTCCCTTCTCAATGAGGGTGAATAGTGCCTTCATCATCCTACTGCTCATCAACTGGTTTTCATACCACAAACTCTCTTACCGAACGATATCGTTTCAAGTCTTGTTGCCTTTCTTTTTGATGCACTTAGTAGGGGTACTCTATTCCACCAATCAGGGGCAGGCCTTTTTTGAACTGGAGAAGAAAATATCGTTTCTTATTTTTCCGCTGGTGCTCTCTGGCTCTCCGCCGCTTCGACAGGAGCAGGTAAAGAAGGTTCTTCTGGCCTTTGTCATCGCATGTGCCCTGGCCGCGATTATTAGCCTTGCCAATGCTATCTATTTGTTTTTTGCGACTGGGCAGACTGAGCATTTCTTCTATCACCCGTTGACGAAATTAATTGACATGCACGCCATCTACATGGCTATGTATTGTTGTTTCAGCATTTTTATATTGCTTCGCTACTATGGGCATCATTTGTATTCGAAGCGAATCGTTCTCATTGCCCCGTTAGCTGCTGTACTGAGTTTTTTGATATGTTTTGTCTTGTTGCTTTCAGCGAGAACAGTCATTGTGGGATTCTTGCTCATTTTACTTGTTGGAATGGGCATCTATGGATTCTCCCAGCAGCAGTTGTTAAGATCTTTTCTTCTTTCCGTATTGACTGTTTTTATTTCTTTGGCATTGGCTCTATTGTTGCCAAACAATCTTGAGCGCTTTAAGGAGGCCATCAATTACGGGAACGAGTATTCAATTGAAAAGCAATACGGGGGAAGGTCCACAAGAGAGTTGATCTGGCGTAACAGCGTTGCTTTGATAAAGGAAAATCCTCTTGCGGGCGTTGGGACCGGTGATGCTCAGGATGAATTGCAGCGTGTTTATAGGGAAGACACTGACAAGAATGCCCCGCTGTTGTATAGGCCCGAAATTACATACAATGCCCACAGCCAATATTTGCAAACATTTATTGAGCTTGGAATCGCTGGAATTGGTCTGTGGTTGTTCTGTCTGGCATTGCCTGCATATAAAGCGCTTCAAAATAGGAATTTCCTATTGCTGGCGTTCGTAGCACTCTTTGCCTTTTCGTGCCTGACCGAGTCAATGCTATCGTTGAATAAGGGAATTGTTTTCTTTAGTTTCTTTTTGTCACTATTCGCAGCCGCGAATGGCAGCGAGCGTGAGATGGAAAATGTGTCAAATGGCTCCTCACCGGAGATTACAGGATGAGCCGGTCGACCCAACCAGTTGTTTCTTTGAATTTGGACATCGTGACTTATGACCAAGCGCTATCCAGAATAGTTGGATGGGCCAAGAATAGGGAATCGCAGTTTGTTTGTTTTGCTAATGTACATATGACTATTGAAGCATATCGCCACCCGGATTTTGCCAGCCAAGTTAATGGCGCCTCGTTGGTGGTGGCAGATGGCGTTCCACTGCTTGGATGGCTTCAAACAATTCGAGGTGTAAAACAGGAGCGAATTGCCGGGATGGATGCTTTTCCCGATTTGATTAAGCTCGCAGCGATTCATAAGCTGAAAGTGTATTTTTTTGGTACAACCGCCGATATGTTGAAGCGCATCCAGGAAAAAATCAAGGAACTGCACCCTGACTTGCTTATTGCGGGAATGTTTTCACCGCCCTTTGACAAGTCTTTGGACAATGATGCATATATCAACCAGATCAATGCTTCGGGCGCCGACATTGTGTTCGTGGCGCTGGGCTGTCCCAAGCAGGAAAAATGGATGGCAACAAATAGCAAGAGAATTCGAGCGCCACTACTTGGCGTTGGTGGTGCTTTTCCCGTTTTCGCCGGTGTTGCCAAACGGGCGCCGAAATTTATGCAACAGCTCGGACTGGAGTGGTTGTTCAGATTCTTTCAGGAGCCCCAGCGTCTTTTTACCCGTTATCTTATTACGAATTCCTTATTTCTGGCGCTGGCTTTTCGTGAGAAACTCAGGCAGTGGGGCCTTTGGCGCAAAGAAAAGTTAACTTGATGAAATAATGACTTGGTGCCACCGAATGCCTTACTATCATTCAGCTGGCCAAACCGATACTTTGTATGCTTGAGAGATTAGCTGATAAGCTTTTTGGGGTTTGGAAACGAAGTACAGCATCGGGATCCGCCATAGTATTTAGCTTGCTGGTTGGATTAGCGTTTTTAATTCCTATTTCCCAATTTCTCAGCATCAGACTTCTTGTAGTTCTAGTGCTTCTTTCGCTTGTTGTTAGGAAGGGTGATGGCAGGTTAGGTGGATTACTTATTCCCATTTGGGACGCATTGCTGTATCTGCTTATCCTTGTTGTCGGAATGAGCTACACGGAGGACCGGCAAACCGGCCTTCATGTTATTGAAACGAGTCTGAGCTTATTGGTGCTTCGCGTCGCGTTTTATAAAATCGGCGCAATGACGAAGCGCCGACTGAATGTTATCTTCTTGGCTTTCGCTTTTGGTCTAGTAATTGCGTCGATGATTTGTCTTACCTATGCGGTCAACGAGTATGCGTCGACTGGCGACCCTGAAGTATTCTTTTTCGAAAAATTTACTCGTGTGATTGATTCTCACCCTACATATTTGGCTTACTATCTTATAGGCGCTATTACTTTTGGGCTTTATGTTCTTCATCAAGATGAGCACGTGGGTTCGCCTTTGGCTTTAACTCTTTTGTTGGTATTCCTATTCTTTGTCTTGATGCTGACTGGGGGAACAACCGCATTTGCAAGTATGTTGTTTGTGCTGGCATTCTTTATTCTTAAATTTTTACTGGAAAAAACTTCGACAAAGCACTTGCTCCTGGTCCTTTTCGTTTCTGCGCTGGTGGTCAGCATGTTTGCGTTCAATAAGTTTAACCGAGGAGAATCCATTTCCTTGAGAAACGACTCCTGGGAGCGCTTGGCCCTCTGGGAGTCCGCGCTTAGCGCTAATTCAAATGTTTTCGTTGGGGTTGGAACTGGAGATTACAAAACTATTCTCAATGCATATTACACCACGCATGAAATGACAGCTTACGCAGCGGCTAGCCTAAATCCGCACAATCAGTTCATGGAGACTTACGTCGCAAATGGTCTTTTGGGCCTGGCGTGTTTGCTGCTTATGCTCGGGAGGCCCATCTATCTGTCAGTGAAGAATGGAGACGCACTGGGCACGCTCGTATTCTTTCCGTTTATTATTTATGGGATGACAGAGGTTTTTCTTGGCCGGTACCAGGGAGTCGTATTTTTTGCCTTAATGCTGCAGTGTTTCATCGCCTACTATCAAAGCCAGCGTGGTGCTTTTTCGTTGAAACGTGCTTAATTTTGGCCACCTTGTGACCCTAAAGCTGCATTTCGGCAGACTGCATGTATGGGCGTAGCAACTCGCTTCGGGTTTTTTATTGGTGACCTTCTCCTGCTCAATCTGGCAATACTGCTTTCGTACACAATACTTGGTATTGATATTTTGGAAGGTGAACGTGCCAATAGCATCTATCTCATAATCTTCAGTAATCTGGCATGGCTATTCCTGAGTGCGGTGTCAGCGCCTTATCAGGTTTCTCGAAATTGGGGCATTTCCAAAATCGTTAAGAGCCAACTGAGTTTCATCATCATTCACCTTCTAGTGGTTGCCTCCTTGATTATCTTGTATAGAAAGAACTATTTGCCTGAACAGATTGGATTGATGTATTTACTTTTTGCAGTATCGTTTTCCCTTTGGAAGCTCATGGTGCTGTATGCTTCCTCACTGACTAGTGGAATAAGTGCGGAACGGAAATTCATTATTCTTGGCGAACCAAATTTGGCACGAGAAGTCAGGCGTTACTTTATGCAACATTCAGACTTAGGTTATCGGTTTTATGGTTTTTTTGAAAAAGATGCCGGTGGCTGGCCCTTGGAGCACGCCAGGGCATTCTGTAAAAAAAATAATATTGATGAAATGTTTTGCTGCCTTCCCGAAACGACGCACAGTGAACTGCGCAGTATGATTGATTTCGGTATGGACTCGTTGATAAAGGTTAAGCTGGTTTCCGATCACCGCTCCTTTGAACAACGAACCCTGGCCCTTGAGCGATATGATCAAATTCCGGTATTTGACATTTCAACGATACCATTGGACAATGTCTGGAACCAGCGCCTCAAACGCGCTTTTGATCTAGGATTTGCATTGTTGGCCTCTGTATTTATTCTTTCCTGGCTTATTCCCATTCTTGGAATTCTGATCAAGCGTGACTCCCCCGGCCCGATCCTTTTCCGGCAGCTCAGGAGTGGAAGAGGTAACAATCCGTTTTATTGTATTAAGTTCAGGACAATGGTTGTGAATCAGGACGCAGATACAAAGCAGGCTACAACGAATGATCCAAGAGTCACGCAGCTGGGGGCATTCCTCAGGAAGACAAGTCTGGATGAATTTCCACAGTTTCTGAATGTGCTGCAAGGAGATATGTCTGTGGTAGGCCCGCGACCGCATCCGATAAAGCTCAATGAAAAATTCAAACCCTTGATCAATAAGTATATGATTCGACACTATGTGAAGCCGGGCGTAACCGGATTGGCACAAGTGATGGGCTACCGGGGTGAAACGAAGTTGGTGCGTGATATGAGGAATCGAATCACCCTGGACAGGTTCTATATCGAGAACTGGTCCTTCTATTTCGATATTAAGATTATTTTTATGACGGCGGTATCGGTAATAACCGGTAACGAGAAAGCCTATTAATCATGACAATTCCCTACGAGCTTGGCTTTGCATTCATTTCATTCCTCGTTTCATTTCTGCTCTTTCCAGTAGTCATTAAAGTTTTTAAGCGACTCAACTGGTATGACCAACCCGGCACCCACAAAATTCATGTAGCGACCACACCGTCGATGGGAGGCATTCCAATTCTTATCGGTGCAATCCTTACCCTTCTCATGGCGCTTCCCCTGCAGCAATGGGTTAACATGAAGTATTTCTTTATTTCTGTTGTACTGATGTTCTTGATCGGGCTTCGGGATGATGTGCTTGCACTTACGCCCCGTCAAAAACTATTCAGTCAATTTCTGCCTGTCTTTGTAATCGTTTTTCTGGATAACCTTTTGCTAGTTTCTTTTTATGAGATTGGATCGGGAGGTCCGTTTTCTTTGCCTGTATCATACTTTGTCAGTTTGTTTACCGTAGTGATCATTAGCAATGCCTATAACCTCATTGATGGCATCGATGGGTTGGCAGGCACTATAGGAATCCTCGTTCTGCTTTTCTTTGGCTCTTGGTTTTATGCCGCCGATCAGAATTTTCTGAGCCTGATTGCCTTCTGTTTTGCCGGGGCACTCATCTCCTTTCTTTTCTTTAACTGGCAGCCGTCTTCCATCTTCATGGGCGACACAGGCGCATTGACCATCGGGCTTATCCTTTCCTACTTTGCCATTCGTTTCATCAATCACAATGCTGCTCTTGCCATTGACCACCCGGCCAGGTTCAGTGCGTCAATTTCGACTGCTGTATGTGCCCTCATCATTCCGATTTTTGATACGTTACGGGTGATCATCATTCGCCTCAGCAAGTTACAATCGCCATTTCATGCAGACAGAAATCATATCCACCACAAGTTTCTTGGAATGGGAATGAGTCACGCAAGGGCTGTCATTTGGATTGGTGGAATAAATGCCTCATTCATCCTGCTGGCGATAGCCCTGAAGGACCAGTCGGATCTGGTTTTATTGCCAGTTATTGCAGTCCTTTGCCTGCTCATTAACTTTGCTTTAAAGTTGAAACAAGGTAAGACTCCTGATACGCTCAATCATGCTCGAACAACTTAGATCACTCCAACAGGAAATACTCGCTCATCCACCTAACAGCGGAGAGCAGCTAGAGGCTTTCCGCCTTAAGTATTTGAGCCGGAAAGGAATAATCCCTGCACTTTTTGAGGACTTAAAACAGCTTCCTCCGGATAAGAAGAAGGAAGTAGGGAAGCCATTGAACGAACTAAAGCAGCTGGCCGAAGGCAAGCTCAAAGAATGGTCGGCTTTGCTGGAAAAGGATGATCAATTACAAGGCGGCGGAATCGATCTCACACTCCCTGCAGTTCCCAATACACTGGGTAGCCTTCACCCCCTGAATCTTACGCACTATAGAATTATTGAGATTTTCGAGCGATTAGGTTTCAACGTGGCAGATGGACCGGAGATTGAAGATGATTGGCATAATTTTTCCGCGCTCAATTTTCCCGACAACCATCCCGCGCGTGAAATGCAGGATACTTTCTTTGTCTCTAGAAATCCAGACACCCTGCTCAGGACACATACCTCAAACGTGCAAATTCGACTGATGGAAAAGCAGCGACCTCCCGTGCGAGCCATCATGCCGGGGCGTGTTTACCGCAATGAGGCAATCTCAGCAAGGGCCCACTGTTTCTTTCACCAGGTTGAAGGATTGTATGTTGACAAGAATGTCGGTTTTGCCGACCTGAAGCAGACTCTTTATCATTTTGCAAAGGAAATGTTTGGGAAGGATACAAAGATCCGCTTTCGTCCTTCTTTCTTTCCGTTCACGGAGCCGAGCGCGGAAATCGATGTGTCGTGCTTCATTTGTCATGGCAAGGGCTGCAATATTTGCAAGCACTCTGGCTGGGTGGAGATTGCGGGTTCCGGAATGGTTCACCCCAATGTTTTGCGTAATGTCAAGGTCGACCCGGAAGAATTCACGGGCTTCGCTTTTGGAATGGGCATCGAGCGCGTCACCATGCTCCGGTATGGTATTGACGACCTCCGGCTCTTTTCTGAAAATGACATCCGCTTTCTAAAACAATTTAAACCAGTACTCTAATGGACGCGATCCGTTCGGTCGGTGTTGTTGGCGCCGGAACGATGGGATTGGGCATCGCTCAGGTCTGCGCCTCTTGCGGATTTGATACAATTCTCTTTGATGTCAATCCCGAACAGGTGCAACGTGCACTACAGACAATTCTGGACAACCTATCGACACAGGTTGCAAAGGGAAAGCTTACTCCGGAATCGAAGGAAATTGCCATGCGTAGGATCAAGCCAGCTACGAGCCTGACTGATTTACGGGTGGACCTCATCATCGAGGCAGCCGTTGAACGACTGGATGTGAAAAAGGAGCTCTTTGCAAAACTTGAGCAGATTAACGGCTCGCGCACTATTTTGGCAAGCAATACTTCTTCCATCTCGATAACCCGGATCGCGGCAGATTTGCGCGACCCATCCGCCTGCGCTGGGCTTCACTTCTTCAATCCGGCAGACCGTATGAAACTGGTGGAAATCATCAGTGGGGAGGCCACGCGGCCAGCTGTGAGAGAGATGTTGCGTTCCTTTGCCAAGGCCATTGGAAAAACTGCCGTTATCGCAAAAGATTCTCCGGGTTTTATCGTTAATCGGGTAGCGCGCCACTACTATGTTGAAGCACTTAAACTCCTCCAGGATCATTCAGCTGATGTTGAAACGATGGACGATTTGCTTAGGTCATCTGGATTCAAAATGGGGCCGTTTGAGCTTATGGATCTAATTGGTATTGACACAAACCTAGCCGTGACCACCTCCATCTATGAAGGTTTTGGTCAGGCGCATAAGTTTATGCCTAATCGGATTCAGCAGGACATGGTCAAGGAAGGGCATATGGGGAGAAAGACAGGACGAGGTTTTTATGATTATAATGGCGGGAAATAAGCACCTCCTTACTTTCCATTTGAAAGTACTGGCTCTTTTAGGCCTTATCATTTCGTGTCAAAGCGACAGAGGCGACGATCCTATTCCGTATGTGGCGTTTTCAGACTTTGAGGCAAATCTCTCTGCGCCAGAATATCAGTCTTTGGCTGTGAATGGGGGATTCAAAGAGATAAATTCGATCGGCGTTCGTGGCGTAATTGTTTATCGCGAAGATGCGTTGAACTATCGAGTATTTGAGCGCAACTGCTCGTATCGGCCAAATGAAGCATGCGCCACAGTCAATATCCATTCTTCTTCGCTGTACATGGTTGATCCATGCTGTAACTCCAGCTTCAGCTTCACCAATGGATCACCAACTGGCGGGATTGCCTGGAGGCCATTGCGACTTTATTCCTCCAGCCTTTCAGGCACAACGCTTACGATTACAGACGAGATCGTCAATTAGGAGGATTTTGCTTTCTTAGGAGACTATGTGACTTCCCATAGCCAAAGTAAATCAGCACGCCAAATATCATCCAACCCACAGCCACCAATTGGGTGGTCGGATCCAATGAGAGAATCAAGGTCGTGCAAACCAGCATACCCAAGATAGGCACTAGCGGAACCCAGGGAGTCTTAAACGGACGAACAACATTCGGATTCTTCACACGCATGACCCATGTTCCAGCGCACACCAAGACAAAGGCAAAGAGGGTTCCAAAACTGGTAAGATCGCCGGCCATTGTGCCAGGTACAAAAGCTGAGAAACTCCCGACAAAGATAAACAACAGCATGTTGGACTTGTACGGCGTGCGAAATTTGGGGTGAAGTTCAGAGAATATTTTCGGAACCAACCCGTCGATGGACATGGTGTAAAACACCCGAGACTGACCCATGAGCATCACGAGGATGACCGATGAGAAACCGGCAAGGATCGCAATGGAGATCAGGTTGGCAAGCCAACCGTATCCCGGCATGTAATTTTGAATGGCGTAAGCGACGGAGGCCTCTTTACCGGCAACGGCAAAGTCTGTCCAGGGAGCCACACCGGTCAACACATAGCTGAACAGCACATAAAGAATTGTGCAGAAGGCCAGTGATCCCAAAATACCAATCGGCATATCGCGTTTTGGGTTTTTGGCTTCCTGGGCAGCTGTTGAGACTGCGTCAAATCCGATGAACGCGAAAAACACAATCGCAGCGCCACCAAGAACACCGCCGAAGCCCCATTGCCGGAATGAGTCATGACCGGGAGTTCCTTCTGGAATAAAATATGGTATGTGGTTGGCAGGGTTGATAAACTGCCATCCCACAAAAATGAAGACAATTACAATCGTGACTTTGAGCGCGACAATAATTCCATTGACGAAAGCTGACTCTTGTGTCCCTTTGATCAACAGGAGGGTTAGGAGCACGAGAATACCGACGGCAGGCAGGTTGATTATTCCGGATACGCCATCGATGGACGTCTCGAGTGGGGAATGGCAAAGTGCGTAGGGGATGGCTCCCCCCAATAGGTTATTTAGGTATTCACTCCAGGCAATGGAAACCGTCGCGGAAGCCAAAGCATACTCCAAAATTAGCGCCCAGCCAATAACCCAGGCAAGAAACTCGCCCAGCGTAGCGTAAGCATACGTGTAGGCGCTTCCTGCAATCGGGATCATGGATGCAAATTCTGCGTAGCATAAACCGGCAAACCCGCAGCCGACAGCTGCTACAATGAAGGACAAGGTTACCGCAGGCCCTGCTGCTTCGCTTGCAGCCCAGGCCGTTCGAACAAAAAGACCGGCACCGATAATGGCACCGATACCGAGCAGAATCAAATTAGTTGGACCCAGCGTGCGCTTCAGGCCCTTGGAATCGGTCGACTGGATCATGAGCTGGTCCAGTGATTTCTTAATAAATAGACTCATTCGTCTTGCGGGTTAAGTTCGGGTAAGCCTAAAAATAGAAAATATATTGAATTATTCGTGCGCTAATTCCACGGGTTAGCGCAATTGCCACGCCCTTTAGGGCGTGGAACAAGAAAATAGAAACAGAATGGGCTTTAGCCCAAACCTCCTTCTGTTTGAGTTAGAATGCTGTTAGGCTTCGATCTTAAGTTCTGGACTAAAGTCCATTTCTGGATACTACTCCTTATCCTCGCCTTAAAAGGCGAGGCAAAAGAAATTTTCTAATCCTATCTAAAGGCTAAGCAGAAGTTTTCCAAGGCTTCGATCTCAAGTTCTGTATTAAAGTCAATTGTGCATAGTATTTGTTAATCTCGACTTTAAAGGCGGGCAAAAAAGGAATCTTTTAATCCTACCTCAAGAGTACGGCTATGGAATAATAAACGCCCGAGCTTACTGAATGGTAAATGAAGAATGTCAGCGAGCGGCACCGCTGAAGGCTGAGCGTCCTGACTCCTTCCTCCTGCTCCATCCTATGGGCGGCCCAACCAGTTATTCTGCTGAAGGAGAGTGGTTACTTTCTCCCGGAACGCATAGACATCGTAGGGCGCATTGAACAGGGCAATGACAAACACCCTCTTTGCGGGGATTGAAATATAATAGGCTGCAAATCCCCCCTGATGTCCGGTATGCGAAATGACCTTGTGCCCGTCCGCTGTTTTATCGATAAACCATGACCAACCGATAAACGGTGCTTTGTCGCTACTCCATTGCGGAAACGTTTTGATTGCCGCGGAGTTGTCAATGGAGACGATATCCAGGAATGTCGCATTGCGCAAAGCGAGTTCATACTTTGCAAGCTCTTCCACAGAACTCCACACCCCACCATTACCGGCCGCGCAAAAAGTGGGCTCTTCACCAAAATCATCTTCTGCCCATGCACCCGCGATTTTTGTGTAACCATGGGATACACCGGATTGTGGATGAGGACCATCCGTGATCGTGCTGGTTGTCATGCCGGCAGGAGTAAAGATATTCTCGGCGATAAAAGTCTGCCATTTTTGACCGCTTACTTTCTCGATGATGAGCGCCAGGGCATTGAATGCCGGATTTGAGTAGTGATACTGTGTGCCGGGTTCAAACTCCAGCGTATCAGTTTGGGTAATAGGGTACCAATTCTGTTCATCGTTGGCGGTGAGGTAGAAAACAGAATCTTTGCTAACCGAGCGGTTATCCGGCAAGCCGGACGTGTGCGTGAGCAAGTGCTTGATCTTCACTTTTTGTGCAATGGTTCGATTCTTGAATCCCGGGAAGTAGGCAAATAAACTATCTTCAACGGAAAGTTTTCCTCGGGTTTGTAGAATCAGAATACCGTTCGAGACAAACGTTTTTGAAATTGATCCCGTATTGAAAAGTGTTCTCGGGGTAATTTTTTCACGAGTCGTTAAATCGGCAAGCCCGTATCCTTTTGAGAAGACAACGGTGGTGTCTTTCATGATCACCACGGCGCCACCGGGCCCTCCTTCAGGAATCAGTTTGAGAAAATAACTATCCATATTTTTTTGGATATCCTGATAGGGTTCAGGCGAACAAGACAGAATCAAAAGAAGCCAACAAAATTTTCTCATGCTAGTTGGTTTTTGTCAAAGTTCTGATCAGTTTAGTTGGCATCAAGGGGCGTCCCGTCTTTTCGAAATATGTCATGAAACCAGACGGCTGGTTCCGGAGTGTCTTTTTTCGAACCCCAGGGCTAAGATGGTGTTCGTCTTTCCGCTGACAAGTACCCAATTGATGGCGCCAACTTTGTATTTTTTCATGATTAGTTTTTCTTTGGCAACTCGGGTAGTGTAAAATCATCCAGTGCACTGTGGAGTTTCATCATGGCTTCAATATCCTCAACGGTGCGAGGCGCATAGGCGGACAAGTGATCATGCCCGGTCCGGGTAACCAGATAATCATCTTCGATGCGTACTGCAATGCCCCACCATTTCGGATCGCATTTGCTGTTTTCCGGGATGTAGATTCCAGGTTCAATGGTGATGGCCATGCCTTCTTTCAGAATTTCGTACTCGCCCCGATCATGAACGTCAAGGCCGATGTGATGACAGCAACCGTGAGGATAGTAATTATGAGATTCATTTGCCTTCACAATGCCCAGATCAATAAGGCCCTGGTCGACAGTCTTCCGGGTAGCCAAATAGAGTTCATTAAATGGAGTGCCCGGTTTGCAAATCTTCATGGCCTCCTCCTGGGCATTAAGCACGATTTCATAAATCTGCCTCTGTTCTTTCGAGAATTTCCCATTCACCGGTATGGTCCGCGTGATGTCAGCAGTGTATCCACGGTATTCGGCACCAAGGTCCATGAGGATCAGGTCGGTTGACGCGATACTTGGTTTATAATTCTGATCGTAGTGAAGAATGCATCCGTTGTGCCCGGAACCAACGATTGACGGATAGCCAACAGATTCAGCCTGGTACTTCTTGAATACGTATTCGTGAATCCCCTCGATTTCCATTTCGCTCATGCCGGGCTTGATGGCTTTCATTACCTCTACCTGAGATTGGCATGAAATACGCACGGCTTTTCGAATGAGTTCAATTTCTTCCGCCGTTTTGATCCCACGTAACTGGGCCAGCAGATCCGGCAGCGATTGGGTATCAAGATTATTTTTATCTGGTTCGCTTTTGACTGACAATGTCTGGGATTCCGGATAGTTGGCTTTCGTTTTGAATAGCGTGATCAGGTCTGCGAGGTCTGCGGAGTCCGTAGGGTCATTCCGCACGTCATTCATGAAGTCAAAAAACAATACCTTATCAAACTTTGCGAAATTGATCCCGTATCGCCGGAATTCTGTATTGACAAATGTCTGCTCGAATCCCCATTGTTTTTTTACGCCTTCTGCTCCTAAGCGACGGCCCGTCCACATTTCTTCGCGTTCATTTCGGGGTTTTACAAAAATGATTTCATTGTACTCTCCTCCTGTTTGTATTTTTTGCATGTCTTTAAAAATCAGGAGGACGGAATTTGATTCCTTAAACCCCGTGAGGTAATAGAAATCCGGATTCTGATGAAACTCATAGTCCACATCATTGGACCTATTGCGTTCGGTTCCGGAAAAGAATACAGCCACTGAATTGAGCGGAAGCTTTTCGCGGAGAAGTACTCGCCGGTTACGGTGAAATTCCTTGGATAGAAAGTCATCGGGCATGTCAGAACGCTGAGCCCATCCAGGTTCATAGGTGAGAAAGAAGAGGACAAGAAGGAGAAGCCGGTTAAAGATGCGATTGATCATTTGGAAAATTAGTATTCGCAAATCTAGGTTCCTTTTGGGTTCTGGCGGAATCCTTTTGACAGGTGGAAGCAGCAAGGTCTGATTCACCTAATTTACGGGATGGCGCCCTTATCCATTGTGTTGAATTACTTCTCTCCGCATTTCGCTGCATCAATTTTCATATATTTAGCCAACGCTGCGTATTGATACGGACACTTATCATACTGTTTACTTCACTTAGCCTGACGGCGTTTTCCCAATCTATATTGGAGGAGAAAATGGACGGGTCGGAGCGTGACAAGAAACTAGCACAATTCCTGGAGGAATTTGAGCGAAAGCATAACGTGCAATTTTATTTCCTTCCCGAATGGTTTGCGCCCTATACAATTGATGGAGATTACAAAGGACAGACATTATCCGACATGTTGACCGACCTCCTCCGCGATTCCGACATAAGTTTCGTTGTCATTCACGGCCAGGCCGTAGCTTTCGCTAAAGACCCGTCCCAGGAGATGAATCGAAGAGAAGCACTCGGCCTTGCCTCACGGCGCAGAAACCAAGTCGAAAAACGGACCGTAGGAAACCCTGACCTATTTAGGCCTGGTAAGATGATTGTGCTGCGCGGAAGGATAACCAATGATGAGACCAAGACGCCGATATCCGGAGTGACAGTTATTCCGAACACTCAACCAGGCACAACTACTGATGCGGAGGGGAGGTATGAGCTTAAGTTGCCCAGCGGTGAACATGTTCTAAGTATTGGGTACGTGAGTTTCAAGGAACGGGTAATTGATTTGATACTGTACGAGGGTGGGGATCTTAACCTAAGTCTTCAGGAGGCTCCGGTATTGTTGGAAGAAGTTGTTATCAGTTCTCAACCGATTAATGATCTCACCAATAGTCGGGCAGGCCAGCTGCAACTTGCTGTTGGGGCCATGAAGAAGCAGCCGTCACTACTTGGGGAGGCTGATTTGGTTCGTCAGTTGCAGACTCTTCCTGGCGTTAACACGGTAGGCGAGGCTGCCGCCGGATTCAATGTTCGTGGAGGCAGTGTGGACCAGAACCTTGTGTTGTATGATGGCCTGCCGCTGTTCAACACTTCTCATTCTCTTGGTTTCTTTTCGGCGTTTAATTCGGAAGCAATTCGTGAGATGACATTCTACCGCGGTGGAATTCCGGCGGAGTACGGAGGGCGCGTTTCTTCAGTACTTGACATCCGGAGTAAATCAGGTGACCTTGAAAAATGGCGCGTGAACGGAGGTATCGGACTGATCTCTGCCAACCTAATGGTTCGCGGTCCTTTGGATAAAGACAAAACAACGATCGCTGCCAGCATACGCGGTACATACGCCGATTGGTTTATTAAAGCTTTAAGCGACTCATATACAGACTTGAGAAACAGTCAGATTAATTTCTATGATGGCGACATGCGCATCGACCACATCATGAGCGACAAGTCACGGCTCTCGTTCTCTTACTACCGAAGCTATGATAAGCTTCGCGTGCGTGGCGACACAACCTTTTCGTGGACTAATCAGCTGGCCTCCCTTCGATTGGATCAAATTTTTACGAACCGGCTGTCTGCTAGCTTTCTGGTAGGTTTCGGCAAGTACCAATACGCTGTTACCAATGAGATTCCTGATCAGGCATTCGATCTTACCTATTCAATTTCCTATCCATCTTTGAAAATTGATTTCCTGTATACCACGGGGAATCATCGGATCGGATTTGGCCTGCAGTCCATGTATTATGCCTTCAATCCTGGGACATTGACTCCGACCTCTGAAGAGTCAAGTATTCGTGCCGTGACAATGGAGTCTCAGCAAGCACTCGAGAGCGGCATCTACCTTTCAGATTCCTATTCACTTAACAGCCGGACCCTGCTTGAGGCAGGACTTCGCGTTTCGTCGTTCACCAGTCTTGGGCCCGCAACGGTAAATGTTTATCAGCCGAGTAGCCCCGTTCTCCTTGCCAACCTTGTTGATAGTGTGAAGTATGCATCTGGTGATCCAGTAACAACATTCTTTGGGCTTGAGCCACGTGCTGCTTTGCGATACTCCCTCGATGATAAATCCTCAATCAAGTTGAGTTATCACAGAATTTATCAGTACCTCCATTTGATCAGTAACACCACGGCCGTGACACCAGTGGATGTCTGGCAGCCAAGTAATTCATTTTTCAAGCCTCAGGTTGCCGATCAAATTTCATTAGGGTATTTCCGCGACTTCAAGGAGAAGAAGTATGAAGCCTTTGCAGAAGTTTTCTATAAGGAATTGGACAACGTTCTCGACTTCAAGGATGGCGCCAAGCTAATTTTGAATAAAACGCTGGAAGCCGACCTGTTGCAAGGAAAAGGCCTGGCTTATGGCATTGAGACGTACATCGCGAAGAATCAAGGTCGGTTGACCTGGGCGCTAAGTTATACGTATTCCCGCTCCCTCCGTACCATTAGCGGGGCCACCCCCGAGGAGTCCATTAATGACGGGGTAACATTCCCTTCTAGTTATGATCAGCCCCATATGCTGAACGTGTCATGGAACTATCGTCTGTCAAAAAGATTTTCCTTTACAGGCAACTTCACCTACCGGACAGGCAGGCCTGTTACCGTTCCTATTTTTGGATTTACGGTCGATGGATATACTACGGCTTACTTTTCCGGCCGGAACCAGTATCGTATTCCTGACTACCACCGGCTTGACGTCGCCCTGGTGATTGAAGGAAGCCACAAACTCAAGAAGCCCTGGAGCGGTTCTTGGGTAATTTCCTTCTTGAATGTGTATGGCCGCCGCAATCCATATTCGTATTTCTTTGCCAGTGATACACCAGGAAGGATCAATACCTATCAGTTGTCCATTCTAGGTTCAGTAATCCCATCGATCACCTATAGTTTCAAATTTTGAAGTTATGAATACCCTTTCATTTACAGTTAAGTTGACCCAATGAGGCTGAAGGCAAAATTTGTAATTGGCTCACTCGTGATCTGGACAAGCTGTATCGATAGAGTCGATCTGTCTCTTCCGGCATCTGAGTTTCCAATTATTGTTGATGGAATGATCACGGATGCCCCGAAAGAAGACACTGTCAAAGTGCGGATATCCAAGGCTTTTCCGGTGGATGGAGCATATCACCCGGTAGCAGGTGTTCGTGATGTAGATGTAGTTATTACCGATAATACCGGAGCATCCTATGTCCTCAATGAAGATTCCGTCAAATCAATTGGAACATATTGGACAACTGCTTTGCAGGGTACCGTGGGGAGGACTTACAAGTTAAGTTTGAAAACGAAGGAGGGTACCCGTTTTGAATCAACACCGGAAACCATGTTAGCGGCCGGGACCGTGGATAGCATTTACTTCGAAGTAGTCCAACGGAAGAACAAAGCGAAGGATATTGATGAAGAGGGGTTCAATGTATACATCAATGCCAAGGCGGCTCCCGGGAGCAGCCTGAGAATGCGCTGGAAATTTGATGGTACTTATCAAGTCAATACAAACCCCGCAGCCCTGACAACGACAGATCCAGAAACCGGAGTAGTGACGCCACTCGCCTGTTCGGCCGGCTGTCTGTGCTGCACCTGCTACGTGTCGGAAAAAGAGGAGTCGCCGATAATGGCCAACACGACATTTGTAGGGGCGAGTGAGATGAGTCGCGTATTCATGAGGTACATCCCGATCAACAACTATACATTTAATCAGAAGTATCACGTGGAGATAACGCAAATGGAGGTTTCTCAAGCCGTCTATGATTTTTACAGAGCAGTTAAAGGTCAGGCAGAGAATGCTTCCAGCCTGTTTCAGCCTCCCTTCTTCGAGCTCAAAGGAAATATAGCTCCGACAAACAACAACAACCTGATTGTCGGCGTATTTTCAGCCGCGGCAGTATCCAAGAGGTCCATCTATATTCTTCGGGCAGACATAGGACATACAATATTCTCTGAAGAAATCATTGGCGACTGCCGGGCAGTAGCAGAAAATTCGTCAACCACCATACCTCCATTCTGGCAATGAGACGATTTTCGTTCTTTTGTCTGTTCTTAATCTGTTGGGGGACAGCCATTGCCCAAAATGATATGATTGACCGGGCTGCCAAGAATCTGGCAGACAGTCGAGCTCAATACCCCGGTATGCGGCCACAAGTTTTTTTCTCCCAAGATAAATATGCTCCTGGTGATACTGCTTTCTTTCGTTTGTTTATCCTCACAGAAGATGAGCGCATCCTCGCAGAACGCTCCCTATTGACGCTTGAGTTGGTTGATCCGAAGGGCGTTTCAATTCTTCGACAGAATGTGTCATGTGCAAAGTTTGGTGCCGCCAATCAGGTCATACTTCCGGTCACACTTACTCCAGGCGTTTATGAGGTACGGATGTACAGTGATCGAATGAACGTTGCGCATGGGCTTACCTTAATGCTGATGATTGCTGGAGAGAAACGCCTTGAGCCGGTTCAGCCATCGCTTGCAGCCCTGAGCGTATTCCCTGAGGGAGGCCATGTGGTCTCCGGTGCTGTCAATCGCCTGATCATTCGGTCGAAGGGCCGGATCCCTGATGAAACTGCGCTGCATTCAGAGGAGGGAAAAATCACACCGGTCGTCTTCGATGCGAACGGTTTTGGTTCCGCACAGTTTATTCCGAGGGAAGGGAAATCCTATTGGATTGCATACAGAATTGGTGATAAAATATTTTCTGAACCCATTCCGGCTTCTACGCCGGGTGACATAACGCTGCGCGTATATCCTGGTCCACGTAAAACGTGGGTACTTGATGTTCTTTCTGCTCCTGGTAGCTCTGGAGAAGTTTTTTTATTCTTGATTTCTCAACGGCAAATCTTTCATGCCCAGGAGATTCAACTGAACGCTGCTGGACGAAACCAGGTGCTGGCAGCAACAGATTTCTTCCCGGAAGGTTTTTCCGAACTCTTTGTGTTGGACAAGGAGAATCGGGTGCTTGCTTATCGCCCCGTGTATCAACCACGTATAAGTCATAGTGCGATGGAATTTGTTGACGCCCCAAAGGAGGCTACTATTCGTGAGGAAATTTCTACATCCGTGAGACTTCGGGATGCTGAAGGAAATACAGTTTCTGGAGCATTCGCAGTGAGCGTTATCCCGGAGATAGTCCGCAGACAATCTGTTCGAGTACCAGATCCATCTGCTGTACTTCAAGCGGACCCGCCCCGTGTAGATTGGGCTCAAGCGAAAGATCGGATTGACATGGAGTTGATTGCAAAGAAAATTCCTGATCAGTTTATTCCATCGTACCCACCCCTGATTACTCGCAATAACCTCACGTTGTCCGGGCGAGCCTATTTTACCGACTCAACAGCGATGCTCCCTCCTCTTAGTAGAATAGTCATTTACCTGCACAAGGACCTCATCCAGTATGAAACGGCAATCGATGGCAGGGGATACTTCGAGTTTCCTAAGATTTATGATTTTTTTGGCCGTGATCAGGTCTATTATAAAGTGGTTCACCTAGGCAAGGACTTACAGCGTGTTCGCGTGGACTGGGCAGTGAACCGGAATGACTACGAATCAAATTTTGATCAGGCGTCATTTGTTGAAGGGCAACTTCCCGATGAATATGGTGTGATGCGAAAGCAAAAACTAGTGATTGACAAATCGTATGGATTTTTTCTGAGCAATGAGAAAGAAAGCCCTGGGGAGAGAAGGCCCAACAGCAAATTGGAAGATGAATTTCAGGAAGCGGATATCTCCATCAATCCCAGGGAATACACCCCCTTTGAAACCATGCAGGAACTGATTCTTGAAGTTATCCCTTCTCTGGAATTCAGAAAACGTCAACGCGATAGCACCGTTCGTGTTACCCTTATGACACATTCTCCTCTTGTTGTGCAACGCTATGCGGATGGAAATCCCTTGTACATAATTGACGGCTGGATGACTTCCAATACGAACTACCTGATGTCTTTGCCGCCGCGAGAAGTTATTTCGGTTAAGATCATCAACGAAATTGGTAAGTTGGACAAACTGGGCAACTTGGCGCGCAACGGAATTCTCTTCATTCAAACCGAGACGCCGGAGAAAACGGAACAGGATTTGGGTGGCGAGATGTTGGTCATTGAGGGGATGAGCCCTACCCTTATGCATGCGCCGCACGTTCCTGTTAATCGTCGCGTTCCTGATTTAAGGGCTCTTCTCTACTGGAATCCCCACATCGAGACAGACAGCACTGGCTTGCTGAACTTCAATTTTCGAACTTCAGATGTACCGGGCACATATTGGATCAGGCTAACCGGTGTGACAACTGAAGGACTAATGGTAACCGATGAGCATTCTTTTGAAGTGAAGTTCAGGAAGTAAGCGCAGACGCAGTCTTTTGATACCTGTCATCCGCGTTATTCCTGTGATAATATGAATTCATTAGATTTGATGAGAACCTGATGCCATGAAAAAAATCGTTTTTTGTTGGGCCTTGTCGGCGATCGCATTGTCCTGCACGGCTCCGGGAGTAGACCGTACCTGGAAGAACATCGAAAAATCGCTGCAGACTCAACTGATCACTGTTGCTGACGGAGATACAGTTGATCTGCCTGAAGGAAATTTCATGTTCACACGCAGTTTGACCATCGACGGCAAAGCCAACGTGGTCATCCGTGGTAAAGGAATGGACCGCACAATTCTTTCCTGGAAGAACCAGGAGGAAGGGGCTCAGGGGCTCCTGGTGAGCAACAGCAGAAACATTGTGCTCCAGGATTTCTCAGTGGAGGATGCCAAAGGAGACAACCTCAAAATCAATGACACACGCGGGATCACCATTCGTCGAATTCGGTCCGTGTGGTCACAAGGCCCTTCAACTGAAAACGGAGCCTACGCGATATATCCGGTGATGTGTACCAAAGTGCTTATGGAGGAGTGCGTGGCAATGGGCTCCTCAGACGCCGGGATTTATGTCGGGCAATCTGATTCCGTGGTTATCCGAAATAACATAGCCTATTGGAATGTGGCCGGTATTGAGGCTGAGAATTCGCGATGGGTGGAGATTTATGGAAATGAGGCATACGAAAACACAGGAGGACTTCTTGTCTTTGACCTTCCAGGTCTTACCCAATACGGGCACACCACCCGCGTTCACCACAACCGCATTCATGACAACAACCATGAAAATTTTGCGCAGGCCGGAAATATTGTTGCGAGCATTCCTCCTGGGACCGGCGTAATGATTCTCGCGACCCATGATCTGGATTTATACGAGAATGAGATTGTTGATAATCAAACGGTTGGCATTGCAGTAATAAGCTACGAACTGGTAGCTGCATTAAATGAAGACGTGGAGGAGCAGGAGAATTCTATTGGCGGAGCCCAGACGGTGAATAATCAATTTAAGAAAGACACATTATACAATCCGTTTCCTTATGATATCTTCCTTCACCATAATAAGATCACAAACAGACACTGGTTTCCCTCACCACAAAATGATATTGGGCAGCTGTTGATACGGCACTCTCCATTTTCGCCTCCAGACATACTTTATGATGGAATTGAAGATCCGCAAAGGGCGCTGCGAAAAATTTGCCTTTCGGAAAATGGACACATCACGTTTATCAACCTGGACGCCGGCCATGAGTTTGAATCGCTTTCCATGGACCCAGCTCCTTTCACCTGCACGGTTGAGAAGTGACAATGAGGGTTCTCCGAATCATCATGATATATTGCTTGCTGGGTTGTCAGCAGCAGAAACCCGTTGATCACGTTGAGGTTGAAGTGGCAAGTGATCTGGATTTGTCAGGCTTTGGAAATCTGACGCTATCCAGCTACGGACTTTTTGTTGGCGATCTGAAGAACCTGGAGCCATCCACCAACGTCCTCTTCTACTCTATCAACTCTCCGCTGTTCAGCGATTACGCCCTCAAGAAGCGATTTTTCAAAATTCCGGCAGGAGATAAGGTCGTGTATAATGAAAAGGATGTATTTGATTTTCCGGAAGGGTCCATACTTGTCAAGAACTTTTATTATCCGGCGGACTTTCGACGGCCGACCGAGCGGATTCGTTTATTGGAAACAAGGCTATTGATTCTTAAAGATAAAACCTGGGATGCGCTTACGTACGTGTGGAATGAGGAGCAAACAGAGGCTAACCTTGAGGTTGCGGGAAAAACCGTTCCAATTTCCTGGACGAATACTGCTGGAGTGTTGCGAAACATTGATTATTCAGTACCGAGCGTTAACCAGTGCAGGGGCTGTCACTTGAAGGGTGACAAAGTAATGCCGATTGGCCCAGCCGCACGACAGCTTAACCAGGGTGAGCCCAAAAACCAGTTATTAGACTGGCACGAGAAGGGTGTCTTAGCAGGACTTCCTGATCTGTCCACCGTTCCCCGCCTGGTTGCCTATGAGGATGAGCAGGAATTGATTGCTGACCGTGCGCGGGCATGGCTAGAAGTTAATTGTGCGCATTGTCATCGCCCTGATGGCCAGGCAAAGACTTCCGGCCTGCACCTGGCTGCAGATGTTTTATCCTCCATGGAAATCGGTGTTGGCAAGGCGCCTGTCGCTGCGGGAAAAGGTTCGGGTGGCCGGATGTTCAGCATTGTTCCTTCCCGCCCAGATGAGTCAATCCTCCTCTATCGTATTGAGTCGACCGATCCTGGAATCATGATGCCGGAGATGGGAAGAAAGCTGGTGCACGCCGAGGGCGTAGATTTGGTGCGTAGGTGGATTCAGGAAATGAGACCTTGATTTAAGGATGGCCTTGATTGCAAACATTAAGTTTTGAGCAAGCCTAGTCCAAATCCCTAATTTCAAAATCGTGTCCTTTACCAAACTGAAAAATCTCTTTGAGCCGATAGCGTTCCAGCGTGTGAATATCCTTGACATTAAAATCTCCATTAGTCAACACACGCTCAATTACAAAATCATGTCGATCGCCGAAATTGATGACGCGGTATCGTTTTCCTACGCGAAGAACATCAAGTGAAAGTCCGCTCATGAGGAGGTGTTAGGGTGTCTGGGTGTCAAAGTGTCTTGGTGCCTTTCGATATTGAAGATCATAAATCTTCCTCACGTTCGAGCATGAGAATCGATGATTGGGGGACGATGTAGTACTTTTCTTGTTCGTACAGAACCTCGATGGCTCCTTTCTGAAGAAAGATTGCCAGATCTCCTTCGCGTGCCTGAAGTGGCAAGTATTTCACCTGATCTTCCTTCCCTTTCCACATGTCGTCTTCATCAGCAGGCATGGGTAGGGGATAGCCAGGGCCCGTGCGGATCACATATCCTTTTTGAATCTTTTCTTTCTCTTGCACTCCGGGAGGAAGGTACAGTCCACTCTCAGTTTTTTCAGATTCTTTGGCAGGACGAATCAACACCCGGTCGCCCACGACGATGAGTTTCTTCAGTTTATTGTCAGATGTTACTTTCATGTTGATCTTCCCGTTTGTCAGACTGAGTTAAGTCGAGGCCTGACGTCTGAGGCTCACTCGCCTTCCCTAAACAATTTCCCCTGATCCTTGTCTTTTGATTTGTCTGGGTCAACGCTATAAAGCGGAAGCTTGTTTAGCTCCCGGCTGAGCAAGGCGTCCTGTGTTAGGATGCCCTTTTGATTCGCCTCGCTCTTGAGGCGCTCCGATTCACTTTCCAGGTCCTTTACGCTGATTTGTTTCGAACGCTTTTCTATGGGCGGATTGAGTTTTTCGGATTTCTCAAACTCAACCACCTTTTCCAAGAGATCTTTTGGAATGTCAGCCTCACTCCGATAAACCAATTCAAAGAATTGTTTTGCAAAGAACCCGTCAATCTGAATTCTGCGCTTCGAGAGGTGAACAAATTTTCCGATCACCCGACATATGTTTTCGCGCTCTTCCGGACTTAGCTGGTCCGCAAATTCGTAGTCTTCAATCTTCTTCAATGAAAGAATAATGGGCTCCAGTGAATCAAGAGAGATCACGTAGACGGTATAATCTGCAAGTTTGAACTCGAATTGTTCAAGGTACTCCAGTGTATTGGTGGGGACCACGAGAAAAACCTCTTTTCTAACATCTTCTTCACGTACGTATTTGATGACGTGCTCCACCTGGTTTTTGAGATAGGTTGGGAAATTAGACAGGTCTTCTCCCCAGGGGCTTTTTGCGTCAAAGACGATAAACTCATCCTTGATTTTCAATGTATTGTCAGGGCTACCACGAAAAGGAACTTTCTCTACATATTCTACAGCATGGCGACTGCAGATGGCTTTAATCCTCGCCTTGACCAGTTCTTCATGCTTTGACCAGGTCTCTTTCAATTGCCGAAGTCGTTCGATTTCCTGGCGATGTTTTTCATTCTTCGCCTCTTCCTCTCTTTTGCGTTGCCCTTCTGTCAGTTTATTGAAGTTGGCGATTGATTCGTCGTACTCCTTCTTCCGCTGCTCTTCTGCTGCCTTATATCGGGTGTTCTCGGTCCGAAGAAGTTGAATTTGGCTCTCCAGAATTTCATTTTGCTGCTTTAGCTCCGTGCCGCGGCGAAAGTAATTTTCATTCTTTTCATCGAGTGAGGCAATTCTTTTTTGAAACTCTTCCTTTTCCTGTAGAAATCGCTGATGATTGTCTCGAAGCCCTACGTTTTCAACCTTCGTAAACTGAAGGGATTCGCGAAGATTCTTTGTTTCGTTTCGCTCCACGTCCAATTGACTTTCCGCTTTGACACCCGCCGCACGAAGGCTTTCCAGTGAAGGCGCAATTCGCTGAAGATCACCGTTGGCATCCACGAGCATGGTCTTCACCTGTCCCCATCTCAAGCACCTGTCCCAAAAACTGATGGTCTTCAGTTTGTCAAGAAGTCTTCGCAGGTATTCGAGGGATGTATCCATGTTAGAACTCAATCATCACCTGGCCCTTTTCAACACTATCTCCTTTTTTGACCTTCACCAACTTAACGGTGCCGTCGCCGGCTGCCTTAATGATGTTCTCCATTTTCATGGCCTCCAGGATAAGAAGGGGGTCTCCGGCCTTAACGGCATCCCCGGGCTTTACGCGCATATCAATGATCAAGCCTGGCATCGGCGCCTTGACCGTATTGACCTTGTTGGCAGCGGAAGCTGTCATCCCCATTTTTTCCATGAGAAGATCGACTTCGTCACGGAGATGTATAGTATATCGATACCCGTTGACCTTTAATTCAACTGTCTTGGTTTCGCGATCAATTTTGACCACTTCGGCAGGATAACCCTTGTTCTTGTACCGGATGTGATACTGTCCGTTGTCAAGCGTAATGAGGTCCCAAGCCAATGGATTCCCGTTCACCTGAACGCCTTCATCAGCAGGTTGAATTTCAAAGGACTTACCGTTGAACTGTGCACTATACATAGTATCAAAAATAGCAGGTGTTGAGATGGTTTGATTTAAAATCGTCAAATTTGTTTCTCAACGTCATGTTTTTCCGATTTACGAAGTGAACTGGACCCCGCTGCTCTCCGCTACCCGTATTGGCCAAAAGCCAGTGTCAACTGAAAATTCACGCAGTGCGTTCGAACAGGACTATGACCGTATCATTTTCTCCCACCCCTTTCGTCGCCTGCAAGATAAAACTCAGGTCCATCCGCTTCCTGAGGATGACTTTGTTCATACCCGCCTGACGCATAGCCTTGAAGTCTCCAGTGTAGGCCGATCGCTCGGCAAGCGGGTGGGGGACGTATTGCTTCAGCGACATCCAGAACTTAAAAATCAATTTTCACTTTTTGATTTTGGCGCCATTGTCGCGGCGGCTTCCCTTGCACATGACGTGGGTAACCCTCCTTTTGGTCACGCCGGAGAAGATGCACTCTCGGATTTCTTTATTAAGCACGATCAATTCAAGGACGAGGTTACGCCGCAGCAATGGCAAGATCTCGTCACATTCGAAGGCAATGCCCAGGGTTTCCGAATCCT
Organism: Cyclobacteriaceae bacterium; assembly: GCA_043750575.1. GTDB lineage: Bacteria > Bacteroidota > Bacteroidia > Cytophagales > Cyclobacteriaceae > ELB16-189. The sequence continues at coordinate 218,175 of JAYVBH010000001.1, forward strand.
GAATCAATATGGGTATGGCCTTAAGTTGACACTGGCAACACTCGGTGCCTTCACAAAATATCCTTGTCCTGCGCTTTTTCCAGCACGCGACAAGTCCCGAAAAAGTCAAAAGAAGTATGGCTTTTTTGAGAGTGAGGGTAAAGTTTTTTCTGAAATAGCCACAGTGCTTGAGCTCATACCAGCCGGTCCAGGCGCCTGGTGTCGTCATCCGCTTGCCTTCCTGGTGGAAGCAGCAGATGACATCTGTTATAGCATCATTGATTTGGAAGATGGCTGTAACCTCGGTCTGGTCTCACTCAATGAAACAATTGAGCTCCTTGCGCCTATCCTTGGCGATAAACTGGATCGGAAGAAGTTGTCCCAGCAAGACGGACTGAGCAGACACCTTGGTTCACTGCGGGCGATGAGCATTGGTGAATTGATTGAGGCATGCACACTTGTTTTCCTTGACAACGAGGCTGCGATTCTGGAAGGAAAATTTGATGGCGCCCTGACCGACATATGTGTTTTTCGTGATGCGCTAAAAGCAATTAGCTCGCTTTCTATTCAGCGAATCTACCGGGCTCGCCAGGTAGTTGAGATAGAGGCTGCCGGACACGAAGTGTTGCCCGGATTGCTTGGTGAATTCATCGCTGCCGGAATGGAAATCCAACGAAATGGTGCATCAAGAAAGTACCGGAACCTGGCGCTGCTTCTTCCCAGTGAAGTTCGTCATTCGCTTACTCAGGCTACTGACCAATACACCTTGCTACGGCTCATTATTGACTTTGTGTCCGGCCTCACTGATAAGCATGCGCTCAGCCTTTATCGCAAAATCAAGGGTATGACACTCCAGTAGGTCCCTGCTGCCGGAAGGGCTTGGAAAGGCTGCCAGAAGGCACGAAAACTGCCAAAATTCAGTTAGTTTTGCCCCTCAAATTTAGCCTCCGGATGTGGTCAAGCATTGCCGATAGTATTATCAAATTTCGACTTCCACTTATGGGTGGGATTGTTGTGATCACGGCTGTGATGGGGTACTATGCTTCGCGGGTGGAGATGAGCTATGACTTCGGCCGTGCTGTGCCCCCCAACGACCCGGAAATGGTATTTCTTACCAAATTCCGTCAGCAGTTTGGAGAAGATGGCAACATGGTCGCCGTCGGGCTCCGCGACAGTGCGGTGTATCAGTTAAGCAACTTCAATCGCCTTCGTGAGCTGAGCCTGAAACTTAGGGCCATTGAAGGAGTGAATGAGGTGCTCTCGCTCCCACGCATGAAAATCATCCTAAAAGACACCGCACGTCAGCGATTCTACCTTTCACCACTCTTTCCCGATTTCCTCCAGTCACAGACCCAACTGGACAGTTTATTGCGTGTAGCTACAAATCAAAAGTTTTATGCTGGGCAGTTGGTGAATGCCACCAACGGGTCGACCATGATGCTCATTTCGATAGATAAGGAATATGCTAACTCAGCAAAGAGAGTTAAGCTTACGAAAGACCTGCAAGAAGTCGGTGAGGAATTCAGGGCTCAAACCGGCATTACGTTAAAGTTTGCAGGCCTTCCGTTTATCCGGGCGGTCGTAGCAGAGCAAGTGCGAAAAGAACTTTCCCTTTTCCTTTATTTATCAGCCCTGGTCACTGGTGCAATCATGCTAATCTTCTTTCGGTCAGTACGCGCCGTGATCTTCTCCATGATCATGATTGCCGTTTTGGTCGTCTGGACGCTCGGCACCATAACGCTCCTTGGGTTCAAAATTACGCTGTTGAGCGGCTTGATTCCACCGGTCATCGTTACCATTGGGATTACCAATGCCATCTATCTCCTTAATAAGTACCACGTCGAGTATGCGAAGCACAAAGACAAGATGGTGGCTATCCGTGTGGTTGTGCAGAAAATGGGATTGGCAACTTTTCTTACGAACCTCACTGTCGCCATCGGATTCCTGACGCTGTTATCTACGGACATTCTCGTGCTGCGCGAATTCGGAATCGTGGCTGGGATCAATATCCTCGCACTGTTTTTTGTCAGCCTGATCATGATACCGGGAATTCTATCCTGGCTGCCAGAGCCTTCCTCCAAACACCTGAGGCACTTGAATTTCCGGATTCTGGGTGCCTTTGTCAGCGGTATCGATTTACTGGTGCACCGGCACCGCGCAGCCATCTATATGGCAACCTTCCTTGTTTCACTTTTTGCAGCCTTGGGAATGCTCCGTCTTCATTCAGTATCGTTCATGGTGGACGATATTCCCGAGGAGAGCCAGATCAAAAGGGACTTGAAGTTTTTTGAGTCAAATTTCAGCGGCGTCATGCCACTGGAGATTGTCGTGGACATTGAAAGCAAGCGAAAACGGCAGCTCCTGGACGTAAGCAATCTGAAAGCGATTGACGACTTTGAACAGTTTCTGGATTCCATCACGGTGACCTCCCGACCCGTTTCCATCGTAAGCCTGGTGAAGGCCGCGAAACAGGCCTTCTATAACAACAATCCGGATCGGTATTCGCTGCCCACAAAAACGGAATCTGGATTTATACTCCGCTACATGAAAGGACAATCCGATAGCAGCGGGCTGGTAAAATCTTTTGTTGACTCCTCATTTAATAAAATGCGGATCTCCATGCAGATGGCAGACATTGGATCGAAACGAATGGATTCTCTGATCAATGACGTTATCCAGCCACGCGCCGATGCGCTTGTCAAGAGGTTAAAAGAAAATTTGAAGTCGGATAAAGACTCGGTGAGCGTGGCTGTCACCGGAACCTCAAAGATATTCATCAAAGGAAACAAGTTTCTGATTAACAACCTTACAGAAAGCCTGGTGCTGGCGTCTATTCTGATCACGCTGTCAATGGCTTTCTTGTTCGCCAACGCACGCATGATCTTGATCTCCCTCATCCCCAATCTCATTGCGATGATGATTACCGCGGGCCTCATGGGATACCTCGACATTCCCCTCAAAGCCAGCACGGCCCTGATCTTCAGCATTACATTTGGAATTTCTGTTGACAATTCAATTCGTTTCCTGGCCAAGTACAGGCAAGAGCTCCTTGCTGGTGGATTTTTTGTGCCACGGGCTGTCAGTGAAAGTATCCTGGAAACTGGTAAGAGCATTATCTATACTTCGGTAGCGCTGTTTGCCGGCTTCATCATTTTTGCTTTTTCTGATTTTGGTGGAACGATTGCATTGGGCGTCCTCACATCTACTACGTTACTCATCTCCATGTTTACGAATTTGATTCTCCTCCCTGCGTTGATTATGACCTTTGACAAACCCAACAAGGAAACTCAAAAACGCCTGATTGATGATTTTGACTCCAGTTTTTATGGTGAAGAGGAAGATGAGGAAATTGACCTCAGCAAGATCAGGATTCATGACCGGCTGGGTGCCGCTGAGTGATCTCGGCATACGAACCAACACAGCATTAGCCTTACAAGACGAGTGATGAGCGTGAAGTATAAAGAAGACAAAGAATTGAATGGCGGCAAAATTGCCGGCGATGTTTTGGCATTTTGGAAACGTGACAAGATCTTCGAACAATCGGTAGCCAACCGGGAAGGAAGTCCGGCTTTCACTTTTTATGAAGGCCCTCCGTCCGCCAACGGAACGCCAGGGATTCACCATGTGATGGCGCGTACCGTAAAAGATATTTTCTGCCGATACAAAACCCTCCAGGGCTTTCAGGTGAAGCGCAAAGGTGGCTGGGATACACATGGCCTTCCCGTAGAACTTCAGGTTGAAAAGGAATTGGGGATTACGAAAGACGACATTGGAAGGAAGATCTCCATCGCAGAATACAATCTGAAGTGCCGCGAAACGGTGATGAAGTACAAAGATCAGTGGGATGACCTGACTGAGAAGATGGGATACTGGGTGGATTTGGAGCATCCATACATTACCTACAACAATGACTACATCGAAACCCTGTGGTGGATCCTGAAGAAATTCTACGAGAAAGGTTTGCTCTACAAAGGCTACACCATTCAGCCCTATTCTCCTTCGGATGGAACGGGCCTGAGCTCTCACGAGTTGAATCAACCTGGATGTTATAAGGACGTGAAGGATACATCTGTGGTGGCTCAATTCAAGGTCAATCAAGATGCAAAGTCAGGGTTTCTGTTCGACAAAGAACCTCAGGATGTGTTCATTTTGGCCTGGACAACTACACCCTGGACCTTGCCATCAAATACGGCGTTAGCAATCGGTGCGAAGATCAGTTACGTTCTGATATCAACATTCAATCCTTATACTTTCAAACCGATCCGAGTGGTGCTTGCCAAGGCGTTGGTGCCAAAATATTTTTCTGACAAGCATAAGGACCTTCGACTTGAAGAGTATGAATCCGGGGGCAAGGCTATTCCGTTCCGCATCGAGAAAGAATTTTTGGGCAGTCAGTTGATTGGTATTCGGTATGAGCAGCTGATGCCTTATCTGCCTCCGTTGACAAGTGCCGACAAGGCGTTTCAGGTTGTTGCCGGTGATTTTGTCACCACAGAAGACGGTACCGGCGTGGTGCACATTTCACCAACCTTTGGTGCGGATGACTTTCGCGTCGCAAAACAAAATGGTATTCCTCCCTTGACTATTCGGGATGAGGCTGGAAACGAAGTACCAACTGTTGACCGCAAGGGGAAATTCGTCAGGGAAATAGGAGCAAGACTGATGGAAGGTGTTGCCAGGTACAAAATCAAAACACACAAGCCCCTCGGTGAGAACGATTTCTACGTAAAGAACTACACAGATGAAGATGAAACGCATCCGGATTATAAGACTACGGATGTCATCATCTCTATCATTCTGAAAGAAGAGAACAAGGCGTTCAAGGTGGAGAAGTATGAGCATACGTATCCTCACTCATGGCGTACTGACAAACCCGTGCTCTACTATCCCCTCGATGCGTGGTTTATCAAGACGACCGCGCTCAAAGAACGTATGGTGGAGCTTAATAACACCATCAACTGGAAACCAGAATCTACAGGGACCGGCCGCTTTGGAAATTGGTTGGAGAACCTGGTTGACTGGAACTTATCACGATCACGTTTCTGGGGGACGCCACTACCGATCTGGCGAACGAAAGACGGCAAAGAAGAAATCTGCATCGGCTCGGTTGTTGAACTGAAGTTAGAAGCGGAAAAGGCTGAAAAGGCAGGGATACCATCCAAGGTGAAGACATCAGACCCGAACTTTGATCTTCATCGGCCTTTTGTGGATGAAATTGTTTTGGTTAGTCCTTCAGGGCAGCCCATGTATCGCGAGCCCGACTTGATTGATGTCTGGTTCGATTCCGGCGCGATGCCTTATGCCCAATGGGGATTGGACCCTGAGAAGCTGAAGAACAATCATCCCCAGCCATTCCGATCGGGCTGGGAGGGTGCCTATCCTGCCGATTACATTGCCGAAGGCGTGGATCAGACACGGGGCTGGTTCTTTACCCTGCACGCCATTGCCGCCCTGCTGTATGACAGCGTGGCATTCAAGAATGTGATTTCTAACGGCCTTGTCCTCGACAAGCAAGGAAATAAGATGTCGAAGCGGAAAGGCAATGTGGTAGATCCCTTCGGTACAATTGAAAAATTTGGTCCCGATGTCGTGCGCTGGTACATGATCGAGAACGCACCTCCTTGGGATAATCTCAAGTTTGACTTAAATGGACTTGTCGAAACCCAGCGTCGGTTCTTTGGCACGTTGATGAATACCTATTCATTCTTTGCCCTATATGCCAACATCGATGGCTTCGTGAAAGACGAGACAAATGTTGTGCCCCATAGCAAGCTCTCCACCCTTGATCGTTGGATCATTTCAAAACTGCAATCTCTGATCGATGAGGTAACTCAAGCCTATGAGGCCTATGAGCCAACTACGGCGGCGCGTGCCATTCAGGATTTTGTCAACGATCATCTTTCGAACTGGTACGTGCGGCTGAACCGTAAGAGATTCTGGCAGCCATCAACACGCGGTGAATTGTCTGAAGACAAGAAGGCGGCTTATGAGACGCTCTATGAATGTCTCATGGTGGTTGGTCAGCTGATGGCCCCCATTGCCCCTTTTTACGCCGAACACTTGTACAAAAGCCTCACCGACAACATTCGGAGCAAGGCTAAGGAGTTGGGCAGTCCACTCAGATTTCCATCTGTGCATCACACCAATCTTGTTAAGTCGGAAAAGAGCCGAATAGAGCCCGCACTTGAACAATCTATGGCTTATGCGCAAACAATCTGTTCTTTGGTCCACTCTATTCGCAAGAACAGCAAGATTAAAGTGCGCACGCCGCTTCATAAGATTTTGCTTCCTGTCTTCGACAACAACTTCGCAAACCTGGTGAAGCGTGTCGAAGACATCATTAAGTCAGAAGTCAATGTCAAGTCGATTGAGTACATCGATGATGCCTCAGGACTTCTGGTCAAGAAAGTAAAGCCCAACTTCGCAAAACTTGGGAAACAGTATGGCCCCCGGATGAAGGATGTCTCTGCAGTCATTCAATCCCTTGAGAAGGACGAAATTGGACAACTCGAGAAGAAAGGTGCTTTGGCCAAATCAGGTTTTGATCTTGTGCTGGAGGATGTGCTGATCAGCTCAGAGGATATTCCAGGCTGGTCAGTAGCCAATGATGGCGCAATAACGGTGGCCTTGGATATTCAGGTGACAGACGATCTTAAGCTTGAAGGGATTGCCAGAGATTTTGTAAATCGGATTCAGAACCTCCGCAAGGAACTTGGGTTTGAGGTGCTTGACAAGATTGTTATCGAGGTGGATGGAAAGGGCGCTGATGAGCAAGTAACGCGGGCCCTTGGTACATTTCACAACTATATCTCCAGTGAAACACAGGCACTCAAAATGAGTATTACCGATGGTGTTACCGGAGGAATGGAAATCGATTTGGATGAGTTTGTTCTAGTAGTAAGAGTTTCAAAAGGGTAGTGGGAGTGTTTTGATGTTTAAATAATTGGAATGAAAGGGAGCAAGTATTTTATTATTGCATTGGGGGTTATCATTTTCGATCAGACCAGCAAGCTGTTGGTGAATCACTATATGCAGCTTCACCAAGAGGTAAATGTGCTGGGGGAATGGTTTAAACTTCACTATTTGCTAAACCCCGGGATGGCATTTGGGATTCGTTGGGACAATGAGTTTGGAAAGCTAGCGCTTACTGCTTTTCGCATTATCGCTATGGTAGGGATCGGAGTTTTCCTGGTTCGGTCAATTCGCCAAAATGCCCACAAGGGTTTTCTGATTTGCCTGGCTATGGTATTGGGTGGCGCCATTGGTAATGTGATCGACAGCACCTTCTATGGTGTCTTTCTTCAAAACGCGCCCTTCGATTCTCCCTCGCCATGGTTTCATGGTCAAGTTATCGATATGCTGTTCTTTCCGATGGTTGAATTCTATTGGCCAGCATGGGTGCCTTTACTCGGCGGCAATTATTTTCTTTTTTTTAGCCCGGTCTTCAACATCGCGGACTCATCAATCTTTCTTGGCGTTGCCTCCATGCTCATCTTTCAAAAGAAGTTTTTTAAACCAAAAGAAGTGCCTCAATCGAGTGCCTCACCAAAGGGTGGCGGTGTAATGGGCTCGGCAGACACATTGCGCAATCCGCTCGGAGAAGATTCATCGGCTAGCGTAAATGATTAAGATGGCTGAGCAATTGCATATCGCGGCTACGGTGAACAAGAAGGAGCGGTACGATGTGCTCATCCCTCAGATTGAGGCGTTAATAAATGGGGAACCTGACCTGATTGCAAATTTGTCAAATATTGTGGCGGCGTTGAATCAAACCATGAATTTCTTTTGGGTAGGATTCTATGTTGTTAAGGGGAACCAGTTGGTGCTCGGCCCATTCCAGGGACCGATAGCCTGCACCCGGATTGATCTTGGAAGAGGTGTATGTGGAGCGAGTTGGAAAGAGAAGCGCACTATCCTGGTACCTGACGTGGATCAATTTCCCGGTCATATTGCCTGCAGTTCTGATTCCAAATCCGAGATCGTACTACCGGTGATGAGAGATGGAGAAGTGGTGATGGTCCTGGATGTGGACAGTGCCCGCATCAATGATTTTGATGCCTCAGATGAGGCCGGTCTGTCAGCCGTGGTGCGCATTGTCGAAGGGCTCGTTTAACTTGGCTAATTCCCGATGCACCGTCATTCCAGCACCTAGGCACACAGACACTTAGATTCTTAGGCGCCTAGACACTTTTTCCTTACTTTTGTAAAACCCTCAACCCGGTGGTAAGGAAGTTCTTTCAGCAAGACAAGAATTACCTCCTCGAAGAAGTTCAACTTCGGGTGAAAGACCGTCTCCTCACCACATTAATCGACAAGGCCATACTCACGTACCAGCGCGTGCATAATCCACTTGGACTCAATGATGCCTTTAGCGTGAAGATCGCGCACTATTACCCTTCTGACCTCTCTTCCTTGTACACTTTTTATGAGACACTGGCAGGGGTCTACCGTTTCAAGTATGGAGAAAACCAACTTGGTTTCCTGTGGGACGGCCGGGATCACAGTGAGAAATACGGGGAGGATTGGTCAGCAACTTTTGATGCCTGGATGGAGCAGTTGTGCAGGGAAATGCAGTTTGCCCAGGCGGTTTTGGACCTCACAGTTTTCTTGCCAGTGACAGGCGCGGTTCAGTTGGCCGAGAACCGGATGAATGCCGTAATGCTTAATCGGTTTGAGATTCGGCTACACAAGCAGAAGGGAATTGTACGAATGCGGGTTGCTTAGTGTGTTTGGGGTGCCTTTTATCTAGCTGTCAAATTCTTATATTTGATAACTAACCTTAAACCGCTATGAGAAAACTGTTTATTATTGGCAGCATCTTTACTACGGCCGCCCTTATCTTTTGGGCATATTACTGGATCGACGTCTTGTTTCTCTTCGTGATTGTCGGCCCTTTGATTGTCATGGGAATTGTGGACATAAAGCAAAAGCGACAGTCCATTCGAATTAATTTTCCTGTTCTTGGCCGTCTCCGGTATGTGTTTGAGGACCTTCGGCCAAAAATCCAGCAGTACTTTGTAGAATCGGATACAGACGGATCTCCGATCAACCGCAATGAGCGCTCGGTCATTTACCAACGTGCCAAGAAGCAAATCGATACCATTCCCTTTGGGACTCAACTCGACGTTTATGCTGAAGGCTACGAGTGGAGCACCCACTCTATAGCGCCCAAGGATTTTCACCACATGGAACACAATCCCAAAATCATGTTTGGCGGAAAAGACTGCAAGCAACCTTATCCCATGAGTGTCCTGAACGTCTCCGCCATGAGTTTTGGATCGCTCAGCAAGAATGCGATACTATCATTAAATAGTGGTGCCAAGATTGGCGGGTTTGCCCACAACACCGGAGAAGGTGGATTAAGTCCCTATCATCTGGAGCCGGGCGGCGATATCATATGGCAAATTGGCACCGGATATTTTGGCGCACGGACAGAAGACGGAAAATTTTCCGATGAGGCTTACCGGCAAAACGCTACAAGGCCCCAGGTGAAAATGATAGAGATTAAACTCTCTCAGGGGGCCAAGCCCGGACATGGAGGGATTCTTCCAGCCAAAAAAAATACACCAGAGATTGCAGCTATCCGACTTGTGAAGCCGGGAACTACTGTTTTTTCACCTCCTTTTCACAGCGCATTTTCGACACCCATTGAGCTCCTATCTTTTGTAAAGAAATTGCGCGATCTATCCGGCGGCAAGCCTGTTGGTTTCAAACTTTGTGTAGGTCGCAAGACGGAATTTCTCTCGATTTGCAAGGCGATGGTACAACTCAACACGTATCCTGACTTCATCACAGTGGACGGGGGTGAAGGAGGCACAGGTGCCGCACCCCCCGAATTTACAAATCATGTGGGGATGCCCATGCTTGACGCACTCGCTTTTGTTGATGACGCGTTGCGGGGATTTGGTATACGGGGAGAGATCAAATTGATTGCTTCAGGCAAAGTGCTTACCGGGTTTCATATTTTGAGAGCCATGGCGCTTGGTGCCGATACTTGTAACTCAGCCCGGGCTATGATGATGGCGCTTGGCTGCATTCAGGCATTGGAGTGCAACAAGAACACCTGCCCCACAGGTGTGGCCACCCAAGACCCTTACTTTATGAAAGGGTTGGTCGTCGAAGACAAAAAAACCCGCGTTGCTCACTTTCATAAGAATACCGTTGAGAGTTTTGTGGAACTCATGGGCGCAATGGGTATCGGTAATCCGGAAAAGATTAACCGCACCCACGTATATCGCCGCGTCTTCATGAATATGGTAAAGACGTATGCGGATATCTACCCCAGCGTTCCTGATGGATGCCTGCTAGAGGGAGGAGACATCCCTTTTGATTATGAAGGATACATGAAGTACGCCTCAGCCGATTCATTTGAGAAGGCTCCGGTCGGCGATTGATCTTTCGAATTCTTGATTAGTTGCGTTATGCGACGCGCTTCTTTCTTGTTTCAATCTCCAGCGTCACCAACCGCGTAATCATGATTGCCGGGAAAAGTTGTCCAATCAATCCTTCAATCATTACCAGCGACTTTGCCCCCAGGTTGATGGGTGTGATATCTCCGAGCCCAAGGGTAGTCAGCGTAACGTAGCTGAAATAGACAAACCTGGTATAAAACGATTCTCCCTCAATCATAGATTGCGATAGAAAAAAGGCATTGTGGTCAATAAGAAAAGTAAGGTGATAGGCTTTGGAGAAAATTAGTCCGATGATCACATAAACGGCTACAGCCCCCTGAATCCGATGAAGACTCACGTCGCCTTCTTTAAAGATGTGCCAGAGCACAAAGAGTGTAAGTGAACTGAAGAACAGTATCGAGAAAATGTCGTCTGCAATTTTTATCTGGAGTATTGGATTAATGAATGACAGCCACCGAATCACAAAACAACCAACGGCAAGCGCAAGGATGGCTACCTTGGTCTTGAGTTTTGCCCCAATGGCAAAGACCCCCGAAACCAGTATCATGGAATAAATAACCGAATAGAAAAGTTCACCAATTTTGGATTGGGTGAATGGCAAGAGAACAAATGTGTCAAGCACAACATATGCAAAGAGTGCGGTCAGGCTCCTGTCCTTGGTCCAGAACTCAGCATTTTTTTGGAGTAGTATGCGCACTTGCCTATCGGATGATCCTAAATCCAACATACCCAATTAGGGGGGCATCTTCCATGACAAATGTCAGCACTTGTGCGTGGGGTGGCCCTTTTTTGCACCAGGCGGCAAAATTGGAAAGTTCAAGCTCATTCCCTTCAGCCTCGAGATAGACGCTTCCATCTGGTTCATTACGAACTAGCCCATGGATCCCAAGCCTTTCGGCTTCATCCTTGGCCGAAGCACGGTAGAATACCCCTTGAACCTTCCCGGAGACCCGGATGACAATACGCCTCACGATAGTTAGAAAATGTAGTCTGTGGTAAGGAAAGCGGATTCCCGATTCTTAAGAATTTGCCCGACCAATGTTTTGTTTTCGGGTGTAGTTCGAGCCGCCACAAGTGTCCGGATAGAGAATACGCGTAGTGCATCAGAGACTGAGAGGGTGCCTTCCGCGGAATCCTTTCGTCCATTAAAGGGAAATGAATCCGGGCCTCGCTGGCATTGCGTGTTGAGGTTAATGCGCCCAACCTGGTTTGCAAAGGCATCAATGTAGTGCGCCATTCGCTTGGAATTTTTTCCGAAAAGACTCAACTGCTGACCAAAATGAGAGTTCAACACATAGCGCACAGGTTCATCATCATCTTCAAAAGGAACGATGGGAATGACGGGTCCAAATTGTTCTTCTGAATAGATCCGCATCTTCTCATTGACTGGATAGAGTACGGTTGGGTGAAAGAACGTGCGATCCGCGATTCCGCCACCAGCGTTCATTATAGAGGCTCCCTGGGATAAGGCATCGTCAACCAATGCTTTCAAGTAGTCTGTCTTTCCAGGCTCAGGCAGCGGAGTAAGCGAAACGCCGGGCTCCCAAGGCATACCGGCTTTGAGTTTTGCAATGGATGCGCAGTATTTGGTTATGAACGCGTCAACTATCGTTTTATGTACAAACAAGATTTTGAGCGCGGTACAACGCTGACCGTTGAATGACAAGGTTCCTGTGACGCATTCGGAGACGGTGTTCTCCAGATCTGCGTCAGGCAGAATGATGGCAGGATTCTTTGCGTCCAATCCCAAAATGGCCTTCATGCGGTGTGGTTTTGGGTGAAGTTTCTTCAAGTCATTTGCACCCTTATTGGTGCCAATGAAAGCAAATACATCAAGTTTACCCGTTTTCATGAGCGCCCCCACAGTTTCGCGGCCCCGACCATAAATGATATTGATTACGCCCGGAGGGAAACTGTCGCGGAAAGCTTGCAACAAGGGCCGAATTAAAAGCACCCCATACTTGGCGGGCTTGAATACAACGGTATTACCCATGATCAGCGCTGGGAAAAGCGTAGTAAAGGTTTCGTTCAGCGGATAGTTGAATGGCCCCATGCACAACGCAACTCCGAGGGGTACGCGGCGAATTTGACCCATGATGCCTTGCTCCTCAATGAACTTCGATGAATTCCGATCAAGATCTTTAAGGGCACGAACAGTATCCAGAATGTAATCACACGTGCGGTCAAATTCTTTTTCTGCATCCTTTTGAGGCTTGCCGATTTCCCACATGAGCAGGTTAACCACAAGGGAGCGTTGTTCTCGCATCTTGATGAGGAACTGCTCTACATGTTCAATGCGTTCGATGACAGTCATTCGCGGCCACACACCATGCCCCAGGTCGTATGCGGCGACAGCGGCATCGAGGGCCTGCATAGCCTGCACCGAGGTCAGAAGCGGAGTGCTTCCAATTATTTTCTGTGTGTGCCCGGCCGGGATTGACTTAACGAATACCGGACTGACAACAGGGTTGAGCTCACCTTCCCAGCGTCGCAGCTCACCATTAATCAGGTATTCACGCTGTTCAAGGAATGGTGGGAGTTGGGCGGAAGCAGGAATCGATTCCTCGGCGGGAAAAAAATCAGGACTCATCTGGAAAAATTTAGCGTTAAAGTTAGTGCGATTGAGTGGTCATCATAGATACGCCTGAGGAAGTTCCGATGCGTTCAGCACCAGCTTCCAGCAGTTGAAGAGCCTGGTCGCGCGTCTTGATTCCACCGGAGGCTTTCACGCCGACAGCGGGCGGAAGGGCAGCGCGCATCAAAAGAACATGTTCAACCGTTGCGCCGGCAGGAGCAAATCCTGTGCTTGTCTTTACAAAATCGGCTCCGGCATCGGCACAAAGCGCACAGGCCTGTTGGATTTCTTCATTTGAAAGGTAGGCCGTCTCTATAATTACTTTTAGCAGCGCTTCCTGTTCGTGACATGCCTTCGCGCACTTGGCAACTTCAATTTTGGTCCAGGGTATTCCGGTCTTGAACGAAGTAAGATTCCAAACTACATCCACTTCGTTTGCTCCGTTTTCAATTCCCCTTTTGATTTCATCAATTTTTGTTTCGGTCATGTTATAGCCCAGTGGGAATCCAGCGACGGTGATAACGGCAATTGGATCGTTTCCTACTTCTCGCCTTGCACGCTTGACCCAAAAAGGGGGCACGCAGACACCAAAAAAATGATGCTCCCGTGCTTCATCCACCAGCTTGTCTATTCCGCTGATCGTGAGTATTGGGCTGAGGAGTGTATGCTCGATGTGGCGCGCTAATTCCAATGGATGCTTTGGCTTTTGTCTATCTACGATATTACAAAAAGATTCGATTTCCGGCCCGCATATAGCCGATCAACTATGTGGTAAATTCCACAAACTATGGAGAATTTTTGCTTCCCAGACTTTTGAATTTTCTGACACCGCCGCGTTTACCTGATGGCGAAGGGATAAAATCAGTGCCTTATCCCACATTCGCTGCAATAGCGCATCTTGTGAGGCAGCCTGCGTTTGGGCATTTTTTTGTGACCCGAATGGCGATGGTCTGCAAACTGCGGTCGGGATAGATATTTCAGAATTCTCTGCTTCTCGCGCGCGGCTTGCGCTACACGTTCATAAAATTCATACTGGGCGGTGTGCTCTACTTTTTGTTTTTTCCGCTTGGCCGCCTTGCCGTGTTGTGGGCTGTGAATGCCTTGGTAGCGCCCAGGTTCACGCGACGTTGGAACTTGTGTTTGTGAATACCCGACTGCAGAGGTCAGGAAAAACAATGCGAACAGACCTGGAAACCGTGGGTGCTTCATCGTTTATTGTGAACGACAGCGACCGCAAGAAATTGTATTGAAAGGTGTATTTGTGCGTTGTGGCTCCTGGCCACGACTCAGATGCTTTTTGCCTCAACCATTGACTGCTGCCGACGGTATATCCACGGCGCGGTGGGATTTGCCTCCTGCCAAAGACCAAGATTTTTTTGACGTGCTTCTTCTTTTAGCGTCTCGAGTTCGGCAATAAGCGCTTTTTCAGATGTCCACGCCAGGCCGGCCTTCACTAGTTCATGGCGAGGATCGGGCGCCCCGTCAATCCGAATTTCTCCGAGTCTGTTTCCAAATCTGTCTTTGCCATGGAAGACGATGGTTATTGCTTTGTTTAGGATGAGATGCTCCAACATTTTCCTTGATTGGTCTGCATAGTGCTGACCGGGTTCAGGGCTGTCTATGCCGTGAAGCAATACTTTGTAATCTTCGCGATCTGCAGTACGGATTATCAACGTGTTTCCGTCAATTACTTCTTTAACAAAGCCGTGGATTTTCTCCTGAGCAAAGGAGTACTCTGCCACGAAACAGACAACAAGCATCAGCACATATCTCATACACAATAAATTATCAAGTCAAAGATGCGGCGAGTTGGTCCCTTATGACGTACAGACAGATGTTGTCCCTGTCGTATGTATGGTTTTGCCTGCGATTGCTGAAAACCACAGAAGCGAATGCTGAATGGCGAAATATTGACTAGTAAATGCTTGAAGTGATGCTTTAATTCAGACTGGAAAAAAACCTCAAGATTCAATATTCATTAATCAATCCCCTAGATCGGCCCAAATAGAAATCGCAAGAGGAAATAGCCCAGAAAGCTAAGAACCAAGAGTACGCCGAGCACACGGGCGCGATGGTGATAGAATTTGAAGGGAAACATTTTCATTGCCTGGTCGCTTTATCCAAAGGCGAGTCGCAGACATTAATACCGGAGGAATTGCCGAATAAGGCGAACTGTCGACTAGCGTCCGTTATTGGCTTTGGGAGACCCTGAATTCGGGGTAAACGACTGTTACCGAATCTGATTTGCTATTCTGTATTCTAACCTCTACAAATGAATAACTTCCCCATACGCCGCTGCTGCTGCTTCCATAATTGCCTCGCTCATCGTTGGGTGAGGATGAATTGACTTGATGATCTCATGACCGGTGGTTTCCAACTTCCTGGCTACAACAACCTCCGCGATCATTTCAGTTACATTGGCGCCAATGAAATGCGCACCTAGCCACTCGCCATACTTAGCATCAAAAATTAATTTTACAAAGCCATCTGAAGCACCAGCAGCCTTCGCTTTACCGGAAGCCGAAAAGGGGAACTTACCTACTTTGATCTGATAACCTGCTTTCTTGGCGGCTTCCTCGGTATAGCCAACAGAAGCAATCTCCGGTGAGCAATAGGTGCAGCCCGGGATGTTGTTGTAATTGATAGGTTCCGGTTTTTTGCCCGCAATATTTTCGACGCATACAATCCCTTCCGCCGAAGCAACATGTGCGAGCGCAGGACCACGGGTAATGTCGCCGATGGCGTAAACGCCAGGCACATTCGTTTTTCCAAAATCATCGACGATAACTTTTCCCTTGTCCGTTTTCACACCGACATCTTCCAGACCAATATTCTCCAGATTGGTTGTAACGCCTACAGCAGAAAGGACAATGTCAGTTTCAATTTTTATTTCGCCTGTCGGTGTCTTTACTGTGGCAACACATCCGGTACCGGAAGTATCCACCTTAGTTACTTCTGAGTTGACATGAATCGTCATGCCTGCTTTCTTAAATGATTTTTCCAGTGCTTTTGAAATCTCTTC
Source organism: Cyclobacteriaceae bacterium (assembly GCA_043750575.1). Lineage (GTDB taxonomy): Bacteria > Bacteroidota > Bacteroidia > Cytophagales > Cyclobacteriaceae > ELB16-189. The sequence goes on from JAYVBH010000001.1 coordinate 234,163, forward strand.
GTCTTCCACAGGCACAATGCGCGGCAGGAACTCCACAATGGTAACTTCGGTACCGATGGTATTGTAGAAGTAAGCGAACTCTGCGCCAATAGCACCTGAACCCACTACCAGCATGCGGTGGGGTCGCTTGGGCAGCACCATGGCTTCACGGTACCCAATAATTTTCTTGCCATCAATCTTCATCGCTGGCAATTCCCGTGTCCGCCCCCCCGTAGCAACAATAATGTGTTTGGCTTCGTAGTCTGTCTTCTTTCCAGCTGCGTCGGTGACTTCAACCTTACCGCCTTTCTTCAACTTACCATGACCACTGAGTTGTTCGATTTTATTTTTCTTAAACAGAAACTGTACGCCTTTGCTCATTGCGGCGGCGACATCCCTGCTGCGCTTAACCATAGCCGCCATGTCAGGAGTAGCCTCTTTTACCTGGATACCATAATCTGCCGCGTGCTGTAAGTATTCAAAGACGTTGGCACTCTTGAGGAGGGCCTTTGTAGGGATACATCCCCAGTTGAGGCAAACGCCACCGAGCTCTGCTTTTTCTACTACGGCCACTTTCATACCCAGTTGAGATGCCCGGATAGCCGCCACATAGCCACCAGGGCCAGAGCCGATTACGATAAGGTCAAAATTTGCCATACTGTCGTTAATGTTTCGGCCAAAGATAGCCGTGAAACGGATCAAATGAAAAACGCTATTTTTACCCGATAACTGAATTTTCCGAACCCAAAATCCCATACGGAATGAAACTTCTTCAGAATAAAACAGCGTTGGTCACTGGCGCTTCAAAAGGAATAGGCAGAAGCATTGCGATTCGTTTTGCGGAGCAGGGAGCCAATGTGGCCTTTACTTATTTGTCGAGCGTCGAACAGGGACTCGCCCTGGAAGCCGAACTTGCATCCAAAGGGGTCAAAGCAAAAGGTTATCGTTCTGACGCCTCAGATTTTGGTCAGGCTGATAAGCTGATTGCGGATGTTGTGGCGGAGTTTGGGTGCCTGGATATCCTGATCAACAATGCTGGCATTACGATGGACAACCTCTTGTTGCGCATGACTGAGGAAGCCTGGGACAAGATTATGCAGGTGAATCTGAAAAGCTGCTTCAATACAGTGAAAGCGGCGTGTAAACCCATGATGAAACAAAAGAGCGGCTCTATCATTAATATGACTTCGGTAGTGGGACTAAAAGGAAATGCCGGACAGTCGAACTACGCTGCTTCGAAAGCCGGCATAATCGGTTTTACAAAATCGATAGCCCTGGAATTGGGGTCACGGGGTATCCGATCCAACGCAATAGCTCCCGGGTTTATTGAAACCGAGATGACAGGCAAGCTCGATGAAAAAGTGGTGCAGACTTGGCGAGATGCTATTCCGCTAAGACGAGGCGGCAAGCCGGAAGATGTTGCCGACGCATGCGTGTTTCTCGCGTCTGACTTATCTTCATATATCACGGGGCAGGTGATTCAGGTGGACGGCGGAATGCTGACCTAACCCGTTTATGCTGTTAAGGGATAGTCAAATTAGCTGCAAGTTGCAGGCTACAGGTTTCAAGCTTGCGACATCCGACCAGATATTTTCGGTCAAATTCAGGGAGTTTGTAGATTGCTAAATACCAATTCGCACCTAGTATGGATCCCGAAATCTCTCGTATTGTCCGAATGCTTGAAAAGACATTCGACAAAAGTCCCTGGTACGGGACATCTGTCATGGGCAGCCTTTCAGATGTTTCTCCGGCGCAAGTCTCCCAACGAACAGGTCAAAGTCATTCGATCATTGGGTTGGTATTGCACATGATTTCCTGGCGAACTTTTGCTGCAAGCAGACTTCGTGGGGACAACACCTTCGAGGTATCAGACGAAACAAATTTTCCTGAAGGCTCTGACTGGGCAGTTGCGTTGGAAAAACTTCATCAAAGTCAGGAGGAATTAGTCGCCGCCGCCAAGGATTTTCCGGAACGCAGATTGGGGGAGCTGGTCCCCAGTAAAACCCAGAAGTACACCTATTACACGCTTTTGCACGGAATTATTCAACACGATATTTATCACCTCGGACAGATTCAATTGATCCGCAAATCTATTCCGGACACTTGATTCCTTTTGATTTGCAACTCGCTGTAAGTGTGAGCGTTGAGGTGAGGCTAACGGGTGTTTGATAACCTTCATTTATTGGCCGAGAAATGCAGCAAGATCCGGAAGCCAAAATAATTTATTTGATCTTGCGCTTGGAATGTACGTGACCGGTTCGCTTATCTTTGTGCACGTTCTTTAAAATTTCGCTTATCAAGAAAGGCAGAGGGTAATGGCCCGATGAAGCCTTGACAACCTATCCTCCCGATGACTATCGGGATCGGGATAAGGTGCCAATTCCAACCCCGACGTAAGTCAGGGACAGATAAGTTAGAATCAGCTTCGAAAATATTCCCTATCAATATCGAAAAAGCTCTTCTGATTTATCGGAAGAGCTTTTTGCTTTTTCCGGTATGCCGTTCTTGGTAAGTGATCCTGTTTCACCTTAAACAAAATCATTTAACCATGAAAAAAACAACACAACTTATTCACTCCGTCCCGGTAGACGAATTAACCGGTTCGATTTCAGTGCCCATCTATCAGACCGCAACGTATGTCCAGGAGGCCCCGGGTGTCAACAAAGGCTACGACTATGGACGATCGAACAACCCTACGCGCCATGCACTGGAGAAAATTGTGGCTCAGTTGGAAAGTGGTGCCGCTGGATTTGCCTTTGCCACTGGCCTTGCTGCGATCGATGCCGTTCTGAAACTTCTTCAGGCTGGTGATGAAATTGTTGCCGTAGATGATATCTATGGTGGCGCTTACCGGCTATTCACACATGTCTACCAGAAATTTGGAATTACGGTCAAGTATATTGATACAACGGATGTTGAAAATGTAGTTGATGCAGTGAGCAAGAAAACAAAACTGGTTTGGCTGGAATCCCCGACCAATCCGACATTGAAGATTTCTGACATAGAAAAAATTGCAGCCATTGCCCATGCCAACGGCGCGCTGGTCGTTGTCGACAACACCTTTGCTTCGCCAGTAGCTCAGCAGCCCTTGCTACTTGGCGCCGACATCGTAGTACACAGCGGCACAAAATACCTTGGCGGACACTCTGACCTCGTTGCCGGACTGGTGGTAGTCAAAACGGAGGGCCTCGCAGAAAAGATCAAATTTATTCAGAATTCTTCAGGCGGAATCCTCGGCCCTCAGGATTGCTGGCTTACGATTCGTGGAATTGAGACGGTCACCCTCCGGGTTGAAAGGCAATGTGATACTGCGCTCCAGGTAGCCGAGTACCTTTCCTCGCATGAAGATGTAGAGACAGTGTACTACCCTGGACTACCTGGCCACAAAAACCATAAGCTGGCGGCACGGCAACAGAGTGGACTTTTCGGAGGTGTTGTGTCTTTTACTTTGAAAGAGAATACTGAGGAGGCTGCGGTAAAATTTGTCACTTCGACGACCTACTTCAAACTCGCCGAAAGTCTTGGCGGGGTCAAGAGCCTGCTGTGTCATCCCGCTCAAATGACCCACAAATCGATTCCTCGCGAAAAGCGCCTCCAGACCGGCATTGCCGATTCCCTGATTCGGCTTTCGTGTGGCATTGAAGATGCCGAAGATCTCATTGCTGACCTCAAGCATGCATTCCGGCTGGTGAATCAACGCGCCCTTGTCCAGTCCTGACCTCTAAATTTTACGAACATGAAAAAGAGACTTACCCTTGGACTGTTTGGTTTTGGCTGTGTTGGCCAGGGCTTGCATCGCGTCTTGAATGAAACGCAAGGTCTCGAGACTGAAATCAAAAAGATCTGCATCAAGCACCCGGAAAAACTGCGGTCACTTCCGATGGAGCGATTTACGACCTCTCGCGAGGAAGTCTTGAATGACCCGGAGATTGACGTGATCGTAGAACTTATTGACGATGCCGAGACAGCGTTCGGAATTGTCGAAACAGCCGTCCGGCAGGGCAAGGCCGTAGTTACCGCCAATAAGAGAATGATTGCTGAACGAATGGATGAAATTATTGCCTTGCAAGAGCAGTATGGTCGGCCTATCCTCTATGAGGCCGCGGTGTGCGGAAGTATTCCCATCATTCGAAACCTCGAGGAGTATTATGACAACGACCGGATCAACCGTATCGAGGGAATATTTAACGGAAGTACGAATTACATTTTGACGAAAGTTTCAGAAGAGGGCAGGTCCTATATGGAAGCCTTGAAGGAAGCCCAGGCACTTGGATTTGCCGAGTCCGATCCGAGCCTGGACGTGAAAGCATTTGACCCGGCATTCAAACTTTCTATCCTGTTGGCACATGCATACGGGGTGCGGATAAAGCCATCGGATGTAATCCGCTTTGGTGTGGATCGCCTGTCAGCTGGTGATTTGAGTTATGCGCGTGAGAACAGCCTCCGCATCAAACTCGTGGCTGGAGGATATAGAGTGGGCGACTCTCTCTTTGCCATCGTAGCGCCGCAGTTCGTTAAAGTGGATCATCCGTTGTACCCCATTCGGAATGAATTCAACGCCGTGTGCGTCGAAGGGCTTTTTGCGGAAGAACAATTATTTGTGGGTAAGGGTGCTGGCGGAAATCCAACCGGTGCTGCCGTGTTGTCAGACATTTCCGCCTTGCGCTATGATTATCGATATGCTTACCGGAAGTTAGGTCATCGGTCGGCGTTGCGCCATAGTTTGAATGCCTCGGTGGAGGTGATAGTAAGCTTTCCCGACTCCGTTCAAATTTCTCCCCTGGAGTTTGTCGCGTTCAAGGGAGGGGTACGGTCCAAATATTACCACCGGATGCAGGGGGAGGTATCGCTGAAAACATTGGCCGAATGGGCGCAGAGGGAGGATATAAGCGTTATTTTGGCCCCTGGAGCTACTCCTCGTGAAGTCGTCATGGTCGATATGAAGGATTGTGTTGCAGCCTGAGTATTGAGGGCGTAAAGAGCAAACTGTTTTTATTTCATGGTTGGCCTATTTTTTGGGTCCTCTGGATATATTTGTGGTCTAATCTGAACTGCATGCTGCCCATTATTTCAACTTCGATCCTTGCCTTTACAGCGGTTATCCTAATGCTGGTATTGCTCCTCATTTTTGCCCAGAAACGCCTAGTCCAGTCTGGGCCAGTGAAAATCACCATCAACGGCGAAAAAATTATTACAGTTTCTGCCGGAAGTTCATTGTTGACCACCTTGGCTAACGAGAAGATATTCCTTCCTTCTGCCTGTGGCGGAGGGGGTACTTGCGCCATGTGCAAGTGTGTGGTTGAAGCCGGTGGGGGTGATGTATTACCGACGGAATTGGGCCATTTGACCCGTCTGGAGAAAAAGGAAAATGTGCGGCTGGGTTGCCAGGTAAAGGTGAAGCAAGATTTGACCATTCGCATACCCGATGAGATTTTTGGAATCAAGAAGTGGGAATGTGAAGTGGTTTCCAATTATAATGTATCCACCTTCATTAAGGAATTTGTCGTGAAGCTTCCTCCGGGAGAAACCCTGAAGTTTGAAGCGGGTGGATATATACAGATTGATGTTCCGCCAATTACCGTGGACTTCAAGACCATGGACATCACACCGCATCCGGATCTGGGGCATAAACTTGATGTTTTCCAAAGTGATTGGGATAAGTTCAAGCTCTGGGGGCTGAAGATGAAGAATGAAGAGCCAATTTTCAGGGCCTATTCTATGGCCAACCATCCCGCTGAAGGCAACATTGTAATGCTCAACATACGTGTGGCCACACCACCATGGGATCGCCAGAATAACAAGTGGATGGATGTCAACCCAGGCATTTGTTCATCCTACATTTTTTCTCGTAAGCCAGGCGATAAAGTGACCATCTCCGGTCCGTACGGAGAATTCCATATTAATAAGACACAGCGGGAAATGATTTATGTAGGAGGGGGTGCCGGTATGGCTCCGCTTCGTGCACATATATTTCATTTGTTTCAAACGGAGAAAACGAAGAGGAAAGTATCGTATTGGTATGGCGGACGTTCGAAAAAAGAGTTGTTCTACGCGGAGCACTTCCGAAATATTGAGAAGACCTTCCCGAACTTCAAGTTCTACATAGGATTGTCTGAGCCACTGCCGGACGACAACTGGAAAGTAAACAAGAGTCTGGATGATAAAGACGGCGATGGATATACCGGATTCATCCACAAATGCCTTTTCGATAATTACCTGAAAGACCATCCTTCCCCGGAGGATGTGGAATATTACCTCTGCGGACCGCCCATGATGAATGCGGCGGTTCTTAAGATGCTGGACGAAATGGGCATCCCAAAGGAAAATATTCGATTTGACGATTTTGGAGGGTAATTCCTCTTGGAATTCGCTCAGCAAAACCTTTCGGCCCATTGGGTCGGAAGGTTTTTTACTTCATAAGGAGTAGTTTTGATAAACCCTTTTGCCATGGATCTTACTCTTTTCTTTTCTCCCATTGACGAATCCATCTACGCACCCATTCAGCCTGTCTCATCTTTCTATAAAAGCATTCGGGCCTATACGGAGAAGATGCCCGATTATATGGGTGCACACATTGCCCTTATCGGTATCAATGAAACGCGGGGCGCGGGGCACCATCCGGGCAACACCAGCGCGCCTGATGAAGTCAGGAAGAAACTTTATGAACTGAAAAAGGGTACTGGAACCTATCGCATCGTGGATCTGGGCAACCTGAATCCCGGAGTTGATCTGGATGAGTCGTACGTGCGGCTGAGCGAGGTATGCCGGATTCTGTTGGAAAACAATGTGCTGCCCGTGATTATCGGGGGATCCCATGACCTTGACTACGGGCAATATTGGGCGTACGAAGGATTCGAAAAACTTGTAAGCCTGCTCAATGTGGATTCATTTCTTGACCTGGAAGACAAACACGGAGTAGCTGCAGACCGGAGGCATCTTCATAAGATTCTTTTGCATGAGCCTAACTATCTCCTTAGTTACACCCACCTGGCCTATCAGACCTACCTCATCGACCCCTCATCGATCAGTGTGCTGGAGAAACTTTACTTTGAGGCATTCCGCGTCGGGCAGATGAGAACCAAGCTTTCGGAAATGGAACCTGCCATCCGGCAAGCCGACTTGTTGTCGTTTGATGTTTCAGCTATTCGTTCTTCTGATGCCCCTGGAAGCGACAGGGCTCAGCCTTTTGGTTTGCACGGAGAAGACGCATGTCAAATTGCCTGGTACGCCGGCATGAATGAAAAGCTAAGCTCCATCGGTATTTACGGCTACAACCCAATGCTGGACGATACGCATCACAAAACTGCAAGCGTTGTCGCCACGATGATTTGGTATTTCATTGAGGGGTATTACCACCGGAAGAACGAGCAGGATTTTCGCAGCAACGACTTTACCCGCTTTACAGTTTCAATGCCGACCGAACCGGAAACGCTTGTGTTCTATAAAAGCAAGTTCACAGAGCGTTGGTGGATGGAAATACCAGGCCCGGAAAAATCAGCCTATTCCCGAAAGGGCATTGTGCCCTGCAGTTATTCAGATTATCAGACCGCAACAAGTGGTGAGTTACCTGACAGGTTTATTACAGCTTTGGGAAAACTTTAGGAAAACTTTAGGGAAGTTCAGCGATTACAGTTCGCCCCCCCTTGGTCACTTCGTTCATCTTTACTTTGATGGTGTAATCGAGCGGGAGATAAATATCTACGCGTGAACCGAACTTGATGAATCCAAATTCCTGACCTTGTTCGAGGGAATCTCCTTCTTTGACGTACCACTTGATGCGTCGGGCCAGGGCTCCTGCTATTTGACGGAAAAGAATCTCAGTTCCGTTTTTCATTTTTACCACAACGGAAGTGCGTTCGTTTTCTGTGCTGGACTTTGGGTGCCAGGCGACCAGATATTTTCCGGGGTGATACTTAAAATACGTAATGGCCCCACCTGCTGGCATGCGGTTTACATGCACATTTATCGGCGACATAAAGATAGAGATCTGCCTGCGGCGTGTCTTGAGGTATTCCGGTTCGTCGGCCTCTTCGATTACCACCACTTTTCCGTCGGCAGGGGCGAGAATTTGCTTTTCATTCTGTGAGACCGTAAACGTTGGGCTCCTGAAGAACTGTAAGATGATCAGGTAGATGCCCAGGCTGATGGCAACACTCACTTGCTGAATGCCTGTTTGCTCCGGCAGAAAGTAACTAAGTAGCCAGTTTAGTCCGAAAAGGAGGACCAAGAGCACAAATAAAAGCGTTCTTCCTTCTTTGTGAATTGTCATGGTTGTTGATAAAAAAAGGCAAGTCGTAAAACTTGCCCTGCAAAGGTATTAGAAAGATTTAAGTTCGTATGCGAACCTGACAACAATCTAGTAACCGCCGCGGAACTTATATGTCTTGGCCACTTTATCGATAGCTACCATATACGCCGCGATGCGCATGGATACTTTGTATTCAGTGGCTACGCGGTAAACGTTGTCAAATGCGTCCTTCATAATCCGGTCGCTCCGGCGGTTGACGCGTTCTGCGGTCCACTTATATCCCAGGCGGTTCTGTACCCATTCGAAATAGGATACCGTTACACCGCCGGCGTTTGCAAGAATATCCGGTACAACGCTGATGCCTTTTTCATAGATGATATTGTCAGCCTTGGATGAGGTGGGGCCGTTCGCGCCTTCAACAATCAGTTTGGCCTGAATCTTCTTGGCGTTTGATACGGTGATCACATCTTCGGTTGCAGCAGGCACGAGCACATCGACTGGGAGTGTGAGGATGTCGCCTCCGCTAATCTTTTGAGCTTCAGAATAACCATCCAAAGTGCCGCTATTGCCATCACGATACTTAACAGCCTTATCTATGTCAACTCCATTTTCATTATAGTATGCACCAGAAAGGTCACTGATCGCGACAACTTTCAAACCACGTTCTGCAAGGAGACGAGCAGCCCACATGCCTACGTTGCCAAAGCCTTGCACAGCACAAGTAGCATTGTATGGATTAATTTTGAGCTTGCCCATGGCGGCAAGTGTTGTCACCATAACACCACGACCAGTCGCTTCGGTACGACCGAGTGAACCTCCCAACACGATGGGCTTACCCGTCACAACGGCATTTACCGTCATGCCGCGTGTGCGTGAATATTCATCCATCAGCCACGCCATTTCGCGGGGACCTGTTCCCATGTCTGGGGCAGGTATGTCTTTGTCAGGGCCAAATATATCAACCATGGCCAGCGTATAGGCGCGCATGAGGCGTTCAATTTCTCCGGCAGACATCTCACGCGGATTGCAGTTCACTCCACCTTTTGCTCCACCGTATGGAATATCAACGACGGCGCACTTCCACGTCATCCAGGCAGCAAGCGCTTTCACCTCATCGAGGTTGACATGCGTATCGAAACGGATACCGCCTTTTGACGGACCGAGGATAGTAGAGTGGATTACACGATACCCTTCAAATACCCGGATGGTCCCATCATCCATCGTCACCGGCAAAGAGACAATCACTTGTCGCGCCGGTACTTTAAGTACATTATAAATCTGTTCTTCCAGTCCAAGAATCTGTGAAGCAGTCTGGAAGCGTGACATCATTGCTTCGAAAGGATTCTCTTTGTCGAGGAGGGGAGCAGGTTCGATATACGCCATAACTCAAATTAATTTAGTGTTAGCATTCCCGCGATCATGTAGGGGAGTAAATCCAGTATTATTGGATCCCTTAATCTTGACCCGAAATCGGTTGCAAAGATAGATAAATAAGTAATTCGATTACCTAACCGGAGCCAGCCTCACGAGGCAGAATATTCCCTTAGTGATTAGGCCATTAACCCAATAACCGATCGGTGTGGGTGATTTCTATTGAAGAAACTTCTGCGAAAAGGGCCCTTTGCGAAGCGCAAAAAATGATCGGAAAAATCTCGGGAATGGCGACGATGAACGGAGCAGAAATAATCAGTCCGTCAAACCGATCAAGGAAACCGCCGTGACCGGGAAGTGCCAGGAGATGGAACAGCCTGCGGCTTGTAGCTTGAAGCTTGCAGCTTTGTACCAGGTGCTCACCTGAAGTCAAAAAATCTCGAGAAAAGCAACGATGAACGGAGCTGAAATCAGCAATCCATCAAACCGATCCAGGAATCCCCCGTGGCCTGGAAGTGTATTTCCCGAATCTTTGATTTCAATGCTGCGCTTCAGGAGCGACTCAATCAAATCGCCATACGTTCCGCCGACAATGATAATGCCGCCAACGACCAGCCACTGCCAGGACTTGATGGTGGGCTCATGACCGATTGCGGAAAAGAAATAGGGGAGTGAGTAGGCGAAGATGAAGGCAAGCAGCGCCCCTCCAAAAAATCCCTCCCAGGATTTCTTCGGTGAGATCCGCTCAAAGAGTTTTCGCTTTCCAAACAAGGTGCCAGCAAAGTAGGCACCCGTGTCGCTGGCCCATAGAATGAACAGACAACCAAAAATGATTTGATAGTCATACTCCTTGTTTTCAAACGTGGCAATGTTGAGCAATGCAAACGGGACCGCCACGTAAAATACACCTAGAAAAGTATAGGCAATATTTGTAAATGGTTTGCGCTCAAATTTTTTGTACAGCTTGATCATGTACACACACGACACCATTGGGAAAATCAAAAAGTAATAGCGATAACTGATGATGTTGGATTCGATCAGGAAAGACAAACAGAAAATCACCAACCCGCTGATAGTGCCGAATGTCTTTTGCACTATCATGCCATCGAGTCCGGCCAGGGCATAGAATTCGCGTAGGGTGAGAAAGCAAATGAGGAGAAATATTGCAAAATAGGTCCATGGGCCAAACATGATACTCGAGATGATCACGGCCGATCCAAACAGTGCGGTGGCAAGCCGCTGCGTCAGGTTGCTATAGTTATTCAAGGCGGTCACGGACAGAAGGGAGTGGTGGTGAAAAATTGTTTTTGCAATAGTACAATAACCCGACGGTAAGCGCCACAGCGATAGTCACCGTAACTACCGGCGCGCTTTCTGTGCTCTCCACGTCATAGGAATGAACGCCGAGCTGATGCAGATAAATCCCAAGCAGTTGCAGCCCATTGTTCAGCATATGGGCAATAATGGGAACCCAAAGATTGCCTGACCAGAAATACAGGTAGCCGAGCAAGGCACCGATCAGCATCCGTGGAAAGAATCCGAAGAACTGCAGGTGAAATGCGCTGAAGAATGCAGCTGCCAGCCAGATTCCAACATGAGGATTCCCGACGGCTCGCTGTAGTTCCGTTTGAATTAATCCGCGGAAGACGAGCTCCTCGCCAATTCCCGGAAGAATCGATACGACGACAAAGGTAAGCGCAAACGTGGCGGGTGTCAGATTCGAAGTGAAGAGCTTCACGAGAATTTCGGCCTGCTTCTCCATACTCGTCAGGTAGTCGCCAAAGGCCCCGGTCCATGAAGGAAAATGGGCTTCGGCATTCCACTGCGATACAGGAGAGATGCCAATGACAAAGGCAATTACCAAAACAGCAATCAGTCCAATCCAGATTGCCGAAGGAACTCTTCCAAACAAAACGGTGGGTGATCGATCCTCGAAGGAACGCATGTAATACCAGGGGATGAGCACCAGGCCGACTATTGCAGCAAGTCCCTGCGCGATTAGCAGAATGTTGCGGATTTCCGGATGAGCCGCAGGATCTGCAATCGCCTCCATCAAGTTTCCTTCATACAAGAACCCAATGACAAGCATGGCCACGACATTTCCCATCACCACATAACCGATGAGTAACATCGCCAGGAGGCGAAGGAGCGAAACGGAGGGGGAACGGTCAGAAATTAGATTGACGCTCATGTGGGTCCTTTTGGCTATTTTTGCGCCCAAATATGGCGAATTCTTCACGTTAAGACAGCAACTGGGGTGATGGTTAAGATTGGTGAACTTTCGTTGGGTGACTTTCCGCTCCTCCTGGCCCCCATGGAGGACGTGAGCGATCCGCCTTTCCGGGCCGTGTGCAAGGCCGGTGGCGCCGATTTAATGTACACCGAGTTTATTTCTTCCGAGGGACTTATCCGTCATGCCGCCAAGTCACGGCAGAAACTCGATATTTTTGAGTATGAACGCCCGATTGGTATTCAGCTCTTTGGCGGAGACATCGGGAATATGGTCGGTTCCGCCGAAATCGCCACCTCCGTAAATCCAGATCTTATCGACATTAACTATGGTTGCCCGGTGAAAGCGGTAGCCTGTCGCGGCGCAGGAGCAGCTTTGCTCCAGGACATCCCCAAGATGGTGAAGATGACGGAGTCAATTGTAAAATGCACGCATCTGCCAGTTACGGTCAAAACACGCCTCGGCTGGGACGATAGAACAAAAAATGTTACAGAAGTAGCCGAGCGCCTTCAAGACATAGGCGTAAAAGCACTGACAGTTCACGGCCGCACCCGTGTTCAGATGTATAAAGGAGAGGCCGACTGGACACTTATTGGCGAAATAAAGAACAACCCGCGCATTCATATACCCATCTTCGGCAACGGCGACATCGACTCGCCACAAAAAGCGTTGGAGTACAAGAATCGCTACGGAGTCGATGGCATTATGATTGGCCGCGCATCCATCGGTGCACCATGGGTGTTCAGGGAAATCAAACACTATCTCCAGACGGGCGAGTTGTTGCCCGGGCCTGATGTGCCGGAACGGGTTCGGGTGTGCCGGGAACATGTTGAATTTTCCATCCGTTGGAAAGGAGATCGCCTGGGTGTGTTTGAGATGCGGCGTCACTATGCAAACTACTTTCGCAGCCTGCCCGACTTCAAACCGTATCGCACGCGCTTGGTGGAAGCGGATACGGCCGGCGAAGTGTATGCAATCCTGGATGAAATCAGTAGTGTGTTTTCGCCAGAACATAGCTTTGCCTGACCCTACCCAGCACGACAAGCGACGATAGATTAGGCATTTTGTTAATTCAGTTTATCATTTCTCTCTACTCTCTTGGAAAATAAGAACGCAACTCTTCCTTTAATACTCATCATAGCACTGTCCTTGATTTGGGGGACATCATTCATTTTGATGAAGAAGGGCCTGGTGGCGCTGTCACCGGGAGAGGTCGCCTCGCTGCGCGTAACCGTTGCGGGTCTACTCTTGCTGCCTATAGCCCTTGTAAAAGTGCGTGAGGTGAAACGAGCGCAGATGGGAACATTGTTCTTGTCAGGTTTGCTGGGGGTCTTTATCCCTGCATTCTTGTTCACCACGGCGCAGCAACATATTGATAGCTCCGTGGCCGGCATTCTCAATACATTATCTCCGTTGTGGACCATGATCATGGGCGCGATCTTTTACCAACAGATCTTTCGCAGGCCGGCGGTGATTGGGATATTGGTTGGCCTCGCGGGCACCGTTCTGCTTATGATCTCACGATCGGGCGCCTCGGTAACGGGCTTCAATGCGTACGGCTTGCTGATTGTAGTCGCGTGTGCTTTTTACGGTTTTAATCTCAACTTCATAAAATTTAAAATCACCGGCCTCGGGTCGTTGACCATTACCAGTATTTCCATTGCGCTGATTGGACCGCTGGGGGCAATCTACCTGTTTGGATTTACGGACTTCATTCACACGCTAAAGACTGTGCCGGGCGCCTGGACCGCCGCTTCATATGTGGCACTTCTTGCATTGATGAGTACTGCCATTGCTGTTCTCATTTTTAATAAGCTGGTTAGGATAACCACGCCGTTGTACGCCAGTACCGTTACCTACATCATGCCAATCGTGTCCGTCGGGTGGGGCGTGTTGGACGGTGAGAAGTTATACCTCACGCACTTCATCGGAATGGCGGCAATCCTTGGAGGCGTTTATCTGGCCAATCGAAAGTGAATGCCGTTTCCTGTACATCAAGAGCATGAGCACCACAGTTGATTACATCATTGTTGGACAAGGGCTCGCAGGATCGGCATTGGCCTGGGAATTACTGCGTCGCGGAAAACGACTGATCGTCTTTGATGAGCCGGCAAAGAACAGAGCATCAAAAATTTCTGCCGGAATCTGTAATCCGGTTACGGGCAGGGTGATGACCAAAACGTATTTGGCTGAGGACCTATTTCCCTATCTGAATCGGTTTTATCCGGAAGCTGAAAAAGATCTCAAGCGCAAATTTTTTTATCCCCTTCCCATCTATCGCCCTTTTCTTTCGACAGATGAAATGATCCAGTGGAAGGCTAAAGTCGAATCCGATGCCGTCCGGCAATTTGTTACTCATGTTCAGGAGAATCCGTTAGATCCTGATTCGCTGAACAATCCATTTGGGGGTTTGGTAGTCGGGCAGTCTGGCTATCTGGATGTTGCGGGGTGGACTTCGGCAGTTAGGGATGCGCTGAAGGAGAGCCAGGCTTACCGGGATGAACAATTTGTCGAAAGTGAACTAGAGACTGGCGATGTTATTCGATATCGGGAATTTACAGCGTCGAAAATTATTTTCTGCAATGGCCTGGCTGCCACGCAAAGTTCATTGTTTAGCTGGCTGCCGATAAGGCCCTTGAAGGGGGAGACACTCACAGTTCACATGGAGTTTGACACCAGCCGGATCATCAGCCGTGGTGTCTACCTCGTGCCCGGGCAAGAGCGGAATGTGTTTGTCGCCGGCTCAACTTACAAGCACGCTCCCTTTGAAGAAGCTCCTTCTGGGGAAGCCCTTGCTCAAATTACTTCCCGACTTCAGGCTCTGGTCCGGGTTCCTTTTCAGATCGTTCACCAAGATTGGGGTATTCGGCCCACCGTATCAGACCGAAGGCCTCTGTTAGGTCATCATCCGGAGAACAGAAATGTGGTTATTTTCAATGGCTTGGGAACAAAAGGTGTAAGTTTAGCTCCCTATTTCGCGAAGTGTTTGACAGATTGGATGGAAGAACGCGCAGTGCTGCCGGAAGAGGTCAATATTTACAGGTTCAAACCGTTATATTCGAAGTGATAGCTGTTGAGATTATGCGAATGCTGATACGCTGCCGGACCTTGCTACTTGCAGGCAGTTTGATGCTGTCGGTTCTGCCCGCTGCTGCTCAGATGGCTTCCGAAACGTATGGCAGGAACCGGGTTCAATACCGGCAGTTTGCATGGCAATATGTAAGCTCAGAGAATTTCGATGTCTATTATTATGACGAGCGTAGGAGGGTAGCGACAGAAGCCTTGCAATACCTGGAGGGGGAGTTTGATCGAATCACAGATTTGATTGGGTATCCGCCCTATCTTAAGACCAAGGTATTTCTCTATAATTCAGTAACCGACTTGCAGCAAAGCAACATGGGGATACTGGGTAAGCAATTTCACGTGAGTGGTGAAACGGAATTCATTAAGCCTTATGTAGAAATAGCCCACCCCGGATCGCTGGATGGATTCAAGGAAGAATTGGTTCTGAAGGTGACCGATTTGATGATCAATGAAATGATGTTCGGCGGCAGTTTGAAAGATATGTTTCAAAATTCCGTACTTCTAAATCTCCCTGATTGGTTTATTGATGGCGTATCCCTCTATGCCGCCAAAGGATGGAATGCCGAAATGGATGATTATGCCCGTCAGTTTGTTCAAAGCAAACAGGTGAATAAACCCTTCAAGGTAACCGGGACAGAAGCTGCTCTCATTGGGCAGTCTATCTGGAACTACATCGCAGAGAAATACGGAAAAGCAAGTGTCGCCAACATTCTCAACTATACACGTGTGATCCGGAACGAACAGAAAAGCATGTACATCACGCTGGGTGTTCCCTTTAAGCAACTTATGGCTGACTGGAAGAGATTCTATAGCGAAGCGCAGAAAAGAGTGAATGCGAGTTATCAGATTCCTTCTGACACGGCACGACTTACCGGACGACACAGGAAGAGTCTTGTGTACACAACAATGAAGATCAGCCCGGATGGAAAAAACGTGGCCTATGCTGAGAATGATCGCGGAAAGTATACCGTCTATGTGAAATCTCTCGAAACGGGAAGGGAAACAACGATCTTGAGCGATGGCAACCGGGTCTTTCGACAGGCGGTGGATGCAAGCCTTCCGCTACTAAGCTGGGCAGATAGTCATACGCTTGGCGTTATCGGTGTGCGCTATGGTCAGCATATATTCTGGCTTTATGATCTCACCTCCCGCAGCAAGATCCCCAGACCGCTGGAAAGATTTAGCAACATTAGGAGCCTGAATTTTTCTGAGAACGGCAGGCTTGCAGTCATCAGCGCGGATATGGATGGACAAAACGATCTGTTCCTTGTCAGCAGCCGGAGAGACCGCACGCGTCGCCTGACCAATGACCTCTTTGATGATTTTGATCCATCGTTTATTCCCAAAACCAATACACTTGTTTTCAGCTCCAATCGTACTACTGATACTGTAAATACTGTTAAGCGAAATTTTTCTAAAGTGTCAACTAACTATAACCTCTTCAGTTATAATCTGGACACCACCACAAATGTTGTTGCGCGGATCACGAATACATTAAGCAGGGATTACGCGCCTAAAGCAATCAACGAGAATATTGTCTACTACTTGAGTGACCAACGCGGAATTATCAACTTGTTCAAATTTGATCGCCTAACGGGTGTTTATGCTCAGGTTACCAATTTTCAATCGAGCATCAAGACGTATGACCTCCATGCGGAGGATCGGATTTTTGCAGCCGTCATGACCAATAAACTGAAGGAGGATATTTATTTGTATCAAAATTTCAATTTGGACAAACAGATATTCACTCCGGCAACCCTGCGCAAGGAGACGCAACAAGTCCGCAACCTAACCGAGCGCAGGAAGAAGGATGTCCGACCAGGCGTTTCATTGAAGCAACTCATCAATGACCGCCTTCAGCAGAAAAAGGACACCGCGCTTTCAAGGCCTCAGACCCCCGACAGCCTAAGAAAGCCTATCCCTGTGGATTCTTTGCAACGCGTGGAACCTAAGGATACCTTGGCCACGGATTCAACACGCGCGAAAGTCAATTCGGGTGAAGTCAACGTTGACAACTATTCGTTTGAGGATGAGAAAATAAAGAAGGATACCGTCATTGCTCCAGTTGTTGCGCAGGTTCCCGTCAAGAAAGAAGCTGATTTGAATACCGATGACTATCGATTTGAAGATGATGCGATGAAAGCGCAGCAACCGGGGGAGACTTTCCTTAGCCGGTATATGAAGGCGCGGGAGACAAGCAGGATCAACGGACCGTTTCCCTATCAGCCGAAATTCAGCTACGAAAATATTGTTACCGATTTTGTCATCGACCCATTACGAGGGTTCAGCATTCGACTTGAGACACAGATGAATGATATTCTCGAGAACTATAGAATTCACGGCGGTATTCAAACGGCGTTTGATTTTAAGAGCGGAGATGTTTTCGGTGAATTTCATTACTTGAAGCACCGCATAGATTATAGCGTCCGATATGACCGGAAGGTGATTTTCTGGACGCAGGAAGACCAGAAGCAAAAATATTCATGGCAGAAAATTGAAATTGGTTTTGCTCTTCCGCTCAGCGTCCGCACGCGAGTGGCGATAAAACCTTTTGGTGGCTATACTTTATACGAAGACCTTGGTCCTGATCAAAGGGTCTCCTCGCCGCCTGTGTATGCGGCCTCCAAAGAGCAATGGTATGCCGGAACAAGGGCTGAGTTGGTGTATGATAATTCGGTCAGTACGGGCCTTAACTTGATGGAGGGAACACGTGGAAAGATCAATTTTATCCACTACGAAGGAATTGGGAATAAGAAAGCAAGCTTTTCGCAGGTATCGCTGGATATTCGGCATTACCAAAAGATCTATAATGAGATTGTATTTGCTATACGCGGATACACCGGGACTTTCTTTGGCAATGCGCCCAAGCAATATGCCCTGGGTGGGGTCGACAATTGGTTTGGCAACTCCATCAACTACGAGGGAGTAAAAAATCCTCTGTATGTAAAGTCAGGATACAATGAAAACCTGGTGTTTACGGAATTTACGACCACGCTCCGGGGGTTTGACTACGCCACGCTCTATGGATCAAGCGTGGCCATGTTCAATGCTGAATTCAGACTCCCGATCGTTAAGGCGCTGGCCGGAGGCTCAACCTCCAGTTTTTTCAAGAATATGCAGTTTACTGCCTTCTATGACATTGGTACCAGCTGGACAGGGGCACCCCCCACAAGTTCCGAGAACTCCTTGCGTACGGTCGAAGTCAAGTCAGGCCCTTTTATAGTAGACATCAAGCAGTACCTGAATCCGTGGCTATACAGTTACGGCTTTGGATTCCGGTCCATTATCCTCGGCTACTACCTCAAGTTTGACTATGCATGGCCGGTCGAAAACTATAAGGTACAGGACGCGCGCATCCTGGTTTCTGTCGGAATGGATTTCTGACAAGAGGCCAGAGTTCGCAGATTGACTTATCTTGCGAAAAAAATTTCATATGCTCCGATCGATGACGGGTTTTGGACAGGCTGCTTCAGTTGTGGAAGAAGGCTCCCTTCAGGTAGAAGTGAAATCACTCAATTCCAAGTTTCTTGACCTGGGTCTTCGGCTCCCTTCCGGGTTTTCAGAAAAGGAACTGGATGTCAGAGCGCTCATCCAGGAAAAATTGGAACGGGGGAAGATTTCAATAGCCGTTGAATACCGCAAAAGCACTCCCGATCAACTGCCGCAACGTTACAATGAAGTTCTTTTTGTGGCCCACTATGCAGAACTGAAAAAACTCGCCGATCGGGTCATGGCGCCATACGACACCCTATTTGAAATGGCATTGCGTTCTCCGGATGTCGCCGTTGACCAGGAGGCGAAGGCAAATCCGGCCACGCTCGAAAAATTCATGCAAGTGATGACAGCTGCCATTAACCAGTGCAATAAATTCCGGCAGGATGAAGGTGCAACGTTGGCTGAAAAATTAACCGGCTACATCCGAAGCATAGGCGCACTACTCGATAAAGTTGAACGGTTAGATCCCCTTCGGGTGGAAAAAATCCGGACCCGAATCAAGAAGAACGTTTCTGATTTTTTCGGTGAGGAGGGTTTTGATGCAAACCGACTCGAGCAGGAGATCTTGTTCTATATTGAGAAGCTGGACATCCATGAAGAGCGTGTAAGGCTTCGTACCCACCTGGCCTACTTCCTGGAAGCCATGAATGAAACCCAATCCTCAGGAAAAAAACTTGCGTTCATTGCTCAGGAGATTGGTCGGGAAATCAATACCATCGGATCTAAGGCAAATGACGCAGAGATACAACGCGAAGTGGTCATGATGAAGGAGGAGCTGGAGAAGATCAAGGAACAATTAAATAACGTTCTTTGACGTTAGGAGTTGAAATACTTCTTCCCAATGAACTTGGTTTATCCGTGTAGGAATGCGCTGATTATCTGCTTTATCCTCCTGATTCAACGACCGGCTCTTTCCCAGGCAAATACAGCGGTCTTGGGCCTTTGGAAAAATGAGCAGTTCGGATTTTCAATGGTATTGCAGCTGAACCACGATGGGTCGGGAGCATTTGATGACAAAGCCTTGCAATATACGGTCAACGGAAATGTGCTGATGGTCACCATCGACCTGGAATCAATAGCTTACTCGTTCAGCGTCAATGGAAATCAATTGATCCTCAGTGGTGGAGATCTTAATGGAAGAGTAATTTTTTCGAGGGCAGCTGGGACTGACTCATCCAAGGCGACTGAACGTTCACTTGCATTCAGCGCCACTTCGCATCAGTTGATCGGACTTTGGTCAGGAGACGGAGAAATGATTGAGTTTAAAGGCGATGGAACATGCCGTTATGGGGGAAGCCTCTTTCCTTACAGCATATCACAAGGACACCTTATACTGGAGACAGGAGCTGGCAAGGCAATCTTTGAATACGTTTTTGAAGAAGGTGATTTAGTCTTGATCGCAAATGGTCAAAAGTCGAGGTACACCCGGCCGGCAGGATCGACCGGAACATCTCAGGCAAAACTCGGAGCAAAAAATCCCCTTGACTTGGTTGGGCGATGGTGCTACTTGAACATGACAACACAGGCACAGTCAAGCCGATGTATCACCCTCAATGCAGATGGAACGTATACATATGCGACGGAAAATGCCCGCAATGTTTTGGTTTCCGGGAGCGCCTCGTCTAAGCGTGTCGATTCAGGGACCTGGTTTGTGGCTGGTGACAGGATGTATTATCAGTCAATGTCTGGCGAAAGCGGGTCCTATAGGTTAGAAAAGCGAAATCATCCTCAAAACGGCAATCACCCTATGATCGTTCTGGATGATGAACCGTTCGTGACCACGATGCAGCGACCACCCTGGCGATAAAGAAATAAATATATTTCGTTACATTTAATGAGCCTGCCGGGATGGTGCGAACCATCACCTGGGCGCAAAGAGTATTCGGGTATTCACTTTAATCCTTTCAATTATGAGTTCACAACTAACACGCAGGGCCTGGTTTAAAAGCGCTTTAGTGGCCGGAGCAGCAATGCCCATGGGGCTTTCTTTAGTACAAGAACTGATGGCCGCGCCTGTCAGCCGTGCAGAGATGGAATTCATGGGGATGAAGACCGGAAGGCTTGTGCGCCTGGGATCCAACGAGAACCCTTATGGTCCTTCAGCGAAAGCACGTGAGGCCATTCGCCTCTCTGTGACGGAAGGGAATCGATATGCGTTTGATCAATCGGAAGAACTTTTGCAGTTGATCGCTGCGAAAGAAGGTGTTACTACGGATCATATCTTGCTGGCTGCAGGAAGCGGTGAAGTGTTGGCGATTACAGGCATGAGTGTCGGATTGGAAGGCGGGTCTGTGCTTTCCGCATGGCCTACGTTTACCATGCTTATGAATTTTGCGGAAAAGTATAAGGCTCGTTGGGATAAAGTGAGCTTGGATCAATACATGGTCCATGACCTGGAAGCCATGGCTTCAGCGGTGAAGCCCGACACGAAAATCGTCTTTGTCGTTAACCCCAACAACCCAACAGGCACCATCGTGGACAATGCGAAGTTGCGTAGTTTCTGTATTGAAATGGCAAAGAAAGCTGTTGTCTTTTCTGATGAGGCATATCTTGAGTTTCTGGAGCCCAGCCAACAATCATCTATGGTTGACTTGGTCAAGCAAGGGCATAACGTTATCGTTTCCCGGACATTCTCAAAGATTTATGGATTGGCCGGTTTGCGGGTCGGCTATGCCGTGGCTAAACCTGAACTGATCCAGAAGATGCAGAAGTATCAGATGGGGACCATTCTCAATCAGGCGGCCATCGCCGCTGCCAAGGCAAGTTTGGGGGATGATGAATTCATGACGTACACGCGCAAGATGAACACAGAAGCCCGGACATATTTTACGGACTACCTTGAGCGCAAGAAATGGTTTCATGGAAAGTCACATACCAACGTGGTCCTGTTCCCGGCTCCAAAAGACGGAAAAATGATTCTTCAGCAAGTCACGGAACGAGGATACCAAATCCGCGTATGGGACTACAAGGATAAAGAATGGTGCAGGGTAAGCATTGGCACGCTGGAGGAAATGAAGTCCTTCGTCAAGGCGTTCGATGAAGTCGTAGCCTAACAACCAAATCTTTAACCTGGGGTTTTCGACTGGCTGATTAGCCTGTAGGCCAAGTAGCCTGTCAATGCCAGTGTAATAGAAGTCATTAGTCCATAATGTCCCTGGGAGAGTTCTAGCCAAGTGGAAAATGATTTGTCAATGCTGTGCAGGCCCATAAGTAGAACGGCTCCGAAAATCAGAAGCAAAATGATATTGTAGTACTTCGGGTGCCTGTTCTGAGGAGGAATGATCGCGGGGTCATTGATGAGCAGAATGAGGAAAGCAGTTAACAAGGGAAGCACCAACCCGTTTAGTGCCTGCACCATCAGAATCACGGGAATTGGCTTGACTCCGCTGACCCCAAAAACAAAGCCGGTTAAGAGTACTCCCATCCACACCCACCGCTGACCTTGCTTGCTCCACGAAAAAACTGTTGACGCTATGATGGAGGCCGCATATGGAGAAGTAATGGCCGATGAGAACCCAGCAGCGAATAGGCCAATACCCAGTGCGGCAGATCCAAGGGGTCCGAGGCTATCGTTCAGTGAACTGGCCAATTCACCGAAATTTGTGAAAGATCGGACCGAAGTTCCGGCAATGAGAATCGCGGCGGTGATCAGTCCTCCTATAATTACAGATATCGTGAGACCAATCCGCATGAGCGGGATAGTTTGGCCTTTGCTCACGCCTGAACCGAGGAAGATATTATAGGGAACAATGGTGGTGCCAACCAGTCCCAGTACCAACAGCTCTGATCCGATAGGAATGCGCGGCACGACGGACGATTCGGTATATTCCAAAAATGAGAACGGACGACCAACTGCCAGTGCAAAGAAGGCAATGCCCATGAGTGCTACCAGAAAGGTCATAAGCCACCCTATCGTTTGACGGCGATCCGTCCATAAGATGACTGTAACAAGTGCGGTAAGACCAAGTGTAAGAATTCTTGCGTCAATATTTGTAAACAGGTTGAGCCCGGAGACGGCCCCAAGGATATTTCCTGCTTCGTAGGCAGCGCATCCCAGGATGACCGGTCCACCAAGCAAGAAGCCAAGCCATCGGCCTCGCGCTACACCGTGCTTGCGGATCAGTGCCTGTCCCATGGTGAGGCCGCTCGCAATAGCTAGTCGTGCTGATACTTCCTGAAGAATGATGCAGGCAATTGTTGAGAAAACAACAGCCCACAGCAGGTCTAACTGAAATAGTGCCCCAGCCGAGGCCGCTGTAGTGACTGTACCCGGACCGATAAAGGCAGCCGAGATGACTGACCATAAAACAACGCTGGAGAGGGTTTTCTTGGGGGTCACTTTGCGCTAAATAAGTGTATTAACCTCGGAATTGCTTAAATTTACAGATGTTTTTGGCTAATCGATTCATGTTTTCGCTCAGGACGGTCCTCGTGCTCTCTATTCTAATTACGCCGCTTTTTACGCTCGCCCAACGTGGAAAGATCATAAGATCGGCCACAACCTCCGTCATGGATCCAAACCAGGATGGATTTGTATCGGTATCGAATTTGGGCTTTTCCAACGACGGGTATAATGTAGACGAGTTTGAGCTTAAGATGTTCGGCATTCCCATTGTCGGTGATGGTGATGTATTGGGGGATAATCAGGCCGGTGCCAACTGCGGCATAACTGACATTACTGTGGACAACAAAGGGTATGGTGTCTACGGGGTCATTGACAATGCAAACAATCTGATTTTTCGTTTTCGATTAGGAACTAATAATCCAAGCGTCGAATCGTACACCATTCTGATTGACACAGACGGCAAGATGGGGCCTGATGATCCTAATTCAACACCAGAAAACCCGGGATTTGAGATTGACATTACGCTGATCAAGAACAGCAACAAGGGTGTATACATCTTTGATATCGATGGAATTGACTCCTGTCCCACGGCCTTGCGAAACTATGGATTTGACAGTCACTTTCAGATTGCCACTGCCGATGTGGTCAGTTGCAGCAATCCGGACTTCTTCTACGACTACTACGTTCCATTTTCAGATTTGAATACGCTTTTTGGGATAACCAAGGATACAGAGCTTCGTTTCGCCGCAGTCACTAACGTCTCGGCCACATGCGCCATGGGTGGTAAGATATCGGATGTTGGTGGAGTCGATGATACGCTGTACGGTGGATGCAACACATGCGCATTCCTCGATCTGACTAGTAATCAGTGTCCGACAACACTGAATAATTTATGCTTTAGTTGTGTTGGGTTCCAGGTGGGCGTTACGCCCAAACCGGTCATTAATTTGCCAGTCAAATCAGGCGAAGATTTTCTTTCTGGATTTCTCAGGGACCCAGATGGGACACCTCTCGTAAGTGCCAATATTTTCATCCAGGTATTTAATTCCATGGATGTCATCGTCGACCTGGACACAATTGTGACGGATGCAAGCGGGGCCTGGTTCTCTTCTTTGTCCTACGTCCTTGCTGCCGGAGATTCGGTTACGGCAAGAGGTAAAGCAATTGACCGGTGTTCTTCAGCGGGACTGGGGTCGCAGGCCAGTTTCACGATTGTAGTGGTTAATGTTCCCCCTCAACTTAACGGAATTACAACGGCTATCACCTACACAGAGAATGATTTGCCACTTGCTGTTCAGCCGACTGCGCTGATCGTCGATCCTGACAATGTGGTGCTGGAAGGGGCAACCGTTTCTATTGTTTCAAATTTTCAATCCGGGCAAGATCAATTGACTTTTGCCGGTCAGCCAGGCATTGTCGGATTATACAACCCGGCCAATGGGATACTGACATTTCAAGGCAACGCGTCGCTCGATTCCTACCAAACCGTCTTGCGGAGCGTCTCGTATTCCAACACAAGCGACAATCCAATTTCCTTGTCGCGCGTGCTGCGATTTCAACTTTTTGATGGCTTGGACTTCAGCAACCAATTGAATCGGACAGTGAATGTTATCGCAGTGAATGATCCACCTGTTTTGACGGGCTCCCCAGCGCAGATTCAGTATACGCTTGGGAACCTCGTCCTGGACAATACCATAGGCGTATCCGATCTGGATAATCTGCAAATTGTGAGCGGAACGGTTTCCATCACCAACAATTTTATTTCAGCGGAAGATCAACTGAATTTTACCAATCAGGCTGGAATAACGGGCACCTATTCGTCCGTGACTGGAATACTCACGTTGACAGGAACCACTACATTGGCAAATTTCAGTACCGCGCTTCAATCCATATCCTATACGAACTTGAAATTCCTCCCTACGCAACTGACGCGACGGATATCATTTGTGGTGAATGACGGAACCAATAACAGTACACCCTTTGATAAATTTGTCCAGATCGTTCCAGTTAATCACCCGCCAGTTTTTGTGGACGGATCGAACAATCCTATTACGACTATCCCGTTGGGGACCGCTGAGGATACTCCGCTCGTCACCTGCCTGAGTGTGTTCGATCCTGAAGGAGACCCGATTGCTCTTTCATCGATTAGTATCATTTCGGGATCAGGGACATTTGTCCTAACCGGCGGCTTGTGCTTCACTTTTACACCAGCTCCTAATTTCAACGGACCTGTGACTGCCACTGTTACTATATGTGACCCTGGCAATGCTTGTGCATCGGCAACGCTTCAAGTGACTGTAACCCCGACAAACGATCCTCCCGTTGTTGGAGGCTCAAATGCGGTGATAACATACCCGGGCGCTTCTGTTGCGGTCGACAATTCCATCACGGTTTCAGACGTAGACAGCCCCCTTATTACCGGGGGTACTGTTACCATAGACGGAAATTTTGTTCCAGCGGAAGATGCGCTCAATTTTACCAATCAATCAGGAATCACCGGTGTATATAACCCCGCGAGCGGCGTGCTTACCCTCTCTGGTTCAGCTACATTGACGGCTTATGGGACAGCACTTCGGACGCTGACCTATTTCAATACTTTTCTTTCCTCGTTGCTTACCCGAAGAATTTCGTTCCAGGTTTCTGATGGCTCCGCAAGCAGCTTGCCGTTTAGTAAATTCATTGAGTTCAATGGCAATGTAAACCGGGCGCCTTTCCTGGTCGATGGCAGTAATAATCCGGTTTCCGTACTCCCATTCACCACCAATGAAGACACTCCGCTGAATGTGTGCATCACGGCTAGTGATCCGGATGGCGATCCCATTACCGTCTCTTCCATTGTGCTAACATCGGGTGGTGGATCTTTCAATTTAACGGGAGGCCTCTGCTTTAGCTTTACGCCGGATGCAAATTTCAGCGGAACAGTGACGGCAACGGTGACGATATGTGATCCGAGTAATGCCTGTGCCTCAGGTACAATTGAGGTCTCCGTTTCTCCGATCAACGATGCCCCGGTAATTACGGGTTCCAATTCAATTGATGTGTACACCGTTGGAAATATTATTGTCGATGGTAGTGTTTCAGCTTCGGATGCCGACAACATACAGCTTACCTCAGCCACCATTTCGATTACCTCAAATTTTGCATCGACAGAGGATGTTCTTGCTTTTGCTAATCAATTGGGGATTTCTGGTGTATACGACAGCAATACAGGTGTGTTGAGTCTCAGTGGCCTTGCTTCTCTTGCGTCATATACCACTGCATTGAGGAGCATCACCTACTCCAATTCCGACCAATTTCCGTCAACCCTAACCCGGCGCGTAAGTTTTGTCGCTAACGATGGCACCAGTAACAGCATTTCGTTTGATAAATTTATTGATGTCAGGCAGGTTAACGTAGCTCCCCGCTTAACGGACGGTACGAATCCGGTTGATACGGTCTATTATACGATCCAGGAAGACGAAATTCTTAGCGCCTGCTTCAGTGCTTCCGACTCTAATGGAGACCAGGTCTCCATTAGTACCCTCAGTGTGTTGTCGGGAATAGGAAACTTCAGTCTCAACGGCGGACTTTGTTTTGCGTTTGTACCGGGCGCAAATTTCAATGGCAAGATAAAGGGAATAATTACGCTCTGTGACGGAGCTTCTAGCAGTCTGTGTGTTGTGGGAGGCGTGGTCATAACTGTACTTATGGTCGATGACCCACCGGTGATTACCACGACTACGGCTGAGGTCAATCAGGATGAGACGGCGATTGTGTGCCTTACAGTAACGGATGTGGAAAATGATATTTCTTTTTTCAGTGCGGGGATGTCATCCGGAGGTAATGGATTGATTACTACTGGATCGGCAGCAAATGACTTGTGTTTTTCCTATACGCCGACTGCGGGGTTTATAGGAATTGACCTGGTTGATGTAACGGTTTGTGAAATCAGCTCACCGGCAGTGTGTTCAACCAAGACGATATCCATTGATGTCAAGAAAGTCAATCACCCGCCAGACATCCTGGTTAATGGCATACCGGGCGGAACAATTACCTTGACGACACCTGAAGATCAGCCGATTGTGTTTTGTTTTGAATCAATCGACCCGGATGGTGATGATGTTGTGCTTCAGCAAGCTATTAGTATCGCAGGAGGAGGATTATTGGTGCCGTATCAGAATATTGAATTTTGCTTTACGTTTACACCCGAAAAAGATTTCAATGGTCAGGCAAATTGGGAAATCAAAGTATGTGACAATGGAATTCCGAGTCTTTGTGGTACCCTCGTTGCCCTGATTTCCGTTCTTCCACAGAATGATCCTCCGAAGGCGGTCGCTGATGAAGCAGCTGTGCTTCGCAATACTGTCAGCAAAATCAATATTCTTGCCAATGACCTGGATATTGACGGTGACGCGATCGCGCTAAACCTCCAGCCAGTAGGGAGCCCGGTACATGGTAGAGCCACCATGGCTTCGGATGGTTTCGTCACCTATACGTCAGATCGATATTACAAGGGAGTCGACTCGATGGTCTATGAAATTTGTGACAATGCGTCACCAGCGCTGTGCAGCACAGCTACTGTTACATTTGATATCGGTGATTTGCCGTTAAGGATTTATGAGGGGGTGTCACCCAACGGGGATGGGGTAAATGACTATTGGCGAATTGATGGCATTGACTACTATTTTGAAAACGTAGTGCGAATTTTCGATCGGTACAACAACCTCGTATACGAAGCAAATAACTACAACAACGAAGATCAGGTATGGCGTGGGGAAGCA
The DNA here is from genome assembly GCA_043750575.1 of Cyclobacteriaceae bacterium. GTDB lineage: Bacteria > Bacteroidota > Bacteroidia > Cytophagales > Cyclobacteriaceae > ELB16-189. The sequence goes on from JAYVBH010000001.1 coordinate 261,675, forward strand.
AATCGAGGACTCTTTCGTGGCAGGCTACCTGATGGCGTTTATTTCTACTCTATTCGTTTGAGCAACGATATTCCAGCCATGAGCGGTTTTATAGTTCTTAAGATGGAATGATGAATCGGCTTCAGCACATTTTGGCGGGTTGCTTAATGTTGTGGACGTTGCAAGCCAGCGCTCAGCAGGAGGCCACGTATGCGCAATATATGTTTAATGGCCTGGCTATAAACCCGGCGTATGCAGGCCAGCACCGTGCGCTTAGCGTGAGCGTCCTTTCACGATTTCAGAATGTCGGACTCCCTGGAGCCCCGACAACTCAGAGCCTATCCGTACATTCCCCACTTGCCAATCAAAGGTTCGCAGTAGGTGCACTTTTTGTCCATGACAAGATCGGAGTCATAAGTCAGACTGAATTTAGTGGCGTCTATGCGTATCGAATACCAATAAACCCGCTGGCCACCCTATCTTTTGGTGTTCAGGCTGGATTTAGCAGGTACAACGCACAGTACTCCTTGCTGGATATTTATCAGACAGATCCAGCGTTCAGCCAGGATATTTCAGAAACCCGTCCAAACATTGGGGCTGGAGTTTTCTATGATCACACGACCTGGTATGCTGGCCTGAGCATGCCTCACATGCTGAACAATATCTTCAGTCGCGGAAATGACCTGACCTCACTCAGGCAACCTTTTCCAATTATCCTGACAGCAGGGTACGTTTTTCAGATCAGCCGTGCCATCCATTTGAAGCCAAATACACTTGTGAAGATGGTTGATGGCAGAATCGTTGAGGTTGATATTAATGCCAATTTCTTATTTGATGAAGTGCTTTGGGTAGGTGTCTCCTATCATACGTCAAATGCAATCAATCTACTTCTGGACTTGCAGGTGACGGATCAGCTCAGGTTTGGATATTCCTACACGACCGCTCTTGGTGAAATAAAGACCGTCGAGATAGGATCCCATGAAGTTTTTCTGGGGTACGTGTTCAAATTCAATAGCAAAGGAATTGTTTCACCCCGGTATTTCTAATGAGAATCTCGCTGCTATACTTGGTTGGCCTTATTCTCTACACCAACATTTCGTTGGGACAGAGCACTAATATTTCAGGAGTATTTCAGAGCAATTTCAAGAAAGCGGAACGCATGTATGTGCAGCAAGCCTATCGGAATGCAATTGACCTTTATCGCCTTGCGATTGACAGTGATCCAGGCAATCGTGTGGCGAAGGCCCGTGTAGCCGATTGCTACTATCGGATGGGGAAGCTCGACGATGCCAATCGATGGTACCTACAACTCCTGAAGCAAGGGGAGCCCAGTGCGGATGAATATTATAGGCTGGCACAGGTACAGTGCGCGCGTGAGCGGTATGATTCAGCAAGGGCTTCTTTTGTCAAGGCCGCCGAACTCGACTCAACACAACGGCGCGCCAGAGCCAAGATTGTTTTTATTGATAATATGTCTGCTTACAGGAAGGATCCTGCATCCTACGCGATGGATCGTAAGTGGTACAACTCCCCTCAATCAGATTTTTCACCCCGACATTTTAAAGAGGGCATTGTGTTTGTGTCTTCCCGCGATCGCGACCTTTTTATCAAGCGGAAATCATTAAGTGGTATCAGTGAAAGCGAGGGGCTTCTGAATGCGTTTTATGTGGGTTCCAATTTTGACTCTGCGTACTCTACTGAGCACCAGATCAGCCTCTTTTACAGCAAGGCGCTGAATTCGCCATACCACGACGGACCAGTTACGTTCTATGCTGGAGGAAAAAAAATTGCATTTACGCGCAACATCATTCAAAATGGGAAGCCAGCCAAGGATGAATTTGGACGCGTTAACCTTGAACTATATTTTGCCACGTTGGGAGAAAACAGGCATTTAGAGAACCTTGAGCGATATTCTTTTAGTGATAGATCCTACTCCATTGCGCATCCCTGGGTTTCGGAGGATGGCAAGACACTCTATTTTTCATCGAACATGCCTGGAGGGAAAGGCGGTGCTGATCTATATGTAAGTCACTTCAATGAGAATGCGTGGACTAAACCTCAGAATCTGGGTGATGGCGTGAATACCCCGGGCGATGAGTTTACGCCCTATCAATGGAACGATCAATTGTTCTTCTCATCCGATGGATTTGGTGGCTTTGGGGGTCTTGACAATTATGTGGCGCAATATCGAGACAATGCATTCCAAGTTCCTGAAAACCTGGGCTACCCGCTAAACTCTTCTCGTGATGATTTTGGCCTCATCATCGACGGAGCTGGCCGCGAGGGGTATTTTGCATCCAATCGCCTGGATGGCAATGATGATGTCTATAAGTTCTTCCTCAAGAAGGTCACCCTGATAGGTCACCTGAAAGAACTTCAAAGTAATAACCCCGTCCCTCTTGCAACCATTACGATAGCCGCTGAGGATAATCTGAAGCCACTTGAATTGACGACGGATGATCACGGAAACTTCATGGCAGAATTGGATGTAGACAAAGGCTACCGAATCACTCCTTCCAAGGAGGGGTATACCGCACTTTCGGACCAACGTCTAACCACCAAATCACCATCAATTGTGGCGGATACACTGGCCATTTCAATATGGAAGAACGGATTGTTTGCGAAGGGAATTGTCTATAGTAATGAACTCCAGCGAATACTGCCGGGCACGATGGTGTACCTCAACAACCTTTCTACGGGAAAGATAGATAGTGTTCTGACTTCAGCGGAGGCTACTTATAATTTTCTTGTACTTCCTAACATGACTTACAAGGTTACGGCGCGGTACGCAGGGTATCTGGAGAATGGATTCAACCTGAATACGAAAGGGTTGTTTTATGGCGATTTGATAAATGACATTCTATTGGAGGAAACGTATCAGGAAAAACTAACCGTGTTATTCGATTATGATAAGTGGGATTTGAGGCCAGAATTTATCAAAGACATGAACAAGATAATTCGTAGCCTTCGTCGCTATAAGAAGGCGACCGTTTATATTGGGGCACATGCCGATGCCCAGGGAACCAGGGAATACAACAAGAAATTATCCGATAAACGGGCGGCGACAATTGTTGCGTTTCTGAAAAGTAAGAATATCGATACAGGCCGCATTCAAGCCTTTGGGTTTGGTGAGGAACTCATACTAAATCTTTGCAGTGACGGGGTCGAATGTTCAGATGAAGAGCACTCAAAGAACCGGAGGGTTGAGATCAAAGTACAACTTGACGGGTCAAAGTAGGCCCCTCCATTGCGTCATTTAAGTACCCAGAATCCTTTCTGAACTACAACAAAATAACCTTGGCTTTGGTAGTTGGACCCAATGAACAGTAGCCAAAATTCGCTTAATTCCACCCATTTCACTTTAAGCAATAGTTCAACACCTTGTTATCATCTTTCATGTTCTCAAGCAACAAGGTGAAGGGTGACACATGGTTGACATTACTAAATTGTGAATCCTTTGTTCGTAACATTTAAAGATGATATAAAGTGGTGATGTCGGGAAACAGATTAGTTTTGTCATCACTTAAAATCCACTAAAATCCCAAGTATATGAGGAGAATTTTACTGTTCCTGGTTGTCACCCTTCTGACCACCCCACTAGGTGTTTGGGCGCAAGGAGTTACAACAGCGGGCCTAACCGGCATCGTTAAAGACAAGGCGGGCGAGCTAATCCCCGGCGCCAACGTGGTTGTTACCCATATCCCTTCCGGTACAACTTACGGATCAGCTTCACGTGCCGATGGGCATTACAACATCGACGGGATGCGTGTAGGAGGCCCCTACACCGTTAAGGTATCCTTCGTGGGATACAAAGAACAGGTTCAGGAAGAAGTCTATCTCGAATTGGGACAGACATTAATTCTGGATTATGATTTGATTTCTGAGGCCACAGAATTGCAGGCTGTCGTCATCACTGGCGTTCAGGACGCAATCTTGAACTCGGAAAAGGTTGGAGCCTCTTCCAACTTTTCCAACAGGCAAATCACCCGTCTTCCTTCAATTGGTCGTGATTTCAGGGATATTACGCGCCTCACGCCTCAAGCCGGTGGAAGTTCATTCACATTTGGTGGTCGCAGTAGCCTTTACAATAACCTGTCAATTGATGGGGCAACCATGAATAACGTTTTTGGGTTGAGCCCAATTCCAGGCGGCCAGTCATCAGCCACCCCATTTGGTTTGGATGCCATCCAGGAGATGACCGTTTCGCTTTCTCCGTACGACGTTCGTCAGGGTAACTTCACGGGAGCCGGCATCAGCGCGATCACTCGGAGTGGGACAAACGAATTAAGCGGATCAGCATACTATTTCTTCCGTTCTCAGAGTTTTGCAGGAACCACAATTGACGGTGTGGCAGCTCCCATTCCTGATTTCAATTATAAGAATTACGGGTTCCGCCTCGGCGGTCCCATCATCAAGGACAAGCTGTTCTTCTTCATGAATGCTGAGATTGAGCAGCGTTCCGATCCATTCTACACTTTCCCTGTTCGGAAAACCGGAGATCCAAGCAGCAGTACAAATACTCAGGCAACTGACGACAATGATCCTGCAACAGGGATGGCTGGATTGCGCGATTTCCTAGTCACTAATTACAATTACGATCCGGGTGTATATAAGGACTTCAGCCGCGCGACCGAGAGCAAGCGCTATGTTGTTCGCCTGGATTACAACATCAGCCAAAACCATAAACTGACACTACGCGGAAACATCACCAATTCCTTTCAGGATCAGTTCCCCAGTGGCTCTGGCGGATTTACCGGTGGACCTACCGGTGGACGTGGTAATAGCAATAACGTACTTTCCTTCTCATCCTCTTTCTACCGCATCAACAACAACCAATACTCCGGAACACTGGAGTTGAACTCGATGTTTGGCGGTGGAAAATTTACCAACAACCTAGTGGTGGGGTATACGGCCCTGCGTGACTTCCGGCAGAATGCGGGCGGTCTCGATGTTCCAAGTATTGCAACGGTCGATATTCTTGGGCCCAACGGTCAGAACATGACCTCTTTTGGTCCTGACCCATTTACCAAGAACAATAAGCTTGACCAGGACGTAATCCAGTTCAACGACAACTTCACGATCTACATGAAGGACCATACAGTAACGCTTGGTACGGCGAACGAGCTATACACCTTTAACAACGTCTTCACGCAGGTTGTCAACGGTAACTACCGATACAATAGCCTTGCAGATTTCTATGCAGATGCCGATGCGGGGACAACAGCTGCCCAGCGCCCTGCAAACTATAACATCCAGTATGTTGCAGTGGCAGGTGGCCCTGATGCTACAGCAGCTAAATGGTCTGCCATGCAGCTTGGATTCTTTGCGCAAGACGTATACAAAGGAGTTAAGAACCTTACGATTACTGGCGGCCTCCGGGTTGATATGCCGGTCTATTTATCAGACCTTCCGAAAAACAACTACGTTAACTCCATTAATTTCAATGGTGAAAAGCTAAGAGTAGGCGCATGGCCTGAGGTTCGGCCCCTGTTCTCACCCCGCGTAGGCTTCAACTGGGATGTGAGTGGAGACCGTGCTACTCAAATCCGTGGAGGTACAGGTGTTCTTACAGGTCGAATCCCATTTGTATGGCTCTCGAATGCTGTCAGCAATAACGGTTTGTATTTCGGGCAGTTTGCCTCCACCAACGTTCCATTCGATGTGACCGGTGATGGATACCCCTATAACTTTACTCAGACACCCTATGCGGCTGGAGAGAAGGACTTTTCTAACCTCGTAACAGGTAATCCAACACTGGTGACAAACCAGCTCAACAGGAATTACGGACGCTCGTCCATCGTTCCTGCTGTTAATACTGTGTCCAAGAACTTCAAGTTCCCGCAGGTTTGGAGAAGCAGCCTTGCTATCGATCAGCGACTTCCCGGGGGTGTTATTGGTACACTTGAGTTTATCTATACCAAAGACATCAACGCGGTTCTTATTCGTGATGCAAACCTGGCACCGTCCACAGCAACACTTGCCGGCGATGGACGACCACTCTTCGGCGCCGCTGGGGCTGATCGCCAAATCATCTCTAACGACCGGAGATTATCTGGCGAAGTGGGACAGGCCCTTGTTCTGGATAACACGGATCAGGGATATCAGTACAGCATAACGGCTCAATTCCGTAAGAATTTTACAAAGGATTTGACAGTGATGGCAGCCTATACCTACACCGATGCTCGTGAGATCAACGCGCAGAGCGGCTCTACGGCAGGTGGAGTATTTGCCTCACAAACCAATGTGTTGGGACCGAACAGTTCAGGTACTTCTTATGCAAACGCCCTTACACCACATCGGATTGTTGCTTACGGATCCTACCGTGTTGAGTATATGAATAACCTGGCGACAACCATTGGATTCACGTATGAAGGTCGTACCGGGTTCAACTACTCTTATGTGTACGGAAATGACCCCAACAGTGATGGGACAAACGGCAATGACCTGATTTATGTGCCAAAGAGTCAAGGTGAGATCGTGCTCAGCTCGAGTAACGCCAATGACCCTCGTTCTTTGAATGAAATCTGGACTCAGTTAGATAACTATATCAAGCAGGATGAGTACCTCAGTTCAAATCGCGGAAAATACGTAGCCCGCAACGGCGCCTTTGCTCCCTGGGTAAACCGTTTGAACTTCAGCTTGCTGCAGGATTTCTATATTGACGTGAAAGGGAAGAGAAACACGATGCAATTCTCAGTCAATATTGACAACGTATTGAATATGTTGAATTCAGGTTGGGGGTTAATCCGTGTCCCTTCGCGTTCACAAGTTATTCGCTTCCTTGGCTATGAACAGGCGCATACCGCCGGATCACTCGCATCCCCTACGGCTACAGCAGGCCCTGCCAGCACCATTGGAAGTCCGTGGGCGGCGACCACAGGCCGGCCGATCTATGCTTTTGATTTGAATGCCGATGGAACGCCATTAGCCCAAACGAACAACTTTGACACATCGACAACCAACGGTGGCCGGTGGCAGTTGCAACTTGGTTTCCGTTACATTTTCTAACCTCCAACTCATAATTGAATCAAATGAAAAACATAAATAAATCGATGCTGGCAACTGTGGGAATCCTCACTGGCATGCTGGCTTGCAGTGATCCAGAGTTGCCGAGCGCTAATCTGAATACCACAGTTTCGGGATACAAGGCGACGTTCACGTTTGCCAATGCCACCCTTGATGCGCCTTCCCTAAACTTCTATGTGAATGGAGTTAATCTTGGAACGGCCGCTCCAGGCTTTGGACTTCCAATGATCACTTCTATCCCGATTACTTCTAATGGAAGCACGGGAAGCGTTACAGCCAATACGTCAATACGTGCCAAGGCTAGTGCTGGTACGATTGGCGGTAAGGTCGGGAGCAGCGACTTGATTTACCGGTCAGCTTCAAACGGTACAAATAACTTTGCTGCTGTGAACGGGGGAAACTACACGGTCATCGCCGTGGATTCTATCAACCGTCCCCAGCCAAAGCGATTGAATCGCAATACAGCGACTATTTCTTTTGCGGATGTTACCTATTGGAACCCGAATACGAGTTCCATGATAACGGCAAGCCGTCGCGATTCATTAAATCCGGCGAATTGCCCAGCCTGCATCAACTGGGATGGAGCGGCACAAACCCCGTCTACAGCCACTGAGTTTGCTAACCTGGTATCGATTGGGCTTGTCCCACTTGGTTTGACCGACCCAGGTGGCGTGAGATTCTATGTTGTGAGTGACGCACCTGTGACATTTACCGCAGGTACCGTCGTAACGAATGCAGGTATCCGTTTTGTCAATGCTGTAGCTAATTCGAATGGAATTACTGCCGCCGCCAACACCAATGGTACATTTGGAGGTCCTCAAATCCACGCTCGGCTAAGGCCGGGCGCCGGCCCAACGTTGACCTTGGGGTCACCCACCAGCAGCGTTGTAGGTGGAGCGAATTTCATCCCCAATGCCGGATCCCGAACAATCGGTAACCTGGCTTTCACTTCTCAGGTAATTGCAGCAGCGAATGTTCCAATCAGTTATACCCTCGAGGTAAGCCCGGATGCGGGATTTGCAACCATCTACTACAGCGCTACCGTCAGCTTCACACCTGGGAAAAACTATACCGTTTTTGTCCGCGGCATTGCTGGTGGAACGGGCACGAAGGCCATCAGTCACGGTGTTATTACCCACTAATCGTTTACCATCTAATCGAAAATGACTATGAAAAATATAAATATGACCCGGAGGATTCTGCTGGTGGGAGTGTTTGCACTCACCTTGGGCAGTTGCCAGGATGATTTTACATCGCCTACCGGACTGACGGGCAATACCATTGCTGCGACGATGGCGGCGGATCCAAATTTCACACTTTGGACCGCGGCTGTTACCAAGGCTGGATTGTATGCGTCGCTTAATAATAATAACTCGGGTCTGTACACGATCTTCGCACCTTCCGACCCGGCGATGACTGCTTTTCTATCGGTCACATATTCGGCACAACTTACCCTTCCGATTACGGAAGCAAGCCTTATCACCTTCATGGATGGCTTGACGACCACGAGCAACCCAACGTTAGCTGCCTTTGCCGCTACAATGGTGCCTGTGCTTAACTATCACATGGTAAGCTCAAAGATTACCTCAGCACAGATTACGGGCACCCAGACGTTTGCTACCCTAAACAACGCCCGTCTTTCCGTTTCAAAGGTTGGCTCAACGGTCTTGTTGAACGGAAACAGTGCCGCGAATGGAGCAACAGTAACCAACTTTGACTTGCTGGCATCCAACGGCGTTGCGCATACGATTGACCGAGTGATGGCTGTTCCCGGAACGGCTACGGTGCTTACGCCGATGGGTCTAAGCATCAGCTATGCGACTAACCCGCCCACGGTGACCGGCGGACAGTCTTCTGATGGGACCACTACTGATTTTGACATTCTGGCAATGCTAATTCGCTATACGGGTACAACGCCCATCATTTTGCCAAATACGTCGCCTCTGCCTGACTTTACCATCCTTCAGGTTAATGATGGCGTGCTAAGGACTTACCTCGCCACGATTAACGCAACACTCGTAGATGAGGCAACTTGCTTCACGTATATCTCCACCCTTACGGCGTCAAGCGGTACCAGCCCGACATTGGCTGAGTTGACATCGCTCGTTCAATATCATATTGTACCCGGTCGATACCTCTCTCAAGACCTGACTGAGGGTTTGGAGCTGACGACGTTGTTGACGACTCCCAAACTCACGGTTGGAGTTGCTCCGGGGCCACCCGCCATCTACACGATTAAGGATGCTAATACAGGAGTGGCAGATCCAGTGATTACAACCGCCAATGTCCTCACAAACAGCGGTGTGCTTCATACTATAAATGGTGTGCTTCGGTCGAACTAAGCTCGGAATACACTTGTAAAATTTCAAAAGAGGCCTATTTGGGCCTCTTTTGTTTGTTGGGCGTTTTACGTATTTTACAATATGGCAAGAACAGTTTTTGGCCCTTGGATGCTGCTGTTTACCTTGCTTTTCACAGGTTGCACCTTTAGTACCAATCAGCAGTCGTTTACAACCGCGTCGGAAGTGGCGATCGATTTGGATCAGATAAGGGAACGCGGCTTCCTTCAGGCCATCGTCGACAATAACTCCATTAGTTACTTCATCTACCGGGGCCAGCCCATGGGATATGAATATGAACTCCTCCAAAGCCTGACCAAGTACCTGCACGTTGAGCTTAAGATCAGGGTGATCAGTGGCATTGAACAATCAATCGATTTGCTTAACCGCGGGGAGGGCGACCTTATTGCTTTTCCTTTGACGGTTACCCGGGAGCGGACCAAATATCTGGCGTTTACAGATACGCAGTTCAATACCTGCCAGGTTCTGGTTCAGCGAAAGCCATCCAATTGGAGGCGCATGCCTCCGTCCAGGATTGAAAGGACCATGATCCGAAATCCCGTCGATCTCATCGGCAAAAAGATCCACGTGATGAAGAAATCCTCCTCAAAAGAGCGATTGGAGAACCTGTCGGCTGAGATTGGTGGAGAGATACTTATTGAGGAGGACAGTGCCGGCGCAGAGACGGAATCCCTCATTGAGCGGGTAGCGAAAGGAGAGATCCATCTTACTGTCACAGACCAGACGCTGGGGATGGTTAATTCCATTTACTTCCCGGACTTGGACGTGGGTACGGTTTTGAGCCTTCCTCAACAGATTGCATGGGCCGTTCGAAGGAATTCTCCTCAATTGCAAGGGGCAGTGAACACTTGGCTTGCTGAACTGAAGGACAATGGAAGGTTCAAAATCCTTTATGACAAATATTTTAATAACCCAAGATCTTCCCAGATTCGGGTAAGTAGCGTCTACTCGACGTTGGGGGGTAACAAGTTGTCCCCTTACGATGAGGCAATAAAGCGCGAGGCTCTAAATCTTGGGTGGGACTGGAGGCTGTTGGCATCCATTGTTTATCAGGAGTCCAACTTTCGTCCGAATGCTGAGTCCTGGGCGGGAGCCGTTGGGTTGATGCAATTGATGCCCGCAACCGCTGTGGAATTTGGCGCGATAGACCGCACGAATCCGCACCAGAGCCTGAAGGCGGGCGTCAGGTACCTCAAGTATCTTGATAAGTTGTGGGGCAAGTATATTAAGGACAAGGATGAGCGGCTGAAGTTTGTGCTGGCTTCTTACAATGCCGGTCTGTCTCACGTAATTGATTCCCGGAACCTTGCTAAAAAATACAATATGGACCCGGGCAAATGGGATGATGTGGAGATTTTCCTGCGGCAAAAATCAAATCCCAAGTATTACCGAGACCCGGTGGCCGTTGCGGGGTACTGCAAGTGCGAAGAACCGATTAATTATGTTCGGGATATTCTTGCGCGTTACGAGGAGTACAAGATTCTCATCGCAGCGGTTTGAGTTGAGCTACGATCTCTCCAAAATTAAGTTCCTCCCAGGTTTTTTCGATGGAAGGAGACTGCATGACCTTGTCCATAATTTCCTTTTGCCTTTTACCCATCTCCATGGCTTCCGAGTAGCGGATTTCATCATGAAAGGCGACCATGGAATACAAGGGAATCCATTGTTTTGGGAAATGTTCATGCAATTTGGCTTCAATCTTCTTGCGAAGCAGAAAATCCGGATCGCTAACCAAGTCGCGCATTTCAACAAAATTATCGAGGGCGAGCTGCGCGATAGCGTCGGCATCTGCTTTTCGGAGTCGCTGAAATTCCGGGACAGCTTTCTTCCAATCGTCTTCATGCGTATCCAGCAGGCGGTTAAGCACGGAGCAGTCCTCAAACCCTGCATTCATCCCCTGGCCGTAAAAGGGTACCACGCCATGTGCAGAGTCCCCAATAATCATTGTACTATTCTTTACCCATGGATAGCACCTTATGGTAACCAGCGATGAGGTCGGGTTGTCCCTGAAATCCTCAACCAAAGAAGGCATCAGTGCCGTGGCGTCAGGAAAATTTGTTTTGAAGAAGTCCTGGATTTCTTCATTGGTTTTCAGGTTGTGAAATGACTGCTCGCCTTCAAAGGGGAAGAACAAGGTGACGGTAAAGGTTGCGTCTGGGTTAGGAAGCGCAATGAGCATGTAGCTTTCTCGCGGCCAAATATGCAACGCTTCTTTTTCCAACATGAACTCACCCTTATCGCCAGGAGGAATCCTCAATTCTTTGTAACCATGTTCAATGTAGTGCTGTGAATATTCAAACCGGTCAGATATCTGCAGTGCAGCCCGAATCGCAGAAAATGCTCCGTCCGCACCAATAATCAGATCCGACTGATGATGACGAATATCGTGTTGATTCTGGAATGTCAATTCCGTTTTTTCAAGGTTGACATCAATACAGCGGTACTCAAAGAAGAATTCAACACCTTGTTTTTCCGCCTCATCCATCAAAAACATATTGAGTCCGCTGCGGGAGATGGAGTTTATATATTGTCCGCTCGTTCCGTAAGGCTGATATGTCAATTTTCCTTCCACGTCGTGCATGAGGCGACCCTTCATGGGAACGGAGTGTTTTTTCATTTCATCGGCAAGGCCCACTTCCTCAAGTGCGCGGATACCACGGTTGCTGAGCGCGAGGTTGATGGATCGTCCCCCGCCAAGAAAATTCGTCCGCATATCAAACCGTCGCTCAAAGACGGATACTTTATAGCCGCGCTTGGCCAGGTAGATAGATAACAATGAGCCAACAAGGCCGGCACCTACAATACTGATGGTCGAGGGTTTCTTTTTCATGGTTAGGTGCTTTGTCTACAAATTGGCGACTTACGGGTTTCAATCATATGACTTTGGTCACTTGAGTACCTGACTATGCCGCGCAAAAAGGGTGTTGTTATAGTGATTTTCTGAAGATTTCTGCGAATCGATAAACGTCTTCAAATGTGTTGTATAAAGGAATTGGAGCTACCCGGATAACGTCAGGTTCGCGCCAGTCTGCTACTATTCCATTTTTGGTAATCTTGTCAAAGACCGGCCTTCCATGTTGCCTCATAAGAATGGACAATTGAGACCCTCTTTCCTTGGGTTTTTTTGGAGTAATCACCTCAAATTTATTGCTTGCCGGATCGAGTTCGGAGAGAAGGTATTCAAGGTATCCCGTCAAGAGAAGACTCTTGGACCGAACAGACTTCATCCCTGCCTCTTCAAAAATTTCGAGTGCAGCCAAATGCGCTGCGCCTGTTAGCACCGGAAAATTGGAGATCTGCCATCCATCAACTCCGGGCATAGGGACAAACCCTTTCTTCATCTTGAACCGATCTTCTTCATTGTGGCCCCACCAGCCCGCCATTCGTATCAGGCCAGGATTGTTTGCGTGACGCTCGTGAACAAATGCTCCGGCAACGCTACCGGGCCCTGAGTTGAGGTATTTGTAACTGCACCAAACGGCGAAATCGACTTCATCCGCATGCAGGGTTAGGGGTACATTTCCAATCGCATGGGCCAAATCGAAACCGACGACCGCGCCGGCTAACCGTGCCGCTGTTGCGATCGCTTTGATATCGAAAAACTGGCCGGAGTAATATTGAACTCCGGCAAACAGTACAACTGATAACTGACTGGAGTGTTTTTCAATGGTGGCCAGTATATCTTCTGTGCGAAGCGTGTGCTCTCCGGGTCGCGGGGCCACTTCCACTAAGGTGGTTCGTGGATCAAGGTTGTGAAGCCTGATTTGAGATTCTACAGCATATTGATCGGATGAAAAGGCACCAACTTCTGTGATAATCTTGAATCGTTTCGCTGTTGGGCGATAAAATGTGGAGAGCATCAGGTGAAGATTCACCGTCAGGTGATTCATGGCAACCACTTCGGATGGCTTCGCGCCAACCAGTTTGGCGAGCGGTTTCTTCGTGAAATGGTGGTAGTAAAGCCATGGGCGCCTTCCATGAATATGACCCTCAACACCAAGTGTGGCCCAATCCTGAAGCTCCTCCTGAATATATGTTTTTGCTGATTTGGGCTCCAGGCCTAGTGAATTGCCACACAAGTAAACACACGCTTTCCCCTTAAATGTTGGGATATAGAATTGTTTTCTGAATTTCTTCAGCGGGTCCTTCTTGTCAAGACTGCGGGCAAACGCAAGCGAACTTTGAAATTTCATGATGGATAAATACTACGAGGTCGGATGAGTTGAAGCTATCAATTCCCGATGATGCTGAGCATGATAGGCGGTAAAGTAGAGCATTTCACGGAGTGTCAATTTACCAAGCAAGGGATGGGGCAGGATTAACCGGTCTAATTGTGTTTCTGAAAAGCTTTCTGCCCGGTTGCTCAAGGTTGCCATGCTCTTTTCCAAGCGTTCGCACACAGCCGACAAACTCTTTGGGGCCTCTGGAACAAATGGTTTTGATGCTTTTCCTCCTTCGGACAACTTTACTTTGTATTTGGCAATTAGCTCATCATACGTTCGTGAGGGCCGGTTGGCCTTTCCAAAAATCAGTGGTAATACAAATTTTGGCAGCGAGAATGCCAGCGTAACGGGGCGGACACTCTTCACCAGGTGCTCAGCCTGCATGGCGGGGGACCATTTTCCCTCGGCGGCCTGATGCACCGTGTTCTCAGGCATGCGTCGAAGATGTTCGGTAAACGCCGCATAGTTCTCAACGAGCGAACGCTGAATTTCTTGCTTGGTCATGATTAGACAAATCGTGGGTCTGCTTCCATAACGGTTCCGCACTTCTTGCAAGTTCGAAGCTCCTTTGAGCCATAGAACTCGCGGAAGCGGGGAATGAAATCAGTTTCGATGTTGTTGAGATGAAAGGTATACTTATGAAGGGGATTGTTGCAGGATTCGCAAAACCACATGAGCCCGTCATCTTCGCTGGCCTTGCGTTTGCATTCGATGACAAGACCGATGGAGTTTGGCGTGCGGATGGGGGAGTGTGGAACGCGTGCAGGAAGGAGAAACATATCGCCTTCGTTTAACGGTATGGCTACAGCCTTGCCGTCTTCCTGAATCTTCACGGTGACGTTGCCCTCCAGCTGATAATAGAGCTCTTCAGTTTCGTTGTAGTGATAGTCCTTCCTGGCGTTGGGTCCCGCAACAATCATTACGATATAATCACCGGCGTCTACATATAGATTTTTGTTGCCGACAGGAGGCTTGAGCAATTGGCGATTTTCTTCGATCCATTGCTTGAGGTTGAAGGGTCTTCTAATGGCCATAAGACTGATTGGTTGAGTGTGTAAATCTAAAACTTTTCGGCCTATCTTTATCACCATGGAACTGGGACTAACAGGTAAAAGAGCCTTGGTTTGCGGGAGCACCCAAGGCATTGGGAAAGCTTCGGCCATTGAATTGGCAGCCCTTGGCGCGTCGATTACGCTGGTGTCGAGGGACAAGGCAAAATTGAAAGAGGCTTTGAAAGAGCTCCCTAAGGACAAGGGCCAGGAACACGACTCTTTTGTAGCAGATTTTAATTTTCCGAATCGGCTGGAATCTTCACTCGAGAAATACGTATCCAGTCATGTAGCCCATATTCTGGTGAATAATACAGGCGGTCCTCCAGCGGGCCCCGTCTTTTCCGCTTCGCTGGATGAGTTTATAAAAGCATTTTCCAATCATCTGTTATGTAATCAGGTATTGGTGCAGGCATTGGTGCCCGGGATGAAGAAGGAGAAGTATGGAAGAATTATCAATATTATTTCAACATCGGTAAAAGTCCCGATCAGGGGATTGGGAGTATCGAATACAATTCGTGGAGCAGTTGCCAATTGGGCAAAGACGTTGGCTACTGAGTTGGGACCGTTTGGGATTACGGTCAATAACGTTTTGCCGGGCGCATCGATGACAGGGCGACTGGAGTCTATCATCCGGGACCGTTCCGCCAAGCAAAAGAAGACCCAGGAACAGGTCATGGAAGAGATGATCAGCGAAATCCCGGCTGGGAGAATTTCTTCTTCCTCCGAGGTTGCCGCCGCTGTGGCGTTTCTTGCTTCGCCTGCTGCGGGATATATCAATGGGATCAATTTGCCAGTTGACGGAGGAAGGACCGGGAGCCTGTAGCGCAAATCCAGCAAGCTCATGGAGAGAATAGCAAATTATATAAACGGACAGTTGGTGGCCCCGGTATCGGGATCATACATCGACAATATCAATCCTGCCACAGCTGAGGTATACAGTCTCGCTCCGGATTCCAATGCGCAAGATGTTGAGTTGGCAGCGCAGGCAGCGCAAAAAGCATTTGAAGGCTGGTCAGGAATGTTGGCGGAAAAACGCTATGCAGTTCTTTCCCGGATCGCAGACTTGATTGATCGGGATGCTGATGCGTTGGCGCTTGCTGAAAGTATTGACCAAGGCAAGCCAGTGAAGCTTGCAAAGAACATGGACATTTATCGGGCCGCAGCGAACATTCGGTTTTATGCCACAGCAGCCATGCACATGGCATCCGAAGCACATGCCTCAGGTACCGAAGCTATCAACTATACGCTCCGCAGTCCGGTGGGCGTGGCGGGTTGTATTTCTCCCTGGAATTTGCCGCTCTATCTCTTCACCTGGAAAATCGCCCCGGCGCTGGCCGCAGGTTGTACCGTCGTGGCAAAGCCTTCTGAGTTGACTCCGATGACTGCATATTTATTTACCCGACTGTGTATGGAAGCTGGTCTTCCAGATGGTGTATTGAATGTCGTTCACGGTCTGGGTACTACGGTAGGGCAAGCCATGGTTGATCATCCGGATATTCCGGTGATCTCGTTTACTGGGGGGACTGTAACAGGCAAAAAAATTACCGCCACTGCTGGCCCGATGCTGAAGAAACTGTCGCTGGAACTGGGGGGCAAAAACCCCAATATCATTTTTGCGGATGCGGAATTTGAGAAAGCCGTGACTACTTCTATCAACAGCTCGTTTACCAACCAGGGTGAAATTTGTTTGTGCGGCTCTCGTATCCTGGTGGAGCAATCCATCTATGATAGATTTGTTGAAGAGTTTATAAAGCAAACCCGTCAACTGGTTGTAGGCGACCCGCTGGATGAGAAGACAAAGATTGGCGCACTTGTTTCAGAAGGTCATATGAATAAGGTGCTATCCTACATTGATCTTGCCAAACAAGAAGGTGGATCTGTTCTTACCGGAGGAAAGCGAATAACGTTGCCTGGACGTTGCGAAAAAGGCTTCTTTGTTGAGCCGACTGTTATCACCGGTCTTTCTCAATCGTGCCGGACAAATCAGGAGGAAATATTCGGACCCGTAGTTACTATCGCTCCTTTTGAAACTGAAGATCAAGCGCTTGCGATGGCGAATGGAACAACTTACGGATTGTCCGCTACGGTTTGGACAACTAACCTGACCCGGGCTCATCGTGTAGCTTCAAAACTGAAGACCGGTATTGTGTGGGTCAACTGCTGGCTTTACCGCGATCTTCGCACACCATTTGGAGGGACAAAACAATCTGGCGTGGGGCGCGAAGGGGGCTGGGAGGCCATGCGCTTCTTCACAGAGGCGAAGAATGTTTGTATTAAGCTTTAGCGATCACTAGGTTCTAAATTCCTGTAGTAAGCTGATCCATGTCCTTTTTCGACCACCGCAGTATCTTTTTTTCATTCCTTGGGTATCCAATGAGTTATTTGGAATTCTTTGGAACGATTGCCGGCGGGGTGGCTGTATGGCTATCGGCGAAAGGCAATATTTGGAGTTGGTCAATCGGAATTGCTAATGTGGTGCTGTTCTTCTTTCTCTTCTATCAGATTCAACTCTACCCTGATATGTTCCTTCAGGTTTTTTTCTTCATCACCAACTTGATCGGGTGGTGGCGGTGGGCCCACCCACGTCCTGGCGAGGAAGACCGCAAACGGGAGCTCCGTGTCAGTTGGATGAAGTCAAGAGACTTGATGATCCTCGGAATAGTGGTCCTATTTGGCTCAATAGGCTTTGGGCTATTCGCCAGTCGTCTTCACTTCATGGCACCGTCATTGTTTCCATTGCCGAGTGCCTTTCCTTTTCTCGATTCCTTTGTGCTAACCATGAGCATCGCAGCGACTTACCTAATGGTTGAGAAAAAAGCAGAATGCTGGGCAGCCTGGATCATTACTGATATGGTTGCCACTTACCTGTACTTTACGAAAGGAATTTTGGTGGTTGGTCTCGAATATTTCATTTTTTGTTTGATTGCCGGATATGGATTTTGGAAGTGGAGACTTGAAGCAAATGGTTACAAATAATGAAGCGCGGGCTCGTGATCGGAAAGTTTATGCCGCTGCACGCAGGGCACATTGGCTTGATCCGCTTTGCCGCCGCTCATTGTGAAGAGTTGATCGTGATCGTCGCCTCAAGCACCGAAGACCCGATCCCTGGAGCTTTGCGTTTGGATTGGGTAAAGGAAGAATTCAGCCGATACACTCGGATAAAGCCGGAACAACTGGAAGATCCTATCTTTTTACATTCTGTTGAGGCACAGTTGGAACAATGGGCTGCGGTTATAGAGTCCAGATATCCTTCCGTTGAATTTATTTTCAGTTCGACACCCTTTGGACATGCGTTGGCGAGGCATCTTCAGGCCAAACACATTGCCTATGACCCTGACCGAAACGATAATCCGATTAGCGCGGCACAAATACGAGAGCACCCCTTTCGGTTCTGGGAGCATATTGCACCGCCCGCAAGAGGGTATTTTGTAAAACGAATTTGCTTCTATGGGCCAGAGAGCACAGGGAAATCTGTCATGGCACAGCGCATGGCGGTACGATATCAAACAGCCTTTGTTCCGGAAGTGGCACGCGAAATAGTTTCAAGTAATCAATTTACTCAAGAAGATATTGTCCGCATCGGGCAGGCCCAGACCGCTCGGGTGGTCGAAAAGACGATGACCGCTAACCGGTTGTTATTTTGCGATACGGACGTTATTACGACAGAGATTTATTCAGAAGTTTACCTGGGAATGATTCCGGAGATCCTGTATGATTTGGAAAAAAGCATTCACTACGACTACTATTTTCTTTTTGATATTGACGTGCCGTGGATTGCCGACGGATTGCGGGACCTGGGCGGGAACCGCGAGCAGATGCTTCTCCTGTTCAAGCGTAGGCTTGAAGAGCGAGGCATTTCTTATACCCTATTATCCGGGTCGTTTGATGACCGAGCGCGCATCTTGCACCAGTTTGTTGACACACTGCTGGCGTCCTAAGGCGTGCTGAGATTCATTTGTGATGTACAATTGATCTGCCCACCCGATGCCCGCGAACGGCATAAAACATGATATAGAGGTAGCATGGAACAACAATCCAGAAAAATGCAGTGGGAGGGCCTACGGTCACAGAGAATCGGGCATATGCCTGTGGGATAAGCGCACCACCGGCAATTCCCATAATTAAAAGTGCTGATCCGATTTTTGTAAATGCTCCGAGCCCATCAATTGCCAATGGAAATATCGCCGGCCACATCAGTGCGTTGGCAAATCCAAGCAGGGCGATAAAGACGATGGATGTGTAGCCGGAAGTCATATAAGCCGATGCGCTGAATAAGATTCCAACTACCGCAGAAATGGCCAATGCCCGTTCCTGTTTGATATACTTGGGAATGGCAATAATCCCAATAATATAGCCGACCACCATGGACCAAAGTGTGTAGGAGGTAAAGTTTTTGGCTTCATCCAAACTGATTCCAATTGATTTTCCATAGATGCTGATTACATCGCCCGCCATAACCTCAACACCTACATAAAGAAAGATGCAGAGTGCCCCCAATAGGGTATGGGGAAACTGCAGAATGCTTGTTTTGCTTGGGCCGGATGATTGACTTTCTTCGCCAGATGAATTTATTTCCGGAAGAGAAGAGTATCGAATTAAAATAGCGAGAAATACCAGCACACCGGCCATGATCGCGTAGGGAAGTATTACCCGGTTAGAGAGTTCTTCCAACAACAGCGTTCGCTGGACTGAATCTGTTGCTGCCTGAATCTTTGCTTCAATCTCACTGGCTCCTCGTAGTACAATTGCGCCAAGGATGAGGGGGCTGATGGCTCCGGCCACCTTGTTGCAAATCCCCATGATACTGATTCGCTTTGCCGCGCTTTCCAGGGGTCCAATGACAGAGATGTATGGATTGGAAGCGGTTTGAAGCAATGATAGCCCCATACCCTGAATAAAGAGTCCGGCAAGAAAAAGGGAAAACGTACGCTCCATTGCTGCGGGAATAAAGAGCAACGCCCCGGCTCCCATGGTGGACAACCCGAGAGACATACCATTCTTGAATCCGGTTTTCTCCAGAATCAAGGAAGAGGGGATGGCTAGGAAGAAATAGGCCATGTAAAAGGCAAAAGTCACCAGAAGGGCCTGTGCGTCAGACTGAAGGTCGCATGCTAGCTTGAGAAATGGGATCAGCGTGCCATTGAGCCACGTAACGAAGCCAAAAATGAAGAAGAGGGCTCCGATGATCACGATGGACATCGTATAATTTTCTGAACGGGGTGAGGTTGACATGGTACTAAAGTATGGATAAAGTTTTAGATTGAATGTGTATTTTTAGCCCAAGGCATCTTTGAACCTTTAACTAATTTGACAGTGAAAAATAGCAAAACACTTTCTCTTCTCGTGATGGCAGCCGGTATGGGCAGCCGGTATGGTGGAATAAAGCAGATCGATGGCTTTGGACCAAACGGTGAAACCATCATGGACTATTCACTTTTTGATGCCTTGCGTTCAGGATTTGGACGCATTGTATTCGTGGTCCGACAAGAAATCCTCGAGACGGTAAAGGAGATCTTTTTGCCCAAGCTTCAAGGGAAGGCGGACGTCCATTTTGTCATACAGTCACTGGACAAATTTGTGCCGGCGAAATACGGTGCTATTGAACGCAAGAAACCTTGGGGGACAACCCACGCCATGCTTTGCGGAAAGGAAGTCATTGACGGACCATTTGCTGTTATCAATGCCGATGATTTCTATGGGCGAGATGCCTTTGCCTCCCTCGCCAACTTTTTTCAAACATCAGGACCGGATGAACATGCCATGGTGGGATATACACTCAAGAATGTCCTTTCCGAACATGGAAGCGTATCGCGTGGAGTGGCTGAGGAACGCGACAGCGAAGGATACATCGCCGTACTCAATGAACTGGCTAAAATTGTCAAACAGGATGGAAAGATTGTTTCGCTTGAGGATACCGGTAATCGTGTATTGAGTCCCGATCTGCCTGTCTCCATGAACTGTTGGGGATTTCAAGCGAGTGCATTTCCCCTGGCTGAAGAAATGTTTAGAGCCTTTGTAGAGAAGAACCAGCAAAATCCTTCAGCTGAATTTTACATTGCATTGCTGGTAAATGAAATGATCCGTCAGAAAAAAGGACGTGTAAAGATTCTATCCGGTGGCACGACCTGGTTTGGAGTTACTTACAAAGAGGACAAACAGGAAGTGTCAGGAAAAATTCAGCAACTTGTGAATTCAGGAGTTTATCCCAACAAACTGTGGTAGGTCGTAGCACTGTTTAACGAAAGTAGTCTTATCGAATCCTCAAGAATTTCCCTGGACAGAATTTCCTTAGCCAGCAGGGTTATTGATCCTGTCTTCTTGAATACGCCCCAATACTCTTGTGAATCATTGAGCTCGGCAATTGGCGCAAACCTGCTGCTTAAGGTAGAGACCTTGAATCCCATTCGTTCCTTCAAGGGTCGTGGAGCGGATTTTTTGCTTTCTCAGAGAAGCAGCAAAGACCCACATATTTGTGCAAGCGCCGGCAACTTTGGCCAGGCCATGGCTTACGCCTGCAGAAGCAGGGGCGGTAATCTCATCGTCTATGCCGCAACCACGGCCAATCCTTTTAAGGTCGAACGAATGCGGGCCATGGGCGCTGAGGTGATCCTCTATGGCGACGATTTTGATTCTTCAAAAGAGGAGGCAAAGCGCGTTGCGCATGAGCGCGGATATGCCTTCACGGAAGATGCATTGACCATTGAAACAGTAGAGGGTGCCGGAACGATTGGATTGGAGCTCGCGGTTGCTGGACCAATCGATGTCTTGTTAATTGCGCTCGGAAATGGTGCTTTATTCAACGGGATTGCAACCGTATTTAAGGCAGTAAGTCCTGCGACAAAGCGGATTGCTGTTCAGGCCGCCGGCGCTCCGGCTATGGCTGAATCCTGGAGGAGCAAGCGTTTGATAACATATCCGACCATTCATACTATTGCAGATGGCATTGGGGTACGCCTTCCTATTCCAGAGGCGCTTAAGGACATGGATGCTTTGGCCGATGATGTGGTTACCGTTCAGGAGGACTCCATTGTAGAAGCAATGAGGTTGATCCACGTTCACGCTGGCATTGTTACCGAACCTTCCGGCGCAGTAGGAATTGCAGCAATCCTGGAGGACAGGAAGAGATTTTCCAAAGGGCGTGTGGCAACGGTGATTTGTGGCGGAAACCTAACAGAAGAACAATGCAAGGCATGGTTGAAGTGATTCCCGTCTTGCCTTTGTTTGGTCTTGCGGCACAAGACTTTTCAGTGGACCGCCTAGGCTCTGGTCATATCCACCAAACGTATCGATTGACAGGCAAGCAGAACTATATTCTCCAACGCGTTAACAAGAACGTATTCAAAGATCCAGACCGCATTGCTTCTAACTTACGTATTGCTTCTGATTTTTTGAAGGCGACAGTTCCAGACTACGCATTCTTAACCTGCATTCGCTCGTTAGCGGGGAAGGAAATGGAATATGATGCCGAGGGATTTCCATGGAGACTTTTTCCATACATCGAGAACACAGTTACCATTGATAAAGTATCGTCTGCGGGAGAGGCGTTCCAGGCGGCCCAGGAATTTGCCCGGCTTACACGCTACCTGGATCAGGTGGATGTAAAACAATTTCAAGCGACTATACCACGATTTCATGACCTCTCGCTGCGCAAGCAGCAGTTTGAGGAAGCTCTGACATTGGCTGGTGAGCGCGCAAAATTAGCGAAGGCGTGCATTGAGGCTTGTCAGCGGGCCTTTTACCTGGTCGATAGATATGAATCGTCGGTTGCCAGTGGTGCTTTACGTCTGCGTATTGTTCATAACGATACAAAGATCAACAATGTCTTGTTTGATCAGGATACGGGGAAGACCGTGGGGGTCATCGACCTGGACACCCTCATGCCCGGCTATTTTATTTATGACCTCGGAGACATGGTACGCACGTTTGTCTGCCCGGTAAGCGAAGAAGAGCGTGATGTATCCTTGATTACTTTCCGAAAGGATATCTACGACGCGATGTTGTCCGGGTACCTCTCCGAGATGGGCTCCGTCATGAGTCAGGCGGAGCGCGGTGCAATTCCGTTTGCCGGGCAGATGATGACTTACATTATGGCCCTGCGTTTTCTTACCGATTACCTTCGAGGCAATACATATTATCACATTACTTATCCAGAGCAAAACTTAGTGCGCGCTGCGAACCAGCTTAGGTTGTTGGAGGTATTGTCTGCTAACCTGAAGTAGCGTGGTCGAACATCCAACATCGAATAACGAACACCCAACATCAAAGTAGGAAGTTTCAAACTTCGTTATTGGATATTCAGTGTTGGTTGTTGGGTGTTTCGGGACTGAACTACGTTGGCGATACGATGACCAAAGATGGACTTGACTCATTGGAAAGAGGCCAAAATATCCAACATCCAATAACGAAAACCCAACATCAAAGTGGGGAGTTTCAAACTTCGTTATTGGATATTCAGTGTTGGGTGTTCGATATTTTCCGGCTTGCACTTTAGCCAACATTGAACAGCGAATATCGAAGTAAGGGAGCTTGAGTCCCGTTCAGGAAATAGGCACGTTTACATGTCGCTCTGCATGATAAGAAGACCGGACCAACGGCCCTGATTCAACATATTTCAGACCGCGTTTCAAACCTTCCTCCTTGTACATCGCAAACATATCTGGATGGATGTACTCGGCCACCTCCAGGTGCATTTTGGTCGGCTGGAGATATTGGCCCAAAGTAAGTATGAGAAGGCCGTGGTTGACAAGATCATCCATGGCTTTAAGAACTTCTTCTTTAGTTTCGCCGATGCCGAGCATGATGCCGCTTTTTGAACGCTTGCCGGCTTCACGGATACGCTTCAATTGCTCCAGACTCCGCTCGTATTTGGCCTGGGGCCGAACACGGCGATACATCCGCTCAACGGTTTCCATGTTGTGACTCACAACTTCCTGTCCACCCTCAATCATCCGGTACAGGGCATCCCAATTTCCTTTGGTATCGGGAATGAGTGTTTCTATGGTTGTCGCAGGACTCTCTTGCTTTGTTTGCACCACGGTCTGATACCATACTTCAGCGCCGCGGTCTTTCAATTCATCGCGGTTGACTGATGTAATGACGGCGTGCTTGACCTTCATGAGTCGGATGGCTTCTGCTACGCGTCTAGGCTCATCCACATCGTATTCCGTAGGGCGACCGGTAGCCACCGCGCAAAAGGTGCAGCTCCGCGTACACACGTTTCCGAGAATCATAAATGTTGCTGTGCCTGCACCCCAGCACTCCCCCATGTTCGGACAATTTCCGCTTTCGCAAATGGTGTGTAGCTTGTGGGTATCAACCAGTTTGCGCACGTAGGCATATTCCGGGCCCACAGGAAGTTTTACCCGCAACCAGTTTGGCTTTCTCTTTCGGGTATCTTCCGGTATGACGGGCAATTCGATCACGTGCGTAGAAATTTAGTTGAGCAAGAGACTGTGGTAAAACAACCTATTTGCCAATAAGTTCCTTGTACTGTGCTGCGTTGAGGAGGCCCTGTGCTTCGGAGGGATTTTTCATTTCAATTTTGACCATCCACCCTTCTCCATACGGGTCAGCGTTGACTTTCTCAGGACTGCTGTCGAGCGCCTTATTTACTTCCATTACTTTCCCGGTTATCGGCATAAACAAATCGCTAACCGTTTTCACCGCTTCAACGGTCCCAAAAACATCATGCTGATTGACATCCTTTCCGACCGTGGAAATGTCAATGTAAACGATGTCACCCAACTCGCCTTGTGCAAATTCGGTGATACCCACGGTCGCAGTGGTTCCTTGGATATTTATCCATTCATGATCTTTTGTGTACTTGAGTTCGGCGGGTATGTTCATCGTGTTTTGATTGAATAGAGGTGTGCAAAAATAGGCCTAAAATCCCGAACATAGAAATTAAATGGGTATGGGAAGGCCCTGAAAAGTGGTCCCGGAGGCACCAAAAACAAAGAAATTACTGTGAAAGGTTGAACAGTATCTTGGCGCCAACCCGGGTAGTTGAGCGGGGGAAGGAATTGCTCACCAGCGGCTCATTGACATTGCTGTCAACGTAGAACTGAACATTCAATTTGCTGTTAACGGTGTAGCTCACGTTGGGCCTTACCTGGATGTTGATGTTCCCATTTGTGATGGTATTGACTTCATCAATTTTGCGCTGTATAGTTTGATTGTTCGTCACACTGATATTTAGTCGGAAGTTAATTTCATTTTTCAAGGTCACTGTTCTTCCCTGCGTCTTCCATGGCATCTTCATGTTGTTCTTGATAAACCCAACTTCAAGCGACCAATCCTTGGCATTCACCTCGGTTATCTGAGCATTGGAAACGTTAAGCGAAAGATCTCGTTTGGTCTTGTATTCGAAGCGAGCGGTGAGCTTGCTCTTTGTGCGCACGCTTACTCCGAAGAGTGGAGAGAATTGTTCTGAGATCATCACTTGGCTGATTACATACACGGGAATCAGTTGCTGCTGGCTGTTACGCTCGGTAGCATACACACCATCATTGTAGTCTGACAGGTTCATACTGTTTGTCACGTTCGTGTATTCCAGCGAATTGGTAAAGTTGGCAACGGAATATGTGGAGGAGTATGCGTGGGTGAGGCTGATAGATTGGAATGCATCCTTCAAGAACCCCACCTTGGTTAAGCCGGTATAGTCCAGGCGCCAGTTGGGCAAGGGTGTGGAAGGAAAGGGAGTCAAACCTACTTTGTTAGCATCGGTACCGGTGTAGGCAGCCATAAAGGCTGGGATCAACACATCCTGGGACTTATTTTCATATCCATTTCCAGTGATCTGGGTGAACCGCTGTTGAATGGTGGCGATGTTCTTTTCGAATTGCTTGAAGACGGTCGATGACAAGCTCTCATTGTTTTCAAAGGTTGTGCCAATGGCAATGGTTGAAATCCGGTAGCCGCCGGTTCGGCTCGGACTGAGTTCCGCGTAGTCATCAATCGTCGGATCAAAACGGAAGATTTCCTGGAAAGAAGAAGTATTGGTCTTCTTCACATCCAGCTGAATTTTGAAATCCGTTGACAATTCAAGTGAAGTTCGCAATCCCAGGTCTCGTGTTTCATTCTGGACAAAGGGGGCTGTCAGGTTAGGCGCTTTGGTCAACCAGCCTTTTTCGGCGGCCTCAAACCGAATATTAGGATCCTGCCCGCCGAGGATGAATTCCCAACCCGGTGCTTGGAGGGTGTTATCCATACCAAGCGCATCAGGAGTGCCTATGAATCCAGTAAGTATAGTTCCTTGCGTAATGTTGTATGTTCCTGTAATGCTCCTCATAGACATAAGAAGTCTGAGAAATGCGTTTATGGCGGCATAGTTCGGCGCCTGTTTTATTGTATCAGGTTTGACTTTGGCTTTCTCTACAGCAGTTGGCTTTCGTTTTGGAGTATTAATGTTTTTAAGGTAGCCAACCTTGTTGTAGAGCTTGATCAGGTCAAGTCGACCGTTGAACCCCTGATCTCTTGTATTCTGGATGATATTGCCAAGTTTAAGACTTTCGCTTTGTTCGACTGGTCCGGCCCTCCAGAAATACCCTACGTTATACCTGTATTCCAGCCCAACCCAATCAGTAAGGGGGAGTTTGTCAAAAGGCACGGTATAGTTTGCTGTGATGGTTTGCTCAAAATTCTTTTTACGTCCGAAATTCTTGAGATTCGTCATCACTGAGTCTTGATATTCGTCGGCTGTTATGTACCGATTCAATTTTCTAGAATATCCTCCTTCGGGGTCAACGTCGGGCTCGTCAATAATCGCGTTGACGCGGGCGCTGTAGTCGAGCGTCAGGGATTTCGCCAGATTCCAATGCAGGTTAAAGAACCTGTTGAACAAGAAGAACTTCTGAATATTTGCAGTAGAGGGTGACTGGCTTTCATCTGAATTCCGATACACAATCTTGCTGAACGATCGATCCAGTTCAGCCCGAATGGAAATCGTGCTGGGAACAGGATTGAAGTTGAAATCCTTGATGAGCGCAAGCCAGGGTGATTTCCAGTCGGTCTTGGCAAGTGGCTCAAAGCCGGTAAACTTAGGATTGAATTGCCAGGCAACGGCTCCCTTGATGTTGCGCTGGGTGCTTTCCTGTAAGTTGAAGTTGGTGTGGGTGGCCTCGCTGAAGGCGTAAGTAAATGCGAAGTTTTCAATATCGTAAATATTACTCCTGGCGTCAGCCTTGACTTTTGTTTTTCGGACGTTCGTAAAGTTTATGCTTCGCCGAATGGCATTGTCTTGAATGAGAGCCAGATAATCATTTCGTTCTTTGTCCGTATTGAACGATTTTTCCATGGCGGAGATGCGCATGTCTGGGTTGGCCGGATCAAAGTTGGGATTGATTGTTGTTTTCTCATAGCTGATGAACATGGGAATCTTCAACCCGGTATTTCTGGGCAAGAGTTTGTCTACCATCAGGTTGGCTGAAATATCGAAGGAGGTTGTGGTTCCCCGTGCGCGTTCCGAGATTTTCGACTGGACGCCACCGAACCCGTAGGTGATATGCCGGACGGATGTTGTTAAGTTACCGAGGTCCGCCAATTTCGCGTTGAGGACACCATTTACTGCCCAACCGGCTGTGCGGTCAAAATCAGTAAGGCGCATTTCGTCTGCCCACATGCATACTGTCAAAGGTTTGGTGTCGTCACGTGGATTGACAATGCCAATCATCATCAGTTTCACTTGACTTAGGTCGGGGCGACCAAAAATGCGAATACCGTGACGCCCCACGGGCTTCGGGCCGGCAAGCGGATATAGTTGATCGAGCGGGTAGGATTCCCGATCTCGGGCGGCCTTCAGGGCATACAATTCATTAAGGTCCAGGTCAATTTGATTGTCTTCTGGCCAAACGACGCTTTCATTGGGGTTATTTCCGTTTGGTGTAATCTTCAACGGCAGTTCAATTTCATAGTAGTTCTGGTCGAAATCGGTACCGAGGCGTAAAAAGGCGGTGAGCTGATTGTCCTGAAGACCGTTGCCGTGTGCGGAAAGGAACATCTTGATGCGACCGTAGTTGAAAAAATCAAAACTTACGTTCTTGTAGATAGCCCTGCCGTCGCCGTCTTCCAGATTGGTCACACACATCTGCACAGACTGTTCATTTAGTCTGCGTTGAATAGTTGACGTAATGTCCCGGTCCCGGGCCAGCGGGGGGACGTAGGCCGGTTTTTCGGCGTTGCCCTTACCATTCTCCTCCACGTTAACGACTGAGACAGAGAAGTTATCCAGGTTGGGCTCAAGTTCTTCACTGAACTGTGACTGAGCCAGGCGGGCCGTGTAGCGGCGCCAGCGGTTGCCCACAGCGCGAAAATTGGAGAACCGCAGGACCACGGGTTCTTTGAAACCGGTAAGCATCATCCGCGCATAGCGGATTGATTTAAATCCGTTGATCCCGCCAACTTTGTCCTCAAATTGCCTGATCGGGATACGAACGAGGTACCAGGTAACATCGGCTTGCCCTTCTGGCGTGATCTTGTCAACAATATATTTCTGTCCTACGTCGATCTGACCCGGCTTTAGGTCCAGGTTAAATACATAATACTCTTCCAGTTCGCTCAGTGTATTGTCCTGATTGAGGTCTTCGTTCTCGGGAATATTTGAACCAGATTCAGCATAAGGGGCATCGCCTGTAACAATAGGGGAGTTATTCTCTACTCCGTTTATTTTCTTATAACGCTCGAGGATTTTGGCATTATCCGCATCAAGACTGGAGCCCAGGAAATATTGAAAATCGTCCGACGAAGGATCCTGGAGAACAATGGGCTGCGCGGATCCGTTTACCAGGTTGATGAATCCCTGGAAGACCTGAGCCTCACGCGCATTGTTCACACCATCAAGGCCGACATCCTGATTTTCGCGGGCCGCCGGATCATTGTTGAATGCATTATTGAGGTATTGTTGCGTGGTCACGGCACCCCAATTATTCACCGTGACTCCTCCTGTGCTGAAGTTGCCATCTGTTGGAAGGCCGTTTTCGAAAGCATGCTTTCCATCGCGCATGATATCTTCTGAGATACTTCCAAGGTGGAAAATGAGTTTGCCTCCCGTTGTATTTGATTTTGGTTCATTGACACCATCATCGATGACCCCACTAGGATTGTTGATGAACGGGTCCATCAGCCAGAACTCCACATATTCCACGTTAGACTTATCAAAGTCAACTTCTGTGCGAATAGCTGTGGTTATACCTGCCCAGTTGCTGGCCGGGTCTTTCAAGGTGCCATCGAAATTCAGATCAGGGTTAAAATTGTAAGGCCCCCGTTCTGATGGATAGTAGGCGAGGTCAAGGATTTGTTCGTAGAAATTGCCAACGTAAGGATCCTTATACGGAAAGATTTCCTGTGGGAGCACGGGTCTGACATAGTGGTTTTCTAGGTCTTTTGAGGTGACGTTATCCGGCTTATAGCGACTGTTATCCCGGTAGAACAAATTGTCAATTTGATACCAGGCGAGTCGTGCTCTTTTGTATCCTGCCCGTACATCGTCTTTATCTCCGGCGATAGAGGATAAGTCAAACCGGGGATCGGCAGGTGTATGTGCTAATTTCCAACCTACAGGATTGAGCAGGCTGTAAGGCGTCGCTGTATTCTCAAAATCATCAATAAATGAAGTTCCGTCGCCCTCGACAATATTTGAGGTGCCTGGAAGAAGTTGAGCGAACTCGGCGTTCAAGGTCACTGTAGACTGTTCTTTGGTCTGTAAAAAGGGAAGTGCATCGACCATCTTGGTTAGCAGACGGGAGTTTTTCCTCAGGTTTATATCCACTCCATATTGGAAATTCTCCGCAGGTTCGTTTCCTATCAAGTTCCGTGTAACTAAGGGCCGCTCGTTATAGTATAGAAAAGTGCCTCCGAGATTGACGTCTTCATTGAGTTTGTAATCGAAACGGGTTCCCAGCAAGGACCGTGTCTGAAATGCAAATGGATCCTGTTGTTCATAGTTGATGCTAATGGTTTTGCCGGAACTAAGAATGCCTTCATTGAGGATTGTAACCTTGCCAAATGTGTAGTCAACCGTGTAATCCACCTGTTCTCGCAAGGGAGATCCGCCAGCGTAAACTTTTACCGAACCAGGGGAAATATTAAAGCCCTGGATGATGATGTCCTTTCCGGCTCCCGCCTTGAAAGACCCCGTGATCCAGAATTTGTTCTTGGTCGCAACTAATTCAGCCTCAGCTTTGGTCGTGTGATACAATGTATCATAGACATATTTCTGAACGAGAAGTTGCTGAGTGTTTGGGTTTGGTTCCTGGGCAAATAACTTTCGTAAGGCCTTGTCAAACGGTTCCAGAAATGGAAAAATAATCATACCCGTTTCCGGATTGATGGTAATTTTTTCAACATAGTCAAAATTTCCGTCTGGCTGAGGGTCGTTGTACGGGTTCAGACGGTCGAGCCCAAATACTTCAATTAATTGTTTGGTTCGGGCTACTTCCCCTTCTTGTAGCTGCGGGTTGTCAATTCCAGTGCGGTCGTCGCGATAAATAACGCGGAGTTGAAATCCATCACGCTGTAGTTGCGTTACGTTGAGGTTGTAGATGTTCTTCATCATCAGGTTCCAACTAGGCAAGATCACTCCAAAGTTATCCTTGACGGCAATTTTCCGTGGACGAAGCATTTTCAGAAACACGACTTCTTTTTCTCCCTTATTGGAATAATCTTCTGAGAGTTCCCCCACTTTATACTTCCTGCCGTTGTACGTGTACTCGAATGCCACGGCTAGCGCTTCATCATTCTGGAGCTTTCGTTGCAGGGTGATGTAGCCCAATTCACGATTGAAATTGAATTCCGTTTGTGCAAGTTTTCTTGCACTGGTAATTTTTTCGAAATCGGTACCGTTTACAAAAGGTTGGCCGCCGAACAAATTTTCGAGTTGTGCATCGATTCCGTCAGACTGCAATGGCAGTTGACTGACGAGAGAATACAGATTGTTGTTATTGTTATCCGTGGGTGAGCCATCTGGAACGGAGGTCACATAGTAGTCTTTACGATAGGCTTTGTCTGACTCTCCAAGGTCCATTAGTCCAACTACATCGCGCAGGGTTTGTGTGTCGTTTTGCCGATTCAACAAATAAACCTCCACACGCGTAACGTTGATTCCTGATAGAATTTGCGGCAGTGTACCTAGCCAGGTTTCAAATTGGTCGCGGAAGAATTGCCCCAAAAAAAAGTGACGGTTCTCATCATAGTTTGATCCCACAATTTCAAACGGCCGCCCCTGTGTAGCTCCGTCTGTGCTTCCATTGATGGTAATGGTCGATTGCTTGCCACGTTGAGTCGTCGCAATGGCAGTAGCAAACAATTTTCCAAATTGAAATTGCCCTTTAATTCCAAAAAGGTTTTGTGCCCCGGAAATCAGACTGTTGTTGAGCGGCAGACTTACGTTTCCAATTTCGAGTTTCTTAAGGATGTCTTCCTTGAACCCGGTG
>JAYVBH010000002.1:0-6133 GCA_043750575.1 Cyclobacteriaceae bacterium
TTTCGGATTTTGTTGTCATCGTCTTATGGTTTATCTTTTGACAACAAAACTATCCTAACAAAGGCGCCTGATAAAGATGTACTTCATCGGATGCTTACCCCCAAACACATCAAGCCGATGGACATTTTCATTACGTATTGATTTACTTAGTCAGGTTTCTACGTACTTGAACAGCCACATAAGTAACCTCCTTACTTTTATAGACATTGGCTCGGCCACTCAGATTCCCATTTACAACGTTGAAGGTGTTGTTCGTTCCGCCTTTATTCGCGTATGTGGCTGCTGGATCAAAAAATCCATAACTTTTCGATCCAGTCTGAAGATCGGTGATTCTTGATGATATGGCAACCCAGTGATTTCCTTTTCCATCACCATCGCGATCGACATGCACCCGAACTGAATTCCCTTGGTCAATCTGCTGATCAACATAACCTACGCCTTCCTTAGAATTCTTTATTCCATTTGCATCTCCACTTAATGGAGTTGCACCTGACTGCTCTACCATCTTGCCTGCTTGAACATAACAATTTCCCTCGTCACCCTCCTTCTTTATGGGCTTCTTAGTCTCCTTATCAAACTCTCCCGATTGCTGTGTTCTGAAATCCTTCGAACCTAGAACCTTTTCCTCCATGGAGACCGCCTCATTTTGGTTATAGGAAATAGAAACTCCATCACCTACGTTCTGGGTATATGAAGCTCCAATGTTCTTATATCCTTCCACTTCATCGCTTCCCTTTTTCCACATCGTACTGCCACTCTTATCCTGATACCAGTCCATGCCAGTTGGATCGGTAATGATTACGGGATTATTGGCAGCATAGTTATAGGTTGTCCAGCCAAGATAGTTTTCGGAATGAGGATCCACCACTCCCCACCTCCCAATCTCCGCCATATACATCCTCGCCCCATAATCCAACCACCCCAACCCCAACTCATCCTGCAACTCCTTGCCATTGTATTTGAAGTCCTGGGCGATGGAATTCTCTCTCTGATACGACAGCCCACTTATTGAAAGGCCAAATGGATAATAATCATCCGTCTGAATAACCGGACTCTTCGTATGCGTCACCCTAAAATCATCAAAGTAAACCTCCACCGGCGTCGTCTCCTCATTGCTCAGGTAGATATACACATACCCAGGCTGTGTGATGTTAATCGTAGGCGAGGCCATCAGTTCGTGGGCTACATCCTGGCCTTGTTCTTTTGGTGCAGCGGTCATTCGGGTGTAGCCGCTCTGTGCTGTGAGCATGACAAAGTTTCTGTCAAAGACAATCCAGTTTAAGTACGCCTTAGGTCCACCGGTGCTACCTGCCGTACTCAGAATTCCTAGGTAAGGGAATGACCCGGTACTGCTTGCGTAGTTGGCTCCATCCACTACAACGCCTGCCTGGTTGGCAGCAATTTGGCTCATTAAGCCCGGAAGTATGCCTATCCAATTGCCCGAGTTGGCGTCAACGTATTTTCCATACACCTCGGCATTGATCACATCGCCAGGCATCACACTGATGGACTTGGCTACTCCGTATTTTTCGTTGGCGCTGCCGTTGAGTCGTTCGGAGTAGCCGGTGGCCGCCCCGTTGGTGTGGTCAAAGAGGGTAGCGCTCACTCGCTTGGCCGTCGTTATCCTCAAGAACTGAGTCTGCTCGGTACTTAAAGTGGCAGCCTCCAGCTTTGCGATAGGTGGTTGATCTAATGACACCACAGACGTGAACGTGGTACGCACGTTACCCAGGTGGTCCTTGAGATGGTATTGGTATTCAGGATCCGCTGTAACGGATACCTTCGTTATGTCGATCTCGTTAATGAACATGGCTTCGTTAGCCACTACTGTGTTCCAGTTCACACCAACTAGGAGTTGCGTAGCGCCTACTGGAATGGTAACCGTCTGTTCTGTCCACGACTCGGAAGCCACATTGGAAGCGATCGCTGCCCCGGGCCAGATGATGTCCGTTACACCGGCCTTCGCCTGGATGTAGGCAGCGCTGCTGCCCGTGCGGTATCCTTTCACGCGGATGCGGTACTTCTCTCCTGCCACAACTGTGAATGTGCCTCCAACAGGGAATACGCCCGTCCGTGCCGTGGTGCCGTTGGAAGTTACCCTCACGTATTTCTCTGTGCCGTTTTGTGTCACCAAAGCTAAGGTAGCACTTACAGCGATGAAATCGGTGGTGGCCTCTGCGGGATTTGTGTAAACTAAAGTGTTTGAAGCAATCGAAATCCTGCCTTCTTCATGATTGATAAATTGCAGGGCATCGTTTTCGTAGATGTACTCCCCGGCATAGTCGGATTGTTTTAGCGTCCCGCCATAGGTGGCCCCCTGCCAGAGCTTTCTTCCTGTCGCATCGTAGACATAGCGTATATTGTTTCCGCCCCTCGTTACGGTTTCCGGGAGGTTCAGGAAATTGTAGGTAATGATGTTTACGTTGTCGGTCAGGGTGGTACCGATGCCTTTGTTCAGGTCACGGGTCATGTTGCCGTTGGCATCGTAGGTCCGGTCCGTTTTGCTTCCGCGCACCAGCCTAATCTCCAAATTATCTCTATCTTGCTATCTAAACTAATTAGAATGAAGATAGCGGAAATCCACACAAAAAGAGGCGTGATGAAAATTAAGTTTTTCGAGAAGGACGCGCCAAAGACAGTCAAAAATTTTATTGACCTGGCAGAGAAGGGGTTCTACAATGGCCTCACTTTCCATCGGGTCATCCCCAACTTCGTCATCCAGGGTGGCTGCCCCCAGGGTACTGGCAGCGGCGGCCCTGGATACCAGATCGACTGTGAACTCACTGGCGAAAACCAGTATCATGACAAAGGCGTCCTCTCCATGGCGCATGCCGGGCGCAATACCGGTGGCTCCCAATTCTTTGTCTGCCATAGTCGCGACAACACAAACCACCTGGATCGCAATCATACGGTCTTTGGAAAAGTATTCGAAGGCGTTGATGTCATCAACCAAATCAAACAGGGCGATGTAATGGACAAAATTGTTATCGTCGACGAGGCCTAGCCCATTCCTAAATTCCCAAATTTTCAAATCCCCAAATTCTCAATGCTCTCCTCCCCCCTCCTCCAATCCAACCCTAACCTCCATGTCTTCCTGCCGATCTTCTATCTGGTATGGTCGGATGCGGTATTGACGCCAACTGAGGTCAAGGCCATCCACGCGTTGATTGAAAAACAAGGTTGGTTAAGTGACGTGGAGATCAGTTTCCTGAAAGCACAGATGAACCCGCAGCATCCTCCTACACCAGATGAATTCAAATCCTGGCTCAGAGACATCCGGATTGCAGCAGAGGGTATTGCGCCTGAAGCCCACGTAAGGCTGGTGGACATTGGGATACGTCTTGCTGAGCTAAAAGGTGATGGGTCGCTGAGTCCTGAACTGGCTAATGCACGGGAGTCGTTGCTGGAGGTTGAAGAGACATTGGGATTGATTGGCGGCGAAGCGTTGTTCAGCTTCTTCCCGGAGAAACGTCATACCATGACGGAGGAAGGTCACACGGAGAAGACATTTGACATCAATGCGATGGCCAAGCTGCTGGATGGCGATCAGGCAGCCATCATACAAAGAGTCAAGACCATTATCTCCGATAAGGAGTTCGCCCTCATCGATACCGGCGACCTGGCGGAATATCGCGCTCAGGTGCTGAAGTGGTGCAAGCTCCTCGCCGACCAGGGCTACGGCGCCATGGCCTACCCGAAAGAATACGGCGGCAGCGGCGACATGGCGGCCTACTTTGCCATCATGGAGGCCTTGAGCTATCACGACTTGAGTATGGTGATAAAATTCGGGGTGCAGTTCGGCCTCTGGGGTATGAGCGTGTACTTCCTGGGAACAGAGAAGCATCATAAGAAATATCTTAAATCAATCGGTACACTGGAACTCCCCGGTTGTTTTGCGATGACTGAAACCGGTCACGGCTCAAATGTGAAAGGAATTGAGACAACTGCAACATACGACCACGCAACACGATCATTCATAATCAACACACCGAATGAGCTGGCGAAGAAAGAATACATCGGCAACGCAGCACTTCATGGACAGATGGCTACCGTGTTTGCCAAGCTGATTGTCGATGGTAAAGACTACGGCGTGAGTGCCTTGGTGGCCCCGCTTCGGGATAAGTCCGGTAAGATGGCCCCGGGCGTTACCATTGAAGACTGTGGCCGCAAGATGGGACTTAATGGCGTGGACAATGGAAAGATCCACTTCAACAATGTGTCCGTGCCTTACGATAACCTGCTTGACCGCTTCTGCAGCGTTACACCGGAAGGAAAGTTTGATAGTCCGATCGCCAGCGACAATCGCCGGTTCTTCACGATGCTCGGCACACTGGTGGGTGGACGTATTGGGATTCCCCGTTCCGGGCTAAGTGCATCCAAGGCTGGACTTACCATTGCATTGCGTTATGGAGACAAGCGCCCGCAATTTGGGCCTGAAGGCGGGAAGGAAGTTCCTATTTTGAATTATCGTGCACACCAACGTAGGCTTATTCCCTACCTCGCCAATGCCTATGCCTTACATTTCTCACTTAACTACCTCACCGACCGTTTCCTCAAGCGGTCAGAAAAAGACATGCAGGAAATTGAAGCGCTTGCTGCCGGCCTGAAATCTTTTGCCACGTGGAATGCCACGGCATGTCTCCAAGAATGTCGCGAAGCCTGTGGCGGCAAAGGTTACCTTTCCGAGAATCGCCTCGACCGCCTCAAGAACGATACAGAAATCTATACTACGTTCGAAGGAGACAACACCGTTCTGATGCAACTTACTGCGAAAGGCAGACTGTCGGAGTTCAAGCAAGAGTTTGGTAACATGAACTTGTTCGGTGTGCTCAACTATGTAGCAGACAAAGCGGCGACATCCATATCCGAGAAAAATCCATTCACTACACGGAATACAGACGAAGCGCATCTCCTGGATTTCGAATTTCACATGAGCGCTTTTGAGTATCGTGAGCGAGACATCCTTACCTCTGCGGCGCAGCGCCTTAGGAAGTTAATTTCAGGCGGCATGGATTCCTTTGACGCCTTCAATGTAAGCCAACAACACCTGATCGATGTGGCTACTGCACATATTGAGCGCGTGATCCTGGAACAATTCATCAAGCAGATCGCGCAAACCAAAGATGCCGGTTGCAAGGCTGTGCTCACCAAACTTTGCCAGTTGTTTGCCCTTTCGCAGATGGAGAAGAACCGGGGGTGGTATTTGGAAAGCGGCTATATGGAAGCGGCCAAGACGAAAGCCATCCGCAAACTGGTGAGCCAGTTGTGTTGGGATATCAGACAGGAGGCGGTGCCACTGGTGGATGCGTTCAAGATTCCAGAGAGTTGTTTGGCGCCGATTGCAAGGCGATAGTCGGTTTGTCTTCGAGAATTCGTGAGGTTGCAAGCGATGAGGCTTGTTTAGTTTAGAATTCTTTTAAGGTCATGTGCAGTTTCCCTGGAGAATCATATTAGATTGCTCATGATGTTTGTGCTTTAGCCGGTAGCCATCGTTGCTACCGCTGGCGCCTTAGGTTTTGACCGTCTGCCCGGTAAAAAGCGAGCGGAAAACCTAATAATTGGCTCAATTACTGCATTTGGAGCGGCTGAACCATCGAATATATCATCAAAACTCATATTTTAGCACCGGAGATCGAAGGACGATTGAAAAACGATCGAAGGAGGATCGAAGAGGCTAGAAGAAGGCTTCGAAGAGGCTAGAAGAGGGCTTCGAAGAAGGTACGAAGAGGACTCGAGGAAGGTACGAAGAGGACTCGAAGAAGGTACGAAGAGGACTCGAAGAAGGTAAGAAGAGGGCTCGAAGAAGGATCGAGGAACGGTGAATTGAATACTGAATATTTATTGTTGAAGTGAATACAGGTACACGCTAAATTCGATATTCAAGGTTCAGTATTTCAATATTTCCTCAGAATATTTTCAAATAACTAAAACTCCCACAAATGGCCAGGATCCGGAACGTTTCCATCCTCAAAGGCTCAGCAAGCAAGCGGGCCCGAGCTGTGGTTGCCAAGACCTGGATGGACTTGGTGACGGCCAAGCCCAGGAAGCGTAAGCGCAGCTCGGACAAGCAGGAAGAAAACAATCAGATATTCAAGGAGGCTACGCAGTATGCGAAGATTCAAATGAAGAATCC
>JAYVBH010000003.1:0-48530 GCA_043750575.1 Cyclobacteriaceae bacterium
CTGATCAACGAAAAGTTGAAATCATACCGCGAGCAATTCGGCCTTGACGATAAACAAGACCTCCTGGCGATGACCGCCTTTGACTGCCTGGTTGAAAAACTGGCTGCCGATGAAAGCGATCACGCCGTTGATCAAACCGTGGTAGAAAAAGTAAACCACCTCAATCAACTGGTCTCGCAGGCGATTCTATAGCCTTTCCTTAATTTCGGTTCATGCGTTACGCGGCAATTCCGTGCCGGGTATTTTTTAACGTTTAACCATACATTATGAACATTCAACTCATTGCGTTGATCAGCGCCGGCCTGACCATCGTACTAAGCTTCCTCATAGGAACCCTTCTTTACAAGCGGAAAATCAACAGAACCCGGAAAGAACACGAAGAACGCGCCAAGCTCATCATCAAAGAAGCTGAGATGCGGGCTGAGAATATCAAGAAAGACCGGATTCTCGAGGCCAAAGAGCAATTCCTTAAAATGAAGTCGGAATTCGAAGAAGAAGCCAACCGGAAGAAGAATCAGATTATCGGCAACGAGCAGAAAATCAAACAGCGCGAAGCCCAGCTCTCCAAAGAACTGGAACACGTAAAGCGCAAGGAGACAGAATTGGATGAGGATCGCAAGAGCCTCGCCCAACAGCATGAGCTGGTCCGCAAGCGAAAGGAAGAACTGGACCGCTTTAACCAGCAGAAAGTTCAGGTGCTGGAAAGCATCTCCAAGCTCACCGCCGACGAGGCGCGCGAGCAACTTGTCCAATCGCTCAAAGAAGAAGCCCAGTCAAAGGCCAACTCGTACATCAAGGACATTATGGAGCAGGCCAAGCTGACCGCTACCAAGGATGCCAAAAAACTAGTAATCGACACGATCCAGCGCACGGCCACGGAACATGCTGTGGAGAACTCGGTTTCTATTTTCAACATTGAAAGCGACGACATCAAAGGGAAGATCATCGGCCGCGAAGGACGTAACATCCGCGCATTGGAAGCCGCCACTGGCGTGGAGTTTATTGTAGATGATACCCCCGAAGCGATCATTATCTCCGGATTTGACCCCGTGCGCCGCGAGATCGCGCGCCTGTCTCTGCACCGCCTCGTGCAAGATGGCCGCATCCACCCGGCACGCATCGAAGAAATTGTAGCGAAGACCACGAAGAACATCGACGATGAAATTGTGGAGATCGGCGAACGCACGGTTATTGACCTGGGCATTCACGGTCTTGCTCCCGAATTGATCAAGATGGTCGGACGTATGCGCTTCCGCTCCTCCTACGGACAGAACCTCCTCCAGCACTCACGCGAAGTCGCCAACCTATGTGCCATCATGGCCACGGAACTGGGATTGAATGTGAAGCAAGCCAAACGCGCAGGCCTCCTCCACGACATTGGCAAAGTGATGCCGGAAGAACTTGAAAAGCCGCATGCTATTGTAGGCATGGAAATGGCCATCAAATACAAGGAACATCCGGCCGTGTGCAACGCCATCGGCGCGCACCACGACGAAATTGAAATGACCAACATTATTTCACCCATCGTGCAGGCTTGCGATGCCATCAGCGGCGCACGTCCCGGTGCGAGACGTGAGGTGATTGAGCAATACACCCGCCGCCTGAAAGAACTTGAGCAGGTAGGCCTGAGTTTTGAAGGTGTTGACAAGTGCTTTGCCATCCAGGCAGGTCGCGAACTGCGCGTGATTGTCGATGCAGAAAAAGCAACCGACGAGCGCGCAAGTCAGCTGAGCTTTGAGATCTCTCAGAAGATTGAAAAGGAGATGCAGTATCCAGGGCAGATTAAGGTAACTGTGATTCGCGAGATGCGGAGTGTCGCGTATGCAAAATAGCGGTCAGTAGCATCAAGTAATAAGAAAGGGCTCCGGAGACGGGGCCTTTTCTAGTTGCAGGTTGCAAGTAACAAGTAACAGGTACCAAGATTCATCCGTGCTTTGTTCGTGGCATCCCCTCCTACGCGAAACGCTCCGGTGGGCAGGCGTGGCAAAAATGCATTTGACCTTATTGTACAAAGCACTACCTTTTTGCTCATCAACAACCATTGACTATGTCAACATCCAAGAAAGTCTGGTTTATCACCGGTTCCTCCACGGGTCTGGGGAGGGCACTGGTTGAAGTGTGCCTGCGGGAAGGATATTCCGTTGCCGCTACGGCACGTAATCCAGAAACATTGGATGACCATAAAAAGAAATACGGATCCCATCTGATCTGCCCTACGCTGGACGTGACCAAACCCGATCAGGTTCGAAAAGCCATTACGGCAACGCTTTCTCACTTCGGGCGGATTGATGTCGTTGTGAACAATGCCGGTTATGGACTCATCGGCGCTATTGAAGAAGTTACCGATGCCGAGATACGCGCTCAACTCGAAACCAATTTCTTCGGCGCCCTTGACGTCACACGCGCCATCCTGCCACATTTCCGCAACCAACGCAGCGGGCATTTTGTGAATATCTCTTCTATTGGTGGTTTCCGCGCCATTGCCGGGGCAGCGATCTACAATGCAACGAAGTTTGCGCTCGAAGGATTATCCGAAGCCCTGGCGAAGGAAGTTGCACCTTTGGGGATCCGCGTTGTGCTCGTGGAGCCTGGTCCCTTCCGCACCGATTTTGGCGGCCGCTCCATTATGGACACCCCCAAGCGGATGGAGGACTACGCCGCCACGGCCGGCAAGATGCGTGAGTACTACCAGGCCGCCCACGGAAAGCAAGTGGGCGATCCAATTAAAGCTGCAGAAGCCATGATCAAAGCGGTAGAATCCAACGAAGACTTTCTGCGTCTACCCCTAGGCCAGGCGACAATCATTGGGATGAGAGAGAAGATGGACCAGGTACAGAAAGACATTACCTTATGGGAAGAAGTAGCGATCAAGACCGCGTTCAAAGAATAGTCGAAGGTTTAAAGTAGTCTAAAGTCTAAGGTTTAAGGTTGGTCTCTGCGCTTCTCCGTGAAACCTCCCCACCTCTGCGAAGCGCTTCCTCCTCCACGAGTTCCGGCGGACAGGCGGGTTTCTCCATGTAATAGCCCTCCTCACCCAATGACACACCCCAAAGTAGGCGATTCAGGAAATGCAATTTCACGGAGTTACACAGAGGAGTGCACAGAGGTTCACAGAGAAATGCCCCGGGTTTTCCCTGCAAGGCTCTGTGATACCTCAGCGGAATCAATTGAACCAGCGGTAAAGTTATTTCACAGAGTTACACAGAGAAATACACAGAGGTTCACAGAGGGGCCCATTTGCGCTTTTGAGAAGCAGTTATTCTCATACATTCTCTGTGCACCTCTGTGAAATAGCCCTCTTCACCCATACGATACACTTTGCCACGGAGGGCACGAGTTGCTATATTTGACGAATGCCTTCCCTCCTCCCCGGCTTCGAATACGACATCCGCCTTCGCAAGGCTACGGCGGACGCGTCATCATCAAACACCTATTAAAATGCCGTCCATAGTATCGGGATTCGAGTACGACATTTTTATCTCCTACAGGCATAACGACAACCTGCCTACCGGTCAGGCAGGCCTCGACGGCTGGGTAACGGACTTTGTTCAGAACCTGGAAAAGGAACTGCGCAGCACGCTCAAAGACACTGTCACCATCTACTTCGACAAAAACCCCCACGACGGCCTCCTGGAAACCCACCACGTGGACAAGAGCCTGGAGGGAAAACTGAAATGCCTCATTTTCATACCCATTGTCTCGCAGACCTATTGCGATCCGAAGTCCTTTGCCTGGCAGCATGAGTTTTGCGCCTTTAACACATTAGCGAAACAAGATCCTTTTGGAAGGGATATCAAGCTGAGCGGAGGCAATGTGGCGAGTCGCATTCTGCCCGTCAAGATCCATGACATTGATGCCGAAGACAAAGCGCTTCTCGAAAATGAACTGGGAGGCGCGCTACGGGCGATCGAATTCATCTTCAAATCGCCTGGCGTGAACCGGCCGCTGACCACCTCCGACAACCCGGATAAGAATCAGAATAAGACGTTCTACCGCGACCAGGTCAATAAGACCGCCAATGCAGTCAAAGAAATCATCACGGCGCTCAAGAACCCGGTCAACCCCAGTGCCGCCAACACCCAATACCCAACACCCAAGACCAGACCCTTGTCCGTTAAAGCCATTTCACTCATTACTTTGGGTATCATGGTACTCATCGCACTCGCCTATACCGCATCGCAATTCATCGGGTCAAGTGAAACTGACAAATCCATTGCGGTACTTCCTTTCGTGAACATGAGCAATGATCCCGAACAGGAATACTTCAGCGATGGGATGACCGATGAAGTCTTAAACCGTCTCTTCAAGATCGGGGAACTGCGGGTGATCTCGCGTACGTCGTCCATGAAATTCAAAGGCGCCAAGCTCACCACGAAAGAAATTGCGGAACAGCTCGGGGTTGCCAACATCCTGGAAGGCAGCGTTCAGAAAGCGGGCAATCGGTTAAAGATTACGGTCCAGCTGATCGACGCGTCCACTGACAGTCATCTCTGGTCGGAGACGTATGAGCGGGATATGGATGATGTGTTCGCCATTCAATCTGAAATTGCGCAGGGCATCGCCAGGGAACTGCGGATTAAATTAAGCACTTCAGTAAAAAACACACTGGACGAAATTCCAACGCAGAGTAAATTGGCTTATGATTATTATCTCAGGGCGCGCAAAGAAGGCGAACAATTCGTGGTCGATGGGTCACCTGAGTTACTGGTGAATTCCATTTCGCTGTATTCCAAAGCAATTGAAGCGGATAGTCTCTTTACGGAAGCCAGGTACTATAGAATATGGAACCTTCTGAATGCGTATTTTAGGAGGTCACTGGAGAAGGTCACGTTGGATGAATATCGTTTGTTGGCCAATCAAGATATTCAATTTCTGAAGGAGACAGAGCCGGCGTCAGCTGAATACAAGCGGGCACTGGCGACGCGTCATTATACTGATCGAAACTATAGCCAGGCTTTAAGCGTATTTGCCGAAGTGTTGGCTGAAAACCCGAATGACCTTGAGGCAGTTTTCAATGTGGCGTTAATTCAACGAAGGATGGGAAGTTGGAAAGAGTCCACTTCAAGTCTTGAAATTTGTCTGCAGCGTGATCCCCTCAATGAAATGACTAGGTCGGTGTTGGTGTCAAACTACCGCTCCATACACCAGCCTGAAAAAGCACTTGCACTGATCAAGACCGGTCTTGGCACCTCTCCCAATTCAAAGCCGCTTAAGGAGGAAATGATGTGGAGACTGATTGAAATGGGTTATGACGTGCCGACCGCCGCAAAAGAATCAGGAATAGATCCTCAGGATCAGGAATCCAGCATTTCTTACCTAATCAATCCCGGAAACACATCGGTTCTGGATAAACAGAGAATCGAAGGAAAATTGACAGGAGTGCATGCTCATCTTAACTATTCGTGGGCTTATTATTACCAAGGGAATCATGCCCTTTCAAAAGTCTATGCCGACTCCACTTTGGTTCTTTTAGTGAAGAACCAAACGGAGATTCAGGGGGAAACAAATCCGGACGATGTGGCACATTTCTATAAAGATCTTGGACAAAGTTATGCGCTTGCAGGCAATGAGAGGCTAGCCATTCAATATGCGCAGAAGGCGGTCGACACATTACCCATTACGCTTGATGCTTTTTATGGCACCGGTTATGAAGTCAATTTGGTCGCTGTGTACTTGCTCCTGAATAAGCATGACCTTGCACTGGACAAAATCGAAATGCTTCTTTCCATTCCCAGCCAGCTTTCGGTAGGCCTGATGATGGTCGATCCGATTTACAAACCCCTGCACAACCTTCCCCCGTTTAAACAACTGGCGGAGAAGTATAAATACCGGCCAAAGAATTGAAATGCGGTAAAGAGGCGATTCAGGAAATGCAATTTCACGGAGTTACACAGAGGAATGCACAGAGGTTCACAGAAAAATGCACAAAATTTCCCTCCGCGCATCTCCGTGAAGCCTCCGTGTTTCTCCGTGTAACAGCCCTCTTCACCCAATAACACACCCCAAAGTAGGCGATCCAGGAAATGCAATTTCACAGAGTTACACAGAGGAATGCAAAGAGGTTCACAGAGAAATGCACAAAATTTCCCTCCGCGCATCTCCGTGAAGCCTCCGTGTTTCTCCGTGTCACAGCCTTCTTTCACCCATACGATACACTTTGTCATGGATGGCACGAGTTGCTATATAATATACCCCTACTTCCTCCAGCCAACCCATCCCGGCCCTCTCACCACCATCCCTGGCCTCGCATTCGTGTGCTCGCCATCTTTTAAGACCTGCGTGCCATTGACAAACACATGTACCATGCCCGTACTGTATTGATGCGCTTCCTCGAAGGTCGCATGATCCTGGACCTTTGCAGGATCGAAAACAACCACGTCGGCATAATATCCAGGAGTCAGCGTGCCGCGCTTTTTGATCTTGATGTTTCCAGCGGGAAGGCTGGTGAGTTTCCGGATGGCTTCTTCCAGAGGAATAACTTTTTCATCCCGAACATACTTTCCAATCACCCGGGTGAAATTGCCGAAGGCGCGGGGATGATCCTTGTATTTTAACCAAAATCCTTCTGCGGGAGGAGATCCTGCATCCGAACCAAAACTCACGTAAGGCAACGCGATCTGCCGCTTGATATTTTCTTCACTCATCATGAAGTAAGCTGCCTCTACACGGGTGCGGTCGGCAATGACCAGGTCCATGGCCGTCTCTTCCGGTGACTTGCCGTGCATGGCGGCTACTTCTTTTAACGTCTTGCCGACATACTGCTTGAGGGAGTCTTTGCTGAAACCAAGCAGCAGCACGTTCTCCGGACCACCGCAGGTGCGTAGCATATTCTCCCACTTGTCGGTTGGTGTGAGCATTTCTTGTAGCACCTTCTTGCGGATGGATGGTGTCTTTAGCCTTTTGATCCAATCATTGATGCCGCCCTCCTGAACCCAGGTCGGCATCGTGGCGTCAAGGCCAGTGGCGCCTGCCGTATAGGTGTACATATCAGCAGTAATCCGCAGGCCGGATTTGTTGGCCGCATCGATCATGGCCATCACCGAATCAAGCTTTCCCCAGTTGTCCTTGCCGGCCATCTTCAAGTGGTAGATCTCGGCTGGAAGTCCGGCTTCACGGGCGATGCGAATGGTCTCATCTACTGCCCCGAAAATATTATTGCCTTCGCTGCGCATGTGGGAAATGTACATGCCGCCGTAAGGCGCGGCGACTTTGCTGAGTTCGATAAGTTCTTCGGTTGTGGCGTAGTTGCCTGGCGCGTAGATCAACGCAGTAGTAACGCCCAGCGCTCCTTCTTCCATCGCTACCTTGACAAGCCCCTTCATGCGCTCCATTTCTTCTGCACTTGGCGCACGGTTGGCGTAGCCGAGTTCGTGTGCTCGCACCGTGTTCAACCCGACGAACGAACTGATGTTTTGTGAAATCCCTTTCTTCTCGAGGTATTCTAAATATTCACCCAGCGTAGTCCATTCGATAACGTATTTGAA
Organism: Cyclobacteriaceae bacterium; assembly: GCA_043750575.1. GTDB lineage: Bacteria > Bacteroidota > Bacteroidia > Cytophagales > Cyclobacteriaceae > ELB16-189. The sequence goes on from JAYVBH010000003.1 coordinate 7,485, forward strand.
GTCCGGGTATTTATCCATCGACTCCAACGATTGCTTCTTCATCGCATCATTCATGGGTGCGATGGAAATTTCTCCAAGCACCTCGTGCGTTACGCCCTGCCGGATGTCGCTTTGGCCGCGTCCATCGAGTATAAGTGTCTCCCAACTGTGGCTGAGCATGTTGATGAAGCCAGGTGCCACGGCTAGTCCCTTGGCGTCTACTTCTGTTTTCCCCACCGCCTTCGAAAGATCGCCGATGGCAGCCAGGGTATCGGCGTTGATGGCCACGTCGGCGACGACGCCGGGTTTGCCAGTGCCGTCATAGACTGTACCCCCGCGGATGACAACATCATATTCCTGCTTTTTGCAGGAGACGACTGAAAGAACAAGAAGGATGAAGAGGAGTTTTTTCATGGAATAGAAGGGTTTGATGGTTGAGTAAGTAACTAAGAAACGGGCGGATGGGCAAGGTAAAAGTATGCTGCTGATGGAGATTGGGCCTCGAAGAACGATTTGTCCAGGGGTGAGAGCGGGTTGTTTTACCGCGAAGGCGCCACGACGCAAAGTAACGCGATGGAACGTGACTCAAGAAATAACCTAATCAGGGAAAGTTTAGTAAATTTGAATCATGGACTTTAACCAATACATTGAAATCATTCCGGACAAGCGGTTCGGGCGCCCATGTCTCAAGGGAACCAGAATTTCTGTTTACGACGTTCTCAATTGGCTGGCCAACGGAATGACCAAAAGCGAAATCATTAAAGATTTTCCGGAACTAAACGAAGTCCAAATCAACGCCTGCCTTTCCTTCGCCGCAGAACGCGAACATAGAATGCGCTTTGCATCGTGAAGCTACTGCTCGATCAGAATATTTCTTATAGACTTGCAAAGAAGCTAGAATCGCTATTTCCAGGCACACAACAAGTCAACAGTCTTGGTTTGATTGACAAACCAGATAGACATATTTGGGAGTTTGCTAAAAAGGAGGGATTCACCATAGTAACCTTTGACTCTGACTTCTATGATTTGAGCCTTACCCAAGGGCATCCACCAAAACTAATTTGGATTAAGTCTGGTAACGCCACCACCGAAAACCTTTACAGTATTTTTTCTGCCAAGGCAAACCAAATTCATCACTTTACTGAAGACAAAGAACTGAGTTGCCTTGAAATTGTTGACTTGTAATCAAATCAACATAGAATATGTGCCTAAGAACCAACTATCTTCTCATATTCCTTTCAGTCATCGTTCTCATGTTCTGTTGTGAAGCTCCCCAACTACCCGACTCTCCCTTGGATGCCTTGAAAATTATCGTGCCCCGCGAGGCTAACCGGGCTGTGTCGTTTACCAACAAGGAAGCCGCATACTACTACACCCAAACACACAAGTCCGACCATCCCGAGCACACGTGGTTTGATGGAATGAACGTTGCCAAGAACCGGGTATTTGGCGGGTACAGGTTGTATGCAGACGATAAGGAACTGGACAATCAGCAGGCAGAAGTAACCGTCTACCCCTACAAGCTGGTTCGCGACCACGATGGGGTGACCGAAGAACTGTGGATGCTCGACACGCTTAACCTCATCGAGGTAAGCCTTACCGGGGCAGACGAAACTATTGCGATCTCCCTGAAGGGACAGGGTATCACCCTGAAGAGTCAAACGAACACCTTTGCCTTCTTCTCTTCCATGGAAGGTAATTTCTCCATTGCCGTATCAACGAAGACGTTTCATCCCATCCAGGCAAAAGACAATATCCTTTCAGCCGAAGCGGAAGCCGGTGGATTCTATGTCGCCGTGGCCAAGACGGATGCCGAGGCAGAAGCGATGATCCGGAAAACGCAACAAAACATTGTGTCGCTGAAAGGGGGTCGTGTGAGACGGATGGAAAGATTCCTCGAGCGTAGGGTCCCACTTAAGAGTAACCTGGATTCCCTGGATCTGGCGATAAGCTGGCTATACATCACGACGGACCAGCTGGTGACCAAACAACAGGGCGATGGCATCTACGCGGGACTCCCCTGGTTCAACGAGTACTGGGGCCGCGATGAATTCATCTCTTTCCCCGGCGCCATCCTCGTCTCCGGACAATCGGACACGGGCAAAAAAATCCTGAAGTCGTTCGCCGAGTATCAGGACAAAGACAAAAAGTCTAAGTACTTCGGGCGCGTACCCAACATCGTGAACCCGAATAATATCGATTACCACACCACCGATGGCACACCGCGGTTCATTATTGAACTCCAGGAGTATGTCAAGTACTTTGGTGACACTTCACTGATCAGGGAAATGTATCCCGTGGTAATCAACAGCATCGATGGAGCGCTTAAGAATTGGGTTGATCCCAAAGGATACCTCCTGCACGAAGACAACGAGACCTGGATGGATGCGCGCGATGCCAACCTTGTGTCCTATTCTCCCCGCGGCACCCGGGCCAACGACATCCAAGCACTGTGGTATAGTCAGTTGCGCGCCGGTGTTTACTTCGCCGCGTATATGAAGGATGACGCCAACCAGAAGAAATGGAATGTCTTGGCTGATAAACTGAAATCAAATTTTCAAAAAGATTTTCATGACGCAGAACACGATTACCTCGCTGACCGACTAACGAAAGACAACAAACCTGACTTCAGCCTTCGCCCTAACCAGCTTTTTGCGCTGGATATGATCGACGACCAGACGCTGAAGGCAAAAGCGGTTAAGAAAGCCTGGGAAGAACTGGTCTATCCCTGGGGTGTAGCGACGCTGGATAGGCATCATCCTAACTTCCACCCGTTTCATCTCACACCCGAATACCACAAAGACGCCGCCTACCACAACGGCGCCATCTGGCCGTGGCTGAACGGTATCGCCATGCAGCGCATGATCGAGTTTGAACACGTGGAGACTGCCTATGCCCTCTTCAAGAACATGAACCGCCAGGCCCTAACCCGTGGTGTCGTTGGCGGCCTCAGCGAAAACCTGGACGCCTATCCACGCGAAGGGCAAGCATTGCCCAAACTCACCGGGACATATTTGCAAGCATGGTCTAACGCCGAGCAACTCCGAATCTGGAATCAGTGGTTCCTCGGTTTCCGTCCCGACATGACGAATAACACACTCACGATAGCGCCACGCATTTCGGCAGAAATCACCGAAATGGAGTACCGCGTACTGATTGGAGACAGCAACATATCCGGTACGTATAGCAAGACCACAACAAGCACCCACTCCTACCGGTTCAACAATCTCCGCTTTACCGTCAGTGTTGATGTTTACCCTTACGAGATTACTTTAGTAAACATAAGGCCCCACTACACACTCGAACTCAAAGAATCGGCCGAATCACTAACCATTACCCTTCGTGACCGTGATAAAGTACTCAAGGTGATCAAGCCTGAACGCTCAGCTACCCGGATCAAAGCGAAAACCCTCAGCGATGAAATACTCCGCGGCGTCAAGTTTGCCAAGCCTCTTGATTTGAAGAATCATCCGGTGATGGAGCCGATTCGGTAATTCGTTGATTCGTTGACGGCATTAAAATCTGTGGTAATTTGTGTAATCTGTGGCAAGCCTGTGTAGATAACCTTGCCCAATCACAAATTATGGCGAGTTTGGTATATTCGAACCCTGACTACTATTCAGCGAACCCCTAAACCTTCATAAACCCAACAAACCATGACCACCAAACATAAAATTTCACTGGTTACAATCTTTCTGGCCACCTGTATCGTGACCTCCTGTATGGCCCCGAAGAAAGACACCAAAGTTGAGGACAACATCAAGAAATATACTTCCGTTTGGGATGAGATCATGAACAAGGGAAAGCTCGACATGTTCAACAACACCAACTTTACCGATAGCGTAGTGATGCATGCAAGCCCCTCGGATGTGGTGGGTATTGACAATGCGCGGGCCTACTACGCCAACTATCTATCCGGTTTTTCCAATATCCAGTTCACGATCAAAGACGTCTTTGGGCAAGACGACAAAATTGTGAAACATTGGGCATTCAAGGGCACCCATACTGGTGACTTCTTTGGCATCCCTGCAACGGGCAAAGAGGTGAGCGTTGAAGGAACCACACTGGTCCGCATGGAGAACGGAAAAATAGCAGAGGAAAGAGACTTCTTTGATAACCTGGAGTTCTCACAACAGCTTGGGTTGATTCCTCGCTGATTGATTAACACCTTCGAATACATCCATCTTTTCAATCCATCGAATCATGAGGAAAATATTAAGTCTGCTTTCGACTGTTGCGCTACTCGCATTTGCCTGTACACCTCCTGGCGAAACTTTTGAAAACGCAGTTTGCATCGAGAACATCTCCACCGTGGACCCCAAAGACGGGCTGCGAGAAAAGCAAACGGTGATCATCCGGGATGGAAAAATATTCAAGATTGCTCCAACCGGAGAATTGAAGCTTTCATCCAAAAACCAGATCATCGACGGCACAGGAAAGTACCTGATCCCCGGGTTATGGGATTCCCACATTCACTTTGCCTACATCGAATCGCTGGCGCCGAGAATGTTTGATCTCTTTCTTTCCTATGGCATCACCAGCGTCAGGGATACGGGCGGCGAGATTGGATTTGTGAAAAAATGGAAAGATGCATCACTGGCAAATCCCACTGATGCACCCCGCGTGATGATCGCCGGCCCACTGCTGGATGGCATGCCCAACGTTTACGATGGCAGCGACCCCGGTCATCCTCCACTTTCTGTAGGATCCAATTCGGTTGAGGCCGTTGCCGATCAAGTTGAGTCAATAACTAAAGTCGGTGTCGATCTTCTCAAGGCTTACGAGATGCTGACCCCGGAACAGTTTGCGATGGTGATGAAACTGGCAAAAGAGAAAGGATTAAAAGTTACTGGCCACGTGCCCCTGAGTATGGATGTTGCGACTGCCTCTAATGCGGGACTAAACAGCATGGAGCACATGCGTAACCTGGAGTTGTCGTGCGCTTCCAATGCGGACGAACTGCTGAAACAACGTCAGGAGATGCTACGAAAAGGAAAAACGATACCTGGAGGAGAACTGCGCACCAATATCCATTCGGCTCAACGGGAAATTGCTGTAAAGAACTATGATGAAAAGAAAGCCGATGAAATCATCCAGGTGCTCTTGAAAAATCAAACGTGGCAGATTCCGACGCTGGCACTGAACACCGGCCAAACCCGCAGGCCGTTTGGCCAGCCGGAGTGGCAAGAGAGTTTTGAATACTTGCCTGACACACTGCGGGCCCAATGGCAGGGCGTCATCGACGGCGCGAAGGACAGAGAGATTCCTCCTTTCCGTCAACAGTATTCGCAATGGATGCTGAACATGGCAGCGAAAATTCACAAAGCCGGAATACCGATCATGGCAGGCACCGATACACCCATCGGTTTTTTGACTCCGGGAATGAGTTTGCATGAGGAACTGGTCGTGCTCGTCGAAGCTGGGTTAACACCGCAGGAGGCATTGAAGACAGCAACGCTAAATCCCGCTAAATACTTTAACCTTGAAAACGAATTGGGGTCCATTAAAGAAACCATGTGGGCTGATCTCTTAATCCTCACAGCGAATCCGCTGGAGAATATCAAAAACACGCAACGCATTGACGCCGTGGTGAAGCAGGGCAAGTACTATGACCGGGAGGCGCTCAACCAAATTCAGAAGAAGTTGACGGAAGAGTAGGGACCGAGACAAGTGTTCATTTGAATCTTATAACTATTTTTCGGTTTCCTACTGAGGCCTGGAAACATTGCTGCGGAAGCGGCACTCCATGGCTTCACTAAAGAGCGAATCTGTGATAATCTGTGTAATCTGTGGCAATGCTCTCCCTTAGGCTCCACACGCAACACCATTCCCAAATTCCCAAATCCCCCCATTCTCAAATCCCCTCATTCCCAAATTGCTTATCTTTGCCCCTCATTTTTGAGAATCCATGATTTCAGCCAATAACCTCTCTCTGCAGTTCGGAAAACGCGTTTTGTTCGACGAGGTGAACATCAAATTCGCCGATGGCAACAGCTATGGCGTGATCGGGGCCAATGGTGCCGGAAAGTCGACTTTTTTAAAGATCCTGGCCGGCGACATCGACCCTAGCCGTGGAAATGTGACTCTCGAGCCCGGAAAGCGCATGGCTGTTCTGCGCCAGAACCACTACGAATTTGATGAGGTTACCGCCCTCGACACAGTCATGATGGGACACGCAAAGTTGTGGAGCATCATGCAGGAAAAGGACGCCATCTATGCCCGTCCCGATTTCAGTGAAGCAGACGGGATACGCGCCTCTGAATTGGAACACGATTTTTCTGAAATGAATGGCTGGAATGCGCAATCTGATGCAGCTGCACTCCTGAGCGGCTTGGGAATAGTCGAAGAAGATCATTTCAAACCTTTGAAAGAACTTAGCGGTAACCTCAAAGTGCGTGTCCTGCTGGCACAGGCAATCTTTGGAAACCCTGACATCCTGATTCTGGATGAACCAACCAATGACCTTGACCTCAAAACGGTTGGCTGGCTGGAGGACTTTCTGCTCGAATTCAAAAATACGGTGATCGTCGTCTCCCACGACCGCCACTTTCTCGACACGGTCTGCACACACATTGTTGACATCGACTATACTTCCATAAAACTATACACCGGCAACTACTCCTTCTGGTATCAATCCAGTCAGCTTGCCCTGGCGCAACGCTCATCGGCGAATAAGAAAGCAGAAGACAAGAAAAAGGAGCTCATGGAATTTATCCTTCGGTTCAGCGCCAATGCGTCAAAGTCGAGGCAGGCCACCAGCCGCAAGAAATTGCTGGAGAAAATCAACGTTGACGACATTCAGCCCTCCACCCGGCGATACCCGGCCATCATCTTCCAGCAAAGCCGTACAGCCGGCGATCAGGTCCTTCATATCGAGCACCTCAGCGCATCGGTGAGCGGCAGCCAGCTCTTCAAGAATTTTGAGCTCTATGTAAACAAAGGTGAAAAGATCGCCTTCCTCAGCAAGGACAGCCTCGCCGTTACCACGATGTTCCAGATTCTTGCCGGTGAGCGAAAGCCCGACACAGGTACAATCAGCTTTGGACAAACCATCACTCCAGCCTACCTGCCATTGAACAACGAAGGCTATTTCAAATCAAGCGACAACCTGATCGACTGGCTCCGACAGTTCGCCGCGGAAGAGAACAAAGACGAAGTGTATATCCGCGGCTTCCTGGGAAAAATGTTATTCTCAGGTGAAGAGGTGTTTAAGAAATCAAGCGTGCTCTCCGGTGGTGAGAAGATGCGGTGTATGATTTCCCGTGTGATGTTGGCCAGCGGCAACCTGCTCATCCTGGACGAACCGACCAACCACCTCGACCTGGAATCGATCACGGCATTCAACAATGCGTTGAAAGATTTTCCTGGAACGGTGCTCTTCACATCTCATGACCACGAGTTTACCCAAACCGTAGCGACGCGCATCATTGAAATCTCACCGAACGGATTTATCGACAAGCTGATGACGTATGATGAGTATATTGAAAGTGAGCGCGTAGCGGAACAAAAAGTAGCGCTCTACGCTTGAAGCGGTACCGATAATCGGCGAATGAATACAGTTCCCGCAGATATCGCAGATTAAATACAAGCTGATCAACGCGGAATTCTATGAATTCTGACAAGCTCAAATCTGCGAATATCTGCTTAGTTCAATTAGCGGTATCTGCGGGAAATGTATTCAGACTCTTCCCCTTTAACCTACCCTGCCCAGACGTAAGAATAAAGGAAATCTAACTTTTCTTCTCTCTAATCCCCAACGTCGTTCGATTTGCTGAATCAATCCCGGAACTGGATTCTCACCCACCTCTTTACAATACTTCTGCACCGCCGACCACGTCGTGAGATAACCCTCCAGTTCGGCGAGCGTCCATTCAAAATTCATGGTAAAGGCAGGCGATAGAATTTCTTGAAAAGGAAATTCGATATGCACATAGCGCTGGTCTATATGCTTCCGTTCCGGATCCCAGTATTGACCAACGACTGAAATATAAAACGCTGAAATAAGCGAATCGATGGTTTTTTCGATGCCAAGTAGACCGTATCCCCATACAGCGACAATAGCTCCAAACTTTGAAACCCGCTCCACTTCAGCGTAGAATTTCTGCCGATCAAACCAATGAATGGCTTGCGCTACTGTGATCAAGTCGACCGAATGATCAGGCAAAGAGGTGACATATCCTTCTTCAGCATAGTTGATGTTTGAAACTAAGACCGCATTCTCCAACTGCTTCTTGCTGATGTCGGTCGCATGAACTTTTTTGAAGCGTTTCGCGAATTCTACGGCCGCCTGGCCATTCCCCGTTCCGGCATCCCAGGCGAGGTCAAATTTCGTGACGTGCTGGTAGATAAAATCATAAAGTTCCTTCGGGTAGTGCGGTCGGAAGGCGGCATACTGAGGGGCATGTTCTGAAAATCGATCTTTCATTCCATTCCCTATTTTCCCATTTTCCATCCCGGTCCCCGAATACACCGGCCGGGTGTTGCCCCGGTATGCTCCCCGTCGCGCAGCACCTGATGGCCATTCACAAAAACATGAACTACCCCTGTAGCATACTGATGCGGTTTCTCAAAAGTCGCCAGATCCTTAGTTTCATGTGGATTAAAAACAACAAGGTCTGCGAAGTTACCTGTCTTCAAAGATCCACGCTTCGTCAATCCAAGATGAGAAGCCGGCAGTGACGTCATCCGTCGAATGGCCTCTTCCAGTGAGAATAACTTTTCCTCGCGTGCGTAGGTGCCCAGAATTCGAGCAAACGTTCCGTACGCCCGAGGGTGGGCGCCGAGGTCAACAAAATCTTCCGTCAGCGCCAGCGAACCTGCATCTGAACCGATGCTGACATACGGCTGCACCAACATCTTCCGCATGTTTTCTTCAGACATAAGAAAATAAAGCGCTGGAATTGATGTCTTGTCTGCTAATAGCAAGTCGAGCACTGTTTCATCTGCCGATTTTCCATGGCGCCTGGCCACCTCGTCCAGCCGCATTCCCTTGTAGCGCGCATTGAGTGAATCCTTCTTGAATCCCAACAGGACAACATTTTGAGGCGCGGAGTTCTTCGTTGGAAATCCCCGCTCCATGTCGCCAAGGATCTTCTTTCGTGCTATCGGGTTTTTCATTCGCTTACGCATAGCGACCATACCGCCTTCCTGCGCCCAGTTGGGTATGCGCTCTTTTAGCCCGGTGGCGCTGGCGATGTAGGGATACATGTTTGCGGAGATTGGCACTCCCGCTCGCCGGGCACTGTCGATCTTAAAGAGAACTGCGTCAATCTTGTTCCAATTCCGCTGATGATTAATCTTGAAGTGATAGATCTCCGCCGGCACCTTAGCTTCCTTTGAAATGGTAAGGGTCTCATTGATGGCACTCAGAATATCATCACTCTCGCTGCGCATGTGGGTGATGTACATCCCCCCATATTCCCCGGCTACTTTGCATAATTCCACCAGTTCCGCAGTGGAGGCAAATACAGCCGGGGCGTAGATCAACGATGATCCCACACCCATCGCCCCTTGCTCCATAGCCTGACGCACGAGGTTTTTCATTTGAGTCATCTCGGCTGGCGAAGGCACCCTGTTTAGATCGCCCAGAACATACGTGCGAATACTAGTAGCCCCCACGAAAGAGGCAAAGTTGGGACTCACCCCTTGTTTCTCCAGCTGGTTAAAATATCCACCAAGAGTCGTCCATAGCGTTGACTTTTGGCTGCGCTTCCTCGGACCCGCGCTGATTCCTTCTCCAAATACTTCCAGCGTCACTCCTTGTTTAATATCACTTACCGACCGGCCGTCTTTCAACAAAGTGCCATCGGCCCAGCTCAGCATGTTGATGAACCCAGGCGCTACAGCCAGTCCCGGAATAGACAGGATTTCTATTGCTGATGCCGAACTCAAGTCGCCGATAAATGCAATCGTATCCTTCCGAAGCCCGATGTCTGCCCTTACAGGAGGCTTCCCCTGGCCGTCATAGATCATTCCACCCTGTAAGATAAGATCATACGGTTGGGCAGTCGCATTAGCGAAGAACGCAATCCACAGCAGAACTAGTCCAAACGCTTTGATCACTTCGAACGGATCAATAAATCAATCATCTCTTTGTACAACTTAGCCGCGAGCATGGCGGTGATTCCGGATGGGTCTCGGGTGGGATTGAATTCAACCAAGTCTGCGCCAACTACATTGGCACGAAGGGTCTGCAAAATATTCAGTACTTGACGGGTAGAAAATCCACCAGGCTCATGATGCGAAACACCCGGGGCAAAGGCAGGATCAATAGCATCCATATCCAGGGAGATATAAACAGGACCATCAAATGAAAACTTATGATCATCACGCCAGTACTTCATCTCGATAATCTCCACACCAAAGCGCTTGGCTTGGTCGCGCTGATGATTATTTAATGTGCGGATTCCAATCTGAACAAGTCGTTTAGCCAAGCCATTTTCAAGGATACGCGCAAATGGACTGGCGTGAGAGTGGGGATTGCCCGCAAAATCATCATACAAATCAGCATGCGCATCGAGGTGCAAGATGGTCAGCTCCTTATATGATGATTGAAATCCCCTGATTACCGGAAACGTAATCGAATGATCGCCTCCTAACAAGAATAGTTTCTGGTTTTGACCCAGGAGCTGTTTTACACCGCTCGTGATTTTATCAAAGGAATTTTTGCCACTGACATCAACGTCTCCGGCGTCTGACCACCCTGTGTCCGCTTTTAGATCTCTCCCCGACTCTGTATAATAGTTAGAAGCATCTGAATCATAGGCTTCCCGGATTTTTCCCGGAGCCAACGCCGGCCCCTGGAGGAAGGAAGAATTTTCGTCAAGCGGTATTCCTGCGATGGCTACCATATTCTTTTATTTAACTACGGGAAAGGCAGAGATTCGAAGTCGCGCTGCCCCCATGGGGATCAGGGTGATGTCGGTTAAAGGTGAGACGGATCCAACCGGACTTTGCGGAAGTTCACCACACAGGCCATATTGGTCGATGCCCCAGCCTGGAATAATCTTTCCTTTAGACTTAAGTTCAAGCGGGACGCTAGCCGGTGTAAACGGAAAATTATCTGCCGGCCATGGTTTTTTGACCACCGTAAAATTCTTTTCGAGGTTAGAGAAATCACCCGCGAGACCATAGTTCCACGGACCTCCGGGTTGAATTTCGTACGACGGCCATTTAGACTGATCAACATTCTCCTGCCACTTGGAATCGTACTGCGCTGTCTCCTTGCTATCGTGGCGAATGTAATTCTCGGCGATCTTTAATGAAAATGTCAACGGTCCGTAGTTGATGCTAACACTGTTCTTGTTCTTCTCCCAGGCACGCACCCGCAACTTCATCGGGAAGGAAAGAGAAATCGCGTCACCGGTCTTCCAGGTACCCGCCACCCGAACGTACTCACCGGGAACAGGCGTAACACTCACCGGCTGATTGTTGATCCTGACGGTGGCCTTTTCCGCCCAGGCAGGAACTCGGAAATAGAGCGGGAATTGTGTCGGCTTGCTCAACTCGAGTTTCATCATGACTTGCTCCTCAAAGGGATAATGTGTTTGCGTAACGATTCTGACTTGCACGCCATCGCCCACTTTGGCCTTGACCTCGTTCTCAGCGTAAAGGACGGCCGCCAGTCCATTGTCAGGCGTGGCCATCCAGAGACTTTCCGCATAGTAGACCCATCCGCTGGTGTGATTGTGCTGGCAGCAACGGCTGCTAAAGGGATTCATCAACAAGTATGGCCCTGGGTTGTCGATGCCGGGATGATGATTCTTGCTATCGCTCACCACCATATTGGGAGAAACGAGGTAGCGCAGTGCGCGGTAGTCAGGCATGAACGCGGCGGGAAATGTATTGAATGCCACATCCTCACAATTTTCTGCCCAATAGGTATCGCCTGTGATCCGCATCATAATTTCATCTGACGCCATCTGCTCTACCATGCCGCAGGTTTCGACCGCCTGGCGGGGGTCAGCGAATCCTTTGCGCGAATTTTCATCGGAGCCAAACATTCCTCCAGGTACCTGGCCGAACATCTCCCGTATAAATTTCTGATTGTCGTAGCTGGCTTGCAGGTCAGAAGGCTCTTTGCTCTGCTGATAGTAGGTGGCTGGCTCGCGAAAGCATTGAGCAATGTTCACATTGTGCCAGTTGGGTAGCCAATTCTTCAGGCGCCAGTTCGCCGTGTTTCGATGAACCTTATTCGCCAGATCCAAAAGAAAAGGTTCCTTGGTGATGTTGTAAAGCCAATAGACACTGTACAGGTTGTCGCCACCCCGGCTATTCTCCCAGTAGTCGGTAAGAAACTCCGACTCAGGGATTGTCATCTGCCATTTAAAATAGCGAGTCATGTGGGTGACTACGCGTGGGTCCTGGCTATGTTCATAGTATGACTGCAGCACAAACAACATAAGCATCTGTGCCCAGAGATCACGTTTGCCGTTGCCCTTGCGAATTACATAAGGTCCGAAGTCACCGTTATCGCGCTGGCTGCTGAGTGTACCGTTTATCCAGACCATCGTTTCGTCGATCATCTTTTTATCGTTCAGCACATAGGCGATGTTGCCGTAACCTTTCAACCAGTAAGGCATTTCTTCCCAGCCCCAGTCACCCATTCCATCTTTGTTGAGCCACGCGTTATTCTTCTTGGTGAGCCAGGAGCTGATCTCACCCAATTGTCCAGTAAGTCCGTCACGCTGCAGTTCTAGGCTCTTTAGCAGCCACCCTCCAGGCTTGACAGCGCCGACGGGCAACTTGACCAGGTGTTGTGGAACGAGCGGGGCCTGGTTGGTTTGATAGTAGGCGTTCAGCAATTCATTGGCTGGCTTCGGTGTGACCGAAACATTCCAGGTAGATTGTGCGAATGCCGCTTCCAGGACAAGGCCGAAGGAGACAAGCAGGAAGATTATTTTCATCGTGGGAGAAAGCTACTAATCAGGGCACTAAATTCAAATTGCGGGTTAAACGCAGTTACTGCGTTACGAATGCATTTAACCGCAGAGAGAACTTCGCGCCTTAGCGTCTTCGCGGTGAATTACCCGGCCGGTCCGATAGGTAGAGAGAAGGCTTCGAAGCACATATTATCCAAACAGAAAGCAACTATTAACCGCTATGGCGCCAAGACGCTAAGAAATTCGGAATTTGTTTCACATATCCCTAGGGGTGACCTGTTCTAAGATTTTAATGTATTTTTATACAGTCTATCTATTTCCAAATGAAGTATCCCGCCATTTCAAATTTCATCAACGGCAAATCCACGCCTTCAGTCTCCTCAAGAACGCTGGACGTAATTTCTCCCCTGGATGGGAATCATCTTTCCACGGTTCCGCTTTCAGCCATGGCTGATCTCGACCATGCTGTCAACGCAGCAAAGAAAGCATTCCCGGTCTGGAGCCGAATGCCCATCAAAGAGCGAATTCAGGTTTTCTTCCGATACAAAACGCTGCTGGAAAAGAATCTGAAAGAACTTTCTGAACTTATTCAGGAAGAAAATGGAAAAACATACAGCGAAGCGGTTGCCGAAATTGAGAAGAGCATTGAGCTCACTGAGTTTGCCACCTCCCTCCCTCAGCTGGTGACCGGTGAAGTGCTGGAAGTAAGCAGTGGTGTTGATTGCCGCACAGAGCATGTTGCATTAGGAGTTGTTGCCTCCGTCGTGCCGTTCAACTTTCCCGCTATGGTTCCCAACTGGACCATTCCCAATGCGATTGCACTTGGGAATTGTATGATCATCAAACCTTCCGAGAAAGTTCCTCTTACAGTCATGCGACTGGCCGCGCTCTTGAAGGAAGCCGGTTTGCCTGACGGCGTGTTCAACGTTGTGCATGGAGACCGGGAGATCGTAGAAGCCATCTGCGACCACCCTGGAATTGAAGCCGTCTCCTTTGTCGGGTCGACCAAGATTGCCAAACTGGTTTACCAGCGCGCCACACAAAACCTTAAAAGGTGCCTTGCACTGGGCGGAGCCAAGAATCATTTGATCGTTCTCCCGGATGCAATTCCGGCCATGACCGCACAAAATGTTGCCGCGTCAATGAGCGGTTGTGCCGGGCAGCGCTGCATGGCTGCCTCAGCTATGATTGCAGTTGGAAAGGTTGATCCTATCATTGATAAGATTTGTGAAGAAGCTCGGAAGATTGTGCCCGGGACCAATCTTGGCGCTGTCATCAACCGCGAATCCAAAGAACGCATTGAACGGTACATTACTGAGGCTGAGGCCCAGGGAGCGAAAATACTGGTTGATGGCCGGAACGCTACCGTGAAAGGAAAAGAGAATGGAACCTACGTAGGGCCTACGGTAATCGATTTCGTAACACCCGACATGGCCGTGGCCAAGGAAGAAATCTTCGGACCGGTCATCAGCATCATGCGTGCCAAAACCGTGGATGAGGCACTCGTCATTGAAAATGCAAACCCATATGGCAATGCGGCTTCTGTGTTCACGCAAAGCGGCGGCATTGCTCGCTACGTAATTGACAGGGCGAGCGCCGGCATGGTTGGTGTTAACGTTGGCGTGCCCGTTCCCCGCGAACCATTCTCCTTTGGCGGCTGGAATGAAAGCAAATTCGGCGTTGGCGATATTACCGGAAAAAGTTCCATCGGATTATGGACAAAGTTGAAAAAGACAACAACGAAGTGGAATCCCGAGGCGGGGATTAATTGGATGAGCTAATCAATTTGAGAATTACACATATTGATTTTGAAACTCCTCCCCTCTCTTCCGGGAGAGGGGCCGGGGGTGAGGCGAAACTTCGAACTTGAACACATACCAATGAACAAAATACTTTCCCAAACCCAATCCATCATCCAGGATAACCTCGATTACACATTGTTCTCCTGGAGTAAGCAGCGGGGGATTGCGCCTATCGCTGTGAAGTTTGCCAAAGGGGTGTACTTGTACGACTATGACGATAAGCGCTACATCGACTTTTCTTCAGGGTTGATGAATGTGAACATCGGGCATGGACATCCTCGCGTAACGGCAGCGGTGGTGCGGCAGATGGAGGAGGTGAGCTATGTAACGCCAGGTTGCGTGACGAAGGTGCGGGGCGAATTAGGTAAGAAGTTGGCAGAGATTTGTCCAGGTGATCTAAACCGCGCGTTTTTTACATTGTGCGGTGCTACATCGATTGAAAATGGAATTAAGTTGGCGAGGCTATATACTGGAAGACACAAGATTATTAGTCGCTATCAATCTTACCACGGCGCCACCTACGGTGTAATGTCCGCCGGAGGTGATCCCCGCAAGCTGCCTGCCGATTCCCAACAAGCCCCAAACTTTGTACACATAGACATCCCTTACCTCTACCGTTGGGAACACGGCGAAGAAAGTCTATTGAGCGACTCCGTGGCGCAGTTGGAACGAACCATCGCCTACGAAGGACCGGAGAATATTGCAGCCATCCTGCTCGAAGGGGAGTCCGGATCTTCCGGCTGCCTCAAGTACCCCAAAGGGTACCTCGCCAACGTAAATGAAATCTGCAAGAAGCACGGCATCCTGCTAATCATCGATGAGGTGATGAGTGGCTTTGGACGGACAGGCAATTGGTTTGGTTTTGAAAACCACGGGATTGTGCCAGACATGGTGGCGATGGCAAAAGGGCTGACATCGGGTTATCTGCCTTTTGGCTGCCTTATGGTCTCTGAAAAGATAGCTTCCAAGTATGACAACATACCATTAGCGCTCGGACTTACCTATTCGGCGCATCCCGTAGGTTGTGCCGCAGCCCTGGAGATGCTTAAGATCTATGAGGATGAAAATCTCATCGAGAATGCACAGGTCATGGGAGCCTATATGGATCGGGAGGCGGAGAAAATGAAGCAGAAGCACCCTAGCATCGGTGATTATCGCAACACAGGCCTCCTTGGTTGTTTTGAATTGGTGAAAAACCGAAAGACGAAGGAACCCATGGCCCCTTTCAACGCCAAGCCGGAGGAGATGGCGGTGATGAATAAAGTTGCGTCCAAAATCAAAGAGCTCGGTATGTACACGTTTGTGCGGTGGAGCTATGTATTTGTTGCACCGCCTCTTTGCGTAACCAAAGAGCAGATTGATGAGGGCTTGGCCATTATCAGCGAGGCGCTTAAGATTGCAGATGAGCACACGAGCTAGGTTATAGGATACAGGTTACAGGGTTCAGGTTACAAGATTCAAGATTCAGGTTACAATGGCAGATATTCTGCATCAATTTCGGATTGAGGCCTCATCCCAAGAGGTGTTTGATGCGTTCTCTACCGCAAAGAGACTCAATGACTGGTGGACGGCCAGAGCAGTGGGCGAACCCAGGCTCGGCAATGTTTACACCTTTTGGTTTGGTCCCGAGTACGACTGGCGGGCCAAGGTGATCCATCTTGTTCCAGGAAAAGAAATCACCTGGACCATGACGCAGGCGATGGATGACTGGATGAATACGCAGGTTGGAATTCGGCTCACACCGGAAGGCAAAAGCACCATCGTAGATTTTTTCCATACTGGCTGGCGGGAACCGAATGACCATTACCGCATCAGCAGCTTTTGCTGGGGGACATTGCTGACAGGGTTAAAGAACTATGTGGAGAAGGGTATCATTGTACCCTTTGAGAAGAGACAATAGCCAATCATTAAATCATTACATTTATCCTTTCCAAACAACTGGTCTTGGCGCATGAAATCACTTGTTTCCTTCTTGCTACTCCTCACTTGTTTTGCAGCCTTCGGACAAAAAGAGATAGCCCCCACCGATGCGATTACGATCTCCGGTGCGCTTGAAAAGGAAATTACTATTACGCTTGCCGACATCTCAACCTTGCCGTCGCAGACCATCCCCGATGTTGCCATTACTAATCACCTGGGCGAACCCCGTGGGACAGCCAAAGGACTGCGTGGTGTGCTGGTCAGGGATCTTCTGGCCAATGTGTCATTCAACTCCGAAAGTCCGAAAGTATTTAGCGAGTACTTCCTAACCTTCATAGCTTCCGATGGCTACACCGCCGTTTACTCGTGGAACGAATTGTTCAACTCACCCACCGGGAACTCCGTATTCGTAATCACAGAAAAAGAGGGAAAGAAACTCCCGGAAATGAACGAACGAATTCTCATTATTACACCTTCCGATTTCAAGACGGGCCGCAGGCATATCAAGAACTTGAAGTCCATTGTGGTTGGAAGAGCAAAGCATAACTAGCAACCCATTTCATGAAAATCAAAATATTCGGTGCCGCTGGTGGTGAAGTGACCGGCTCATTATACGTCATCCAGACCGAAAAATCCACCATTGTCGTAGACGCCGGCATGTTTCAGGGCGGAAGGCAATCAGAAGCAAAGAACAAACTACCCAAGGGCGCAAGGCCCGACAAGATCGATGCGATACTCCTCACCCATGGACACCTGGATCATACAGGGCGCGTTCCTTTATTCATCAAATACGGGTACAATGGCCCGATCTATGCCACCCGCGAAACCATCGAACTGACTGACATCATTCTACAAGATTCCGCAAGGCTGCAGGCAGCGGACGCAATGCGTCAGAACCGAAAGGCATGGCGGAAAAATGAACCAGCGATAGAGGCACTGTACAACCTGGAGCATGTGGAGTACATGAAAGAGCTCACCCGAGCTATTACCTTCGAAAAACCTGTTAAAATAACTGAGGACATCACTGCCCGATGGATCGAGGCTGGTCACATGCTTGGCTCAGGGAGCATTGAAGTCACCGTCACAGAGAAAGGAAAAAAGAAAATCGTGGTCTTCTCGGGCGACTTGGGTCCACTCACGCTGCCCATGCTTCGGCCCTACAAACAGTTCACCAAAGCCGATCTCGTATTTCTGGAATCTACGTACGGTGATCGGGACCACAAACCCTACCAGGACACCGTCGATGAATTTGAAAGAATCGTATCAGAAGCTTACCACTCGGGAGGAAAGATGCTGGTTCCCTCCTTCGCTATTGGACGGGCGCAGCAGATCGTTTACCACCTCGCCGAAATGTTTTACAACAAGGTTGTTCCTTCATTCCCGGTGTATCTGGACAGTCCGATGGGCCTGAAAGCGTTTGATGTTTACAAGAATCACCAGGACCTGTTGGACGATGAATACCTTGAATTGAAACGCCGAGGCGTATACCCGTTGAACGAGGAGGTTTTTAAACCCAGCCAATCGGCTGAATCGTCTAAAGCACTTAACGAGGTGAACGGACCCTGCATGATTATCGCAGGAGCAGGTATGTGCAATGGCGGGCGCATTCTCCACCACCTGTTTCATAACCTCGAAGACAGCAACACACACGTCCTCATTGTTGGCTACCAGGCCAATGGATCCATAGGCCGAAGGTTGGTGGAGAAGGCACCTGAAATTTCTATCTTCGGCAAGAAGAAAAAGGTACGGGCCCAGGTGCACACGCTTGGCGGATTCAGCGCGCATGCAGGGCAAACAGATCTTGTCAATTGGTTCTCTTCCATCGCGCCATCCAAGCCAAGGCTGGTCCTTACACATGGTGAGGATGGTCCGCGTGCTGCGCTTGCTGAAAAGATCCGGAGTAAGTACAAGATAACGGCGACGCTAACTAAAATTGGTGATGTTATCGAGTTGTAATCAGTCCAGGCGTTACCAAACAAATGAACTTTATCTATTTTTGTATATTCCATTCTCCTCATGACCACCAAGCAAAGCAACACCCTCCTCATTTCAATTTCCCTCATCACCGCCATCGCCTTTGGATCCTTCCTGCTTGGCCGGTCCATCGAACGATTCAACAAAGAAGACCGCTCCATCTCCGTCAAGGGCTTTGCCGAACGCGAAGTAAAGTCCGACCTGGCAGTGTGGGCCCTTAAAGTCAGCGTACCATCGGACAACCTGAGCCAGGGAAGCACCGAGATCGACAATTCCAAGAACAAGGTCATCGCCTTTCTTGCCAAAAATGGCATTGCCACAGCGGAGATAAGTCAAAAAGAGATGCAGGTATCCGACCGAAATGCGAACGAATACAATCCCAATACGGCAGGCCCAAGGTTCATTTTGAATAAAACCATTCTAGTGCGGTCCGCCAATGTGGATATTGTCTTCAAGGTGAGCCAGATGACCGACGAGCTCGTGCGCGCAGGCGTAGTGATGTCCTCGCAAAGCGATTGGCAAAACAGCGGTGTGAGTTTTGTGTATGCCGGGCTGAATTCAATCAAGCCGGATATGTTGGCAGAGGCCACACGTAATGCAAAGAAAGCGGCAGAAGAATTCTGCAAAGAGAGCGGAACGGAATTGGGTAAACTCAAAAGGGCCACGCAAGGGCTCTTCACCATCGTTGACCGTGATGATGTCAATTCCGCTCAGGGTGATGGCGGCTACTATGGCACGGGACGGAGGGATCTGTACAAGAAAGTGCGGGTGGTCGTTTCGGTGGAGTATTCTATTGAGTAAACCCCCTTATAGTAACCCTATCACAGTAATTTGACCGTAAAGATCCAATTTCTGATTTTTGTCAGTATTTAGAATTATTCTACATAAGCCTTTGGCCTAAAGGAAAGTCTATATAGATTGCTAAGTATTTAGAATCATTCTATATAAATACTTCTTATGAAAAGTTTATTGGCCCTATTGCTAACGCTAGCTGCATTCAGCGGCCAGGCGCAGACTGGCACCCTTGAAGGATCAATCGTTGATGCTTCCGGAAACATGCTTACGAGTGTCGATCTCATACTGGAAGGTACTTCCTTGGGTATCGCCACGGATGCCTGGGGAAAGTTCCGTCTCGAAGGAATTCCTACAGGCGAGTACATCCTAAAAGCAAGCAGTGTAGGTTTCAAGACCTATACGCTACCGGTGAAAGTCGAAGGGAAAAAACTTTCAATACTGTTGGTTCTACTAGAAGCATCCACAGAACTACCAGAGATTATTATCAACCGTGAAACTATGACAGGCAGCAGCCACTTACTGACAGATATCCCAGGATCAGCTCATTACCTGGGTCCAAGGCAATTGGACAAATTCAACTACAACGATATCAACCGGGTTTTAAGAAATATCCCCGGCATAAATATCCAGGAGGAAGAAGGCTTCGGTCTTCGGCCAAACATTGGCATGCGGGGTACCGGCGTGGAACGTAGCACCAAGATCACCTTGATGGAAGACGGTATCTTGGCTGCTCCTGCTCCCTATGTGGCCCCTGCCGCCTACTATTTCCCAACCGCAGGTCGGATGAATGGCGTGGAGGTGAGAAAAGGTTCATCCCAGATAAAGTATGGTCCTTACACTACAGGGGGCGCCATCAATTTCATCTCCACACCCATCCCTTCGGAATTCGCAGCCAGGATAAACCTAATGGGAGGAAATTTTGGGAGGCGCATCGTCCATGCATCTGCCGGTCAATCCTTCGACCATGGCGGCTTCATGGTAGAGACGTATCAAAATTCGTCAACCGGTTTTAAGCACCTAGACACCGGAGGCCCTACTGGCTTCGACAACCAGGACTATCTTGGAAAACTTTTTCTAAAAACGAGGCCCGATGCGAAGGTACACCAATCCCTTTTGCTAAAGGTTGGTCAATCCATAGGAAAAGCTGACGAAACCTACCTGGGTCTCACGCAGGCAGACTTTGATGCGACGCCTTTCCGTCGCTATGCCGGATCACAAGTAGACAACATCACCACAAGCCAAGAGCAATACTCCCTGAAATACAGCCTTGTGCCTGCCAAATTTCTTGACATTTCAGTCACAGCCTATCGCAATGTCTTTTCAAGAAATTGGTACAAAGTTTACGGTACCAAATTCGACCCGGCTGCGGATCCGGCTGCCCGGCCTGTGTCAATCACAAACATCCTTGAAGACCCAGCCGTGTATTCCAATGAATACGCCATTTTAACTGGCGCGACCAGCCCAAATGATGACGCCTTGTTTGTCAGGAATAACAATAGGAAATATTACGCACAAGGTATACAGGGAATTCTTGGTTTCAATTTCAAGTCTGACGCAATCAACCACGATATCGAATTGGGATTCAGGTATCATGAAGATGAAGAAGACCGCTTTCAATCGGACGATGAATTCAAAATGGAAAATGGTAAGATGGTTCCGACCAAATACGGTTTACCGGGAAGCGAAGACAACCGGGTCAGTCACGCCACTGCTTATGCCGGTTACGTGCAGTACAGTCTCAAATTTGGAAAATTTATTGCCCTCCCTGGCCTTCGGTATGAAAACATGCTGTTGTCGCGCCTCAATTACGGAAAAAATGATCCGCAACGAACGGGTGCTGCAGTGACCAAGACCGCCAATCAGGTTGATGTTTGGGTTCCGGGAATTGGGCTAGAGTACGCACTTCGAAAGGACCTCTCGGGATTTCTTGGTATCCATCGCGGCTTCGCACCCCCTGGCGCAACCGAAGGTACCAATCCAGAAAGCAGCATTAATTATGAGTTGGGAGGGAGACTCAATCGCCCTAATCTAAATGCTCAAGCGACAGTCTTCTACAACAACTATCAAAACCTCTTGGGGACCGACCTTGCTGCTGCAGGGGGCGGAGGAACCGGAGATTTGTTTAACGCCGGCAAAGCAAGGACATATGGTCTCGAAATGCAGCTCGATTATAACTGGATGCCAGCCAATGTACCCTTTACTGTTCCAATCACACTGGGATACACATACACCCAAGGCGAATTTCTGAGTTCCTTCACTGCTGTAAATGAAGATTGGGGTACTGTGCAAGTTGGAGATCAATTTCCCTATCTCTCGAACTACCAAATAACCGGCAACCTCGGCCTAGAGCATAGGATATTCAGGATTAATCTGAGCACCAAATACCTGAGCCAAATGCGCACCGCACCAGGACAAGGAGATATTCCGCTAAACCAGAAAATTAACAGCAACTTTATTATCGACCTTTCTATTAACTATAAGGCTAGCCGTTGGGTGACTTTTATCGGCACCGTGAACAACATCACGAACGAAGTATATGCTGTAGCCAGACGTCCGTCAGGAATACGTCCTGGATTACCGCTGGCAGTCCTCCTTGGCATAAAAGTTAACTTATGATTGCTTAAGTAAATCCTCTCTCCGCCGTAGATTTACTTTTGATAAAGTCGCAAATGCTTCAACACCATCACGCGTTCGATTAACTCAAATAAGAGTTCCATACCTATCGCCAATAGCGCTGACGGAATGGCCCCTCTCAAGATTAGTTCCGTATTATTCAACGCCAACCCGGTAACGATATAGTCGCCGAGCCCCCCCGCACCAATAAAAGCGGCCAGTGTGGCGGTACCCACGTTGATGACCGCCGCAGTTCGAATCCCTGCCAAAATCATGGGCTTCGCCAATGGAATCTCAATCAGCCTCAGTTGCTGCCAGGTGCTGAGGCCCATGGCAGCAGCTACTTTTTTGTACGACGGCTCCACGCCTTGCAGCCCTGTGATGGTATTTCGCAGGATGGGAAGAAGTGCATAGAAAAAGAGCGCAATAATGGCCGGCAGTTTGCCAATCCCCACCAGGGGAATCATCAGTGCCAGCAAGGCGATGGAGGGAATGGTCTGCATAACACCGGTAGCGTACACGATGCCATAGGCAAACCGGGGTTTGTAATAAATGAATACTCCTAAAGGCAAGGCGACGACAATCGAACACAAAAGTGCCACCAGCGTGAGCAAGAGATGCTCCGCGATTTTGCCTGACAACTCATATCCTGTGCTATGGGTTGCCGCTGCCGATCCAATCAGACCTTTGCCTATCAGAAAATCATGCGCAATAGACTTGTGGCTTTCCTTTTCGAATAAGGCCAGGGCATTGAGGTGCTGCATTTCAGTTTCGGAAATGACTCCACCTAACTTGACGATAAGAGACTTTGCCTCTTGTGGCAACGCATCCCGATAAAATGTAACGGCTTCGTATTCAGGAAAAAACCGGAGATCATCCCGCAACAGGCGCAGGCCGTACTTCCTGATTTCACCATCCGTCGAATACGCATCGGTTACATCGATCTTACTGTTTCGGAGCGCCTCATACGCCAGTCCATGCTCAAGGCTTAGCGGTTCAAACGGAAGCCGGTAGTGCTTCTTCAAGTTATCCCAACCGTCGTTGCGCTTTGTGAATTCATAACTAAGCCCCATGCGCAGGTCTGGGTGCTGAGCCAGGTCACTGATCGTGGTAATCGATCGGGAAGCAGCAGCAGCAGAATCCATCAAGAGTGCATAGGTATTTTGAAAACCGTAAGGTGCTGAGGTCTTTAGACTATATCGGCCCATCAGCTCCTTGTTCAGTTCGCTGGTCGATAAACCGACTTCCATCTTCAGAATCTCCAGCGCAATCGTACCGGTATACTCCGGGTAAAGATCAATCGCCCCGGTACGCAAGGCCTCAAATGCAACTGCAGTTCCCCCGAGGTTGAATTTGCGTTCCACCGTATATCCACCATCCTCCAGAAGTTGCGCAAGCATTTCGCTGAGGATATATCCTTCGTTAAAATGCTTCGCCCCAACACGGATCGGTTTCCCCTGACCAAATGCAGTCAGTGACATTGCTAGGATAAGTATCAAGCCAATGACTCTTGTCATGATCGTATCGAATTCGTGACGCGAAGGGATCGTAATTCCTCCCGCTGGCCTTGAACAGAAATATTTCCTTTATCCAGCAGGATAAACTGGTCGCACAAGCTTTCGGCTTCATCCCAATCGTGGGTTACCCATATAACGGTACGCGGCTCGCTCGCTTGAAAGGTCTTTATGTAAGAAAAAATCGCCTCCTTCGTTGTTCCATCCAGGGAAGCAAACGGCTCGTCCATGAGTAAAACCGGCGGGTTGAGAAACAGGGCCCTACAGATACCAACGCGTTGCTGCTCGCCGCCCGACAATTGATGAGGATAACGGGCAAGCGCGGCAGAAGGCAACTGAGCCATGTCCATCAGCTGATTGAGGCGTTGCTCAATTTGGACTTTAGGGAGGGCAGAGATTTGCCCCAACAAAATGATGTTTTTCCGGATTGTAAGGTGAGGAAACAAGCCGGTCTGCTGAACGACGTACCCGATGGACAAGCGCTCATGAGCAATGTTGAAGTAATCCAGCCCCTTTCCAAAGAGTGCGACAGACCCCGTTGTTGGGCGAACCATTCCGTTAATCAACTGCAATAGGGTGGACTTACCGCACCCGCTTCTGCCGAGGATGCAAGTGATCTGGTTTTTGGAAAATGTGACAGTAAGGTCTGAGAATACGAGTTGATTCTCGTACCCTGCCGACACACTTGCTAATGCTACTGCTGTGCTCCCCAAACTGTTATTGCTACCAACAAATATAGCCTACTTCGGCGCTTCCTTCGTCAGGGCCTACACGTCCAAATAAAATCGCAATGATCAGTTGATCTAAGTCCCAATGGAGGGGAACTACGCGTCAATTCCCGGAATTGACTCTTTCCGGGAAAGCTGATTTATCTATATTTGCACTCCATTTGGCTCCGTATTTCAATGGATAGAATTTCAGATTCCGATTCTGAAGATGTAGGTTCGATTCCTACCGGGGCTACTCTAATATTGATTTGGTGATTTGCCTTGTCCACCGAAACGGGTCGCGAATGAGGCAAGACTTAAACTCCCTGCCAACCGGAGTTGCCTCATCGCAGGTAGTGATCCCTACAGAGACTACACAATTTGGTGATTGATTGATTTGGGGAATTGCCTTGGGCGACCTGACAAATATCATCTCGTACCGGTATTACCATCATAGGTCAACAATGGTTAAGGAATCATCTTTCTGATTCTAATCCATGACCTATGAACAAGCCATTTGAAGGAAAAACCGCCCTCATTACCGGAGCAAGTTTCGGAATCGGGCAAGCCACCGCCATTGCGTTTGCCAAACATGGAGCCAACGTGGTTGTGGCCGACTGGATCGAAGACAAAGACCAGGAAACCATCAAGCAAATCTCCGCATGCGGCGGAACGGGCATCTTTGTGAAATGTGATGTCTCCAAAACCGATCAGGTCAGCGCCTTGATCGAAAAGGCCATTGCCCGTTTCGGCGGACTCGACTTCGCTTTCAATAACGCTGGCATCGAAGGAGCCATGGCGACTACGCAAGAATGTACTGAGGAGAACTGGGATAAGACCATTGCCGTCAACTTGAAAGGAATCTGGCTCTGTATGAAATATGAAATTACGGCGATGCTCAAACAAGGTAAAGGATCAATCGTCAATTGTGCCTCAGTCGCTGGCCTCGTTGGTTTTCCCGGTCTTCCTGCATATGTCGCCAGTAAACATGCCGTTGTGGGGCTCACCAAAACGGCAGCACTTGAAAATGCCAAGCAGGGCGTGCGCATCAATGCTGTCTGCCCAGGTGTAATCAAGACGGCGATGATCGATCGACTGACAGGAAAAGACAAAGCAGTTGAAAAACAATATGCTGACATGGAGCCTGTCGGGCGCATGGGCCAGCCCGAAGAAGTGGCTGAAGCAGTCGTGTGGCTCTGCTCAGACAAGGCATCGTTCGTGACGGGCCAGGCGCTGGCTGTGGATGGTGGGTGGGTGGCGCAGTAAAGTGAAAAGTGAAAAACGAAAAGTGAAAAGTGAAAAACCAGATCGGTCAACTTTTCACTTTTAGCTTTTAGTTTTTAACTAAATTTCAAAAATTCAATTGTGACCCAAGGACTCTCCGCCTCATCTGCCGCTGAAAAACTGAAGGCCGCCGGCTTCAACGAACTTCCTTCTGCGAAGCCGAAAACCATTTGGCGCATTGCCCTGGAGGTGATCAAAGAACCCATGTTCCTGCTGCTGGTGGGATGTGGCAGTTTATACATCGTCCTGGGCGACTATCAGGAAGGCGTGGTGCTTCTGGCTGCGATCTTTCTCATCATCGGCATCACGTTTTATCAATACCGCAAAACAGAACGGGCACTGGAAGCATTAAAAAATCTCTCATCACCGCGCGTTCTCGTCATCCGCGACGGACGAGAAGTGCGGATCGCCGGACGGGAAGTGGTACCCGGCGACGCCATGGTCTTGCATGAAGGCGACCGCATTGCCGCAGACGCCACACTAATTGACGCAGTGAGCCTCAGTGTTGATGAGTCCCTCCTCACCGGGGAATCCGTGCCCGTGATGAAAACCACGGACGCAGAAAAGTCGGCCGTCTTCAGCGGCACACTGGTTGTGCAAGGCAAAGGCATTGCAATAGTTGATACAACAGGTATTCACACGCAGTTTGGAAAAATTGGCGTATCGCTGAACACTATCGAACAAGAAGAGACCCGGCTCCAGCGGGAGATGAAGGCGTTGATCCGGAGACTGGGCATTGCCGGCATTGCGCTCATCCTGATTGTAATTGCTGGATTCTATTTCACACGGGGCAACATCATACAGGCCATACTTAATGGGCTGGCGGCAGCTATGGCGATTCTCCCGGAAGAATTTCCCGTTGTACTCACCATCTTTCTCGCCTTGGGTGCCTGGCGGCTGTCTCAAAAGAATGTACTTACGCGAAAGCCTTCCGCCATCGAGACCCTGGGTTCCGCGACAGTGCTCTGCAGTGATAAGACCGGCACCATCACGCAAAACAAAATGGAGGTCGCCGCACTTTACGACGGCATCCAAGTTGTCCGGCGGAAGGGTTTTCTCACCATGGGTGAGTCGTTCACCCATGTACTGCATACCGGCGCCCGTGCATCTCAAGTCAAATCCATTGATCCGATGGAACAGGCTATCCACATCGCCAGCCAGCAGACGGAAGTGGCAGACGACCATGGTGTGCTTATCAAAGAATATCCGCTCACCCGGGAGTTGCTCGCGATGACACGTGTAACACAAAGCTTAGGAGATCAGTCGCTCGCCGTCTCTGCCAAGGGAGCCCCGGAAGCAATCTTTACATTGTGCCGATTAGACAAAGCAGAGGAAGCACAACACACAAAAGTTGTGAATGAACTTGCAGAAGAAGGGTACCGCGTTCTTGGTCTGGCTACCGCTTCGGTGCTTCAGCCCGCCCCCACCCACCAATCCGGATATGAATTTCGTTTTTTGGGTTTACTGGGCCTGGAGGATCCCATCAGGCAGGAGGTTCCGAAAGCCATAGAAGAATGCCGTCAGGCGGGCGTTAATGTAATAATGATCACCGGCGACTACCCCACGACGGCCAGGAGTATCGCCCGGCAAATCGGGCTTCCGGCAGCAGGAAAAATAATTACCGGATCTGAGCTACAGCAGATGAGCGATGAAATGCTAAGAAAGAACATTCGCGATACGTCAATCTTCGCACGGATCATTCCAGACCAGAAGCTTCGCATAGTAGAGGCCCTCAAGGCCAACGGTGAGATTGTAGCCATGACTGGCGATGGCGTCAACGATGCGCCCGCCCTTAAAGCCGCTCATATCGGAGTGGCCATGGGGAATAAAGGCACGGATGTAGCCCGCGAGGCCTCATCCCTTGTTCTTCTCGATGACAACTTCGCATCGATTGTTGGCGCTATTCGGTCCGGAAGAAGAATATTCGACAACCTCCAAAAAGCCATGTCGTATATCATGGCTATTCATATTCCCATCATTGGCCTTACTTTATTACCTGCCTTCCTGCCTTCCTTGCCCTTATTGCTTCTTCCGCTCCATATTGTTTTCATGGAACTGATCATCGACCCTGTGTGCAGCGTTGCGTTTGAATCTGAGCAGGCCGAAAAGGGAATCATGCACCGCAAACCACGCAATCCCAACGACTCCTTTTTCGGTAGCAAACGCATTATATTCAGCGTCTTTATCGGGGTCCTGTTGTTAGGAATCGTCTTGGTTGTTTACTTCATGTCCTTGCAAGAGGGGCATACCGAAGGCGAGGTACGCGCCATTGCCTTCTCCGCCCTGATCATTGGAAACATATTCCTCATCCTTACCGACCTTTCCAAGACCAGGAGTTTTGTATCCGTATTCACAGAAAGAAACTACGCGGCCATCTTCATTCTGCTGGCTGCACTGCTGATGCTTTTTGCCGTGATCTCTGTGCCTGGGTTACAACAACTTTTCAGTTTTGAATTTCCTGGGTATCAGCATTTCATCCCATCGGTGATTGCCGCGAGTGTGATGTTGGGGATACTGGAGGGAATTAAATACTACACCATAAGGAAGAGTCTTTAAGAAACCGCAGGGATGAGGCCTCGAAGCACTGGCGCACTGAATTAACGATGCAGATAATCTACCGCCAAGGCGCTAAGGCGCGAAGAAACCAAACTCAACGAGGCAATTCATCTTCTCAATCAAAAGGTTGAACTATATAGAAATCACAATTTAGAATTCCCTCCGCGCTTCTTTGCGCCTTCGCGCCTTCGCGGTGAAAGTCCCGGACGTGGAATGTACCCAGACTGGCTTCGCAGCATCAATCATGATAAACATCCACATGATTCACCGCAATAAGATTGACCTTGAACTTATTCACGATCATATTCATAATCGGATCATTCTTGATCTTGTTCAATATCCTGTCGGTCTGCGCCTGGTCATAACCCATTACCATCTGATCGGTAAGGCCAAGGTGTTTTACTGAATAGAAAAATCCAGCAATGACATACGGCCCAAAGGGCGTGTTGGGAATGTCAAAGGAACTGCCCGTCATGTTGAATACCGTATTGGGCATATATTGTCCCGTACTCTGAATGCCCTTCAACTTTAAATAAAATTCCGCGGCATGGTTGCGCGAGGATTGTCGCGGGTCCGTCATGCACAGCAGCCCGGCGAGCGGTTTTTGTTTCTGCGCTTGGTTAATAAGCAAGGACTGCTTGGTGCGCTCATTTACCGAATGATCACGAACATATTTCTGGACTTCATCCCAAAAAGGAACGGATGGATCGCCGTCATCGACACGAATCAGGGAATGGAGTGAATAATCCTGAATGCCACAGGTTATGTCTATGTCAAGCACCTTAAGTTCAGAGTCGACGTCAATCGCTTTCTCGAGCAGGGTCCGCTGATGACGTGGGTGCGTGCGGAGTAAGTCAATGCTGAAAATCCAGTCACCCGCCAGGTAGCCGTCGTATGCATAGTGATCACGGAGCAGCAGTTTTATCTTTGTGTCATTGTCGATCTTCACCAGCTGCCCATCAATATCCACAACCGGGCTTTCCTCCACAATCATCTGTTCAATTTCAACACCCACCGTAGACGCATTGAGCATACCGCAATTCAGCGGGGATCCGGGGACAACATGAAGGTCATGCACATGGCTAATGTAGTCGTCCTTTGAATCTTCTGTAAGGTGAGCGTGCGTCTGAATGTGGACGAAATACCGAATGGGCATACGCCCCACCAGGTTTCGTTCGGCCTGCTCAATGGTACGCTTGATATCCATGACCACATCAGGCGTAACAAAGGAGCCTGCCGCACGGACCACGTGGTACTCGATGTCGATTCCCTTCTTACGAAATTCTTCGCTTACGACGCTCACGGCATCTAACTGTACCTGGCTGAGGTCGCGGGCATCCGCGCAGCCGATAAGAATGTGGACTTGTTTTTCTTTTATCATAGTGTTTAGCATTCCCTTTGATTGATGAGTAATTTTTATTGCAGTATTAAATACAGTTCCCGCAGATATCGCAGATTGAAAAACGCGCAGATCACCGCAGATAAATATATCTGCGAAAATCTGCGTATTTTAATCAGCGGGAAATGCACTAAATCCCACTTCTTACTTGCCGCAAAATAGCACATTCATCCCACATGCATCCAAAGCACAAAGCAATTTTGGCCCAAATCAAAGAGCGCTCCGGGAAATCCACGAAGCACACTGCGTCCGATGCCTACCTGGGCACCACACATCCCCGGTACCCGATCAATGTGCCCACCATGCGGGCTATCGCCAAAGCGTGGCTGCGCTCTGATCTAAATAGGTATCCTACAGAATTCACATCTACCCTCACCAGCCTGATCCACGGAAAATCATGTACGGAAAAATTGATGGCCGGACTCATCCTGAATGGCGCAAAACCCAATTATCAGTCTTTTGATCCCAACATCTTCATGAAGTGGCTAGACCACCTCGTTGGTTGGGTCGAAATTGATACGCTGTGTACAGGGTCTTATGCCACGGCCGAGCTTCCCCGGCAATGGACAACCTGGAAGAAATCCCTGAACGACTTATCCCGCAGTCCAAACATCAACAAGCGACGGGCATCCCTCGTTCTTTTCTGCACGCCCCTTCGAAAAGTCTATGATCCCAGGCTCATGAAAGAGGCATTCAAAATCATGGACCGTCTGAAAGGAGAAAAGGAAGTGGTCATCACCAAAGCCATTTCCTGGGTGCTTCGTTGCGGTATCGTGTATCATGCAGCGGAAGTCAAAAAGTATGTAGATTTGAATGAGGGAACGCTCCCAAGAATTGCGGTGCGGGAGACACGTACCAAACTCGCCACCGGCAGGAAAACAAAAAGAAAACAATGATTCAAATGAAAAATACCATTTACTTCTTTCTCATTACGATCAGTCTCATAAACTGCTCCACAAAGAAAACCGAAACTTCTCAAAGTACTGCCGACTCAGTGGCCATGGACAGCAGCATCCTGGCCACAACCCCCGCCACTTCACTGCTCGCATTCAGCCCCCTCGAAGGCTTTTCGCCGAGCAATAAACTGGACCTTCCAGATTCAGTCAATTACTTTATTTTCTCAAGTCTTGAAGAAATGAAAGGCAAATTTGCTTTAACCGCTGCAGACGGTGACCCAGACTTTGTCATCAATTATGTGGTTGGGATAGCCTGCAAGCCAACGACCAGCATGACAACCATCGTCATGGACAAAGTAGAGATCGGGCCCGAATCCATCGAGGTCTACCTTACCATCCAGCATGGCGAACAACAAAAGCTCCTCACCCGGCCCGCCCGCATCTTCGCCATCGAGCGAAGGGATGGGTATTCAGAGATGCAGTTTTATGTGAATGGGAAGAAGGATAAGGCGTTGTTGTTGCTACTAACGGAATAAAATGCATTTAACCGCGAAGGCGCAAAGGCGCAAAGAATTTTATGCCTTTCCTTCTTGCCTTAGTGGTTAATAATTTCTTTCACCACCAGGCTGACCCTTCGCTCATCCTTCCAGTACCTTGCCTTCGCGCCTTTGCGTTTAATCATCTCGCGTCAGCCTTCTAACTTGCCTTTCCTTCGCGCCTTTGCGTTTAATTATCTCGCGTCAGCCTTTCTTAACTTGCCTTTCCTTCGCGCCTTCGCGTCTTCGCGGTTAATTACCTCTCGTTCTCTTTCACTGAAAGCAATTCATTAACCGTCTCATTAAACCTCTCCTTCATCTCCTCATAATATTCCCCCGTTCCCGGCCCCGCGAACCCAGTGTGAATGTGCTTCACCTTGCCATCCCTACCAATAAAGATAGTTGTCGGGAAAGCGATGACTTGATTCAGTGCCGGTAGTGTGGCCGCCGCCTTTTGGTTGTCACTGCTGCCCGCGACAAGCACCTCGTACGGCATCCCCAATTTCTCTTTCATTTTCTTTACCCGCTTACTGGCATACCCAAATTCCTCTTTTTGCTCGTATGCCAGTCCGACAATCTCCACACCGCGGTCATGATTCTCTTTATACCAGTCGACCAGGAATCGGGTTTCATCCAGACAATTCGGGCACCAGCTGCCAAGAATCTGAAGGATGACGACTTTATTCTTGAACCGCTCATCGTCCGATCGGATCATCACGCTGTCCACATTCGGAAACGCAAAATCAATTTTCTCATACCCTGGCTTCAGGTACGTGAGCGATTCCGATTCTGGAGGCCGGGCATTGGGATTGAGTTTACCGTCCCACTTTCGGTTGCGCGCACGGCCCAGCCATTGCCTGCCCACGATGGTACTGTCGCCGGATTTGGCAGCATTGAAAATGAATATGTGGTTGCCGTCGAAGGCGCTCAGCCACAAGGTGTCGTTCACCACATTTCCCTCGATGTATCGCAAGTCACCGGTAGGCGTCAGGAAGGTGGCCGTGGCCTGGTTTCCTTTTTGTTTGATCACTCCCATGGCCTTGGGTGTGCTGTTCTCATTGAAAAACTGAACGTCATACTTCCCCGAGAAGTCGGTGACCTTTGCCAACGTATCGCTAACGGCGAAGCGATATGCCTGTCCGTATGCCGCTGCGAACGGAAGGCTATACCCTGCTGTGTAATTGATAACAAACCGGCCGACAAGGCTATCGCCTTTTACCCTGGCCTTGAACGTTGCATCAAACGTATGGAGCGTCATGAGGATAGAGTCCCCCTTTACCGTTATGTCATCGAGCAGAATTCTTTCCTCCGCATTGTGAATGTGTGCGATATACTTACCGGATGCTTGTTCGATGTCGAAGTTGAACGGCAGCTCCCGTCCCTGGATGGTGATCGCCCCACGCCAGATGCCGGTAGGAATTTGGGGGTTGGGTTGTGTGCAGCCGAGGGCGAGGAAGAAAAGAAGAGGGATAAGGAGCGAGCGCATGATTGATTATTCAGTTTGCAGATACTTCAATATCCAGTTTGGCACTTTCTCTTCCAAATAGATAGTACCATCTGTAAACCTTTCACCAATCTGAATAGTTTGCGATCCAGAGTTATCGAATAGATAAGCCCGATAAGCAATCTTCAAGGCCGGGCGAAGATTCATCATCGTACGCTCATATCTCTCAACAATTTTTTTGGTAGGAACATCATGACCTCCTGCCGCGACTCTTCCTTCAACACGTTTAATATTGATTTCCGGGCTTTCGGTTGAGACAAAATACAAGTAGACCTTGTATCCACTTTCTCTGGCCCGCTCCATGAATTTCACCTTGTCATTGTGAGAAAATACTGTTTCCATTGTAAAGGAGGTCCCATTCTTAAGCAGTTCCTCTCTGATGAGATCAGAGACCACCATTCCCAGATAAGGGGACGAACCCTCTTCTTTTAATCTAAAACAATCTTTGTCCACGATGATTGCCTTCTTAACAATACCAGGCTCATACGGAGGTTTCAACGTTGAAATCCGGAGATAGTCATCAACGATTGTCTGTTCAAATGACTGAATGCCATAGTCAGAGAGTCGAATGAATCCCTGCTCACGAAATGTCTTTTCAATTTGGTCGGAATTAACAAAGGGGCCGGTAGAAATAACCTTGCCCCTTTCCTTGTAACCTTTTACTTTTTCAAATACGGATGACTTACCAGCACCATTAGGGCCTGCAATTACCCTCAGCCTGCTGCTCATTTAAGAATGAGCTTGCGTTTGCTTTTTTCAAGAGTTATCCATTTTGCGGCGATTGCTTTTCCCTTGACTTCAGATTTGTCAGGCTTTTGCTCCACAATTCGGCCGTCCTTGAGAAAGAAAACGGATAATCCCGCCTTTCTCCGTTTCTTTATTTGTTCAGTACCAGTTTTCGCTATTTCAATAGCAAGATTGGCCTCTAAGTCAATCTGACCATTTTGAAACTTCTGAATTTGGCCCCTTTTTCTGGTTGGAATCATACTGGTAACGAATATAGGAATTAACTAAATCGCATAAAAATTGGTTCCACTGCTAACCCATCCTCCACCTTTATCGCTATGGCGCGCACATGGTGAAATCACAACTCTACCGAAGCGAGTTCAGTTCCCAGCTTCTTAAATGCAGTCTCTATTTTTTTCAGCTGTTCAGGGCGCGGCTTTTTGATACCGGAAGCATAATGTTGAATCTGTTTTTGGTTTATCCCGGTAATTCTCTCCAGCGCAGCGTTTGTGAAGATGCCTTTATAGTAATTCAGAATACTTTCAGCATCAAACTTGTATCTCATTCTATACGCGCCATTCTTTAACCATGCAGGTGCATCCGCATTGTGCTTCACATACAAGGCCATAGCCTCCTTCAAGCTATCCAATGCTTCATTGGGTGTATCCCCTGCACCGTAAACACCCTTAAGATCCTCCAACCAGGCACCGAAATCATCGGGACCTTTTGACAAAATCGCACGAATAGTTCTCATTTTCTTATTTCCAGTTTCCGACTTTTGTGGCGTGAGGTTTTTACAACCCCATATCCTTCATAATCTTCTTTCTTAACCCTTCGCCTATTTCCCTTGCCCCGTGAAACGGAACTGGATACCTGCGACCCTCTTTTTCATAGATATAGTGGCTTTCTTCTGCGCCAATATATCTCCATCCGCTTTTGCTGCGCTTGATGAATCGATGAAATTCTGAGTACTTCATCGACTTCCCAATCGGGGCGCTTTGGCATGCTCAAAGGTAGTACTTTTACTACCATTTGGCAAGGGTATCCGAAACGTATTCAAAGCTGACACGGACGTAAAAATCCGAATTTGAGGAGTACGCCATCGCAAACGACGCTGACGGAAATCATGACCATATGATGAGGAGCGGCCGAGCTTCCCCGCTCTGGATTCCTCGCTGCGCTCGGAATGACAATTTGCTAAAGGGGTAGGAATGCATCGCTTGGGAGCCCCTCCCAGTTCCCAGTACCCAGTTCCCACCACTAGGCATTAGCCGTATCCGCCAACGCCTAACACCTAAAACCTATTGCCCGGTGTTACAGCACACGTTCCAGCATGGCCTTATTCCCTGGACGGTCGAAAGCAAAAGCCTTGATCGTGGTGCCGGGCAATGATGGATTGGCCACCGTTGCCTGGTAATTCCAGATGTTGATCCTTAGAAGATCCGGTCCGGCTTCACCCTCTTCGATCACCGTACCGTCGCCGGCGGTGATCACAATCTTGATACCCGTTACCCTGAAGTCATCGGTGGCTTTCACGGCAATGGTGTCACCGACATTTCCACGATAATCGATGGTCTCGATGAAGTGCACTTTCGGTGCAGCCAGACAATCACCCAGGGCCACAACATAGGCCGAGCGCAACTTGCTTGTGATCCCCGTTTTGTACAACTCCCTGGAGGCTGGCAGTCCCATCTGCTGTTTGGCATACTGCACCGCTTCCCGAAATTTTCCCAAAATGGCTGCCCGAGCTGGCGACACCTTCGTCTTTGGTCTGGGGCGATGGTTCGATATAACCACTCTGCCTCGCACCTTGCGAACCGAAACGGTCTCACCCAGTAAGCCGCTGAGTTCTGTCTGCTTTGTTTTAGTACTCATAACTTTTTCTGTTTTTACCCTAGCACCCCCGGAACAAGTCCGGGGTGAGGCCGGGGATGGTTTCACATGGTCGCCCTTGCCGTTGCGCCATGCTTGGGTCAAATATGAAACACCTGAAAAGGACGTTGTCCACTTCTGTCCAGTTCTGTCCACTTCTGTCCTCCGTTGTCCAGTTTTGTCCACATTTGTCCACGTCCGTTTCCCTTTAGAATAGTCAGAGCATAACAGGAGGATAGCAGGAGCATAACAGGAGGATAGCAGGAGCGTAGCAGGAGCATAGCAGTAGCGTAGCAGGAGCATAGCAGGAGGATAAGAAGAGCATAACAGGAGGATAGCCAGAGCGAGCAGCCAACAGGTCCTCAATAGGGATTCCTCGCTGCGCTCGGAATGACGGGTAAGGGTAAAGGAATAGTGCTTCGCTTCTCAGCACGGACTTTCGGCCAAGTGATGGGAAACGATTGGGCGATGAATGGGAAACCAATGGGAAACCAATACCCGGCGACTGGCCGGCATTGGGTGGCGTATATTCCTTTTCGCCCGTCACTATTTCCCAACTTTCCCCTATTTTCGGTAATCCAATTCATATGCGTCTCATTCCTTGCTTCCTGCTCATCTCTTCCCTGACCATGGCTCAGGATTCGCTGGTGCGATTCAAGGATCTGGACTACCGCTCACCCGTTGAACGCCAGGCTTTCCGGAGCTGGTTCAAAGAGAAAAACCAGACCGCCCTGCTAGACCTCTTCCTGTCCACCGACCCAGACCCGACCACGATACGCGGTAATGCCGTGGAACGCATCAACCAGATCGCCAATCGGCTGGCACCGGAAGTCACTTCGAAGAAGAAACCCGAGAAGTACGTCAAAACGGTTTACGACCAGGTCCACTCCAACTTCCTCAAGAAGTACGAACTCATCAACCGGTTCCCTGAAATCTTCCAAAACGGGAACTACAACTGCGTGACGGCCACGGCCCTCTATGCGCTGGTCTTTGAAAAGCTGAATATCCCGTACGCCATCCAGGAAAAACCCACACACGTATTCCTCATTGCCTATCCCAACCAGAACAACATCCTCGTCGAGACCACGGCGCCGGTATTTGGGTATCTGACGTTTGACAACCGATACAAACAAAACTTTGTCGACAATCTCAAGACCCAGAAGCTCATCGGCAAC
Organism: Cyclobacteriaceae bacterium; assembly: GCA_043750575.1. GTDB lineage: Bacteria > Bacteroidota > Bacteroidia > Cytophagales > Cyclobacteriaceae > ELB16-189. Next base: position 43,618 of record JAYVBH010000003.1, read on the forward strand.
GCCGAAGTGGAAACCATGGATACTGAAGAACTCTTCAACAAATACTTTTTCCAAAACGAGAAAATCAACCTCCCGCAGTTGGTGGGCATTCACTACATGAATGATGCGCTGTACTATGCCGACAAACAAGACCTGACCATGGCCCTGAAACAGACGGACAAGGCCTATCTGTTCTATCCTTCCCAGCGTGTGACCTATATGATGATGAGTCTCGTGGTCCAATCGCTGGCGACCCAGCGGCCCAAGCCGCTCGACCGGGCAGCCCTCATAGGCCGGGCAGCACAGTTCTCCAAACAGGGCATCACCTCCGAGATGATCAAAGGTGAATTTGCCATGCTCACCGAAACCGTGCTCACCCGCGACAACAACAAGACACTGTACCAGCAGTGTTTCCAGACCATCGTCGGTGCCATCACAGATCCCGAATTGAAAAACGATATTGCCTATTACTATTATTTCGAAATCGGCCGCCAATACTATAACAAAGGCTCCTACTCTGTCGCCAAGAATTATTTTGGCAAGGCCCTGGAGTATCAGCCCAACAACGCCGAGCTGGGTGCCATCTTCCTCACCGCGCTGAACAACTCTATGCGCAACGACACGGAATCCCGCCCGATTGTGGATACGCTGGAATATTACCAGAAGCGTGTGCCCACGCTGAAAGAAAATAACAACTTCCAGTCCATGTTGGCAAAAAGCTACTTGATGGGCTTCGAAGAATCAATGCGTGAAGGCCTTGCCGCTCAGGGAGAAAATTACCAGGCACGCTTCGAGGCGCTGTATGCGGCAAACAAAGACCTTGACGTCCCGAAGTCAGGGATTGGCGCGGCGTATTCCGCGGCGAGTTCCTACTACTTCAAGAAGGGGCAAAAGTCCAAAGCCCGCGCCATCCTGGACCGCGGTTTGCAGTTTGCGCCCGGAGATTACGAACTGCGGCGGCGCAAGCAGATGATCAACTAATTCTCAATTGAAAGGGGAAAGGTCTTCTGGGTGAGGTAGGTATTTCCCTTGCGGGTCGTCACAGCCGCAATGAAATTCAATTCCTGCATCAAAAACTGCCCTGGCCTCAACTGAAACTGCAGCATACCTGTGCTCTTCTTGTCGCCGCTGGGTAGCGGAATCAGGCCGAAATGCATGCATCCCGATTTAGTCAGTTGACCTTCATAATACTTCACCGAAGCCGCACCCTCGGTCACCGATAGTAAAATGGTATAAGTGCCATCGAGTTGTATGCGGTCGATGGGGCGGATGACGAGCGTCGGGTAGTCTGTGCGCTCCTTTCCATTGTTGTATTCCACCAACCCTGTGCACGGGTTCCCCTCCTCATACCGTGCCTCCGACATCAACCCCTTCTCTTCGTATTTCCTCTGCACCCCATGGGTCTGGTCGTCTTTATAGTCCGTTTCCTGATACAACAACCCACTCTCATAGTACTTTTTCGAGGTCCCTTCCCGCTGATCCTCAACGTATGGCATCTCCACGTTCAGCTTGCCGTTGGCATAGTAGGTTTTCGCAAGCCCGTGGCGTTTCTTGTCTTTTATCGGCACTTCGCTCACCAGTTGTTTTTGCTTGTCGTACGTGCGCACCACGTTATCTGCCTTGTCCTGCTTCTTCTTCTTTCCACTGCTCAATTCACACCCGCCCAGGGATACGCATCCCATAAGAAAAAAGCAAAAGGCTCGTGTTGGAGTCATCATTCGAATGTACGGAATTGTTTTGAGTTGAACCGAACCCCTGCCGTTGTTGGTGTTTCCGTTTCGGGGCCACGAACAACTTACCACCTAATTTATTGAGGGTTTGCGTTGATGCTACAGGCTATTACCATTTGAATGAAAAATGTAAAATATCGAATGCAAAATGTAAAGGGGGAGTGAGTTGGTGAACACTTTTTTATCACTGCCGTTGGCGTTCCTGTTTCGGGGTCACCAACAACTACGGCCGGGCGTGCGTGTTAGTCGCGCGGCAAACGATTCCTACTCAGGCTTTGGATTGACCCTGAACCCGATGGGTCTCAATTCTTTTTCTTGGCGAATTAACTGCCGTATTGCATCAAATACGATTTTGAATTGCGAATCATACTTACCCTCAAGCTGCTTGATCTTTGCTGCCAGCTCGTTATTTGATTCCATCCATTTACGCAATGCAACAAAAGTACGCATGATCACAATGTTGACATCAATTGCACGATTGCTCGTGAGCACACTGGATAGCATAGCGACACCTTGCTCAGTAAAAGCCAAGGGTGGATACTTTGAGTATTTGCCCCTTCCCTTTTCTAAGATCACAATTTGTGATCTTAGAGCGGACCATTCGCTCATGGACAATTTAAGCATGAAGTCCTTCGGAAATCGACGCAAATTCCTTCGCACGGCTTGATTAAGAACCCTCAATTCCACGCCGTACAATATGGCCAAATCAAAATCAAAAAGAACCCTTTCTCCTTTTAGAAAATGAATTTTTGAAGCTATAAAACCTGTTGTTCCTGATGTAGTAGCTCTTGTAGTCATCAGGCAAAAATATAATGCTATCGCTGTTCCCAAAATCCTGTTTTCCAGACCAAACGAACGAACAATTGGCGTGATCTGAGGCGTTGGTGTTCCCGTTTCGGGGTCACCAACAACTCACCGCTTATTTATTGAGGGTTTGCGTTGATGCTACTGGCTATTATCATTTGAATGAAAAATGCAAAATATTGAATGAAAAATGTAAAGGGGGAGTGAGTTGGTAAACACTTTTTTATCACTGCCGTTGGTGTTCCCGTTTCGGGGTCACCAACAACTCACCGCGTACCATGGGATCATGTCGCGTTGTTGAGTTGAAAGTCGAAGGTTGAAAGTCTGTCGGTGTTGGTATTCCCGTTTTCTTTGCGTTTCATTCTCGTCTTTGCCTACGCGGTTAATGTACTGACTTGGCTATTCTATAACATATAGATCTCCACTCTCCCCCAAAAATCATCAGGAAAACCTTCAGGTATCCAACGCGACCATCCGGCAACTGGGCGCTATCATTGTCTGATGAAATGAACCTCGGCCATAATCGGTAAGAGACCCCCTGGGCGCTGGCAAGGAAGTAATAAATATATTACCTTTACTGACCCGTGAAGTACGGCGAACTATTTCGGATCCTGAGAAGGAACGGATGGTTTGAAGCTCGGCAGTCCGGGAGTCACGTCATTTTGAGGCACGCATCAACTCGTGGTGCCCAGAGGTGAAGAAAGGGACTGATGCACGCCCCCCGATCTTGTATCGGGGTCAAACAGGCCGGGATTGAAACCAATAAGCGATGAAAAAGCCAAACCTGAATCTTACCGTGATCAAAGAAAAGCGCGGTTACAGTGCACACGTGAAAGTGGACGATACATTTATTGCTACGCAAGGCAACAGTTTACCCATGCTGAGAAAGAATATTCTTGACGCCGTGAACCTGGCCTTTCGGCGGCGTGGGCTTGCCTTCACGGAAGAAGACATTTACCTGCGCCCTGATTTGCGGAGCTTTTTTGAATTCTATGATGTGATCAACGCCAGCGCGCTCAGCGCCCGCATCGGCATGCACCAAAGCCTCCTGGCCCAATACATTAACGGCATCAAGAAGCCCTCCGCCGTCCAGTCGCGCCGCATCCTGGAAGGGGTCCGTCGTGTGGGCCGCGAACTCGCCAACCTGAAATTCGGCAAACCGGTAACTACATCGAACGAATGAGAACCCTGCCGTTGCTGGTGTTCCCGTTTCGGGGTCACCAACAACTCACCGTCTATTTATTGAGGGTTTGAGTTGATGCTACTGGCTATTGCCTTTTGAATGAAAAATGCAAAATATTGAATGCAAAATGTAAAAGGGGAGTGAGTTGGTGAACATTTTTTCAATTGACAGGTGGTGCAATCAATGCTTCGTATGAAAGACTGGTTGGGCACGCGTCACAGGACCTGTCTGCCGAAGGCATAACGCCGCGTCAGAGGGTTTCATGAGGACAAGCGCGCGCTATAGGGAGTATCCTGTTTTGCCCGATCCCCCCTCACTCTCCTCACTTCTCCCTTCTTCTCCCCGCTTGTACGTTTACGGACACATGTCCATTGAGGTCGAATTCGCTGTTTTTGGGGAGGTGAAGGCCACTGGCGAGGCCAGAAGGGCATTTTATCGTGATTTAACTGGTAAGGCTACGGTATGGATATGGTAAACATCTGGTAACAACTGGTATTTGTCTGGTATGCATATGACAAGCTCTGGTATGGATCTGGTATCCTCCTGCACTCGTCTAGGCTTGGGAGATGTTAGGCAGCATGTTGGCGATTTGAAATTTTCCTTACATTTATTCTGATCCAAAACTTGAACCAGGCGGAAAGTCGAAGGTTGAAAGTTGAAAGTTGAAAGTCTGCCGTTGATGGTATTCCCGTTTTTCTTTGTGTTCACTTCGCGCCGCGGTTAATGTACTGACCGGTCTAAATTTGGTAGCGAAGTTTGGATAGCACTGTTTCTGGATATGTGAATTGAATTACCTGGCTTAAGGAATTTTTCAATTGACAGGTGGTGCCATCAATGCTTCGTATGAAAGACTGGCTGGGCACGCGTCACAGGACCTGTCTGCCGAAGGTTCACCGAAGGCACGACGCCACGCCAGAGGGTTCAATGAGGACATGCGCGCTATAGGGGCGCCAGAACCCAGAGACGAAGACGCGCGCTAGTTGGGGACTGCAAGTAACTGCAAGTCCCCACCAACCGAAGGCAAGATGATGCCTCAGAGAAGATTGGCAAAGGATGAGAAGGTTCACAGTTCAAGGTTCAAAGTCTTAACTGGAATAAAAGTGTCCATGCTGAACAAGAGTAAGCGTCCGGTGAAGTACAGGTGCTTAATGTCGTGAAAATATCTTATTTAGACGCTGGTCGGAGTCCAGTTGTTGGGAAGAAGTTGATCCAGTTTA
>JAYVBH010000004.1:0-46059 GCA_043750575.1 Cyclobacteriaceae bacterium
CAAAAAGGTTTTGTGCCCCGGAAATCAGACTGTTGTTGAGCGGCAGACTTACGTTTCCAATTTCGAGTTTCTTAAGGATGTCTTCCTTGAACCCGGTGTATTCAACCTTCATCTGATTCTGAAAATCGAACGAGTTGTTGTTATCGAAGTTCGTAGTGATTTTAAGTTTTTCGCCCACTTTTCCAGTAACAGCCAGGTTTATCTGCTGATCAAATTCGAATCCACCGTTAGTTTGCTGGCGTATTGGGATAGCAGGATTTTTGATCTCCTGCCATTGCGCACCGAAGTCCAGTGTTACGAATCCGCGTGGAATCAATTCAACATAACTTCCGCCAAAAATCCGGTCCATCAACGGACTCGTATATAGTTTAGGCAATAGGTTACGGCTGCTCACGGCACTTTCCCCGTCCATGGCCTGACTGCGACTTTTCCAGTATCCCTTAAGGATCGACTGATTTTGGTAATTGTTGATCTCGTCGAAGGTCATGTACGTAGGAGACCGATAGTTCACGGGACCAAACCGTTCGTAAATGGTATAGGTCCTTCCCGTGTCCGGTAACACTTCGATGGAAAGGTTCTTTGGGTCCTTCAGGAAGAAGGGCGATTGTGTCGTGAAGTTGGAGAAGGGATCACCATACCGGTCTTGTGGACGAAAGCTCGGTTGGTAGAGGGGGCGATATGTTGCGGAATCCTGGCGGGTAGTGTCTTTTTCCTGAATCTGCGCGTCAGCAAGAGTGGGCAGCAGGAACGATAGTAATATCGTCCCCAGTCCGAGGGTGAACTGCGTTGTCCGGGTTAGGTAGTCCAAACGTACTTCTAAGCGTTTTTAAGTGCTTGTTTGACCAAGTCTTCTAAACTAATTGTATTTCCTGATTTTCTTAAAACAGCGTCAATGCTACTCTCGGCAGCTGTCCGGGTTATTCCCAGGGTCATTAGTGCTGTTAACGCTTCCTGGCGTTGTGTATTGCCTGTTCCACCGGGTAAAATTGACCCTCCTTCGGCAGGGCTTCTTCTGAGCTTGTCCCTGAGTTCCAGAATGAGCCTTTGCGCGGTTTTTCCTCCGATTCCCTTGACTGCCTGGAGGGTGGCGGCATCTTCCCGGAGGATGGCTGCCTTGAGCTCGGCAGGGGGCAGCGAGGAGAGCATGACCATGGCCGTGTTTGGCCCCACACCGTTGACAGAGATCAGGTTCAGGAACATAGACTTTTCCGCATCCGTAGAGAATCCGAATAGCAGGTGAGCATCCTCCCGCACGTGGAGGTAGGTTGCCAGCCGAACGTCTTCCTTGTCTTTGATGTCGGAAAATGTATTAAAAGATATCGAAGCCTGGTAGCCTATACCACCGACGTCAATTACAACATGTGTAGGTTCTTTGTGTACGAGCTTTCCGCGAAGGTATGCGATCATGGTCTTTTCATCTGGAAGTGTAACCCAAACGGGACTGCCTTATTTCTTTTCGGTAGCTAAAGCAATCTCCTCCTGGACCTGGGCATCTACAACAGCGATGGCTGTCATGTTTACAATTTCACGAACGGAGCTTCCCACCTGAAGAATGTGAACAGGCTTCTTCATGCCGAGCAAAACCGGCCCGATCGTTTCGGCGCCGCCAATTTCCATGAGCAACTTGTACGCAATATTTGCTGATGACAGGTTTGGAAACACGAGCGTGTTTGCGCCGTCCTTCGACAATGCACTAAACGGATAGAGTTCCTGCTGCAGTTCCGTATTCAACGCAACATTGGCCTGGATCTCTCCATCAATCACGAGTGTAGGGTACTTTATCTTAGCAAGTCGGACTGCCTCGCGTGTTTTGTCGGGGACTTCTCCTTTGCTTGATCCAAAATTGGAATAGGAAAGCACCGCTACTCTTGGTTCCGTTTCGAAGAAGCGTGCGCCCCGAGCCGTTACGCCGATGATGTCAACTATTTCTTCAGCTGTCGGATTCACGTTCACCGTACAATCCGCAAAGAAATATGTGCCGTTCTTATGCAGCACGATGTACATTCCAGCTACCCGTTTGACGCCGGGACGCATCCCGATAATTTGAAGAGAAGGGAGAATGGTCTTTGAATAATCTCTCGTGAGCCCTGAGATGAGCGCATCAGCCTCTCCAAAATCCACCATCATGGCGCCAAACACATTTCGGTCACGCACCGCACGATGAGCGTCAATCAGATTTACTCCTTTGCGCTGACGTTTCTCATAGTAGGCTTGGGCATATCGCTCATCTCGTTCCTGCTCTTCGCGAGGATCAACAATAGTGCAGCGATCCAACTCAAGTTTATGTTCTTTGATCATGCGCTCAATAATTTGCCGGTTTCCCAACAGGATGGGCAGGGCAATTTCCTCGTCTTGAACAATCTGGGCGGCCTTGAGGATCTTGGGGCTCTCAGCCTCGGCAAAGACCACTCGCTTCGGTGATTTTTTTGCGCGGGCAATCAGGTTGTTGATCAGTTTCCGATCAATTCCGATTCGCTTCAGTAATTGTTGGTGATATAGTGTCCAATCGCTGATGGGATGTGTGGCGATTCCGGATGCCATTGCGGCTTTGGCCACTGCTGGCGCTATGGTGGTGATTAGCCGTGTATCCATTGGTTTTGGAATGAGGTACTCTCGTCCAAATTCAATTTTTTCAGAATTATAAGCCAGCATGACACTTTCCGGCACAGGCTCTTTGGCAAGGGTGGCGAGCGCGTAGACGGCCGCCAGTTTCATCTCTTCATTTATTTCCTTCGCGCGTACATCAAGCGCTCCACGGAAAATATAGGGGAAGCCGAGCACGTTATTGACCTGATTAGGATGATCAGAACGGCCCGTAGCCATGATCAAATCAGGCCGCGTCTTCCGGGCCAGGTCGTAAGCGATCTCGGGATCAGGGTTAGCAAGGGCAAAGACGATTGGGTCTTTCGCCATGGCGAGTATGTCTGCCTGAGTAAGAATATCTGCCTTGGAAAGACCAACAAACACATCGGCACCTTTTATGGCTTCTTGAAGTGTAGAAAGTTTTCGCTGGGTGGCAAATTCAGCCTTGATTTCATCCAGGTCTTTTCGGTCTTCACGAATGACTCCCTTACTGTCGCACATGATCACGTTTTCGCGCTTCAGCCCCAAGGCAAAGTATAGCCGCGTACACGATACGGCTGCAGCTCCGGCACCATTGACCACCATGACAATGTCGCCAATTTCTTTGCCTACCAGTTCGAGACCGTTAAGTAATGCAGCGCTTGAGATAATGGCTGTACCATGCTGGTCGTCGTGCATCACTGGAATGTTCATCTGCTCCCGGAGCGCTTTCTCGATTTTGAAACATTCCGGAGCCTTTATGTCTTCTAGGTTGATCGCGCCGAAAGTTGGTTCAAGCGATCTTACGATCTTGATGAACTCGTCGGGGTCATTCTCGGCAATTTCAATGTCAAAACTGTCGATGCCTGCATATTTCTTGAAAAGCACAGCCTTTCCTTCCATCACCGGCTTTGCGGCGTCTGGACCAATGTTACCCAGGCCGAGCACGGCTGTGCCGTTACTGATCACCGCAACCAGGTTCCCTTTTGCTGTGTATTTGTAGACGTCTTCTTTATTGATGGCGATTTCCTTGCACGGCTCAGCAACACCGGGGGAATAGGCAAGGGCCAAATCGAGCTGGGAGGTGAGAACTTTGGTAGGCACGACCTCAATCTTGCCGGGCTGCCCATTCATGTGGTAATTGAGCGCGTCTTGTTTTCTGATCTTGATAGACATTTGTGTAGGATAAATAAGCCAGCTAAGTTAGTGGATTCATCCTAAACAACATGGTTTTGCCTGAATTTGACCAGGATCCGCCCAGTCACCAGGGCAAGAACGAATGTAAAATGTGGGTGATTACTTCACCGGTTCTTTCGCCGAAGGTAAATCTTGACTGGTCTTGAACGTATAAAGGATAGTCTCGAGTTCGCGCATTATTTCGCGCTGATCACGGGAAGGGCTAATCGTAAAGCCTTCAACATAGTAAAACTGTTGTGCGGCCTCGTCAACAAGTGCATAACCCAGAAAGGGGCCGCCAAGCCCTGGCGTGTTCGTTCTCCAAAGGCCACGTAGTTGTACGGCAAAGTGACCATTAAAATTTATTGTGTCAGCGGTAACTGGAATGAAGGGGATGGTTGTTTCGGTCTTCAGGTAAGATTCGGAATTATCGGGATCACCAAACAGATACTTCCGGCATACCTGGTCGCGAAACTTGATTAAGTTTTCGCGGGTGAAGTCTTCCTGAGACGTGTAAGGCTTCCGGGCAACAAAAATATCTTTGTCATCTCTGGGATTGATTTGCCTCGCCCAGAGAAAATCGCTTGACTTGTCAGCCAGCTTGTAGCCAAAGGGAACCTTGATCGTACAATTAAATTCTTTGACCAGTATATCACTTATGCCTTTCATCTGGCCTGCCTTAAAGAGTGATTTGTTAAGTTGTTGCCGCTCCTGTTGATTGAAGAAGGAGACGAGCAGATCGCCCTTGGTCCGCAGATTGGTTGCCAATGTTTTCTCGTTCTTTCCAAAAAGGTACATCACGTTCTGGTTGCGCGCAAAGACATCTGAGGCTGTTGACATGAATTGATCTTCATTCGCCTGGATTTGCGAGATGGATTCCGGCGTAAACAGACGACGAACTATAGAAGCGCCTGGCGTTCCGCGGTCAAGCGTCATCACGTAGATTATGTTTCGGCGTTCTTTGAGAATGTAGTTGAGCCGACGAGCATCTACCCAGTGAAGGTTAAAGATTGATTCGCTTCTCGGCAGACCGGGCATCTCAGCGCCAAGGATGGAATCCAGGAGCAATCCAATTTGACCCTTTCGTTGGGCGGAATCTATGACAACGTATAAGTCACCGACTGCGCCTTTAGCAAGCGGGAGATTTGTTTTGTCTGAGCCGCAGGCTGCGCCCAATAATAGAACTACTGAAAAAAGGAAATACTTCATGTGATCTTAAGCTTACAATGTCAAGAGGTGCATTTCGTCACGGCGAACGCTGAATATTGAGTCTATTTTTCAGGGAATAACACAGCCTGGAAGTAGTTGTTCATATTGAAGTACTTTCTGGCCCTGTCCTGAAGTTCCTTGGTCGTGATGTCATTCAGTCGCTTCTCCACGGTGAGAACATTGGAGGGTGAGCTTCCTAGTTCCACGCTCCGCTGCATGATGTTTACCCAGTAATTGTTATCCTTCAGGTTCTCCTGGTGCTGCTTGGAAAATGCTTCCTTTACTTTCTTCAGGTCTTCCGGTTTTGGCCCGTAGTCTTTGATCTTCTGGATCTCACCAAAAGCTGCCTTTATGAGTTTGTCCACATTTTCCGGACCACAAGGAATGGCCAAATTGATCGAATAGCTATTGTAGGGGTTTTTGGTCATGCTTCCGTTTATCTGCGCCGTATAGGCACCACTCAGTTCTTCGCGCAATGTTTCGGTGAGTTTAATGTCAATCAGATCAATGAGTGCCTGAAGTTTCAATTGCTCTTCGCCGACAAAAGGTGTTTCGCCGGTGAAGGCAATTGAGATGAGGCTTTGTGGTTCCTGGCCTTTCTTGATTTCCTTCTTCACCACACCTTGGATGGGCCGAATACCCAAGTCCTTGAAGGATGGTGATGCGCCGGCCGAAGGAAGCGATCCGAGATACGTGGCAACCAGAGATTTCATGGCATTCATTTCAAAGCTGCCGACGAGGAAGAAAGTCCACCCACGCGCATTGCCAAAACGTTCTTTGTAAATTTCAAAGACGCGATCCATGGAGACGTTATCAAAATCTTTTGGCCTTGGGAAGCGAGGAGCACGAATGTGCCCGTTATACATAAGCCGACTCACTGAATCCTGGAAGATCGTCCTTGGATCGCTGAGCATGTTTTGAATCATACCCTGCTGCCGTGCGATAAAAGATTGAAAAAGCTCAGGGTCTTTCCGGGGCGCAGTAAAATATAGGTGCACCAGTTGAAGCATAGCTTCTGTGTCGGCCGTCCCGGAATTTCCGCTTATGCCTTCTGACAGCGAAGTCAATCTTGGGGAGGCGCTTGCTGATTTACCAGCCAGTACCTTTCGGATGTCAGCCGGGCTGAAGGCGCCAATCCCCATTTGTGAAACCAAGATGGCGGCATATTGTGCATTCTGCGCATCCTTGTCGGGATATAGTGAAGATCCACCAAACCGGAATCCAGACAACACGACCTGGTCATTCTTGAAATCCGTTTGTTTTAGCATCACGGTCACGCCATTCTCCAGAGTTACTTGGGTAACGCCGATGTCTGCCATCTGTTTTTCCGAGGCAATCTTGCCGGGTGCCGGCGGAGCTGCCATCAGCGCGGAGGCAACTAATTTCTCCTCGAAGGGCACAATCGGAAGTTGCTCTGCGCGCACAACGGCTGCCAGAAGTTCTTCATTGGAAGGAATGGTGAAGTCTGCTTTGTCAGGTCCCTGGAAAAGAACCAATTTTTTCTCAGAAGAAGAAGGAATGTTCTTCGCTGTGAACGCGTTGATTTCTTGCAAGGTAATCCCATCCATAAATTGCCTGTAGTAAGCGTATTCATTCTCAATTCCTGGTATGCACTCCTCGTTAAGAAAATTGCCCAGGTATTCTTCAGCGTGGTCGGCTGATTCAGTTTTCTCACGTTCGTTGTATGCCCGCTCGATATTACGCAATGAGGATTTTTTTGCACGCTCAAGCTCGGGCGCAGTGAATCCAAATTGACGCGCGCGCTCATTTTCAAGAATCACCGCTTCGATGGCGGGAACGATACCTGACTTGCCTATGGCCGCAATCCCAAAATAGGATTCATAGCCATGTACAAACTCACTTCGGCTGCTTCCGCCGAAAAGGAAGGGTGGCGATGCTTTTTGGGTAAGTTCCTGCATTCGCAAATTCAGCATTTGGTCAGAAAGCCCCTTTACAATGAGTTGTCGGTAGTCACCCAGGGTAGTAATAATCTTGGACTCTTGCGTTGCGTAAAAAATCTGGAGAATGTGATTGGTCGCTTCGGGGTCGGTTATCACTAGCCCCTTGGACTGGGTACGTGAGGGGACTTTGGCGTAATCGCGGTTGTGGGACTTTGCCGGGTTCTTCAGTTTGTCAAAGTGTTTGTGAATTAGCACCTCGGCGGCAGCGGGGTCCATGTCGCCCACGATAATGACTGCCATAAGATCCGGGCGATACCAGTCTTTGTAGAACCGCTTTATGGCCTCCGGCTTGAATGACTTCAAGACTTCAGCTGTGCCAATCGGCAAACGGTCGGCATACTTTGAGCCCTGAAGGATTGCCGGTAGCGCTTTCTTATTCATACGTTCTTCTGCCCCTTTGCCCAGGCGATCCTCTTCAAGAACTACGCCCCGCTCCTTATTGATTTCGGAAGTTTCAAAGAGTACCCCGCTCGCCCAATCTTCAAGGACCAGGAATCCCTTGTCGAGATTTTCAGACTTGTCGATCGGGATAGGTAGAATATACACAGTTTCATCAAAGCCGGTATAGGCGTTCAGGTCGGCGCCAAATTCAACACCGATCGACTGAAGATAGGAGACCAGCTCATTCTTCTTGAAGTTTTTGGTGCCATTGAAGGCCATGTGCTCAGTAAAGTGAGCAAGCCCCCGCTGGTCATCCGCTTCCAGGATTGAGCCTGCTTTGATCGCCAATCGCAATTCCACCTTCTTTTCCGGCTTGCTGTTCTTGCGGATATAGTATGTCAGGCCATTGGTTAGCTTCCCTATTTTTACGTCAGGCGCAATGGGCAATTTGTCCGTTAGGTTCTGAGACAATGCAGTCTGGATGAATAGCGAGACTGCAAGTAATACAAGCAGAGAGGTCCGGATTCTTAGCATAGATTTAGTGTATTGGAATTATAAGAAAGAATAGCCCCATTCCTGAGCAATGATGGCCTGCATGGATGCGTGGATGCTGCCTCCTGCACAGATTTCCCTTCCATAGAGAAAGTCTTTTCCGCCCTTGAAATCAGTGACTGTTCCGCCTGCCTGCTGGACGAGAAAGGATCCTGCGGCAACGTCCCACGGATTGAGGTTGTATTCAAAAAACCCCTCGAACCGTCCTGAGGCTACGTAAGCAAGATCCGTGGCAGCACTCCCCAGTCGACGTACGCCATGGGATTGCCTCAGGAATTTCCGGATGATATTCAAGTAAGCATCCATTTTAGGAAACTCGTAATACGGGAAACCTGTTGCGAAGAGACTTTCATTAAGTGAGGTCACGCCAGAAACATGGATAACCTGGTCATTGCAATAAGCAGGATGACCTTCCGCCGAATGAAACATCTCCTTTTTGGTTACTTCATAGACAATCCCGAGGACGGACTTATCGTGATAGGTTAGGCCAATACTGATAGCAAAAGGCGGTAACCCATGCGTGAAATTAGTTGTCCCATCCAGGGGATCAATGATCCACAGGTAGCCATTTGTACTTTTGATCGAAGCTCCTTCTTCGCCCAGTATACCTGAACCGGGAAGAATTGCAGAAAGCGTGCTGACCAGTTTCTTTTCTGATTCCTTGTCGACATAGGAAACCAGGTTATTGAATCCTTCCTTTTGGAGCACCCGGGAACGGTCAAACGACAGGCCCTCCACACGGATAAACTCACCCACACCATGGCATAAGTCCATGACATTCTGTTCAATTGTGAGTAAATCAATCATCGTTTTGCGGTTTGACTCTTAACAAACGTAAAAAGCAGTATTAATGTTGATAACCAGGCGGCTGTGCGCACTACTAACTCGCCACGCGCAAGATAAGTAACATCAGACTGGGTCTGGTGATTGCCATACAAATTGATCATGTCTTGTCGCGTGACGGCGGCTTCAGCAAGGGAATAGGAATATAGGGCGGGGCCAAGCAAGAGCAACAAGCCCGCTGCGAACCAGCCCCAGTGAATGGATTTGTCATGAAGGAAACTCTGGTACCAGCACCAATTAACAATGAGGATCCAGAGTGAGGTCCCCAGGTACCCGGTGTGGACCGTCCATCGCGTCCATGCGTACTGAAGATGAAGGGCATCCGCCAGGAAAATTCCCCTTTCCGGTATTAGTTTGAGGACCACATATTCGATGGCTAGCCAGAATAGGATGAGCGTGATTTTTCCAGTTCGAATACCGAGACTCTGCCAGACCCAGGCATGGGCGACAAACGCCAACGTAATAATAATGGCTGTAACCAAAGCCATCACAACCGATTGGTCACGAAAAAAGGCGTACGATACCCATGAAATTCCCAGGGCGAGGAGCACAAATTCCATTCTTTCCAGGATGGGAGAATTTTTTTCAGTCCGGTCGGCCAGCGCAAAGAGGGGAGCCAGTCCCAGAAAGATTAACAACGGGAATGAGGCCATCAGCCAGCCTCCGGTTAACAGGGCGGATGCGACAGCCAAAAGCAGGAGCGGTGGATGGCTATTCTTTTTTGGCATCAATGACGATTACAATTTCACCTTTCACTTCTTTCTTTTTGAAGTGCTCCAGAATTTCCTCAATGACTCCGGTTACAGTCTCTTCGTGAATTTTTGTGAGTTCACGTGACACTGAGACCTTGCGTTCGGATCCGAAGTGTTCTTTCATTTCCTCGAGAGTCTTTATCAATCGGTGCGGAGATTCGTATACGATGATGGTCCTGTCTTCCTGGGACAGCTTTTTTAGTACCGTCTGTTTGCCCTTCTTATGGGGAAGGAATCCCTCGAAGACAAATCTGTCAGTTGGAAATCCGGAATTCACCAAGGCTGGAATAAGGGCGGTGGCCCCGGGCAGACATTCAACCCGTAGCCCCGCTTTGAGACACTCCCGCACCAACAGGAATCCGGGGTCTGAAATGCCGGGCGTGCCAGCATCACTGATGAGAGCAAAGGATTCGCCATCAGCCATTCGTTGCAGCAAGGGTTGGGTTGCCTTGTGTTCGTTGTGAATATGAAATGACTGAAGAGGTTTTTGAATGGCGTAGTGCTTAAGCAACGATCCCGATGTACGGGTATCTTCGGCCAGAATGGTATCCACTTGCTTCAGCGTCTCCAGTGCCCTGAGTGTAATGTCCCCCCGGTTGCCAATGGGTGTGGGGACAAGATAAAGGGAAACCTTCTTTTCCACTCCTAGGCAAGTTTATCTATGGCGGCTGCCAGCATCCGGTCTCGCTCAGTAATGGTGTTCCCGGCATCGTGTGTACTAAGTTCAATATCAACCCGGTTCCAGGTATTGCTCCAAGTGGGGTGGTGATCCATTTTTTCTGCGAGAAGGGCGACGCGGGCCATAAACCCAAAGGCTTCACTGAAATCCTTGAACACGAAGGATTTCTTTAGTTTATGGTTTTCTTCGATCCACATAGCCTACTGATTCTACACTAATGTTACGAATTTTCCCGCTTATCGAATCGACGGTAGTAGTTCTAGAGGGCTACAATTCCTTCAATGATGGAAACCTTTTTGTATACGTCTATAACCGATTCGCTGGAGGGCATCATCATTTGATAGGTTAGGCTGACGTATTTTCCTTTTTCAGAACTTTTTTCAATGGTGGTCACATGTCGCGGAAAAAGTAGCTGCAACTCTTCCCGCTTGTGGGAAGGCACAATAAACTTGAACATGTATAAGGACGGCCAGGCGTAATGACGGTCAAGTTTTTCCTGAAATGAGATGAACCAAGTGGGGTCCATAAACGGGAAAGACCACGATCCAGTAGGTGGATCGTGGTCTTCTTTGATTGGTTAATAGAATTTGTATCGCTTGTCTTCGACCTTAGCAGCTTCCTTGAGCGCTTCGGTGATGTAATACCCGCCGCGGCTGCTCAGGCTTTGTAACAGTTGTGTCTTGAACATAGTAAAGTCACCGATTGCCGGAGCTTCTGTCTTGTTTTGAAGATCGGCAATGACGATTCCATTTTCACCAGCCAAGGGCACGGACCTTTTTCCATTTTCAAGGGAAAAGATTGAGCCGATGACCACCGGATCGAAGCCTACGCTAGGAAGAGAATTTGAATTCATTTTCAAATCGCTTGAGGAGTTCAGAATCGCATCACGGCTGTATAGTTTGGCGAGTTCGTCCAGGGGCTCTGTCTTGCCTTTGAGTTTTTCCTGGAGATACTTCGCTTTGGCCTGGTTCCTAACGATGGGCGTGATTTCCTCTTTCACTTTTTCAAAGGATTTGAAGCCTTTTTCTGTTTCCCCGGTCATTACAGCAACGACGAATGTATTGGTCAGGTCAAAGACTGTAGATACTTTACCGATCTCGGCTTCGCTAAACAGCCACGTAACAACGCGACGAGCTTCTCCCAGATTGTTGATCCGACGTTCAGCTGTTCCAATATCATTGGCGTCAATTACGGACAAGTTCTCTTTCTTTGCTTTCTCCTTAAACTCCTCCACGCCGGATAGTTCTGAAGCGAATAGGTCTGCTTTGATCAGGGCAGTCTTCAAAGTTTCGTCGCTTGGAGCGATGACCCGGTCAATTGTGGCTACAGCGTATGTAGTGTTATCCTTGGTGTTTGTGACTTCAATGATGTGGTAACCGAATGGAGTCTCAACGACGTCGGCAAGCAGCCCGGTCTTTTTGGCATCAAAGACCGGCTTTTCAAACTCTTTAACCATTTTCCCTGCGGCAAACCAGCCCAGATCTCCTCCTGTGGAGGCGGTGCCATCGGTACCAAACTCACGGGCCTTGTCAGCAAATCCGGCTCCACCCTTGATCTCCTTTAAGATCTTTTGAGCTTTGTCTTTTGCGATTTTTTTAGCTGCCGGGGTATCTGAATCCCACTTGATAAGGATATGACTTGCTTTTGCTGCGTAAACGGTATCTCGTCCAATTCTTGAAATCTTGTACAAACGATAATTGCCATCCTCGATGAGCGGTCCAATGATTTGTCCTTGCGTCAGAGATGCCTGTTGCGCGAGGAGAGTAGGGGGAAGCGTGGCAGGTGTATATTTCGAATAGGGACTATTGCTGTCTGAATTGGAGATGGCGAAGATGGAGTCCTCATTCATTGATTTGAAGTCTATACTCATGCGCGTAATTTCTTCTCTTACGGCCAATGTATCCTCGGCAGAAGCCTCCACGGCAATAGCCACATAACTCAGGCTGCGTGTATTTTCTGCCTTATGCTTTCCTTTGTTCTTGTTGTAATATTCCCTCAAGGCAGCGTCCGACACTGTGACAAGCGAATCACTTACTGCGTAGAATGGAATATAGAGGTACTTCACCTCGGAGACATCGTTTTGATTGTGGTAGTCCCGCTCGGATTCCGCCTTTGTAACATATGTCGTTTTGATCAGCAGGTTTTCGTATTTCATGCGCTGTCGGGCTGGCAATAGGTCGCCCTTGAAGATATCCCAACGAATGCGTGCATCGGAGTTAACAGGCATCGCTTCAACCTGTTTCAGATAGCCAATCAGACCATTACGGTCAAAGCGACCGGTGGAATCAGTGAAAGAGGATTTAATGCTCTCATCTACATTTTTACCCTGCACCATGTCCCAAATCTCATCATTGGTGACTCGTACGCCAACTTTTTCGTATTGCGGTTGTATTGCGTTTCGGGTGAGGAGCATCTCCCAGGCCTGTGCTTCCAATGTCGGATTCTCACGATCTCCCGGTTGACGGCCAAAGTTCAGAATATAGCTGTTCTTTCTCTCCTGAATAGATAGTTGATAATCCTCCAGGTAGATTGAGTTCCCGGCGATAACCCCTACTTCCTTGTCGTCCCCTGAAAAGATTGAGTTGGGCCCGCTTCCAAAAAGATCACTGCCTACGATAAAGGCGCCCAAAGAAAGAGCGATTGCCCCCACGACCCACTTCGTCATTTTGGTTCTCAACGTGCTGATAAGTGCCATAGAAAATAAGATAGTTTAGTTCCTTTCAACTTGTGCCAAGTGCTGACAAAAGAGCCGCAAATTTAAACGGTTTGATGTATTTGGCAAAGACCCTCAAAAAGCATCCAAATGGGCAGAATAAGACCGTTTTCAGTCACGGTCGCTGTCTGAACTGACCTCCACCTTAACGGTCTCGATACGGTTTCCTTTGGTGGATTGGATAATGAATGTAAAGGGGGCCACACTGACGGTTTCTCCTTTTTTGGGGAAGTCCTCGGTATATGACAGGATAAGTCCGCCCAAGGTCTCATAATCCCCCAAAGGAAGGCGCCAGTGATAGTGTTCGTTAAGGTAATCTACCTCAAGGCGTGCGCTCATGAGGTATGTCTTCTCATCAAGCATTTGCTCGATGAGATCATCGGCATCGTGTTCATCTTCGATATCCCCAAAGATTTCTTCGATCACATCTTCCATGCTGATAAGCCCGGCTGTCCCCCCAAATTCATCAACCACAATCGCAAGGCTGCGACGCTCACGTATAAGTTGAACCATTAGGTCATTGGCCATGCTTGTTTCGGTGACGATGCTCATGGGAGTCAAAATTTCCTCCAGGGTATGTGGATTCTTAAACAGCGCAGCAGAATGGCAATACCCTATGGGGTCGTCCATTGTATCTCGAAAAATAACAATTTTGGAATGACCGCTTTCGATGAACACTGCCTTGAGGCGCTCGATACCTTCGTCAATCGAGATACCAATAATTTCGTTGCGGGGGACCATGCATTCGCGCACCTGGACCGTTCCAAATTCAAGCGCGTTATGCAAGATCTTTTTGTCCAGTCCGATTTCTTCATCCTCGTGGCTCACCTTGTGCATGTTTCTCAGAAAATGATTAAGATCCGTTAAGCCGTACACTAGTTTTTCTTCGGAGTAGTTCATCCGAAAAACATGCTTGAGCAGAAAGGTTGAGAGCTCGAGAATCGTGAAGGAAATTGGTTTCAAAACGACATAGGTTACGGCAAAGGGTATGGCAAGCGCCGAGAGCATCAGGTTTGGGTTGATCAGAAACAAACTCTTAGGCAAGAACTCTGCAGTAGAAAGAATGATCAAAGTCGAAATAATGGTCTGAATAATCAGCAGGGAGGCCTCGTTTTTCAGGGTAGGAGGCAAATTGGCGAGTAGTACCGGCTCAAAAAGCACCGCCATGCTATTACCAAAAATAACAAGCGCCAATGTGTTGCCCACAAGACAAGTTCCTATGAATCTTTTTGGACTACTGATAAAATAGGAAATGATCTGGCCTGACCATACTCCTTGCTTTCCCTGAAGCTCAATTTGCAATCGATTGGCCGAGAGAAAGGCAATTTCAATTCCCGAAAAGAAGAATGAGAATAGAAGCGAAAGTAAAATCGAAAGTGTCAGAGAGTCCATCAGGCTTTGCTTCTTTTTCTGTACACAAACCAAAGAAAGATGGCAATCGCCGGCATCAGGAAGGTGTAGGCGTGCAGGAGGCCTACTGCCATCACTTCGTAGATCCCAATGATCACCAGGACGACACCGATCGAAAGCAGGAGCGAGTCAAAAAGATTCATCGTATTAACCCAAGATCAGCCCAACTTCAGTTTGAGCGGCGTTTGGGACTACAAAAGTACAATTTTTTTTGACCTCCGGGAGATATGAATTCCTTCAGTCTTTTATTTCGAAGTCTCCCTCTGGCTTCTTAATGGTATAGGTGGAAAGGTCCTGAACCGCTTCCAGACCTGTGCCGTAGATCAATTCAGTTTCCATTTTGATGGTAACAAATTTCTCTGTAAAAATCTTCTTGGTCACGGGGTTCCAGAAAAGCTCTTCTGTATTTAACTGCTGCTTCTTCTCTATGTTTTTTACCTCCACCTTGCCGCGGCCCCGCCATTGGTTTTCCTTTTTGAAGTAATAGGCCTGATTGGCCTTCAGGCTGGAGGTCATTACGCCAAACTCATTGAAAAACTCCAAATACAGTCCGTCCGGAAATTCCTGGTCACCATTTTTGAATTCCAGAATCCGCTTGGCTTTCATCTTCACCTTGATTCGGTCCTTTTCGGAATAGAGCATGTCTATATCGTAGGCTTCACGAAGGGGCCCAACATACTCTACTGGCTCGCTGGTTTCCTTTGGTTTGCAGGTAGTCAGCGTAGAAAGCAGGAAGAATAAAAGAATGCGGTTGGTCATAATAAAAAAGGCCCCTCGGCGGGGCCTTTGTAATTCATTTGATGCTTAGTCCCTGGTTTTGAGAACCACAGATTCGCCGATCCAGCAACCTACTCGTTGAGTTGTACCGACCTGCCAGTTAAGAAGGAATATTTCCTCTTTGGAAGGAAACTGTGCCTTGGCCCGGGCCATGCCCGCTGTATTTCCAGCCCGCTGATACATTTCATAAGCAGCAATGTAGACCAGCCGGTCTTCAGCAATATTGTTGCGCTTGGCGCAGTCATCAAAGCTGTTATAGTACAGGTCACCAATTTTCTCCCACGGCTCCTTGCTCGATGGGTTGGCAGTGCCTGCCTGGCGGAATAGGTCGCGGGCACCATTAAAGTTCTTTTTCCTGGCTTCAATGGCTCCAAGGTAAAGTTGCGCATCGGCCTTTTCCGTTGCAGAAAGTTTCATGCTGAGCGCTTCTGTAAGCAGTGCTTCAGCGCGGTCATAATTTCCCTTTTGCATATTAGTAACGGCCAAGGCCTTCAGTAGCCCGAAGTCCTTTTCTGGATTTAGTTTATGAACCACCTCGCCTGCCTCTAACCAAAGAGGATCATCAGTACATTTGCCATTAAGCATATACTTAAAGATTTTCTTGGCAAGGTTAAGATCATTTGGATTTTGTTTGAATTTGGGCGCAAGATTCTTTCGCACAAAATCACAATCAACTTTTACCATGTTGATCAAGTCGGCGTCAATCTTTTCTTTGGTCAGGTTCAGCCGCGTGATGTCTGCCTGATTATTAGTCGCTGTAGCCTTCTTTAACTTCGCATCAATGGCGTCAATAATTCTGTCGTAACGCTGCAGAATTTGTTCGTCCGTGAGGTTTTTGTAGAGCGTCTGGTAATTCTTGATTACCGTCATGTACGCGTTCAGGTTATTGTCTGATACGTTTGTGCCACTTAATTCATAAACCTTGTCATACAGCGCGAGTAGCTCAGGCAGTTTCTCCTTGACCTTCTGATTGTACTTGAACATGGCGAGCGCCTTCCGATTCAGTACGTTGACTTCGTCGCCACAGTTTTTGATGCGCAGGTCATAAATCATAAGGAGCGAGTCAACAAGAACCCTTTTCTTGCCGGGATCGGTCTCTGCATCCGCTAGTTTGTCATAGAGGGTAGCTCCATCGATATATAGCTTCGTGTTCCACTGAGGAGCAGCCGTAAGCATCCACTGGAAGGCGGCCACACCTGAGCGATAAGTTCCTTGCTTCATGGCGTCTCCCCAAATGGCGACACATTCATCGGCTCGTTTCCGATCCTCAGGCCATTTGAATTCCTTGCACTGAGCCAATACGGTGGCGTTGCTCATCACGACAAGGGCCAACACAGTCATCAAAACTCTAACTTTCATAGTCATTCTAGTTTTCAGTTAATCAAATCGACGTTTTATAAACCACTGGTCATTAAATGTTATTCCGAAGTAGATCTTGAAATAGTTCTCTTCTATTGAATTCAATGCTTTGTCTCCCTTTTTTCCCCACTTCACGGCCAAGTCGAGGCTTGAAATCCGGTTGACTGGCAAAGAGACGCCAAAAGTAATGCCAAAATCCTTAACAGTGTTCCCATTGGCCAAAAAAGGGTAATTTTCGAAGCTAAAGCCAGTTCGGTACGTGATCCGCTTCAAATATTGGCTTAGCGAAGTCCGGTCCGGGGTAATCTCAAACCCGCCAGCAACCCGCCAGCTATTCGACTCATATTGATTGGTACCGGTTAGGTTTCTGTACTGGGAATAGTCCGCAAATGAGGCGTCCAGAGCGGCCATCCAGCGGTAGGGGTAGGGACTAAACGACATCCCAAGCATGAAATTTCCAGGAACCGTGATGGTGCCCGGTTGGTTTGAAATCACGGTTGTTGAGTCGAGCAGACCCGCCACATTCCACCGCTCAATCCGACGGTTGAACTTTATGTCAAGATTGGTTTTGAAATCGTACACGAACCCAAAGTTGAGCCGATGGTTCTTTTTCGATACTGAATCCAGGTGAACAGAAATGCCGGAGGTAAACACAAAGTCAGAGACAAACGTGCGATCCGTAATCACAGCAGACAGAGGAACCTGGGCATTGATCAACAAGTTGCCATATCGACTTTCTGTTGAGCTAAACAGATATGCGGCCTTAACTCCAAGCGAGAGCCACTTGTTCAGGGAGACTCCGTTGGACCAATAGAACTGATTGACTCCTCCACTCCCTTCCTCAACAATGTCTACATATTCAGTAGTACCGGAAATGGGCTCTTTGTAATTTAATAGGTAGTTGAGCCGTGTGTATGGCATTAGCGCAAATGAAGTAGACCACCATCCGCTCTTTACCGGAAAAGAAATGGCCAGGTAATTCAAGTTGCCGCTTCCGCTTTTTTCAGAAACAGAATCTGACGATTGATTTCTTTGCTCCCCGATAACACCCGCCTGGAAGCTAGTAAAGCGGTTATATACCAGCAGGGCCGGATTCTGGTTGTTTATGTATATAAAAGAAGGATTGCTTATGCCCACACCCCCCATACCCTGACCCTGGGCAAGTGATGTACCATACTGCTCCCCCAGACCGTAAGAAGAAAACGGGCTTCGCGCTGCCTGCCCAAAGGTGGTAGCACTGGAAAGTCCAAAGGCAACCAGAAGAATAATTCGTTTACAGAGTGACATTATGCAGTAAAATGCTGTTCAGGCCCATCAAGACTAATTCGGGGGCTACAAAGATGGGAGGTTTCATACCTTTTTCAAAAAAATGGGTATCGCCGCCGGTTAAAATCACCCTGATCCCGGGGTACTCCTGCCTGTAACGGGCGGATATCCCTTTTATTTCCTCCAGTACTCCATTCATAACCCCACTTTGAAGGCAACCAATTGTATTATTTCCAATAAGAGGGGTGGCCGTCGAGGCCTCGGCAAGAGGTAATCGATGGGTTAGTTGGTGCATGACCTGAAACCGGATGGTGACGCCGGGAGAAATGGCACCCCCGAGATATTGACCTTGAGGGTTGATGCATTCATAATTAATGCAGGTGCCAAAATCGATCACGAGGGAGGCCTCATGGGGAAACAAATGCCATGCTCCGCATGCCGCCGCTAATCGATCGGATCCAAGCGTGGATGACGAGGCGTAGTTGTTATTGATAGGAAGGGCCAGAGACGGAGACAGGTGAAGGATGCTTCCACGTACCTTGATCAATTCACTGAATTGTGTCCCAACGGCAGTCACTGAGCTAATCATAAGATGATCTACCTGAAACTTGCCAAAAAATCCTTTGGCGGCATCTACATCAGCAAATACTTCTTTAGCCTTCAGCAAAGCTCCTTCGAAAATCCCTACTTTAGTACGGGTGTTCCCCGCATCGATTACCATGTTCATCACGGCGAAGCTATAAATAGGTTATGATTTTTCTACGTTGCAATTGGTAAACGGACACAAAGAGAATGCCATCAACTAAAACATATCGGGTTCTTGGACTGATGTCAGGAACATCCTTGGATGGATTGGACCTCGCCCTGGTTGAATTTACGGCGGGTAAGCGCTGGCAATTTCATTTGATTGCTTCATCCACGCAGTCGTACACCAAGACTTGGGAGGATAAATTGGCTACTGCCCAAAACTTGTCTGGCGCGGATCTGGTGGCACTCCACGCGGCTTATGGCGCCTATCTGGGAAAGCAATGCGAGGCATTTATGCATCGGAATAAAATTCGGACCATTGACGCCATTGCCTCACATGGCCATACAATTTTCCATCAGCCGGATCGGGGATTTACTTTTCAGCTTGGCGACGGGCAGGCGATTCATGCCGCCACTGGATTCAAAGTTATTTCTGATTTTCGCTCGCTGGATGTTTTGTTGGGCGGCGAAGGGGCTCCGCTTGTTCCAGTTGGCGACCGGCTTCTTTTCGCTTCGTATGATGTATGCCTTAATCTTGGCGGAATTGCAAATCTCTCCATGGAAACCAAGGGAGAGCGGAAGGCCTTTGACCTTTGCTTTTGTAATATGGCCCTGAACCATCTGATGAAGGAGACCGGTAAGTCGTTTGACCGAAATGGTACTTTGGCTTCACGGGGAGAAGTAGATCAAGATCTTCTGGTGGATATTTTATCCGCATATCAACGTATTCAAAAGAAACGTAAATCACTTGGGAGAGAATATTTTGAGCAGGCCATGCAGCCACTTCTGGAAAACAAGCGTATCGCGTTGGCCAACCGGCTACGTACGGTTTGTGAATCCGTGGCCATTGAAGTAGCAGGAGCCCTTCCGGCGTCGGAAAAGGAATTGAAATTGCTGGCCACTGGCGGAGGTGCGTTGAACCGATTTCTGATTGAACTGATGCAGGAGAGGCTCAATGGCAAAGCTCGAATCATACTCCCGGCGAAGGAAATTATCGAATTCAAAGAAGCGCTGATTTTTGCTTTTCTTGGCGTATTGCGTCTTCGCGGCGAAGTAAACGTCCTGAAGAGTGTGACCCGCGCTCGGCGTAATTCCTGCAGTGGTGTGGTGACAGGCTGAACCTTTGTTCAGTCTAGTGAATCATCTGATAGATTACCAGATAGGCCCCACATCCAGCAAAATAGCCGAGCATGGCAATAAGACTGACGCGCTTTAGGTACCAGAGAAAATCAATTTTTTCCATTCCCATCACGGCCACACCCGCAGCTGATCCAATAATGAGTATGCTTCCTCCCGTGCCGGCGCAGTACGCCAGATATTCCCAGATGAAATGATCCATCGGATACGTATCCAAGCTGTACATTCCCATGCTGGCCGCCACCAACGGAACGTTATCAATGACCGCAGACAACAATCCGATCAGGGTGACGATCACCGACTGACTCCCAACGGTGTTGTCCAACCACATAGCAAATTGTTGAAGAACATGCATAGACTCCAGTGCGCCTACAGCTAACAAGATTCCCAAGAAGAATAGTACACTGGAAGTGTCGATGCGCTGAAGGGCTCCGGCAGCCGTATAGGGCTTGCGCAAGGCTTCGTCGGCATGCGGGTTAATCATCTCAGAGACAACCCAAATCACGCTCAAGCCCAACAGCATTCCCAAATAAGGGGGCATTTGGGTTACGGTCTTGAAGATCGGCACAAAAATAAGGGCGCCTACACCCAGGAATAACATAACCGTTCCGCCGCGCACTTTCTCGTGTCCATACCCGACATTTTCGTGTGCCGGATTGGGGGTCTCGCCCAGTGTCCCTTTCATGGTGAAAGTCAAATAGATCAATGGAACCAACATGCAAAGCACACTCGGAATGAAAAGTACCGTCATGATATTCACGGTTGATATCTGACCCCCGATCCACAACATGGTGGTAGTAACATCCCCAATAGGTGTCCAGGCTCCGCCGGCGTTGGCAGCGATGACAATCATGCCCGCAAAAAACATTCGCATGTCTTTGTCTGGTATCAGTTTTCGGATCAGGGAAACCATCACAATCGCTGTCGTCAGGTTGTCCAGAATGGATGACAAAAAGAACGTAACCCAGCAAACCAACCAGAGAAGCTTGACGGGATTCTTGGTCTGGATACGATCGGTAACCAGGCGGAATCCCTGATAGGCGTCAACCAACTCAACAATCGTCATCGCGCCAAGGAGGAAGAAAAGAATCTGGGATGTCTGACTTAAATGTTCGTTCAGGTGATTACTGACTTCCTTCGGGTTGTCGGAAGAGAGGGCGTACAATGTCCAGCAAAGAACTCCGGTAAGCAGTGCGGACGCTGTCTTGTTTATTTTGATTGGATGCTCAAGCGCGATGGCCAGATACCCCACCACGAAAACGAGAATGATCACAACATCCATAGGGCTGAAGGGTTAGGTCTCTCATAAAGATATATGAAAAAACCAATCCTGACAGGGCGAAAAATGATAATTCTATGCTAATTCGGATGGGCGGTAGAGCCCGCGCAGCGTTGGGGGGTGTTATTCTGCCAGATTGAATAGCCCCTGGTTGAGTAATCGCAGCGAGCGTTCTTTCTGAGTGCTGTCAACGAGGATTGAGATGTTATTCTGGCTGCCCCCAAAGGAGACCATGCGTACCGGCACGGTTTCTAAAGACCGGAAAACTTCGTTCAGTACGCCTTTTCGTTCGGCGAGCCTGTTTCCCACCACACAAATGATGGATTGATCGCGGTCAACACTGATGGTGCCGAAGCGTTGTAGTTCCGTTACGATGGTCTCCAGATTTCTGGGTTCGTCGATGGTCAGTGAGACTGCTACCTCCGATGTAGAGATCATGTCGATCGGTGTCTTATGGCGTTCGAAGACTTCAAACACCTGGCGTAAGAAACCAAATGCCAGCAGCATGCGTGATGACTTGATATTAATGGCGATGATTCCGTCTTTGGCCGCGATAGCTTTAATCTGCCCTGCACTTCCCTTGTCACTGATGAGCGTTCCGGGGGCATGTTCATCAAGCGTGCTTTTGAGACGCACAGGCACGCCCATTTTTTGGGCAGGCACAATAGTAGAAGGATGCAGAATCTTTGCGCCGAAGTAAGCAAGCTCAGACGCCTCGTCGAAAGTCAACTCAGCAATCGGTACTGTTTTTTTGACGATGCGCGGATCGTTGTTGTGCATCCCGTCGATGTCTGTCCAGATCTGGATTTCCTGAGCTTGGATGGCCGCACCTATTAAGGACGCAGTATAGTCACTACCACCGCGCTTCAGGTTGTCAATTTCATTCAGGTGATTGCGGCAGATGTATCCCTGGGTAATCAGGACTTCCTGTTTGATGAGCGAAGGCAGTAGGGCTTTGAGGCGCTCGCCGATCTTCTCGAGTTCAGGTTCCTGGTTCTCGTCGATCGACATGAAGTGCAAAGCGGGCAGTAAGTGACAATCCACATTTCTTTCGCGGAGGTGGTAGTAGAAAAATTCTGTAGAAGCCAGTTCGCCCTGGGCAAGAAGCTCCCGATAGCCTCGGTCGTCGAAGCACCCGGCAGAAAGCAGTCGAATCAAACTGAAGTAACGGCTGACAATATCCTGGCCGATGGCTTTGTACTCAGGTGACAAGAATAGGTCGCCGGCATAGGTCTGGTAGTGATGTTCCAGCCGGGTGATTTCTGTTTTAGCTTCTTGCTTCCTTCCGGCAAGCAGATGTTCACCGATGGTAACGAGCGTATTGGTTGTACCGCTCAAGGCAGAGAGAACAACGATTTTCCTGCCTGGCGTCCGAAGGACCAGGTCGCCGACTTTGCGGAGTCGGTCAGGATTCCCTACGGAGGTGCCGCCAAATTTCAGAATGAGCATCGCGATACGATAAAGGGCAGCAAATATAGCAGCGTGTTGGGATTATTTCAGGATTCCGTCCCACAACAGAAATGTGTGTTG
This sequence comes from Cyclobacteriaceae bacterium, assembly GCA_043750575.1. Classification (GTDB taxonomy): domain Bacteria; phylum Bacteroidota; class Bacteroidia; order Cytophagales; family Cyclobacteriaceae; genus ELB16-189. Next base: position 22,334 of record JAYVBH010000004.1, read on the forward strand.
CCTTTCATGCAAGTTGCGTCGAGCCTACAGCTCTGATGCTTGATTTGATCTCCGTCTTGAGGGTGTTGCCCTAAGCAAATCAAATAAAAAAGCCCTGACAGCTATTCTGTCAGGGCTGTATGATTTGGTTTGTGACTTTACTTCTTCACTTCCTCATACTCTACGTCAGTGGCGTCGGCGCCCCCTGTACTGGCACCCGCTGAAGGGCCAGCGCCATTCTGGCCGCCTGCATCAGGCTGGGCTCCGGCTGCGCCAGAAGCCGCGTACATCTCTTGTGAGGCTGCCTGCCACGCCGCGTTTAGTGCAGCAAGCGCAGTGTCAATGGTTGCCAGATCCTGGCTCTTATGCGCCTCCCTGAGTTTCTCAAGAGCACCATTGAGGGCCGTCTTGTTTCCATCAGAGAGTTTCTCGCCATATTCTTTCAGTTGCTTTTCAGTCTGGAAAATCATGGAGTCGGCCTGATTGATTTTTTCAATCTTCTCTTTCTCCTTCTTGTCGGTCTCTGCATTTGCCTGTGCTTCAGACTTCATCTTTTGAATCTCGGCATCAGTCAAGCCGGAAGAAGCTTCAATCCTTATCTTTTGCTCTTTGCCGGTTCCCTTGTCTTTGGCAGCCACGTGAAGAATGCCATTGGCATCGATGTCAAAAATAACTTCGATCTGAGGCACGCCTCGGGGAGCAGGTGGAATACCGTCCAGGTGGAATCGTCCAATTGTGCGGTTGTCCTTCGCCAGCGGGCGCTCGCCCTGCAGTACGTGTATCTCCACCGAAGGCTGACTGTCTGAGGCCGTTGAGAACACTTCTGATTTCTTTGAAGGAATCGTTGTGTTGGATTCGATCAATCGGGTCATCACGCCACCCATGGTTTCAATACCGAGAGACAGCGGGGTAACATCAAGCAGTAATACATCTTTCACTTCACCGGTGAGCACACCTCCCTGGATGGCGGCGCCAATAGCAACCACTTCATCGGGGTTAACGCCTTTAGACGGCTTTTTGCCGAAGAACTTCTCAACTTCTTCAACGATTCTCGGGATACGCGTAGAGCCTCCCACGAGAATCACTTCGTCAATTTCGGAGACGCTAACACCTGAATCGGCGACAGCCTTCTTGCAGGGTTCCAGCGTGCGCTTGATCAGGTCATCGCAGAGCTGCTCGAATTTTGCGCGGCTCAATTTCTTCACCAGGTGCTCCGGTACGCCGTCCACTGAGGTGACATAAGGAAGATTGATTTCAGTCTCGTTGGAACTTGAAAGTTCAATCTTGGCTTTTTCAGATGCCTCTTTCAAACGCTGAAGTGCCATCGGATCCTTGCGGAGGTCGATATTCTTGTCGTTCTTAAATTCATCGGCAAGCCAGTTCATGATACGGGCGTCGAAATCGTCGCCACCCAGATGAACGTCACCGTTGGTTGACTTCACTTCAAATACACCGTCACCTAATTCCAGGATGGAAATATCGAATGTACCGCCGCCCAGGTCATAGACAGCGATCTTCATGTCTTTGTTCTTCTTGTCGAGGCCATAAGCAAGCGCGGCTGCTGTGGGCTCGTTGATGATGCGTTTCACATCCAAGCCAGCTATCTGCCCAGCTTCTTTAGTTGCCTGGCGTTCGGCGTCATTGAAATAGGCAGGTACCGTAATGACCGCTTCTGTGATGGTTGTTCCGAGGTAGTCTTCAGCCGTCGATTTCATCTTCTGAAGAATCATCGCGGAAATTTCCTGTGGGGTGTACATGCGGTCACCGATGCGTACACGTACGGTATCGTTGCTGCCGCTTTCTACAGAATAGCTCACCATCTTCATTTCGCCACTCACTTCCTTGAACTTTTTGCCCATGAAGCGTTTGATCGATTGAACTGTATTTTTCGGATTGGTAATGGCCTGACGCTTGGCAGGATCGCCCACTTTGCGCTCTCCTTTGCCACCGTCCAGAAAACCTACGATGGACGGTGTTGTACGCCGGCCTTCGCTATTTGCAATAACCACCGGTTCGCTGCCTTCCATGACGGCAACACACGAGTTCGTGGTTCCCAAGTCTATTCCTATAATTTTTCCCATAATCGTTGTTAGTGTCTTTAACCCAACGGCTAAGGTCAAGGATTATGCCAAGGGGTTATTTGGGCAGGTAAGTGACAGAGTGTCAGGAATGACTCGTTTTGGCCCTTTTTTGGGCGCCAAAAATGACTGGATAGATCCAGAAAGCGGAAACGACAGCAAGAAGAGAATCTGTATTTTTCCTAAGATTGATTCTCTTTGGTGATGGCCTTATCCAGCGCTATTTTCTGCGACAGCCCTCAACGATTCGTTTCTTGAAAGTTGCGTCGTCTTTGAAGATAGCGTAGAAATCCTCAATGTACTTCTTCATCGTTGTGTAGTCGCGGGGGATGAAGCTCTTCTCGTATTGGGCGAGAACTCCCATGACCTGGGGTTCTACTGACAAGTAATGTTTGCGCACCGCTTGTACCACGGGCTCGGGCCTGCAGAATCCCCGGTAAATGCGGTCACGGATGTCTTCCTGGCCAAGTTCAGCATTGGCTACGCCATAGGGAGGATTGACAAATCCTGACATGTCAAAGTCGTAGGCGATTGGGATGTACCGGTTGACGGGCTGAAGCATCACCTTGGCGTTGTGATTGAATGTGGTTGACCAGTCCAAATTGCTGATCATGTATTGAAACATGTCATGCTTCAGGGAGCTGGTATCGTTCAGTCGCAGCGGGTGGAGATTGAGATTCTCCATGATCTTGGCGTTAAACCGTTTGGCGGCCAGGTCATCATCCTCAATTAGGAAAGTGGTCAACTGATGTGTCTTGGATTTTTTTCCATCCTTTTCAATGAATTCCAGATTAACCAGGCGGGTGCTGAAGCGATAAGGGGTAATCTGCTCATACATTTTATAGCAGATGTATTCTTTCATGACCAGCTCATTCTTGTCGCTGCTATTCTCGCAGGGCATAACCAGCTTGAGACTCTTGTTCCCTTCGAGGACGGTACCTTTCGCATCTTCCTTCTTGACCTTGATCCGTATCGGGGTGAAGTAGCAGTTCTTTCTTCTAAATATCCCTCGGGCCCGAATCTCAATCTGTATAGAGTCCCATCCACCCGAGGCGTTCTTCACATAAAGATGGGCTGGGAGATAAGTTGAATCGTTCGTTTTCTTTTTGATATCTTTGATTGAGGTAGTCAGTTTTAATTCCAGCACCTCCTGGTTTTGGAACAGTGGAGTGACGACCCGGTCCTTGGCGCTATCCTTATCATTATCTTTATCCTTATCTTTATCCTGCTGGGCACTTAAGGGAAGGGATAGCAGGGCAAGCAGTGTAAGGCAAAATAGATTTTTCATAGAGGTACAATTTGATTTAAAAGCCAGGTGAAACATATGACACGATACTTACAGATTATAAATATCAGGACTTTTACGGTCTTAATCATCTGTCTGACCACTTCTTTTTGTGTCCTTCAGTACGATATCAAGTATAATTTTGATTTGACCATCATTAGTATTGCCATCATTTTTCCCCTCGTTTTCACCATTCGGGCAGCTTTTCGCAGGCGAGAAAAGGCGCTGGACCACCTTAGCCGCTTCAAGGCCTCTATGCTGATTGTGCACCGGTGCTTTGAGCGATGCAAGAAATTGCCCGAAGACAAGATGGCTCATATCACTGGCCAACTGCGCGGCGTATCCGATGCCATGCTTGCCTATCTGGGGGCGGGCACCAATAGCCAGACCGACCTTAGGAATAGACTTCGTGGCGTCTCTGAATTCCTGATGACTCAAAAAGAAGAGATTGGTTCTTCCGAGGCATTTAAGATTCTTCGGTTTATGAAGGATGTGCACGCGAGCGTTGAGAACACCATTGCCATTTATACTCACCAGACACCCGTGAGCCTGAGGGCTTATTGTCAGATATTTATTTACGTGTTTCCATTCATTTATTCTCCGGCATTGCTTCATCGTCTGGACAATGATTCGCCCGATTGGGTGGTCTACGCGCTGAGTTGCGTTACTGGCTTTATTCTGATTTCGTTGTTTAACGTTCAGGATCAAATGGAGAATCCGTTCGATGAGCATGGACTTGACGATGTCAAGGTCAAGTCATTTGGCATGGAGCTCTAGTCCCGAAGGATTCAGTTCCTTTTCATTTCGCTGACTTATTCCCGCGGGAATCTTTAGATTTGCGCCCTTTACTTCCCGCATGATCATCGAACAGGAAATTGCCCGCCGCAGGACTTTCGGCATTATCAGCCACCCGGATGCGGGAAAGACGACGCTTACTGAAAAATTATTGCTTTTCGGAGGGGCTATTCAAAAGGCCGGTGCGGTCAAGTCGAGCAAAATCAAGGACCATGCCCGCAGCGACTGGATGGAAATAGAGAAGCAACGCGGGATTTCAGTTGCAACCTCAGTCATGGGGTTTACTTACAAGGGGGTGAAGATAAACTTGCTTGATACTCCCGGCCACCAGGATTTTGCGGAAGATACCTATCGCACGCTTACCGCCGTTGATTCCGTCATTATGGTTATCGACTGCGTGAAAGGCGTTGAAACACAGACTGAAAAATTGATGGAGGTATGCCGGATGCGCAGCACGCCGGTGATTTGCTTCATTAACAAACTGGATCGCGAGGGCCGCGATCCATTCGATCTGCTAGACGAAATTGAAGAGAAACTAGGCATCAAGGTCCGGCCGTTGAGCTGGCCCATCAGTATGGGAAAGACCTTCAAGGGAGTATATAGTCTATACAATAAGAGCCTCCACCTTTTTACGGCAAGCAAAACAGTCGTGCAGGAAGGAATGGAAATCTCGGATATTCACAGTCAGGAATTGGATGATCTGGTGGGTGAGAATAATGCCGCGCAATTGCGCGCCGACGTTGAACTCATTGAAGGAGTCTATCCCGATTTTTCAATTGAGGATTACGCGGCCGGTAATGTTGCTCCCGTATTTTTCGGGAGCGCCGTCAATAACTTCGGTGTGAAAGAACTGCTGGATACCTTTATTACGATAGCGCCTGTGCCGCGCCCACGAGAAACAACGGTTCGCGTAGTGGCCCCGGAGGAAGGAAAATTCACTGGTTTTGTTTTTAAGATTCACGCCAACATGGATCCCAAGCACCGCAACCGGATTGCGTTTGTCCGCGTGTGCTCCGGATGCTTTCACCGAGGCAATACCTACTATCATGTCCGGCACGCCAAGGGCTATCGTTTCTCCAATGCCACAGCCTTTTTGGCTCAAGACAGGGAAACCATAGACGAGGCATGGCCCGGCGACATTGTCGGGATTTATGACACAGGAAACTTGAAAATCGGCGATACGCTGACAGAAGGAGAAAAGATGATGTATACAGGCATCCCGAGCTTCTCTCCTGAAATTTTCAAGGAGGTGATCAATAAGGATGCGATGAAGAGCAAGCAGCTTGAAAAAGGACTTCTCCAGCTTATGGAAGAAGGGGTCGCTCAGCTGTTTACATTTGATGTAGGCAAGCGGAAGGTAATCGGAACTGTCGGTGCCCTCCAGTTCGAGGTTATTCAATTTCGTTTGTTGCACGAATACAGTGCCACGGTAGAGTTCCAGCCGCAGCATATCCACAAGGCATGCTGGATCAGCAGCACGGATGAAGGGAAACTCAATGAATTTATTCAATCAAAGTTGCGTCACATTGCCCGCGACAAGGACGGAAAGTTGGTATTCATGGCGGAAACAAAGGCCTGGCTGCAGATGGTTCAGGATAACTTTCCTGAAATCAAGTTTCATTTTACCTCGGAATTTTAGCAGAATTGAGTCGGAATTGAGCGGAATTAATAGAATTCCAGAATGACAGAATTAGGTTGCGGTTGTAGCTGTGAATATCAATTCTTGCGCTTGACGTAGTCATAGATCATTCTAGAGACGGTAGCCATTGATCGGATTGCCACTGGCTCGTCTGTTAGATTCTTGGAAAGGATAACGAGTGAATACCTTTTTCCATTCGGAAGAATAATGATGCCCGAATCGTGCTGTACACCAACAATCGAACCGGTCTTATGCGCCACCTTGACCCCGGCTGGCAATTGTGCGGGAATTATCTCATTGAACTTCTGATCCAGCAATATGGCAATCATCTTTTCCGATGATGCCTTGTCAATGATTATTCCTCGGGCCATCTGATCAAACAGGATCATCAGATCAAATGCAGTCACCGTGTTATTAAGTCCTTTCGCAAATGCTTTTGAATCTTCCACGCCACGCAAAACCTGAACGTCCATGGCTCCCAATGAGCGCATGGTCTGCGTAACGTTTCTAGCATCGACCCGTTCGATGATCAGGTTGGTGGCCAGGTTGCTACTTGCAATAATCATTTGATACATAATGTCGTAGAGCGGCAGTTTTTGCCCTAGGATTTTGTAAAACTCAGGTTCACTGTCATCTTGAACAGAGAGTTGAAAGGTGCTTCCATCAACGATACTCCTGAATTCATTCTTAATGATTATGGAATCAGACAAACTAAAGCGGTGGGCAGCAGCTTGCTTGTACACTTCGATCATGACAGGGGTTTTCATGGTACTCGCCGCATGAATGATTCTCGTTCATTTATCAATACTTGCTCGCCAGAGGATGCGTCTTTGAAGGCAACCGCAAATGTACCCTTGTTCTTTTCCAGTTCTTCCTTGATTTGACGGATAAGATTCTGTGCGTCGAGGTCCTGGCTGGCGCCCTGGAAATAGGCGAAGAAAGGAATCACCATGCTGAGGAATCGGGATGCGACAGGCCAGAACTTCATGACGATTCAGGTTAAAGGTTTACCTTCGCGAAGGTAAGTATTCCTGATGACGCCGCTAGAAATCCTGTTTGAAGACAATCACCTGCTGGCGATCAACAAAGTTCCCGGCGTGCTGGTACAGGGTGATGAAACAGGTGATATTCCGCTCGTAGAAACAGCCAAGCAATACATAAAGTCCAAATACAATAAACCTGGAGAGGTCTATCTCGGTGTAGTCCACCGACTTGACCGCCCAGTGAGTGGGGTTGTGGTTTTTGCCCGAACGTCCAAGGCTCTGTCTCGCATGAATGAATTGTTTCGGGACCGCAAGACGGAGAAAGTATATTGGGCGGTTACGGATGCTGCCCCGCCGGCACGGGAGGGAGACCTCGTTCACTGGCTGAAAAAAGACGAGAAGAAGAATAAGACAACAGCCTATAGCCGGGATACGCCCGGTACCCTCAAGGCTGAGTTGGGGTATACTTTGATTGGGACGTCCGGCGGCAAGTACTTACTGGAGGTTCGCCCTATCACCGGACGGTCGCACCAAATCCGGGTTCAGCTTTCAGCCATCGGATGCACCATAATTGGCGATCTAAAATATGGCTCCGGGGTTCAGACCGGTGACGGTAGCATTGCCCTGCATGCGCGCCGACTCACGTTTATTCATCCGGTTCGCAAAGAACCGATAACCGTGACAGCGGCGCCCCCGGAACGTCCATGGTGGATAGCTTTTAAGAAATAATCCTCCGTACTTTTGCTGATCATGACCCGACTGACTGACAAGCTAAAGGAACGATGGCACGTGAAGAATACCTTTCAGGTGATTGTGATTCTCATCGTTTTTGCGTGTACGGGAACAACAGTGGCCCTGATCGCCAGACCGTTGCTTCATTTGATCTTCAACCCGAACGAAATCCCAACCTGGGCCACGGTGCTGTACTATGTTCTTATTCTTCCTATCTACAATATCTTCCTTTTGTTGTATGGAATGATTTTCGGTCAGTTCCGCTTTTTTTGGGATTTTGAAAAACGCTTTTTCAAGCGAGTATTTGGATCAAGCGAGAAATCATGAAAATGCAATGGCTTTGGTTTGGCCTTGTTGTGTTGTCTTCGTGTTCGGCATCACGTTACACCTACTACTTCGACCACCAAGTTTCGAATCGGCGTACGGAACGCTTATCCACCTCGCATGATGCAATTCCCCCTCCAGTGCTTGTTAAATTCACGGCCAGTACAGCCCGTGGTCTGGAGACCCCACCTCAAAGCACGTTAGCAAAAGGAAGCGTACAACGGCAGACTGATTGGCGGGAACCCCAACACAGATCTATGCTGGCTAAAGACGAAATCGCAAAGCTTTCCTTACCACCCGCAACCTCGAAACCTAAAGGGATGGATCGTGACCTTAGGCGCTCAATCATTTTTGTGGCGGCTGGGATCGTTTTCCTCTTGATCGGCACGCAAGCCTTCTGGGTGCTAGGAACCCTTTCCGTTCTGTTAGGGCTTATTTTTGGTATTAAGTGGATCCTCCGGAGGTAACACAAAAAGGTGCCGATGCCAAGATGTCTTTGGCTGGTATCTGGAAGTTTATTGCCTGTCCCTAAAGAAATGAAAAAGGCACCTGATGGGTGCCTTTCTTATATTAAAGCTTTCAAAATTATTCTTTCACGCCATCAGCCAGGACGATAACTTTATTTTTCAGAACCTCCACAACACCGCCCGTGATGCTCACGCGATGCCGCTGATTGTTGTACTTGTATTCAACGATACCTTCAGCAAGCAAACTGACCAGGGGGGCATGATTGTTAAGCACCTGAAAGGAACCATCGGATCCGGGAAATGTCGCCACGGTCACATCCCCTTCAAAGACTTTCTTTTCTGCAGTTACAATCTCAAGGTACATCTTGTTATGCTTTAGCCTCGGCCATCAGTCGCTCACCCTTCTCTATCGCCTGTTCAATATTACCGACAAGGTTAAAGGCAGATTCCGGGAGATGATCCAATTCGCCATCCATGATCATATTGAATCCTTTGATGGTATCCTTGATGTCAACCAAAGCACCTTTGAGGCCGGTGAAAGCTTCTGCTACGTGGAAGGGTTGAGAAAGGAAGCGCTGTACCCTGCGTGCACGGTTAACAACCAATTTGTCATCATCGCTCAATTCATCCATTCCTAGGATGGCAATGATATCTTGTAATTCCTTGTATCGCTGTAGGGTCAACTTCACGCGCTGTGCGCAGTCATAGTGAGCATCTCCCACAACATCTGCCCGAAGAATCCGGGAGGTTGAGTCGAGTGGATCCACAGCAGGGTAAATTCCCAGTTCAGCGATTTTACGGCTAAGTACGGTTGTGGCATCCAGGTGAGAGAATGTCGTTGCCGGCGCCGGGTCAGTAAGGTCATCCGCAGGAACATATACGGCCTGAACAGAAGTAATGGATCCGTTCTTTGTTGATGTGATACGTTCTTGCATTGCTCCCATCTCGGAAGCGAGGGTAGGCTGGTAGCCTACGGCAGAAGGCATCCGTCCCAACAGCGCTGACACTTCAGAACCAGCCTGCGTGAAACGGAAAATATTGTCAATAAAGAAGAGGATATCACGGCCTTTGCCTGTACCGTCCCCATCGCGGAAATATTCTGCAATTGTCAAGCCGGAAAGCGCAACCCGCGCGCGAGCTCCGGGGGGCTCATTCATTTGACCGAAGACAAAGGTTGCCTTGGACTCACGCAACTTGGCCATGTCCACTTTGGACAAATCCCATCCGCCCTCGTGAATAGATTTACGGAAGGCATCTCCATAGTCAACAATACCAGCTTCGATCATCTCGCGGAGCAAGTCGTTTCCTTCACGTGTGCGTTCACCAACACCGGCAAATACTGAAAGTCCAGAATAAGCCTTGGCGATGTTGTTGATAAGTTCCTGGATCAATACAGTCTTACCCACACCAGCACCACCAAAGAGACCAATTTTTCCTCCTTTGGCATAGGGCTCGATAAGGTCAATAACTTTGATTCCAGTATAAAGTATCTCTGTGGAGGTAGTTAGGTTTTCGTATGCTGGAGCGGAGCGGTGAATGGGGAGGAACTTTTCCCTTTTTGGTTGAGGAATCCCGTCAATGGCTTCTCCCACTACATTGAAAAGGCGGCCCTTTATGTCGTCGCCGATAGGCATCTGAATGGCAGCGCCGGTATCTGTGACCTTCATGCCGCGGACCAATCCTTCTGTTCCGTCCATGGCCACTGTGCGAACGCGGTCCTCACCAAGGTGCTGTTGACACTCAAGGACGATCACCGTACCGTCGTTCTTGGTTACTTCCAGTGAGTTAAGAATATCAGGAAGGTTTGTGCCGGGTTCATCGAAGGCGACGTCCACTACGGGACCGATTACCTGCGTTATTTTGCCAAAGTTTGCCATGGAGTTGAAAGGTTATTAAAGTCGGAATTCCGGCCACAAAAGTAGCTTTCATTGATGGCATCACCAAGTTGATAACTCAAAATTCCGCCTTTTCTTTGTACGTGTAATGATTTGACAGTCAATGAATAGCACTAAGCGCTCTGCAGAACGATTCGAAATGTGGTGCCCTGATTTTCCTCTGAGTACTTGACGAAAATTCTTCCTTGATGATACATTTCTATGATTCGTTTTGCAAGGGCGAGTCCCAGTCCCCATCCCCGACGTTTTGTGGTGTAGCCAGGTTTGAAAACATTTGGAATAACAGACTTGGGCATTCCCTTTCCAGTATCGGAAATATCAATAAATACCTTCCGCTCGCTGCCGCGCAAAATCTTTATGGCGATGGTGCCGGTGCTCCCCATTGCATCTACAGCGTTCTTGCACAAATTTTCAATGACCCACTCAAAAAGCGGGGCATGGACCATCGCTTGGATTGATTCAGAGAGGGCGTAGACTTCAAAATTTATCTTGGCCGATACGCGGGGCTGGAGGTAACTCACCACATTGCTTACCAATTGGTATACATTTTCCTCCTTGAGCACTGGCGTGGAGCCAATGCTTGAAAAACGTTCGGTGACGATCCGCAGTTTGGCGATATCTTTTTCCAGTTCCTCGACAATTCCCTTTCCGCGGATCTGTGGATCGTCCCGCAGAACCTCCACCCATGCCATGAGTGAAGAAAGTGGGGTTCCCAGTTGATGGGCGGTTTCTTTGGCCAGACCAACCCATACCCGATTCTGTTCCGCTGTCTTTGAGTAGTTGAAGGCCAGGTAGGAGATAAACGCGAAAATGGCAATCACCGACAATTGAATATAGGGGTAGGCGATCAGCTGTGTGAGCAGGAAGGAATTCTTATAATAAACGTACTGCTTACCAAATACTTCATTAGTGTTTGGATCCCGAAGCATAATGGGGATTGCGGGAAAGGCCTTCTTCATTTCTTCGAGCTGGACGTTGAGTTCCTTGTCCTTCCGCTCCGGTGTCCATGACGGGTCAAGATCTACATTGGTATAGTTAAGAATGAGGCCCTTCTCATCCACCAGCATAGTAGGAATCGAGTTATTCTTGTAGATGATTTCCTCTGTGATAAAAAGAATATTACTCGTGGCATCGTTGGATGTATACTCCAGGGCTTTTGCAAACAGTCGAACCTGGTTTCGCTCCCGGCTCTTTAGCTGATCGACCAGAATATTGGTGTAGTAAATGCTGCTTACGCTGATGACCACAGATACCGCCAAAATGACCCACTTCAGGTTTACATTATCCTGATAGAACTCCATTGAAGCAATTCGTGACGGCATAGCTGTAGCCGATTAAGTTAGCAAATAAAACTGGCCATGGGAAACAAATCAGTTCCGCAACCCTTGAATTGACGAAAGGCTATCCTTTCTGAAGAAACCACTTGGCGAGCACCATGTAGCTAACCTTGGTGCCATGCATGAGAATGCCCACGCGGTAGATCCTCGCCGCAAACCATGTTGTTGCAACGAACCCAAAAGCCAGCAGCACCATGGACAAGGCCAGTTGCCAAAAGGGTACACCAAAGCCAATCCGCCCCATCATCGCTATCGGTGAGGTGAGGGGGATAATGGACAACCAAATGCTGATTGTTCCATGCGGATCTTCCAGAATGAAGGTGAAAAGCGCAAAGTATGAGATTAACATGGGGATGGTAATGGGAAACATGAACTGCTGTGCTTCCGCAGGGCTATCCACAGCAGATCCGACTGCGGCGAAGAGTGCGCCATACAATAAGTATCCGCCAATAAAATAAAATACAAAGCAGCCTAGCAAATAGGCCCATGGAATCTGGTTGAGGACCTTCACAAACTCAAGGGAATCAGGTCCCTGCGCGGCAGCAACTTGCTGTGCTTGTTCATTCATTTGCATCATCTCCTGAGGGGAGGACTGCAGTCCAAAGAAGCCCAATACGACAGTTGACAATGTTGAGATAAGCACAATCCAGATCAGAAACTGGAGCAGCCCCACAGAGGCAAGGCCTAAGATTTTCCCCATCATAAGCTGAAAGGGGCGTACGGATGATACGATTACCTCGACCACTTTGCTCATCTTCTCTTCGATAATGCCCTGCATGATCTGGGCTCCATAAATGAAAATGAACATGTACATAAGGATGCCTGAGGCCATGCCTATACCGGCGGATACTTTGCTGTCGGATGATTTCTCTACACCGCCCTCAGAAATCTTCACATCAATCTCAACGTTTGTCTTGAGCCGATTGAGCATCTCCTGATCAATGTTGAGCTGCTCCATCTTCAGGTCTCGGATGTGATTTTCAAATATTTTTTCGATGTCAGAGACATCAGAAGGACTTGGATTGACCTTGGTATACAGTTTTATGCCACCGGGAGTATTCAGTTCAAATTTGGGTATATAAAGCAGGCCAAAATTTTCTGAAGCTTCGAATGCCCGCTTACCGTCCTCGACGCTTCCCTGGAAGGGGCTGAAAAGAAATTTGGCGGTGTCAGGCTTGAAGTAACCGCTTTCATCAATGTAGAGGATAACTTCCTTGGTGGCATTCTTTTTCTGCTCTACGGCAACATAAACGAGAACCGCCATGAGGGCTGGGAAGATGAGCGGCACCAGAATTGTAGCAACAAGAAATGACTTCTTCTGGACCCGGTTCAGAAATTCCCGCTGTATAATCAACCAAATCTTATTCATGACTTTGTCCTTTTACAAGTGTGATAAATATTTCACTCATGGTGGGGATTTTTTCCGCGAAGGAAAATACTTCCGTGACGCGCGTCAGATCCTGAATGAGTTGATTGGGACTTCCCTGCGTTTTCATTTTCACCAACGACTGGTGGAGATCATCGTCGATTCGTTCCTGTCCGACCAGCTCGTAGAGGTCGTTGGCAAACTGGAATGATCCCCGATGGGTGACTGCAAATGTATTGGTCTTGTATTGCTCCTTTACCTGCTTTTTGGTTCCTTCCAGAATGCGCTTGGACTTATTGATCAGTGCAATGTGATCACAGAGGTCTTCCACGGTTTCCATCCGGTGTGTTGAAAAAATAATCGTAGAACCTTTCTCCTTCAGATTAAGAATTTCATCGGTAATGAGTTGAGCATTGACCGGGTCAAATCCAGAAAAAGGTTCATCTAAAATAATTAGCCTGGGTTCGTGCATGACCGTGCTGATGAACTGCACTTTTTGGGCCATGCCCTTCGAAAGATCCTCCACCTTCTTATTCCACCAGTCCTTGATCTCGAATTTGTCGAGCCATACTTTTATTTTGGCCACAGCATCATTGTGGCTAAGTCCCTTTAGTCTGGCAAAATAGATGAGTTGCTCTCCAACTTTCAGCTTCTTATACAATCCTCTTTCTTCCGGCAGGTAGCCAATAACACCAATGTGATCGGGCCGTAAACGTTCACCAAAAAGGGTAATTTCTCCGGAGTCTGCGTTGATAATCTGGTTGATGATGCGGATGAGGGTTGTTTTCCCCGCGCCATTGGGCCCCAGGAGCCCGTAGATGGAGCGCTCTGGGACAGTGATGTCTACCTGCTCAAGTGCCGTATGATTGGCGTACCGCTTGGTAACTCCTCGTACTGAAAGTGCATTCACGCGTTAACGGGTTGATGATTCGATAAGTACCAAAAGTATAAGGATTATTACAGGCTGCCAACAGGAAATTGGCTGTTGTCACGAAGGACTACCGTGTTTTTTCCTTGAAAACGATTTTTCCCATCGAGACATCGAGGTCAAATGTCAGGGCATTTCTTGAATTCTTCTCGTAGGCAGCATTAGTATAGGTGTACTCGCCAGTCTTCTTCAGACCGCGAGATAGTTTCATGCTGCACAACCAAGATTCATTGACATTGACCCTAACAGGCACGTCGTCATCAGGAAGCATAATGATCATATTGCCGGCACCAACACTACCCCTCACGGCAGGTACCACGGATGGCGTATTGCTAAAATCGAGGAGCATATTTCCAAAGCTCACTTCAGCGATAACGACTTTTGAGCGCGAAAGGTTGATTTGATTTACGTGGAGGGAGCCTAGATCTACTTTTACGTAGAACGTGTCCATATCCACTTTGTTTCCAACCCCTGTGTCGTAAGAGACACTGACATTGGCGCTTCCGGTATTGATTTTCAAATGTGAAATCGCAAGACCAGAGAGGTCTACATTTGCATTTCCGAGTCCATAGTCCAGGTCAAGGGAATAGGGTTTGATATCCGTCAGATAGAGTTTCCATAGCCTTTCAGTGTTGCCGCTTTCCTCGCGGCCGAGAACCTGATAAGATATTTTCTTGCTGACTTTGCTGCCACCCTCATTTTCCAGTCCGAGCTTAACATAGCACACAGCGTTGCGCACTTCATTGCTGAAGGTATGGGCGTAATCTTCCAAGTCCTGATTGCTGTAGAAATTAAGTAACTCGGGATTGTGACCCGGGCGGATGATGCAATTACCTGTCTTGGCCCGAAGGCTAAGGTGAATAGACTTACATGCTTCCTGGTCCTCCACAGCAAACTGCTTCTTCATCTGGCCCACGACCACACCGGTTGCCATCAGCCCAAAAATTACCAACAATGCGGTTTTCAGCATGCGCCCTTCACAGTTTCACTTTTCCAGGTTAACGGAGCGATTAAGTCAAGGTTAAACCCTTGTTAATTATCACCCGTGATTGGTCATATACGGGAAGCCGCTGGAAAGGTTGAAAAAAGATGGTCGAAGGATAGAAATTCCTTACTCCTGGCCGAAATACTCCTTCATTCGTTCAAAAAAGCCCTTTTCAGTCTTGTCCGGATTTGGTTGAAAACCCGGGGATTGGCGCAACTTTTCCAGGGTGGCCTTCTCTTCGTTTGTGAGCTTCTTGGGCGTCCAGACGTTGACATAGACCAATTGGTCGCCTGCGCCATATCCGTTGACATCTTTGATACCCTTTCCTCGCAATCGTAAAATTTTTCCGCTCTGGGTTCCGGGCTCTATCTTGATACGAACCTTGCCGTTGATGGATGGGACTTCAACGCTGGTGCCCAACGCTGCATCGACAAAATTCAGATGAAGGTCGAAGATCAAATTGTTTCCGTCGCGCTTGAGGTCTTTGTCTTCCTGCTCTTCGACCATGATGATTAAGTCACCCGGAGCGCCACCGCCTGGCGCTTCGTTCCCCTTTCCACTCATGGAGAGCTGCATACCGTCGGCAACACCGGCAGGAATCTTGATGGTAAGCAGGTCTTCGCGGGAAACAAGCCCTGAGCTATCAACGCCTGAAGGCCGTTTGTCGATGATCTGCCCTGATCCCTGGCAGGTCGAACATGTAGATGCTGAGACCATTTGGCCAAGCATCGTATTGACCACCTTCCTAACCTGGCCATTGCCCTGGCATGTTGAACATGTTTTGAAGGTGACTCCTTCTGCCCGCACCAGCCGGTGTACTTTTATTTTCTTTTCGACACCGTTGGCGATTTCATCCAGGGTCATTTTCAATTTTATGCGGAGATTTGATCCCCTGCGCTGAGTGCTGCGTCCGGCGCCACCGAAAAAACTGTCGAAGGGGCTTCCCCCGCCACCGAAGATGTCACCGAACTGGCTGAAGATATCGTCCATGTTCATCGTATGCCCGCCTTGCCCGCCACTACCAGACCTTGAATGACCAAATCGATCGTATTGCGCTCGCTTGTCAGCGCTACTGAGGACCTCATAGGCTTCCGCTGCCTCTTTGAATTTTTCCTCGGCTTCCTTGTTGTCCGGATTTTTGTCTGGATGAAACTGGATCGCAACTTTCCGGTATGCTTTCTTTATCTCCTCCGGAGTGGCGGACTTAGGGACACCTAGAATTTCGTAGTAATCTCTCTTGGCCATGTGTACTAATTGATCAATTTGAAAATTTGAGGATTTGAAAATGGAAGTTTAGTTGGAATAAACACTCCATGATCTCACTAGCACCCAATAACTACTTTCGCAAAACGAATGACTTTTTCATTCAGCAGATATCCTTTCTCAACAACTTCAACGATTTTTCCTTTTTGTTTTTCATCCTGGACGGGAACTTGTGTAATCGCCTCGTGTAGGTCAGCATCAAAGGAAGCGCCCGGTGCGGAGTCCATCGGCTTTACTCCGTACTGTTCCAGAATTTTCCGGTACTTGTTTTGAATCAGCAGGAAGCCTTCGGACTCTTTGTTGTTCACTTCGCGATATGCTTTTTCAGCGCGTTCAAAATCATCCAGCACGGGGAGCAGGGCGCGGAGGAGTTGTTCGTTGGCCCCCTGGATCATGTCCAGCTTTTCCTTAGAAGTCCTTCTCCGATGATTTTCAAACTCAGCATAAAGCCTAACATACTTCTCTTTGGCTTCTGCCAATTCGTCCTGCAATTTCTTCAAGGGGTTATTTTCGGAGGGAGGGCTCTTGGGTCCATTTGGTTCTGGAGATTGTCCTGTGGGCACCTCTTGCTGCGATTCCTCGTGTTTACCCAGTTCTTGCTCCGTATTGATCGTGTTTTCCATGATTTCAGTTCAATTCAGGCCCAAATTGACAAGAATTTTGCCAACGATGAAGAAGTGCCAGAATGGCCTCTTTTTGCTGCGCCAAAGAGGATCGAAAAACGGTACTAGTGGAGGTTTTTCCAGATGAGTTCCTTGAGCTCGCCCAGCCCTTGGTTGGTCATCGCGGATATGAAAACGGCAGGGATACTTTTGGGAAGTTCCTTCTGCAAAGCCACATGAAGTTCTTCATCCAGAAGATCCGATTTGGAGATGGCGAGCACGCGTTTCTTGTCAAGCAATTCTGGATTGTACTTCTTGAGTTCATTCAGCAGAATCTCGAATTCAGTCCGAATATCCTTTGCGTCTGCAGGAATGACAAAGAGCAAAACAGAGTTTCTTTCAATGTGGCGAAGAAATCTTACGCCTAGTCCTTTGCCTTCGGCGGCGCCTTCGATGATCCCGGGAATGTCAGCCATCACAAAAGATTGGTTGTCGCGATAGGCGACTACGCCGAGATTTGGTGTTAGTGTAGTGAAGGCGTAATCGGCAATTTTTGGCTTGGCGGCTGAAACCACGGAGAGCAACGTTGACTTCCCTGCGTTGGGGAATCCAACTAACCCCACATCGGCAAGAAGTTTCAATTCCATGATCACCCATTCTTCCTTGCCGGGTTCTCCGGGTTGGGCGTGATGGGGTGCTTGCTGCGTTGGCGTTGCGAAGAAGGCGTTGCCCTTCCCGCCGCGGCCTCCCTGAGAGAGGATCACCTCTTCTCCGTCAGTGTTGATTTCACAAATGATTTCATTCGTATCGGCATGACGGGCAACTGTGCCAAGTGGTACTTCAACAATCACATCCTTTCCCTGGGCACCGGTCATATTCTGACCTTCGCCGCCGTTTCCATCTTCCGCTGAGATGTGCTTGCGATATTTCAAGTGAAGGAGTGTCCAAAGCTGTGCGTTCCCTTTTAGAATCACATGACCGCCACGGCCGCCATCACCACCATCGGGGCCGCCTTTCTCGACAAATTTCTCACGATGGAAGTGAAGACATCCCGCACCACCGTTGCCGGATCGGGAGCGGAATTTTACGTAATCAATGAAGTTGGGAGATGACACAATGCTAGAGATGACCGAATATCAGGAGAGCGATGGTGATGTAGGCGATGGCAACGCCCACGAGAAAAAACAGGACAATCCGAAACGCCCTGAGATTTTCTTGCCTTGTAAGCGGCCTCTGCTTGCCCGTGATCAGGTGAATAAATGGAATCATTTGGTTTTGCTTTCAAGTGCGATTGCTATATCAGAGGCAATTTTTTCGATTGATCCGATTCCGTGAATGGTTGCAAGCCGATTTTGCTTTTTATAGTAAGGAAGGACATGAATTGTCTTGCCGAAGTATTCCGTAATTCTTTTGTTCAGTTTTTCGTCTTCGTCGTCAGCCCGATTTTCTATGGATCGCCGTTTGGCAATTCGACTGCGCAGTTCTTCCTCTGTAACATCCAGCGCGATGACATGGTGAATTGCCGAGCCATTTTCCTTCATGAATTTGTCCAGCGCCTCTGCTTGCGGTACCGTTCGCGGGAAGCCGTCAAAGAGGAACCCTTTGGCCTGTGGATTCTTGTCGAGCTCTTCCTTGAGCATGGCAATGGTAATTTCGTCAGGTACGAGGGCCCCGCTGTTCATAATTTCTTTTACCCGCTTACCCAGTGGCGTGTCGTTCTTGGTATGCCACCGGAATAGATCTCCGGTAGAAATGTGAACGAAGCCATATTTCTGAATGAGCTTGTCACTCTGCGTGCCCTTGCCGGCCCCCGGAGGGCCAAATATGACGACGTTCATCATGGGTATTTCAGGTTTTGGGTCTGCAAGGTAGGCATTTATTGAGAACGATCGAGTCAGGAGAGGGCAGGTTGCAGGCAAACAGGTTGAAGGCGTGCCGGCAACGTGCAGTAAGGTTCAAAAACTCGCTCGATTTACAAATAGCCTATGACGTTCTAAGTCAGGCGATCTTCTCGTAAATATCTTTCAGATTCCGCCCCAGTCCATCGTAGTCCAATCCATAGCCTACTACAAACTCCTGTTCAAGTTCAAAGCCGATGTATTTAAGCTCGATACCTTTTTCTCGCGCAGGCTGTTTGCGCAGCAACGCAACAGCCTCAACTGATTTTGCGCCGAGGCTCTTCAGCTCGTCGAAAATTTTTTGCAGCGTCAGTCCGGTATCAATAATGTCCTCTACAATAATAATGTCCATTCCGAACAGGCTCTCATCGTGACCGATAAGGGTTTTTAACTGGCCTGTACTGGTCGTACCTGAATAAGATGAGATTTTCACAAAAGATACGCGGCAGGGTGTTTTCACCTCCTTCAGTAAATCTGACGCAAACATAAAAGAACCGTTGAGAATGGGCAGAAATACTGGTATTCGGTCAGCGTAGTCTTTATCAATGAGCTTCGCCAATGCGGCGACCTTTTTCTCTATGCGGTCTGCTGTGATAAACTTCTTAAACTGGAGGTCTTTGATTTTCATATCTGAGAAAAAGGGAAGGCGAGATAATCTTACTCCAAAGATACCGTTTTACGGCAAATCACCGTGCGTATGGATTCGGCGAAATGAGATCACAACTCCTTCATCAAGAAATGATAAAGCTGAATCATGGATTGAACATCGTTCTTGAATACTTTCTCATGCGGCGTATGCGGATGCTGGTGTGGTGCTCCGACGAAGCACCAGTCAAATGGATAGGGCGACCGTTGCAGTTCGCCACCGTCGCTGGAGCCTGTGCCCTCTACTTCCAACTGGTAATTAACCTTTTTCTTTCCCGCAATGGCAATAATCCGGTCAACAAATTGTCTCCGCGGGATGTTGCGGTCACGCAAAGAAATCACAACCCCCTTTCCGTGATCGACGCCATCCGATACCCAAGTGATATCGGAGATCAAAGCCTGACGGACGCCCCAGGTTTCATAGATGAACTTGGCCAGAAAGGGAACCCCGCCTCCGCCATGTTCTTCCCAACAACTAAACACGATTACCCCGTCAGTTAGTGTTTCGGCCAACTGAAGCGCCACGTATATGCCAAGCCGGTCATCCAGGTAGGCGGATTCAATGGCTTGTTTCGTTTCCTTAAAGTCGACTTTGTAGGAAAGTGCGGTCCCCCGGTCAATTACGCGGCCGAACTTATACAAAGCATGATGCTCTTTATCATATTGGAGTTCGCATTCCACCTCACCTTTAGAATCGCGGCCCACCAACCGGGCGCCATCTTCGGCATCAGGCCCGCCGACAGGTACAAGCTGATTAAAGTATCGGACGGTGAACCCCACGGTATCCATATGAGCGAAGACCGCCGTCCGGGGCTTTCCGAATCTTAGAACAAGTGAATCCTGGAAGTCATCACCGTGAAAGATCTCCGGCTTTACCTTCCACTTCTTTTGTTCTTTCTTGATGTACCGAAGGAGGAAGTCTTTGACATCGGCCTCGTGACCGGAAGTGCCAGGGATTTCGCACAACTGGCGGAGAAGTGGGACGTTGAGCTTCATCTGTCAAAGATAGTCGATAGAACGTGCTGATTTGAAGAAGTTGACAAATAGGCAATTGACAGTTGACAAAATGTTGGTTAGGGAATACTGAATAGTTCTTTATGCGAAGTTCGGTAGTGGCCACCGGACATGAACGTTGTCAACTGCCTCTTGTCAACTGTCAACTACTTGCTCTCGCCATTTCCCACCCAATAATACTTTTCTTCCTTTGAGCGCTCCACCGGTACTCACCCAGAATACCATCTTTGCGGATCACGCGGTGGCAGGGGATGAGATAGGCGATGTGATTGGAACCCACCGCTGACCCGACAGCTTGCATGGCTTTCGGATTTTCAATTCTTTCAGCGATGCCCTGGTACGTGGTCACCGATCCCATTGGCAGTCGCAACAGCGCCTCCCAGACTTTCACTTGAAAGTTTGTGCCCTTAACAAGAATGTGCAGTTTCTGTTGGGTTGCGATTTCAAGTGCTCCAAAGATCTTATCAACCACGATACCTGTTAGTTCCTGATTTTGACGAAAGACCGACTGGTGCCAGTGCTCCTTCATGTTTTCCATTTCCGTTTTCGGCGCACCTTCGATGGACACAAACGACAACCAGCAGATGCCTCGGTCAGTGACGCCGATGAGGCAGGTACCAAAAGGTGTTTCATGAAATCCATACTCAACGGAAATTCCACTGCCTTTGAGTTTGTACTCTTGAGGCGTCATGGCCTCGAGTGTTGTAAACAAATCGTACACGCGCGACTGGCTTGACAGCCCCGCTGCATCAGCAGCCTCAATTAGGTTTTTGGATTCCTGTAGTTTCTGCTTCAGGAAGTCAACCGTAAGGAACTGCAGAAAGCGCTTGGGACTGATTCCCACCCAGTCTGTAAACAGGCGCTGAAAATGAAAGGAACTCAGGTGGACTGTTTCGGCCACTTCATCGAGTTCCGGCTGGCGTTGAAAATTTTCCTCCAGGTAACGGATGGCCTGTTCAATGCGCTGGTAATTAATATTGGTTTCGTTGATCACCATCATAAATGTAGTTGTTTTATGAAGCAAAGGTGAGTCTATGACCAGAGGTACTCAACCCGCTTCTTGCGGAAATTAGTGCGTAGTTTCACTTAACTTTTACATTTTTCATTGGCTATTTTGCATTTTTCATTCTGAATGAAGAATGTAGAATTTTGAATGTAAAATGCAAAAGGTGCTCTGACCTCATTCTACTATATTTGTTAAAACGATAAATCCATGCTTCTTCGACTAATATGCATCCTTTGCCTGCTCTCTTTGGGAGCATTCGCCCAGCAAAATTTTGATACGGTCAAGATTCGCCCGTTCAAGTTAACCGACAATCTGTATATGCTTACCGGGTCCGGAGGCAACATTGGCGTGCTAGCGGGGCCGGAGGGGGTGCTGATGGTAGACGACCAATACGCGCCGCTATCTGATAAAATCAAGCAAGCCATCAAATCTCTTGATCCTGGAGAAATCAACTATGTGATCAATACTCATCTTCATGGAGATCACTCCGGTGGCAACGAGAATTTCAGGAAGCTGGGTGCCACGCTGGTGGCGCACGACAACGTTCGAACAAGGATGATGAAAGAGTCTGTAAACCGGCAGGGCAAGACTGTCCCCCCACGCAACGCAGAAGCATGGCCGGCGGTGACGTTTGAATCAAAATTGAATGTTCATGTCAACGGGGAGGATCTCGAACTGATCCACCTCGACCGGGGGCATACGGATGGAGACATTATTGTCCGGTTTACGAAAGCCAATGTAATACACACTGGCGATGCGTATGTCAGGTATGGCTACCCGTTCATTGACCTTGGCAGTGGCGGTTCATTCCCCGGATTTATCAACACGCTTGATATTATCTATGCTGCATCTAAGGATGATACAAGAATCATTCCCGGGCACGGCGCAGTGGCCACACGTGGCGATGTCAAGGCCCTTCGCGACAAACTTGTCGACATACGCGATCAGGTCGTGACAGCTTTGCGTAAGGGAACGAAAGTTGAAGACATCGCCGGTCTTGGAATTACTGACAAGTACGAGGCAGAGCTGGGTAAGGGATTTGTCAAGGGCAAGGATTTTGTGCTGATGGTTGCGCTGGAGATGAAGGCGACAGCGGAGTTGAAGAAGTAACATGCGTTTCCGTCTGGAGAAATCACTCGAGATACTGGAACGGACACCGCGTGTTCTGGAAGTGATGCTAACCGGACTTTCCGATGAATGGATAGTAAGCAATGAAGGTGATGAAACGTGGAGTCCGTATGACATCCTCGGACATCTTATCCATGGAGAGAAAACGGATTGGATGCCAAGAAGGCAAATTATTCTTTCAAGGCATGCCAATCGTGAATTTGAGCCCTTTGCTCGTTTTGCTCAATTCAACGATAGCAAAGGTAAAACCATGAGGCAACTCTTGGATGAATTCAAAGTGCTGAGAGGGCAGAACATTGAACTACTTGGCTCGCAGGCCTTAACTGAAAGAGATTTTGAATTAACAGGGGAACACCCCGCGTTTGGTCAAGTGACGCTAGCTCAATTGCTGTCCGCCTGGGTTGTTCATGACCTTAATCACATTTCACAGATTTCAAGGGTAATGGCAAAACAGTATTGTGGAGAAGTAGGGCCGTGGAAAGAATATTTGAGAATACTTAACGGTTAGCGCGTAACGAAATATTGGGATAGAATGAAACTAGAGCATCGAAAGCAGCGTGTAGTGTCGCTACGGCATTTCTTCATCAGGCTGGGTCGCTACAGCATGTTTTCAGTTGCTTTAATTGTGATTTCAACTGGAATTGGGACGTTTGGGTATCATCATTTTGCTACGTTAAATTGGCTGGACAGTTTTTATATGTCTTGCATGATCCTGACGGGTATGGGGCCTGTAGCTGAAATGACAACAGACAGCGCAAAACTTTTTTCTTCATTTTATGCGCTCTACAGCGGTATTGCTTTTCTAAGTGTAACGGCTGTATTTTTTGCGCCTATCATTCACAGGCTCTTGCATATTTTGCAGGTTGAGGCCGACGAAGATAACGCTAAGGAGTGACGTTGTTGAATCTCCAGGCATTGTACGCAGCGCTCAAACAATGACCACAGGGCCTGTATCCGTTCTCTATTGCTTCTGTTTCAGCTTTAAAGAAGACCCGGTTTTTAATCTTCATCCGCTTTCCTGATCGACAGTTTAGCGTTCCGTAGATTTTCAATGCGCAATTCCCTATTACTGCCAACGTCGATGTATAAGGCGTAGCGGGCATTGGAGGGCTTGCTAATGCGAAGCATGGCAAGGCCGACCGTTGCGAACTGTCCTACGACAAATACTCTGAATGAAAGATAAAACTAAAATTTAGAATACTCGCCCGCTATGACTTATACATCGACGTTGGCGGCTATTACGGTGACACTACTATCACGATGACATAATGGAAGAGGGAAAAAGAGGACACGAAGAGAAATTTCTTTTACTATTTGAGGCTGCAAAACGTTCCTTGTTGACTTGCGACATATTATTTGCAAAAATAAAAGAGACAA
>JAYVBH010000005.1:0-2409 GCA_043750575.1 Cyclobacteriaceae bacterium
CATGCCGCCCGCAACTTCGGCTCCTGCTCTTGACATATTCTTTTGCGCCTCGCTCTTGTCCTTGGTCGCCATACTGCCAAATGAGAGTGATGCATTCATATCGGATTCGGTGAACTTTCCTGATTCTGCCTGTTGGGAACTCATCGTCATGTGACTCACAAAGTTGCCGCCGTACACGATCTCATTGATAATGTGTGTTCCCCATGTTTCAATGAGATGATAATATTGAGCCCTGTACTTCTCAACGGCTGGCGGCAGCTTCCCTCCTTTGGTCATTGTTCTCCATGAAACATCGGGGATGTAGGGTGTTTCATCAGGGCCAGGTAACAGTTGCTCGACCTCTTTTCTAAATGGAGCCGTTAACCATTGACGATGACCTTTGTTGTCTATATCATCATGCCAATAAAGGTTGAGTGAGGCCTTTCCAAGCGACTTTGTCGCCTTTTTGAATGCAACAATTTGCGAGCTGCCAATGCTCCCCGAATTGGAAATCTTTTGTGAATAATTGGCGCTCCCGGCGACGACCATGGGAACCTCAAACCCTCCGCTCACGTTGAATGCATTGCTATTGGAAAACTGCGAAAAAGAACTGTAAGTCTCGACGCTCTCTGAGGAATAGGTAGTCTGGGCAGTCGTAGATTGGCTACTGTAACCATAAGGCATGTACCAGGTATTCTTTGTCCCGCCGAGTTTGCTAGAAATCCTAACACTAACAGCATTATTCGGAAATTTCCCCTCGTCTGCCTTGAAAGGATCGACCGTCGTAATATTTACAGACTTCAAGAGCCATTGATACATCGGCATGTCATGAACGGCAGCGGTTACAACTCTGTTAGCATCCTCTTTGTGGTTGTCTATCCAAGGATCCTTTGGCTTATCATCCTCCTTAACCCCATTCAGCAAGGTATCGCTCGGCAAAAATTCCTGCGGCCTGCCATTCGCATCCAATGTCATCAAGCTAAATGCCCTGTATTCCATCCCGATAAAATGCAGGTACTTCGAATAGGTTCCCGTCAAACCAGACATCGCATCTTCCAAATTGACTTTGATCTCGAACGGATTGATGCCTTTTTTTCCATTGAATTGCCCGAAGATGGGACTCTTACGCTTGTTGGTGGTGAATTGAAGCGTGTAGATATAGTCGCCCGCAGGGCCTCCATAGGTCCCGGAGATTTGGTTTACGCATTCGTCCTGCCGCAAAATGAACTTTTCAGGCTGTCCCCATGCTTCTCCATGAACATCACTCTCGGTGACATCCCCTTCTTTGGAGACACATACCAGTTGAATTGCCGTGATTGGTCCATCACCCCAGACGCGCAGCTCAGCGATCCGAGAATCGGAAGGCAGGACATCTTTGAATCTTGTTCCGCCAGGCACTTTCCCAAATTCTCGCGATGGTTGTTCCGAGTTGTGGAACTTCATGTTGGTGTAGTCCTCGATCTTGCTGATGGCACACCATTCCTTGTTGGGGTCAAAGGGATAAGGATTGTTGGGATCGGCGCCGGGCACTGCCGCAGCCCCACCTCCACCCGTGCCACGGGCATTGGGGTCTGTGCCTCCACCCTGACCGTTGTTAGCGGTCTGCACCACTACGGCATTCAGATTTTGTCCTGCAAGCGATGCAGGCTCACCGGGAGCGGGTGAAAGCATCTGGGCGTCATAAGCAAGGATCAATCCTTTGCGAATGAAATACAAATACCCATCACCGCCATTGAAGGCAGCATCGATATTGCCGGTCCATGTCGTCGGCCATCCTGCCAATCGGTTCAGCAACTGTGGGGCCGCATAAGTCCTGCGGAATGGATCGTACAGCACATACTGAAGCCCACGGATGAAACAGTAGCTTCCCCGCGTCCACTCCAGTGCAGCGTCGATTTGGTTTTCCCACATGGCAGGCAAGCCAGTCCAAGTGGAGGCATTTCCCAGGGGTTGCAACGTATACTTGTGCACGGGGACGTAAACGGTTCCCTTGAAGAAGAGTGCGACCGTATCGTTTACCGAGATCACATCACTGACCGGCAAGGTGGAATACTGGGCGGGAAAAAGATTGGCATCCAAAATGGCATCAGTTGGCAAAATGTCAAATGACCTCACCATTGGCTCGAAGTGGATGTTTCTTCCGCTGATGATCCCCACGTAATTTTGGTTTAGCGGAAATGCTGCATCGACCTTGGAAGTATAAGGATGTCCCAATTGCCACTCATAAGGCAGGGGTTGGGCCATCAGATGCGTCCCCAATTGGGCAAAACCGAGAAACAGGATACAGTTACGAAGTAAAGACCTGATAATGAATTATGAACTGTGTACGTCAAATACGAAAGGACATGCCTGACGTATAAAAAGGGGTTTTTTGCACTGGACTTGAAACAACTGATGGCAAAAATTGTACATGTAATACAATTTTGTTTG
>JAYVBH010000006.1:0-2344 GCA_043750575.1 Cyclobacteriaceae bacterium
GTAAGCATCCGATGAAGTACATCTTTATCAGGCGCCTTTGTTAGGATAGTTTTGTTGTCAAAAGATAAACCATAAGACGATGACAACAAAATCCGAAAAGCAGCAAGCGATGTTCACAATGATCGAATCCTGGAAAAATAGCGGCCGGAGCCAGCAGGATTTTTGCAGGACAGAAAATCTGGCCTATTGCGTTTTCCATTATTGGTACAAGAAATACCGTGGGGAGCAAACGACAAGCGGTTCACCTGCCTTTGTGCCAGTACATATTCAGTCCGGTTCTCCGGTGGCTGAAGTAATCTTTGCCGATGGCCGCCGGGTAAATTTCTACCAATCCGTGGAAGCCTCCTTTTTGCGGGCACTGCTAGGGTAAGGTATGCTTTCACTTTCTGCATCGAGTCGCTATTTCCTGTACCGGTATGCAGCCGATATGCGTAAAGGCTTTGATGGACTGAGCGGCTTGATCCGGAATGAATTGCAAAAGGATCCTTTGGGTGGAGATGTGTTCATATTCTTTAACAAAAGACGCAGCCAGGTGAAGCTCTTACTCTGGGAGCGGGATGGATTTTCGATTTATTACAAACGCCTGGAACGTGGCACCTACGAACTTCCTTCCATCAATGGCCAAAGTATGTCCCTTCCGTTAGGCAGTGATGAGCTCATGTTGATCCTTCAAGGTATCTCACTGAGTTCAGTGCGAAGAAGGAAAAGATTTCATTTTTCAGAAAATAAATCAGTGAATAATCACACTGTTTCTGTGTGATTACGGTGATGTATTTTATCTTTGCATCACGTGATTGCAACAGCGGAATACGAAGAATTATCACGGGAAGAACTTGTTATAAAAGTTACTGAGCTGACAGAGCGGCTTCATCAACTTGAGCGGTTGGTTTTCGGCTCCAAACACGAACGATTTATTCCCACAGTATCTCCCCATCAGCTTACTTTAGGCATACCCCTGCAACAGAAGGAACAATCCGGACCTGTTCTGCTTCAGAATATTCAGTATCAACGCAAGAAGGAAAGTAAGCCTGAGACAGAAAAAGTGCAGACCGGACGTATGGCTCTCCCGGCCAGCCTTCCCCGTGAGGAACACATCATTGAACCCACAGAAGATGTTACAGGTTGGAAGCAGATCGGAAAAGAGGTCACCGAAGAACTGGAACGCATTCCCGGAAAATTATTTGTTCGTCAATACATCCGCCCCAAATACGTAGATCCCTCAGGAGAACGCATTGTGATCGGAGAATTGCCGATACGCCCCATTGATAAGGGCATAGCCGGTCCTGGTCTGTTAGCGCAAATCGTGATTGATAAATATGTGGATCATTTGCCGATCTATCGCCAGGTACAGCGCTTTGAAAGGGAAGGCATGAAATTGCCCATCTCCACGCTGGCCGACTGGATCAGTGGCACCTGCCACTTGCTTGAACCGCTTTATGAACTTCACCGGAAACTGGTATTGAGCAGCGATTACCTGCAAGCTGACGAAACGCCGATCAAGGTGTTGGATAAGGACAAAAAGGCCCGTCCGACCGGATCATCCGGGCGGGTAGCAACTCACCGGGGTTATCATTGGGTGTATCATGCACCGGTTAGCCGGTTAGTCTTGTTTGACTACCGGGAAGGCCGTGGCCGGGAGGGGCCCAATGAATGCCTCCGTGATTTTAGCGGCTTCTTGCAAACCGATGGGTATGCTGTTTACGAGGATTTTGACAAACGATCCAACATCACTTTGTTGCACTGCATGGCCCATGCGCGCCGCATGTTTGATCAGGCATTAGATAACGATAAGCAGCGAGCTGGGTACGTGTTGACCGAAATGCAAAAGCTCTATGCCGTT
Organism: Cyclobacteriaceae bacterium; assembly: GCA_043750575.1. GTDB lineage: Bacteria > Bacteroidota > Bacteroidia > Cytophagales > Cyclobacteriaceae > ELB16-189. Next base: position 1,841 of record JAYVBH010000006.1, read on the forward strand.
GAACAAGAAGGCAGAGATAAATCCTTATCCCTGGAAGAGCTATATACCCTCAGGCAAGAGCAGGCAGTTCCGGTTTTAGAAAATATCGAAGCTTGGATGATGGAGGCCTACCCAGAGGTACTTCCAGAGAGTACAATTGGAAAGGCCATTGGCTACTCCCTGAAACGTTGGGATAAACTTTCTCTCTACACCACCGATGCACGCTTACAGATCGACAACAACCTTGTGGAGAATGCCATCCGGCCGGTGGCCATCGGAAGAAAAAACTATCTGTTCGCCGGATCACATAACGGGGCACGAAGAGCGGCGATGTTGTATTCCTTCCTGGGCACCTGCAAAATCAATAACGTCAATCCTTTTGATTGGCTGCGGGATATACTCCGTCGAATTCCTTCTCACTCCGTCAATAAACTGGATCAACTTCTTCCCAACAACTGGACTCCGACCAGCGTCTAAATAAGATATTTTCACGACATTAAGCACCTGTACTTCACCGGACGCTTA
>JAYVBH010000007.1:0-44052 GCA_043750575.1 Cyclobacteriaceae bacterium
TGTCATCGCAACACAAGTTTAAGCAACGGTCAATTGAAAGGGGGAGCAATCCTCCTTTCTCTTTGCCGCTTGTGTTGCACTTATTAGTTGAACTTAGAATTTTCTAATTTCCATTTTCGTTTTCCTTACTTGAATGAAATGAGAAAGAACAAATTGCTAGCCACTAGTCACTGACCTTTATCCACTAACCACTCCTCCCCATGCCCAACATTCGCCACTTGATTCAAATTGATGCTTCTCCGGGAACGATTTATTCTGCAGTGACATCCCGGGAGGGATTCGCCGCTTGGTGGACCAGCGAAGTAAATGCGGGTGAAGGAAACAACCTCAGGTTGTACTTCGGCCCGGACTATTTCAAAGAGCTGAAGCAGGTTGAAGTCCTGGCGAATCGGCGCGCCGTCTGGAAGGTAATTCCCGGCCATCCGCAGTGGTTAAAGACCGAGCTCGTGTTTAACCTCCGCCCTGACGGCAAATCCACACAATTGTTTTTCGAGCACAACGGCTGGAAGGATTATACCGACCTCTACAGTCAGTGTAGTTACGACTGGTCGATATTTCTCAGAAGCCTGAAAGCATATTGTGAAACGGGGACAGGCAAACCGTTTCCGGATCACCTGTAACACTATTTCACTTGAATCGCTGCGATGGTTCGCGGTGGAGCCATTAATGGAACCTCCGCCTCCAGGGCAAAATGATCTGACAGATCGCGGTGCTTCGTACTCCAGGGATGCTGCAGAATCCGTATTCGCCTTTCGCCGGCAACTTCCTGATTCTCGGATTGCCTTAGCAACACATAGTCGATCAAATCCTGCCGAGTTCCCGATTCATTCGTTAGGTCGTTTTTAAGTCGGTCGTAGCTAAAATTGTTGATTCCCGTGCTCGTTCCATCAGCAGCGTTAAGTACCTGAAGCATGTATTGATAGCCTTCCATCGACCGGTACCGATCGATGTTGAAGTCACCACACACGATCTGCGGGACACCCAACCGCTCATGTTTCAGCAGTAGCCGGTTGTAGAGTTCCACACACTGACTGAAGCGGCGCCAATCTCCACCTGCATTCTGAAGGTGTGTACCAACTATCTGTACAGCCTGACCCTCGATTCTGATCTCCGCCAGCAGCGCTCCTTTTCTGGAGAATGCGTCTGTGCCATGGCGTGTATTGAAAATAATGGAATGGGACTGCTCGATTGGATATTTGCTAAAGATCCAGATCCCGCTGTTTGTTTTCAGTGACAAGAGTTTCTGATTGGCCGGTCCGGCCTGGAATGGAAAAGCCGGCGAAAGTAGCCGGCTCAATATTTTACGTGCGTTTCCGTGGAAGGCTTCCTGGAAGACGATCACATCGTAGTCGCTAGAAGCGAGGAGTTGGCCGATCGCCTCGGCCCTGGGTTTTTTTCCCGTACCAAGAAACCCCGGCAACATGTAGATGTTCCACGAGAGAATTTTGATTTTTTTCGGCGTCAGGGGTAATCCCACCGGTTGTGCAAGGGCCGCAACTGGCGCGAAAAAAATACTTGCGATAACAAGTACGAGCGCTTTCATTCAGTTCTTTGCTTGTCAAAGAACGTCAATGCTTGTTATCGGGACGTGTCAGGAAAGTTAAGAATCGGTGAATGACGATCGAGAACGAGATGGCAGCCCTCTTTATATATAAAGTCAATGGGCCGCATGATGCCCCCGGTAGCCTCTTCGAAGAGTTTCTTGTCCCGCGTATGGAAATGTCCTCTTTGAATGTTGCTTCGAGTTCGCTCCGCAAGGTTTTGACAAACTCTGTAACCCAGCTATCGCTTGCCTGCCTGCCGAAGCCCGGCGTAGGCAGGTTGTCTTTGTGACGGTAGGAGACAAAGATGTCGTAGTGGTATCCAGGGAGAAGGGAGGACATTGTCAAATATAAGATTTTTGGTGTACGACAACGGCAGCTCGATCCTATGTTTCAGCCATTTTGGCTAATTTGCATCAATGCCAAACCTCTATGTTATTGCAGGCTGCAACGGTGCAGGAAAGACCACGACATCCTATACCGTGCTTCCTGAAATGCTAAACTGCAGGGAATTCGTAAATGCCGATGAAATTGCCCGGGGACTGTCTCCCTTTCAGCCCGAGACGGTTTCTTTTCAGGCTGGCAGAATCATGTTGGGGAGAATCCGTGAATTGTTGAGAGGAAAAAATGATTTCGGGTTTGAAACTACACTCGCTTCAAAAGGACATGCTCATATCATCCTACAGGCAAAGAGACTGGGTTATACCGTGGTATTGATCTATTTCTGGCTTGAGTCTGATGACCTTGCCAAGGCCAGGGTAAAAGCACGGGTTGAAAAGGGAGGACACAATATTGCCCCTTCAGTGATTGACAGAAGATACAAAAGGGGATTGAAGAATTTCTTTTCCGTTTACCAGCGGATTTCCGACAGTTGGGTAATTTATGACAATTCAAACAAGGAACCCGCTTTGGTGGCTAAGGGGAACTCATCGACGGTTGGTTTCGTTTATATTGCTGAACTTTGGACTAAAATTCAACAACAAAAATGACTGCAGCGGAATCGGATCAATTGATAGACAAGATAACGACAGGTGTCAAGCTCGCCATCCAACGCCTCATTGAGCGCGCACAAAAGGAAGACAGTGAGTTGGTGATCTCCAGAAACGGGAAGATTGTTCGCGTAAAAGCCCGTGAATTAGATAAGAAATAGAAAGTCAAAATACTAACTCACTCTCGCCACTCCCCGCTTCCCCCTTACCAGGAATATCCTGTCGAGAACTATTTCGTCTGATGTATGCAGGATTTTGTCCATTAACCTTAGAATAATGTGAAATTGGAAGTCACAATCTGTGACTTCCAATACTGACATTCATGCAAAGAAGGCTTTTCTAATCACAGTAAGATTATACAAATTGGGCTGGCTCTAATGGGGGTTAGTGTCAGGAAATCCTGACGAAGATTGGTCAAGCATTCCAGGGTATGGGGATTTGTTTGCGCTGATCTTTGGACTAAAATTCTGCGGGCCAAAGTATCCGGGGAGGAGGGAGGGCATTGTCAGAGATACAATTTGGGAATTTGAAAATTAGCTAATTTGACAATTGCCTCCCAAGAGTTACGACCATTTTCAAATTTCCAAATCGGCCAATTCCAAATTATTTCTTGATTTCCCCCGGCCAATTTACCACGAGCGTCACTGGCGACGCACCTTCATCATCTCCGGGTGACACAACGAGGAACCTTTTCCCGTCACCAGTTACATCGTAGATATCTCTGTTGCCGCCGGCAAAGGGAATGAAATTGACCAAAGGTGTGACGCCTCCTACCTTAACTGTTGTTGCGTCGAGTTCAATGTCTGCCGCTATAATCTTGTATTCGGGGGTGAGATAGAAGAGTTCCTTTCCGTCGCGGCGCCAGTGGGGCCGCGAGCCGCCGGTCGCCGATATCTGAAATTTACCACCAGGACCCGGGAATGGACGAATGTAAACTTCAGTTGCCCCTGACTCATCGGTTTGGTAAGCTATCCAGCGGCCATCCGGAGAAAATGCGGCGCGCGCCTCGTTAAACGGTGTTTGTAAGAAAGGAAAAGGCTTCCGGTCACCGCTCATGGGAAGTATCCATATATCCCAACCTGTCTTCGGATCGTCATCGGTGTAGGCAAGGAAGGCCCCATCGCGTGACCAGTCGGTTGCAAATTTACCGTGATTTGACCCGAGCAGAAGCTCCTCAATCCCCGCACCGCTTGAAGCCCGCTGAGACAAATCATAACGGTTTTTTCGCTCTGACGAAAAAACAATCTTGCTGCCATCGGGTGACCAGAGCGGCCACCGGTCGTTACTCGGGTCAAAGGTAAATCGCGTCCATATATCCCGGTCAATTTCATGGAGCCACACGTCAGATTTTCCCGTGTTCAGATCTACCTTGGCGGTCGCAATTCTTTTCCCGTCTGGGGAGATACGAACATCGTTGTACACCGAAAACTGTTTAACGGTGCTTGTTTTCTTTCCCTCCCGGCTGTACCAAACGAGGCCTACCCCTTGAGATCCTGCTCCTGTCTGATAGGCAAGTATTCCGTTCTGAGAAACAGAGAAAGATGTCTTTCCCGTGAGGGCTTCGAAAAATAAATTCTCAGCCAGTGGAAATGCCTCGCCTATTGTTTGAAGAGTTGCCGCGTCGAAAGGCTGGGCCATCAGCGTTTGTTCACGGGTAAACAGAAGATGACCGTTCGCGAAAGCGGAACTAGACCCAGTTTTGGTCAGGAGGCGTGGTAGTAAGGTTGTATCCAGTGAGCCCAAAAAAATGCCATCCCCTTCATTCACACCGCCCGACCCTGTCCTCCCTGAGTAAATAAAATGCTCACCGTCCGGCAAGAAGAAGGGCCATCGATTACTGGTCTGATTGATGCTGGTGTCAAGCTTTGTGACCGGTACAGGAGACCCACCGGCAACGGAGACACGATACAGCGGAAAATTACCTCCGCCAGGACAAAAAATGATGGTTCCTTTATTGTTCCATGTTCCGCCGCGACCTCCGTCTGCGTTACACAAGGTTTGGGGAGGACCGCCGGAGGCTTCAATCTTCTTGACCTTCTCGTCGGCAAAGAACCCGATAAATCGGCTGTCGGGAGACCAGAAGGGAAAGGCCGCACCCTCGGTGCCGTTGAGTGGCTGGCCGATGAGGGCATTCAGCGGCCTCACCCACAATTGCGATTTCCCAAGTGAATCATTGGCTACGAATGCCAGGAGCCGGCCATCGGGCGATAGGGCGATATGTCCGCCGAATGATTTGTTGAATTTGGTATCCTTCGGCGGTAGAAATATTGAACGGTAGGTCCGGGCGTCAGGCGCCGGTTCTGAAAAGTGGAGAATGGCAAGGGCGATGAAAGCCATGAACGTAACCACCGAGAAGCCGACTAGCGTGGTGATCTTTGGAATGCGGATCGTTTTCTTTCTTGTGTTGCGCTCACGAACTGGAGAGCTTAGATCTTTCTTCAGTTCTGAGCCCTCAGTGGGAGCGCTGCTTTCTTCCGTTCCCAACAAACCCGAGATGATGTCCTTGATGGCGTTGGCCGTCTTATTGATCTGGTCGCGGTAAGAATTTTGCGCCTGAGCTTTGGATGCCTCATCATCTTTGAGGCGCAGCGGCCGGTTGACGCCCGCGGATTGAAAGGTGAAGTCAATGGCACGGAGGGGTCCCTGGAGTTCAGTCTCCAGTAACTTCTTGTCATGGCTGTCAAGTTCGTGAATACGGATCGGCAAGGCCCGGCTGGCGGTGTTGCCATTGGGGAGCCGGATCTTCAGTCCATAGGAATCTGCAGCTGCGATTTTTAGAAAAGCCAGGAACTCATCATTCCATGCAAAACTTTTCGGATCACAAAAGGTCTGGGAAATAATGGGAATGAAGATCAGGCATTTGAGCTTGTCTTTGAGTGAGCCATCTACATCATGCGTCTCCAGCAGCCCATCGTGGGGATTCTCATCAAAGTAAATGGAGATGTCTTCTTTAAAGGTAGCCTCCAGTTCGGCCTTGAGGGCACTCACAAACTCCGTTACCCAGCGATCGCCTTTGTTGTCCTTCTGGCGGTAGGAGATGAATATATCATATTCGTATCCGGGGATTAATGACGGCATACCTTAGATGGGCTTGAGGTTGATGTCGCCTGCCTGCCGACCTGTCCACTGTAGCTTTAGCGCAGGTGGAAGCTTCAGCGTAGGCAGGTATTCGTATCCGGCTTGCCTGCTTGCCTTCGCGAAGTGCTTTGGCGAAGCAAGGCCGAAGCTTTGCGTAGGCATGGGGAGGAGGGAGGGCATTGTCAAAGATAGTAAATGGACTTGTGTTCTGAGACTCACTTCAACATTTTACATTGGGAGTTTTGCATTTAATATTGATGCCTTGTCCTGAAATGTCTTGGTGAACGAAAACGGCAGAATGCAAAACGCTAAATATCGAATGTAAAAGTGTCGCGTCTTCTTAATCCCACCTGCACTCCAACTCACCATGGTTCAGTGAGAGGGCAGGCAGCCCATCGCAGCTACCAATCATTTATCACTGATTACTTTTTTCCGATCTCCCACGCGTGTAACTCTGCGGAACAGCTATTACACAGAGGTGCGCGGAGGTAGCACGGAGTTACGCGGAGAATTGCTTGCTTTGGTTTACTGATCACTGTTTACCTTTTAGCTTCCGCCATCAGTTATCGGTATATTTCTTTAACCGCTCCTCGTAAATAATTTTGTTCCGCTCAAGTGCCTGGATGAAGGCGGGCTCATTTCGGATACTAAGGAAGACAGGTGAATGCTTAAGATATAAATAGGCAAAATTAGAGCCAGTACTGCTGATCATATCCAAAGCTTCTTTCTTCATGCCAAGCGCGAGATAAACAACGGGATCCTTAGATAAACTCAGCGCTTTTTCTTTGTCACCCTTCAGGGCAAGAAGAAGGCTTTCCGGACCATTTGTGCCCGTCTCCTGGTTGATTTCCTTTATCTTCTTAATGGTTCGTTCAGCCTCCACCAGATCGCCGGTCAGCAGTTTAAGTCTGGCCCATGACTGCAAGCCACCAAGTCCTTCGGGTTGCAATAGAATTGCTTTTTGTATCGACACTTCCGCTTTTTGATAGTCGCCCAGATTGATGAGCAGTCCTCCGAGCATGGCGTGGTAGTTCCCATACGTAGGATCAAGGCTGATGCTCCTTTCCCTAAGTTGAATGGCCTGGTAGAAAAGTCCTATTAACGAGTAATTGACACTCAGGGCGTCACAAACATCGACATTTCCTGGAGCGATGGCGAGAGCCTTCCTACGCAGTCTGAAGGTACTGTCAAGGTCTGCTTCGGTCCTTCCTTCTTTGCTTTGAAAAGAGAAGGCTTTAACCGAAATAACATAAGGATTCTGTGGACTTAGCCTCATAGCGATGTTTGAGAGCTGATCCCGGAGATTCTGGAACTTCATACGTTCCTCCTTCTGTCGTGCACTAAAATTCCGATAGGTATCATACAAGTCGGCAAGCCCGGCGTAGGCTGGTGCATAGGCGGTATCCAGCTGAATGGAGGATTTGAATTCACGCTCCGCATCAAAAAAATCCTCCTTGAGCCATTTGATGTAGTAAAGTTCCATATGGATATGATAACCCTTGAGAAAGTGTTCATAGGCTTCCACATTGGCACTTCGTTCACTCTTGGATCTCTCCTTTTCGAGTGGCGTTAGTTTTCTTTCAAGAGAATTGGCAATGGCCATGGAGATTTCATCTTGAACTGTGAAAATGTCCGTGATTCCCTTGTCAAAGTCTTGGGCCCAAATATGGGATTCATCCTGAACGGAGATGAGCTGGGCTGTGACTCGAATGCGGTCGCCGGATCTGCGGATGCTGCCTTCCAATACGTGAGTAACTCCTAATTCATTTCCGATTTCTTTGATGGTCTTGTTGGTCTTCTTGAATTTCATGGAAGACGTACGGCCAATCACTTTCAGTGAATTGATGTGCGCCAGGTTGGTAATAATCTGTTCGGTAATGCCATCGCTGAAATACTCCTGCTCCGGATCGTTGCTCATGTTCGCAAAGGGAAGAACAGCGATAGAGGTATCTTTCTTCGCCGGTTCTCGCGGCGCTGAACTCATAAATTGTGAAACCGCAAAGCCCAGGGCAAAGAGCATCATGATTCCCAGCACACCAAGCACCAGCGCCTTTCTTGAAACAGTGGCAGGATGAACAGCGACACTGCCTTTATCTGCATGAGCCGATGCAGGATGTTTCATTGCGTGGATGATTTCCTTAACCGCATTGGCAACTTTGTTGACTTGATTTGGATACGACGTTTTGCTCAGGTTCTTTTCGTCTTTATCCTCAAGCTTCAGTGGGCGGTTGACGCCGGGTTCTTTGTAAATAAATTCAATGGCCCGCAGCACCCCACCCAGTTCACTTTCCAGCGTGGCTTTGTCTTCTGTGTCCAGGTCGTGAATCTTCACCGGGAGAATCCGGCTGGTCACATTGCTGTTAGACAGCTTGATATCTCTTCCAAACTGATCTTCCTTGGCCATTCTATTAAAGGCAACAAATTCATACTGCCAGGCAAAACTCTTCGGATCACAATAGGTTTGGGAAACAATAGGGATGAAGATGAGACACTTCAATTTCCCTTCCAGGCTTTTGCCTACGTTGTGGGTTTCCAGCAAGCCATCGTGCGGATTTGAATCGAAGTAAACGGAGATTGGATCTTTAATCGTAGCAGCGAGTTCTTCTTGCAAGGCCTTGACAAATTCCGTTACCCAGCCGGAGCGATTGTCGTTTTGGCGGTAGGAGATGAAGATGTCGTATTCGTATCCTGGGAGTAGGGAGGGCATTGCCAAATATACTAACTCACCCCCGTCACGCCAAGGCGTGCCACCCCCTCTCTACGAAGTAGAGAGGGGGCAGGGGGTGAGTTAGCAGGTATTGCGTAGATTCTCATCGAAGTTAATGGAGATGTCAAAGCCGGGAACCATGGAAGACATGTAGTAAAAATAAAAAACCTACATCCCTACTTTAAATACTCCCTGACTTTTGCATTTATGCCTTGTTGTACACTCGTCCATGTTTGTTTTTTCAAACTGATTGGATCTTCACCTTCTTCAGCATCCGCAAAATAGGTGATGGCCTGCGGCACGGTAATCATAAGGTTTTGTGTGTTATATTTCTCTTTATGGAATTGGATAAAATCAGCCACGGTGAAGTGGTTGAGCAGCTCGGCAATATCCCAAAAGTCTTTCTTTCTTCCCCTGCCTAAAATAGCCTGTACTTTCATGGCGATAATATCCTCGGTTGAAAACATCCTGATGGCATCCCTGGTTTGTTCAGGCCTGATCAATGGATGTGGATGCCTAACAAAGTCAACTTTCACTTCATCTACAAAACAAAAGATACCAAACTGAGGTGTCGATGTTCTGTTGTTGAATGACGACTTGAATTCCTTTTCGAGAGCGGTTGTGATTTCCGAATTCTCAAAGGGTTTGTTTGAAAACAGATCCAAATCAACCGACTTTCGATGGCCATATAAGAGAGACAATGCCGTTCCGCCCACTAATGAGAAATCCTGTAGCCCAGGCATTTTCAATAGTTGATTTAGTACGGAAAGAGCGTGGGGTTCAACTGTCTTAAGGTGTAGCATCTAAAGTCTGTTAACGGCCTGTTAATTACCGCACTCGCCAAATACATAGAAGTTACTGGCAAGAATTTGGCATTGAGCAAAGCCTCGGTCACCTTTTCATCGCCATAATACCTGCGGCAATTGCGGATGTCTTCCACATCGCCACGCTCAAAAACCCGCTCAATCACAAAGTTGGCTTTCGTGTCGTAGTTGATATTTTCGAATACTACATCCCAAAAAATCCGCTTGTTGAACAGTGGAATGGGTTTAGCTGCCATGTTGTAAAGGTACAATAAGCCCTGTTAGATAGCGATTTGAAAATGAGGCAGAGTCCTGCATTCCATCTTCAAATCGGCAGTTTTCAAATTACCCCAGCGCCTCAACCCCCTTCACCTCTTCCGGCATCATCCGCTTGAAAAGATTTTCAATGCCGGCCTTGAGGGTGACTGTAGAGGAAGGACATCCGCTGCATGAACCTTGCAGCTTGACGGTAACGATGCCTTCGTGAAAGGAATGGAAAGTAATTGCGCCGCCGTCTTGTTCAACCGCAGGACGGATATACTCATCCAGAATGCTCTTGATCTGTTTGATGGCTTCCGTTTCCTCCTGAGCAGAAACAGGCGCTTCATGCTGATCGAGGATTAGTTTCCCGGATTCCAGAAACTTCTGTATGTGCTCGCGAATCATGCTCTGCACCTCCAACCACTCGACATCCTCTTTCTTGGTAACGGTGATGAAGTTGCTCATGTAAAAAACCCGGTCCACGAACGGATACATGAAAAGCTCCTGAGCTAATGGAGCATCTTTGGCGCTGGTCGGATCAGGGAAATCAAAACTCATCCCCTCTGGAACCAGCATTTCATTAACGACAAACTTCAATGAATTCGGGTTCGGGTTGGACTCGAGGTAGATACTGATGGGTTTCGGCGCGGTCTGGATCATGACTTGTCTTTCAATCAGGAACAAAGGTAAAGGAATTTGGTTCACCCAGAGCCAGGTTTGACTTTGTTTACAATAACCTATTCAATTAGGTTCGAAATCAATCCGTGGAAATCCGTGTAATCTGTGGCAAAAAATGAAGATTGGGCTTGGGGAGTCAAATTGTCACCTTGCACGGATCACCACCGATGAAATTCACTACTATATAGACTTTCCTCAGCTTAATGAGGCCGAAGGCTGTTCCAACGAATTTTCCCACTTGCTCACCACGGCCGTGGCAATACTGTTGCCCACCACATTTGTGGCACTGCGGCCCATGTCCAACAGCGGGTCAATCCCCAGCAACAAAGCAAGTCCGGCTTCAGGTATATTAAAGGTGGCCAGTGTTCCGGCAATAACCACAAGCGATGCACGTGGCACGCCAGCAATTCCCTTGCTCGTCAGCATGAGCACCAGCAGCATGCTTATTTGTGTAGCAATGGGGATGTCCATGCCGTACGATTGCGCGATGAAAAGAGAAGCAAACGTCATGTACATCATGCTGCCGTCGAGATTGAATGAGTATCCCAGCGGGAGGACGAAGCTCACGATCTTGTCTTTGCATCCAAATGCCTGCAGTTTCTCCATGGTCATCGGGAATGCGGCCTCACTACTTGATGTGGAAAAGGCAAGCAGCGTTGGTTGGCGGATTCGTTTGATCAAATCAATTACACGCTTGCCCAGTACGACAAAGCCGGCTGAGAACAGCAGAACCCAGAGGATGAGTAGCGTAAAGTAGAACTCGCTGATGAATATCGAGTAGGTTGTCAGGATACCGAGTCCCTGGGTGGCAATAATAGAAGTCATCGCGCCGAACACAGCAATCGGCGCCAGGTTCATCACATACCCGGTAACTTTCAAAATCACATGAGCGGCGGCGTCCATGAAGTTGATGACCACCTTGCCTTGCTCACCGATAGCGGCCGTACCTATTCCAAAGAGGATAGAGAACACGACAATTTGTAGAATCTCATTCTTTGCCATGGACTCAACAACGCTGGTCGGGAATACGTGATACAGAAATTGTTTGAGTGAAAGTCCAGCGGAGGTAAGGCCGCTCATGTCGCTTGCATCGGGTAGCGGCAGGTTCATCGCCTCTCCGGGCTTGAAAAGGTTTACCATGATCATTCCGAGAAGCAGACTCATCAGGGAGGCGCTGACAAACCATAATAATGTTTTGCCGCCGATTCGGCCCACAGAATTGATGTCACCCAGCTTTGCGACACCAACCACGAGGGTGGTGAATACAAGCGGAGCTACGATCATCTTGATCAGGCGGAGAAAGATATCCGCGAGGATGGCGAAGGGTTCAATCTTTTTGTCGCGGGCAGCCATGACGGTTGACCGGCTCTTGAGAAGAATTTCTTTTTCTCTTTCCAGGGCAACCCTAACCACGCTGTCGGAGGCTGTCTTTAGCTCAGTGTTGATCTGCGCTACGGAGATTTGAATGGTGGCGAGTTTCTGATTCTCCTCGGCGATGTATGACTGGTTCAAGGCAAAGCCAACGGCGATACCAATAAAGAGGCAGACAATAATATATAGAGTAAGGCGGCTTTTCTTGGGCGGGGTAATAGGCTCCATAGGCAATTGTCAATTGTTAATAGTCATTGTAACGGTGGTCATGAATATCGAATAATAATACGCAACAAATAGCGATTAAATAGCACCTAGATCCTGGCTGCTTTGTCGCGAAGCACAAAATCTGCCATGACCAGCGCCGCCATGGCTTCGACAATGGGCACAGCCCTCGGTACTACACACGGGTCATGCCTTCCCTTCCCACTCACCGTGACGGCGTTCCCATCCCCATCAACGCTCTCCTGATCCTGCATGATCGTGGCCACGGGCTTGAAAGCGACATTGAAATAGATGTCTTCTCCATTGGAAATTCCACCCTGAATACCGCCGGAGTGATTTGTCTTGGTTCTGATTTTACCGCCTTCATTTACGATCGCGTCGTTGTGCGCTGAGCCACGTAAAAGCACGCCATCAAAGCCACTTCCGTATTCAAAGCCTTTTACGGCGTTGATGCTCAGCATCGCTCTTCCTAATTCCGCGTGAAGTTTGTCAAAGACCGGTTCACCCAATCCGACTGGGGCATTCGTGATTACACACGTGACTACGCCGCCAATGGTATCTCGCTCAAGGCGAACTTTCTCAATCTGCGCAATCATTTTTTCGGCAGTCGCCGGGTCAGGGCAACGCACGATGTTGTCTTCGCTCTTCTGAAGATCAAGCGCGGTGTACGGCGGCGATTTTATTTCTCCTACCTGCGAGACGAAAGCCTGGATTCTCATGCCCATGCCAGCCAGCAAAAGTTTGGCCACCGCTCCGGCAGCGACTCGTGCAGCGGTTTCCCTCGCTGAGCTGCGTCCGCCGCCACGATGATCACGGATGCCATATTTAGTCTGGTAGGTAAAATCTGCATGTGAAGGCCTAAACGTATTTTCGAGATGGCTGTAGTCTTTGCTCCGCGCATCCTGGTTTGCGATGAAGAGGGTGAGGGGCGCACCGGTGGTTTTGCCTTCAAAGACACCCGAAAGAATCTGGAAGGTGTCTGCTTCCCGGCGTTGCGTGGTAATCTTTGATTGGCCGGGTTTCCTGCGATCTAACTCGGCTTGAATAAATGCTTCGTCAAGGGTCAGTCCGGCAGGACAACCATCAATAACGGCGCCTATACCCGGACCATGAGATTCTCCAAAAGTGGTGACTGCAAAGATTTTTCCAAACGTATTAGCCATGACCTGAATTCGACAACCAAGATGGTCAAAGATTCCGACTCTTGAAATGATAATTCATGATAGGCTGTGCTTGACTTTTCCGTCACACGGGGCTATTTACTCGGGCCCTTTAGGGTGGAGGGGTGTGGCGGGAGGTGTCGGAGCCGATCAGGGCTTCTTGCGAAATACGATGTATGCCGCGGCCGCCAGGATGAGGAGAATAAATAATGGCGCCCCTGTTTTTACCCACCCGGGACCAGAAGCGGATTGTAGTGTATTGTCCGTCACTTCGATGCGGTCGTAGAAAGCACCCAGATCGCTGCTTTGAATCGCCTGGTTGCGCTGGCTTTCACCTGTGACATTTACGGTCAGCTGCGAACGCAACGTGTCGTACTGTTTTTTTGCCGGATTGAAAAAGACCCAACTGTAGTAGTCACCCAGATTATATTGGCCTGGTTCCTTGGGTACAAGAAAATACTTGAAGCTTTTGGTTCCGGATACCCTTCCATTCTCCCGACGAATATTCTGCTGAACGGTTGGTTCGTAGAAATCAAATTTACCGTCTTTGGGAATAGCAGGACGCTCAATGGAAGAAATGTTTCCTTCGCCGGTGACGTTAAAAGAATACCCGATGCTCTGACCGGTCTTGAGTTCTTTGGATGCAACGCTTTCGTCCAACTGGTAATTCCCCACCGCAACAGAGTTTTGGAGCGGGTGAGGAGGCAGTTCTTTGACGCGCACTGTCTTGCTCTTTGAATAGAAGGTCTTGAAATCTTCCTTGCGGTTCTGTCCGAAAAAGGAAGGATTCTTGGCCACTTTGAACTTAATCATCTCCAGGCCTACACTTGGAAATGAAACAGGCTCTGCATTTAGCGGAAAGAATGTTGCCTGATAGATTCTGTATTGTGTATATCCTTTTCCCTGTATGCTCACTGACTCTCCTTCTATGTTTTCAATGTTGAAGTTTTCTTCCCAACATGTTGCGGGCTTTAGTTTCTTCAGGATGTCAGACAGCTGGCGCCCCAGATCGTGAAACTGCATCGGTGCGCGGTTGTTGTCCGCAACCAGGAACGAGAGTGATGCGGTAAATCCCTCGCCGACATAAACCTCATCCTTGCTCGTCGTTAAGGCCAGCAACGCATCTTCCTTTACATCAACAAATTCCGGTTCCCCTTTCGCGGCGGGATCGCTGAATGGATCACGGTTGTCAAACATGCTGCGGAAGGGATCCCGTGCCTGTACTTGAATAGGAGGACCAACCTTCACCTTCTTTCCGGGTGAGTTAATGGTTTGGTCATTGACTTTGATCGAGAACGGCGGAATGGTGACGATGCCTTGTTGGAGCGGCGCATAGGTCATAATCACCGACTGGCTGGAGGTTACCTGTCCGTTATTGATATTGGTCTGTGATTGTGTGCTGGTTCCTCTTTTCCGAAATCCATTGATTTCCGGGAAATTACCGTAGGATTTGAGCTGTTCGTTTACGACAGTTATAGCTATCGTCCAGCCCTGGTTTTCACCGATTTCATCCGGACCCAACTGAAGTTGTATTTGTTGGCCCCAGGCGCTGGTGGTTAACCAAAGCAGGCCAATAAAAAATAGCGGTTTCAGACCAAATTTCATTATTGCAATTGTTGCGCAACAGGTTGCGGAGACAAATTTATATTTTCTTTTAACTCTTTGACTGAAATATTACTTTCAACGTTATATCCTTCGCCAGAGGTTGTGGCTCATCAACGAAACTCAGCGTTATGCTTAAATATGTCAAAACCGTGCTCACCCGTGTGAGTTTTGATGCGTTTCTTTTTGAAAAGGAGCTGCGGAAAGCAATCAAGTTGCTTATTGCCGAAGAGATTCTGGAGTTGAAATCCTGGTGCTATTCCACTTTTCGAGACCATCAGGCGATTCTTAACCGGTGCTTTATTCCTGCCTAACCCTCCGGGGAGACAAACCGAATATTTCTCTTTAGCCCTTCAAAGCCTGTTCGCTGGATGGGCGACTTGCTGAAAACATGATCAAAAACTTCTGAGGTCATCTCTGCCCACTCAGACTTTGACATTTCTTTCAGTTCCCGGGGCGGTTCAAACCGAGGCTCCCCGTGTGGCTTTGCGAACTTGTTCCACGGACACACGTCCTGGCAGATATCACATCCAAAGATCCAGTTCTGAAACTTCCCCTTCATCTCGGCTGGGAGTTCGTTTTTCAGTTCAATCGTATAATAGGAGATGCACTTACTTCCGTCGACAACGTATGGCTCAGGGATGGCCCCGGTTGGGCAGGCATCCATGCAGGCTGTGCACGAGCCGCAGTAATCCTTGATCGGCCCATCAGCATCCAGGTCCAGATCCAGGATCAACTCGGCAAGAAAGAAAAAGCTTCCGTGCTGCCGGTTCAGCAATAAACTGTTTTTTCCAATCCAGCCAAGTCCGGCTTTTGCTGCCCAGGCGCGCTCCAGCACAGGCGCGGAATCCACGAACACCCGGCCATTGACATCACCTACCTTTCCTTTTATCCTGGACACAAATTCATGAAGCATATCACGCACGACAAAATGATAGTCTTCACCGTACGCGTACTTCGCTACTTTCAGCTCGCCATCCATTTCGCTTTCGGAAGGATAGTAATTGTACATAAGGCTCACCACTGACTTCGCGCCGGGGACAAGCAGGCGCGGGTCAAGCCGCTTATCGAAATTTTTTTCCAGATAACTCATCTCACCCGCGTATCCGCGACTGAGCCACGCTTCAAGTTTCGGCGCTTCATCTTTCAAGAAATCGGCTTTTGAAATCCCGCAAAAAGAAAAGCCCATGGCGGCGGCAATGGACTTGATCAGTTGGGTGTTGTCCTGAATGGTCATGAAGTCAATCAAACAATCCGGGTCCCCGCGAAACTGGCGGAACAACTTTCAGGTGCTTGTAAGCAAGTTCAGTCGCCTCCCTTCCACGAGCTGTCCGCTTGAGGTAACCTTCCTGAATCAGAAACGGCTCGTACATCTCCTCAATTGTTTCCGCTTCTTCTCCGACAGCGGTAGCGATCGTGTTGAGGCCTACAGGTCCACCTTTGAATTTTTCAATGATTGTGGTGAGGATGCGGTTGTCCATATCATCCAATCCATCCTCATCTACGTCCAGTGCCTTTAACGCTATTTGCGCAATAGCCTTGGTAATGGTTCCGTCTCCTTTGATCTGGGCAAAATCGCGCGTCCGACGAAGAAGATTGTTAGCTATGCGGGGAGTTCCGCGACTTCTGCGGGCGATTTCATATGCGGCATCTTTTTCAATAACCGTATTCAGAATGCCGGCAGATCGATGGATGATCTTGGTAAGCAGTTGTGAGTCGTAATACTCCAGTCGCGCATTGATGCCGAATCTCGCACGCAAGGGAGAGGTGAGGAGCCCTGCCCGGGTGGTGGCGCCGATAAGTGTGAAGGGATTCAGGTTGATTTGAACGGAGCGGGCATTCGGTCCGCTGTCCAGGAGTATATCAATCCTAAAGTCCTCCATAGCCGAATACAGATATTCTTCTACGATCGGGTTGAGCCGATGAATTTCATCAATAAAGAGCACATCGTTGGTCTCCAGATTCGTCAACAGTCCCGCGAGATCTCCGGGTTTGTCGAGTACAGGCCCTGAGGTCACTTTGATGTGACTTCCCAACTCGTTGGCAATAATAAAGGAGAGCGTGGTCTTTCCAAGTCCAGGAGGGCCGTGAAGCAAAACATGATCAAGACTTTCGCCCCGTTGCCGGGTGGCCTCAACAAAGACTTTAATGTTGTCGACAATTTTTTGCTGGCCCGTAAAGTCACTGAACGTAAGTGGACGGAGTGCTTTCTCCACTTCTTTCTCTGCGGGAGTCAAACTGTCCTTATCTGATTTTATGTAGTCTTCCCGCATGTTGCGATTGATGGTTCAAAGCTACTCGACGTGCGACTCCATTCAAACTAATTTTTAGCGCCCACTTCTGAATTTTCAGTGAAGCAAGGTCACGAAGTTCACGACGGACTCACTAAGGACACGAGGAATGCAGAATAAGCATCCAGGTCAAGCCATTCTTAGTGCTCTTGGTACTCCCTTTGTGTTCTTCGTGACCTTTTGGTTTGAAGCGAGGGAACTTGAAAAAGTAAGACTAATTTGCCGCCTCATGAGTTCCCGACTAAAAAATGCAATCTATGGGCTTGGCTTGATCTTCGCGATGTGGCTCGTCTGGCTTTATCGTCAGCCCGGAATACCGGAAACACGGAGGCTGGAAGGCGAGACGATGGGAACGACATACCACATCACCTATTTTGATTCAAAGGAGAGGGTCTTTCAATCGGCCGTTGATTCGCTATTGGTGTTGGTGAATCGGTCCATCAACACCTACGACACTACCTCTGAAATTTCACAGTTCAACCGGTCACGACGCTCCTTTGTCTTTCAGCTCCCTTACTTATATCCGCCACTAAAGAAATCACAAGAAGTGGTTATTGGCTCTCAAGGCGCTTTTGACCCAACCGTGATGCCATTGGTGAATGCCTGGGGTTTTGGGCCAAGAAAAATTGTTCGACCCGATACGGCAGAAATTCTTGCCATGCATGCGTACATCGGTTTTGAGAAGATAAGTTTTAATGCGGATAGTCTTTGGAAGAGCGATTCACGGGTGCAACTTGACTTTGGCGGAATCGGTCAAGGATACGGTGCTGATGTGATCGCTGATTTTTTCAGAACAAAGGGAATTGAAGATTTCTTTGTTGAGCTTGGCGGTGAAGGTGTGGCGTCAGGAAAGAACCTTGCGGAAAACCGGTGGTGGGAAATCGGCATCCTGGATCCCAACTCCGATTACGTAGAGCAGAATTTCAAGGCGCGCGCGACGTTGAGGAACAAAGCTTTCTCAACATCTGGGAATTATTTCAATTATCGTGAGGTAGACGGTCGCAAGTACTCTCACACGATTGACCCGGTTTCAGGTTTTCCGATCCAACGTGAGCTATTAAGTGCATCCGTGTTTGCTGCAGATTGTGCAACAGCTGATGCGTGGGCCACCGCATTTATGTCAATGGGGCATGTGAAGGGAATCGAGGTGCTTCGGGGACATCCGGAATTGTCGGTCCTGTTCATCTACAGCTCACCGGAAGGAATACAAACATTTGTTTCTGAAGCCCTGGTCGCTGACCTTCGAATTCAGCCGTAAAACAAATGATTCAGGAAGCGGGCACGATCCGTGCCCATCCCTGAAACTTTCCGTATCTTTGTAGACTTAATGATCACCGATGTTGATCGATTGATGCAAAGAACGCCCTATGACCCAGCCGATAAAGTTTGCCAACGTACAACCTGAATTCTACGCTACCCTCAGTCAGCGGGTAAACAGCTATTTTAAGGCCAATAACCTCAGCCGCAATGCGAATGCAACCATGGTTGTGAAGACAATCTTCATGATGTCGCTCTATTTTGTGCCTTATTTTGTAAGCATTAGCGGGTTAGTGACTTCTTACCCGGTCTACTTGATACTTTGCCTCATTATGGGCACAGGAATAGCCGGAATCGGTCTTTCGATCATGCATGATGCCAACCACGGCTCCTATTCAACCAAGCCCTGGATCAACAACCTACTTGGCTTCTCTCTCAATGTGGTGGGTGGAAACGCATTCAACTGGAAGGTGCAACATAATGTACTGCATCATACATACACGAATGTTTTTGATGTGGATGAGGATATCAGTCCACGTGGTGCGCTGCGCATGGCGCCTGAATCACCCTGGAAACCATTTCATCGATTCCAGTTTGCCTACGCCTGGTTTCTTTATGGCCTGATGACATTAGTTTGGGTTTTAGGCAAAGACTTTGGGCGTTTGGTGAAATACCAGCGGGAAGGTCTCGTAAAAAAACAGAAAGCAAATATCTATCAGGAATGGGCTATCCTCCTGCTGACAAAGATTGTTTACATATTCTGTGTTGTGATCCTTCCTATTCTGATTCTGCCTTTTACGTGGTGGCAAATCATCCTCGGATTTATTGTGATGCATTATGTGGCTGGGTTCATCCTTGCGATTGTTTTTCAGCCGGCTCACGTCATCGAGGGCACAGCGTATCACATGCCTGATGATCAGGGTAACATGGAAAATAATTGGGCGGTACATCAATTGCATACAACTACCAATTTTGCCAATGAGAACCGGTGGTTAAGCTGGTATGTCGGGGGGCTGAATTTTCAGGTAGAGCACCACCTGTTTCCCAACATCTGCCATGTTCACTACCGGGCACTGGCTCCGATTGTGAGAGAGACAGCGCGGGAATTTGGTGTCCCCTACAAATCAAAACGCACTTTTTGGGACGCTATGATTGCCCACCGCAATCTACTCAAGCAATTGGGACACCGTGAATTTAATCCTGCCCTGACGACAGCCTAACTGCTGTTTTGAATTCTGCCAAAAGAGAGGGATTTTTAATAACTTTTCCTCTTCTACCCCCAGCGCATGGATGTCATTCGTTCCACCACGGATTACCAAAAAGATTATCGTGCCAGCATAGAACACCCTGAGGAATTCTGGGCCGAAGTGGCCGGCGATTTTGTGTGGCGGAAGAAATGGGACCATGTCCTGAAGTGGGATTTTCACAAGCCCGAAACAAAATGGTTTATTGGTGGTAAGCTGAACATCACCGAGAATTGCATTGACCGTCATCTGCCAAACCGCGCGGAACAAACGGCAATTCTTTGGGAACCAAATGACCCTACCGAGCAAGCCCGAAAAATTTCCTATCAGGAACTACTACAGGAAGTCAGTCGTGTTGGAAACATGCTTCGGGCCCACGGTGTAAAGAAGGGCGATCGTGTATGCATATACATGCCCATGGTTCCGGAACTGGTTTATGCAATATTGGGATGCGCGCGCATCGGTGCGGTCCACTCCGTTGTTTTTGCCGGCTTCTCCGCCGGGTCCTTAATAGACAGAATCAATGATTCGGGTTGCACTTTGGTATTGACGGCCGATGGGGCTTTCCGGGGAGACAAGAAGATTGATCTAAAGGGCGTTATGGATGTTGCTCTTGAGCAGTGTCCAACTGTCAAACATGTTGTGGTACTGAAGCGAACAGACTCATCTGTTCAAATGAAAGCAGGCCGGGACTACTGGTGGCATGACGAAATTCAAAAACAGAATGACCGTTGCGCGCCGGAAGTAATGGATTCAGAGGACTTATTATTTATTTTGTATACGTCCGGATCCACAGGAAAACCCAAAGGTATGGTTCACACGTGTGGAGGATACATGGTCTACACAAACTATACGTTCCGCACAGTTTTTCAATATCGTGAAGGACAGGTCTTCTGGTGCACGGCTGATGTTGGCTGGGTTACCGGACACTCTTATATAATCTATGGACCTTTGTCGGCTGGAGCGACAACAGTTCTCTTTGAAGGGACTCCTGCCTGGCCGGATTCTGGTCGCTTCTGGGAGGTCATTGAGCGTCATCGTGTTAATATTTTCTACACTGCCCCCACTGCCATTCGGTCACTGGAGCAGGCGCCGATCAGCTTTGTGGAGCGCCACGACCTGTCTTCAATTGAAGTGCTGGGCACGGTCGGTGAGCCCATCAACGAGGAGGCTTGGCATTGGTACCATAAACATATTGGCAAGGAGAAATGCCCGATCGTTGACACTTGGTGGCAAACTGAAACTGGAGGAATCATGATTTCTCCGATTGCCAACATCACTGAGCTCAAGCCATCGTTTGCTACATTCCCCTTACCAGGCGTTCAACCCGCCCTCATGGATGAGCGAGGCAAAGAAATTAAGGGTGAAGGCGAAGGACGGCTGGCGCTTAAGTTTCCGTGGCCCGCTATGGCACGAACGATCTACGGAAACCACAAACGATTTCGCGAAACCTATTTTTCCACGTTCCCCGGAATGTATTTTACCGGCGATGGGTGCCGGCGTGATGCGGAAGGTTTCTATCGGATTACCGGACGCGTGGATGACATTATTATTGTTTCTGGTCATAACCTCGGCACAGCGGAAATTGAGAGTGCCATCGACGAACATTCCGCTGTATGCGAATCGGCGGTGGTTGGATTTCCGCACGACATCAAGGGTCAAGGCGTTTATGCCTATGTAATTTGCTACGCCAAGCCTGATAATGATGAAAAACTTCGCGGTGAAATCCGTGACCTGGTTTCAAAAATTATTGGACCAATATGCAAACCAGATAAAATTCAATTTGTCTCCGGGCTTCCCAAAACCCGCTCTGGGAAAATCATGAGGCGCATTCTGCGAAAATTGGCGGAAGGTGACATTTCTAATCTGGGAGATACAACCACCCTGCTCGACCCTGGTGTAGTGGATGAAATCAGGCGCGGCGCATTGAATTAACAGGTTACTTCTGTTACCTTGGTTTAGATTAACGCCTGCTAACATTACCCCGATGCGAACACGTTTATTGGCCCTGGCTGCCGTAGTGATTCTCGCCTCCTGTCTCAATGAGAAGGAGTATGATTTTAGGGAGGTAACCGTTACGCCCACTTTTGCATTCCCGATTGCTTTTGGTGACCTGGGCCTGGTAAATCTGCTGTCCAGC
Organism: Cyclobacteriaceae bacterium; assembly: GCA_043750575.1. GTDB lineage: Bacteria > Bacteroidota > Bacteroidia > Cytophagales > Cyclobacteriaceae > ELB16-189. Next base: position 21,348 of record JAYVBH010000007.1, read on the forward strand.
AAAGATTCATCCTTTGTCCGTGCCTACCCCGATGGATTGCTGTACTTCTACTACACCCAGGCGCTGGGGTCAACAGATATTCGTGACCTTTTCTCCATTCCGGATAATACTTCCACAACTTCATTTAATCTCATACCAGGCACCCTTCCCGCAAGCTCAACCACTGTTTCGGTGGGAACCATCAACCAACAGATTGATCTCGGCCTTAGCCCTGAGCGCCTTAGCGAGATTTTACTGAAGGGCGGCTCGTTGAACTATACGGTCGGTCTTTCCAAAACGACAAGTCCTCCGAACCTTCCTGTCGAGGCAATCATCACGCTAACCGATGTTGTTCATAAGACAACGCTTGAGCCGCTGACTTTTGCGGTGGGCAACGGATCCGGGTCAAAGTCTTTGGAAGACTATGTTATGCGCCTCGTCGATAACCGTTTTGGCATGCGGGTTGACATGGTCATCAAACCTCATCCAGCTACATTTATTCCTTCGGCCACCCAGGCGAATGTTCAGTTGATATTTGCCGGACTGGAATTTGCGTATATAAAGGGATTCCTCGGCGATCAAGTTGCCCAATTGCCTCCACAGTCAATGGAAATCTCAGTATTTGGGTCGTCTTTGAAAGATGCCGGCATTGCTTTCGTTGAGCCTAAGCTTTCCATGAATGTTGTCAACGACTACGGTGCCAGCTGTGAAGTAAACTTTTCCGTTTTGCGCGCATCAAAGGGCGCGACCGTAGTGCCTTTTCAAATCAGCCCGGCCAATCCCATCTCCCTAAATTCTCCGACAGTACTGGGCCAGTCGGCGACAACCAATGTAAGCATCACAAATCAGGCAGCCCTTCTCAACCTGGGTCCTGAAAAACTTGAATACACGGCTTCGGCGCGTATTAACAAAGGCCTTACGAATGCTTCAAATTTTCTGGCGGATACCAGTAAGCTCCGGGTCACCCTGACAACAGAGATACCGATTTATGGCCGGGTTTCCGGGGTTACCATATATGACACACTGAAGGTTGATTTGAGCGATGTAGATCAATCGAAAGTCAATACAGCTTCTCTTAAAATAAGTGGACGAAATGAGATGCCACTGGATGCATATGTGCAGATATACCTTACCGATGCTACGCACCAAGTTCTGGACTCACTCTTTGCGCCAAACCAGACATACATCGTCAAGGCAAGTACGGTGGATGCAGCTGGCGATCTGTCAAGCCCTGGGGTTTCCGAAAGCCTCATCGGATTGGATCCGGAAAGAGTAAGTAAATTATTCAGTTCGAAATTTCTGATCATTAAGTCGATCATGAGTACGGCGCGTGATGAAAACAATACGCCGCTGAATGTAAAATTCAGATCATCCTATCGGCTGAAGCTCAATGTTGGCCTGCTGGCGAAATTCAATGTTACCCTGAAATGATCCGCTTCACCCACATCCTTTCAGTTGGACTGACTTTGTTGGCGGGTGCCGCGCTCGCGCAGACGGAGGGGACCCTCTATTTCATGAATAGTCTACCTCAAGTGGTGGAAGCAAATCCGGCCATCATGCCACGCTACAAAACATCAATCGGTTTGCCAGGGATTTCCTCTTTTGGCGGGGTATACGCGAACAATGGTTTTGCGATGGATCAGTTTATTACCAAAGTTGACGGCATTTCAAAGATAGACCTCTCGCAGTGGACTAAGAATTTGGCTGAGAAGAACTATGTGAACCTTGCTGCATATGCTGATGTCTTCCGGGTCGGCCTTCGCGTAAGCCCGAAATGGTATGTGATGGTTAGCTCAACCGTTAAGCAGTACAACAGCACAATGTTCCCAAAAGGTCTTGCTGCATTGCTCGTAGACGGCACAGCATCAATGGTGGGGAGCTATTCTAACACGTCGCCACAACAGGAAATGCTGGCTTATTTGCAAACGAGTCTGGGTGCTGCCTATCAGGTAAACGACAAGCTGACGGTCGGGGGTCGGCTAAAGTTCATTAATGGCCTTGCTAATATGACCACGGAGTCATCCTCGTTGATCGTCGAGGTAGATAACAATTATCAAATTACAGTCACCGGCGATGTGCGGGTGAACACCTCCGGAATTTCCACAACCAATACTGGAGGCGGCTACAATCTTGCCGATAATCTGGGCAACAATTTTGGATGGGGAGTCGATCTCGGGGCCTCGTACAAATTCATGGACAAGTTGACCGTGAGCGCCAGCATTAATGACCTGGGAGCCATAAGTTGGAAAAACAACACCCGGCAGTACTCACTTGATCCGGCCAAAGCCAAATACACTTTTTCCGGATTTGATGTGAATCAATTGTTGAATGATAACGCTGACTACCTTCATCAGCAGATCGACTCACTCTCAAAGAAATTTGAAATGACCGAGTCATCCACAGGATCGTACACTACGTCGCTTCCAACCAAGTTCTATCTTTCAGGCCGGTACGAATTGATCAAGAACCTCAGTGTGGGTGCTTTGTTTTTCGGGGAAAGTTTTCGGGATCGCTTTGCGGCCGGCATGACTGCCGCGGTTAATAAGGATGTTGGCAAATGGTTGAGCGCATCGTTTACATACACTGTCTCCAATCGATCCTACAACAATATCGGACTTGGATTGTCATTTAATTTATCCCCGGTTCAGATATATGTGGTTGGCGATAACTTGCTGATGGCCCCCGTCTCATTGGTAGCCGGCCAAAATCTTAACGATTACGTAAACAACTCACAACTCATAACACTGCGCGCTGGGCTAAACCTGGTGTTCGGCTGGGATAAAGGCTTGACGAGACAAGTCAAGACCAGTAACGACAATCACAATCCCAGGCAGAAAGGCCCAAAGACCAAAGCGAAGACCACTTTTGGTCGCTCACCCTCGAAGAAAGGTGGCTGAAAGCGCACAAAAAAACCCGACGTTGGGTCGGGTTTTTTTGGGTTTGATAAAGTTTGAAATCTAACTGCCGCAGGCCTCACATTCATCCGGATTGTCCAGTGAGCAAGCCATGTCTGAGCGCTTCTGCTCATCAGCATAAGTCTCGTAAGGAATCGCTTGCTGGCTTTCCTGTATGACAGCCGCCAAGGCACCCATTGGAACTCCAGTAGCTTCGATTGATGCAACTGGCACACCAACTTCAGCCTCAGGTTGTTGCATTGAGGCTTTGTCGACTGTAAACTTAATCGCATCGGCAGCCGCAGTAGAGCGCAAATAATACATGCCCGTCTTGAGCCCCTTCTTCCATGCATAGAAGTGCATAGAAGTCAGCTTTCCAAAGTTCGGATTCGTGATGTGAATGTTCAGGCTCTGTGACTGACAGATAAATGCCCCACGGTCGGCAGACATATCGATAATTGCCTTTTGAGAAATTTCCCAAACAGTCTTATAGATGTCCTTGATGTTCTGGGGTATCTCCGGGATATCTTGAACCGAGCCGTTGGCGCCAATCAGTTTCTGCCGCATGGAGTCATTCCAAAGTCCAAGGCTCATCAGGTCACGCATCAGGTGTTTGTTCACCACAATGAAATCACCTGACAGCGTGCGACGGGTATAGATATTCGACGTGTAGGGTTCGAAGCACTCGTTGTTGCCGAGAATCTGGGAGGTTGATGCTGTAGGCATGGGCGCAAGCAGGAGGGAGTTACGAACACCATACTGCTTTACATCCCGCTTAAGCTGATCCCAGTTCCAGCGACCTGAGGAAGGCGTTACGCCCCACATGTCAAACTGGAAGATACCCTTTGATACAGGCGAGCCTTTAAAGGTCTCATACGGTCCAAGTTGCTTGGATAATTCCATGGAAGACTCCATGGCGCCGTAGTAAATGGTTTCAAAGATATCCTGATTCAATCCGCGCGCCTCTTCCGAATCAAAGGGCATACGGAGGAGGATAAATACATCGGCGAGACCCTGAACGCCTATTCCGATGGGGCGGTGGCGCATGTTGGAGCGCTTTGCTTCCGCAACCGGATAGTAGTTTACATCAATCACCTTGTTCAGGTTCTTGGTGGCGACTTTGGTGATCTCATACAATGCCTGATGATCGAATTTTCCATCGGCAGTCACAAACTTCGGAAGGGCGAGGGAGGCAAGGTTGCAAACGGCAATCTCGTCCGGTGACGTGTACTCCATGATCTCCGTGCACAGGTTGCTTGACTTGATCGTGCCCAGGTTCTTCTGGTTTGACTTACGGTTGGCGGCATCCTTATACAAGATGTATGGCGTACCGGTTTCGATCTGTGATTCCAGCACTTCGAACCAAAGGTCCTGTGCCTTTATCTGCTTGCGGAATTTTCCTTCTTTTTCATATTTCTCATACAGCCGCTCGAAATCCTCTCCATAGCAGTCAGCCAGGCCAGGTGCTTCGTTGGGACAGAACAAAGACCATGTTTCATTGGCTTCCACCCGCTTCATGAACAAGTCGGGAATCCACATGGCATAGAACAGGTCGCGGGCCCGCATTTCTTCCTTGCCGTGATTTTTCTTCAGGTCGAGGAAGTCAAATACGTCAGCATGCCAGGGCTCGAGGTACACGGCGAAGCTTCCTTTGCGCTTCCCACCTCCCTGGTCTACATACCGGGCAGTCATGTCAAAGTTGCGGAGCATGGGTACGATCCCGTTAGATGTTCCGCCCGTTCCCTTAATGTAAGAGCCCTTCGCGCGTACGTTGTGGATGCTTAGCCCAATACCGCCGGCAGACTGTGAAATCTTGGCGCAGTTCTTCAGTGTATCATAAATCCCATCGATGCTGTCGTCCTTCATGGTCAACAGGAAGCAAGAGGATAATTGTGGCTTAGGGGTGCCTGCATTGAAAAGCGTCGGGGTGGCATGCGTAAACCACTTTTCGGACAACAGGTTGTAGGTCTCGATCGCCGCAGGGATATCTTCCCCGTGGATACCAACCGCAACGCGCATCAGCATATGCTGAGGGCGCTCAACCACCTTGCCGTCAATCCTCATCAGGTAGGAGCGTTCCAGGGTCTTGAACCCGAAATAGTCGTAGCTGAAATCGCGGTCATAGAATATGGCCTCGTCAAGTTCCGCCGCATTGGCCTTGATCACTTTCCAGGTCTCCTTCGAGATCATGGGTGCGTTCTGGCCGGTCTTCCCATCCACGTGCTGATACAGCCTCTTCATGGAGTTCGAGAACGACTTGCTGGTGGTTTTGTGAAGGTTGGACACGGCAATCCGGGCGGCCAGCTTGGCGAAGTCCGGGTGGCGCGTTGTCATGGTAGCGGAAATCTCGGCAGCGAGGTTATCCAGCTCCTGGGTAGAAACTCCGTCAAACAGGCCATTGATGACTTTCATGGCCACTTCAACCGGATTTACGAGTTTGGGATCGAGGCCATAGCAGAGTTTCTCGATCCGGGATGTGATTTTATCGAACTTGACAGACTCTCTGTGTCCGTCACGCTTCAGTACGAGCATGTCCTGGGGTAGTTAGGGTGTAATAACAGTTTAAAAAATGGTTTCAAAAGGTAATTAAAAATCTTCATTCAAAGAAAATTTAGGGGCCTCATCTTTTTTTTCTGTGCTTTTCATGACGCCAGCCTTCTGGTATTCGGCAACCCGTTTTTCAAAGAAATTGGTTTTTCCGCGCAGGGAGATCATTTCCATGAAATCAAAGGGATTGGTGGCCCCATAGATTTTCTGCCCCACCAGCTCGTTTAGGAGGCGGTCGGCCACAAATTCAATGTATTGGCACATCAACACGGCATTCATGCCAATCAGGTTCACCGGGATGGCATCTGTTACGAACTCCTGTTCAATCTTCACGGCATCGCGGATGATTTCGATCACGCGCTCTTCCGGCAGGCGGTTCACCACGTGCTTGGTATAGAGGTGGCAGGCGAAGTCGCAGTGCAGGCCTTCGTCACGGGAGATCAATTCGTTGGAGAAACTCAACCCCGGCATCAGCCCACGCTTCTTCAACCAGAAGATGGAGCAGAATGACCCAGAGAAGAAGATGCCCTCTACGGCGGCAAACGCCACAAGGCGTTCCTGAAAGTTTCCGTTGCTGATCCAGCGGAGGGCCCAATCAGCTTTCTTCTTGACACAGTCCAGGGTATCCACCGCGTGAAAGAGGTTGTCTTTCTCCTTCGGATCTTTGACATACGTATCGATCAGTAAGGAGTAGGTTTCTGAGTGAATGTTCTCAATGGCAATTTGAAAGCCATAGAAGAACTTCGCCTCCGTGTACTGTACCTCAGCAATAAAGTGCTCAGCCAGGTTTTCGTTGACAATGCCATCGCTGGCCGCGAAAAAGGCCAAAACATGGGTTACAAAGTGTTTTTCGCCATCATTGAGATTGGCCCAGTCACGCAAATCGTGGCTCAGGTCGATTTCTTCGGCTGTCCAAAAACTGGCTTCTGCCTGCTTGTAAAATTTCCAAATGTCGTGGTGGCGGATAGGAAAAAGGACGAAACGGTCTTTGTTCTCTTTCAGAATAGGTTCGTCCGATACGGGGTGACTCATGGGTAAGGTCTTTTATCTTCTAAATAGGTCGTTCTTCTCTGGTGCGCCCCTGTCAGCCTGAACTTCTAATCGACGGTCACTCATTCACGGTCAGTGATTCGAGTTCGTCAAATAGTTGATTGGGAACAGACAAATATTTGAAATGCACCCTACATATCAAAGGGTGTGATTCGAGGCTTCCCTCCGATTTTTTTCTGGGTTAGTTGATGAAACGCAGGCTTAACAATTCATTCTCATTCACTTACCGATCAAGTGGAAAGTGAAGTCTGAATGAATAAATTTTTATAAAAAGTTTCACGCTAAAAACTTGCATTTGACTAGGCTCCCGACCCCGGTGCGGCACCATACAAGAGCGTGCCATTCAATGCCTTGGGGGTGGACTGGGTTTTAGGCCGATTCTAGCCAATTTAGGCCATTTTTGACAGCGGATTGGTTTTTCCACCTCCATCTTCTATCTTTGCAGTCCATTTTTAAAAACCAACTGTCATGTACGCTGTAGTGGATATCGCAGGCAAGCAATTCAAGGTCGAGAAAGACCAGTATTTGTACGCCCCCCGTCTGGAAGCAGAGATAGGTGCCTCTGTTGAGTTTGACCGTGTACTGCTCATCGACGCAGACGGCAAGGTGCAGGTAGGGATGCCAACCATCAAAGGGGCATCCATTTCATGCAAAGTCCTGGAACAGGTGAAGGATGACAAGGTGATTGTATTCAAGAAGAAACGCCGGAAAGGGTACGCCAAGAAGAACGGGCACCGCCAGCAATTCACAAAGATTCAGGTAGAGAGCATTAGCAGCAAATAACATAATCATCACACTCATCACAGTCCATGGCACACAAAAAAGGGGAAGGTAAAGTAAAGAACGGCCGCGAGTCAGAGAGCAAACGGCTGGGAATTAAGGTTTTTGGAGGCCAGAAGGTCATCGCCGGCAACATTATTGTTCGCCAACGTGGAACCAAGCACCATCCTGGCCGCAACGTGGGCATGGGTAAGGATCACACCTTGTTTGCGTTGACTGCCGGCACCGTGGCCTTCAAAAAGGGAAGGGCCGACAAGTCCTTCGTTTCTGTGGTTGCCGAAGCCTAACAACTGTTTATTGATATAATTGAAGCACCCAACGGGTGCTTTTTTATTTTCATTCTGGGGTATTTTTTTCACTTCATTCTGGGGTATTACTTGATTTGGGATCGCCTTGGATCACCTGTATTATTACCAAAAACGCCCCTTTCATTGTCTCATTACCACCAAAAGGTGTACTTTCTTTGGCCCGAAAACGGTAGCAGCCACAGAAAGTTTTTAACAAATACTTAACACAGGATTTCATTTTTTGACTTTACGTCCTATTTTTACCCCTCAAATCAATTTAACCTAAACCAAATCCTATGAAGAAGTTTTTACTGTTATGCTTCTCATTCGTATTTGTGACCAGCATGGTCTGGGCGCAGGAACGGGTGGTTTCAGGCAGGGTGACGGCTCAAGAAGATGGGTCATCATTGCCAGGCGTTAACGTATTGCTCCGAGGCACTACGAACGGTACCGTTACCGATACTGACGGTAATTTTAAGCTAAGTGTGCCCGCTACAGGCGGAACCTTGGATTTCTCTTTTATTGGCTTTGCCACTGAGTCAGTGGACATTGGCGAACGTTCTGTCGTCGATATGGCCTTGGTTCCTGACACCAAACAATTGACAGAAGTCATTGTAACGGGTCAGGGATTTGCCAAAGAGAAAAAAGCGCTCGGATATGCCGTGGCGAGGGTTGGTCAGGAGCAGATCGCTGCTCGTCCAGTCAACGACATTGGCCGTATTTTGATGGGTAAGATCCCTGGTGTAACTATTAACCCGACAGGGGGAACAGCCGGCACAGGATCTCAAATCAACATCCGTGGATACACGACCATTACAGGTAACACACAGCCCCTTTGGGTGGTTGACGGTGTGCCGTTCGGTTCGGGTACCAACGATGCCTCCGGCTTTACAACAGGCGGTGCCGCTACAGCGACCAGCCGATTCCTGGACCTTGATCCTAACTCAATTGAAAGTATAAACGTATTGAAAGGTCTCGCGGCCACTGTACTTTATGGTGACCAGGGCCGTAACGGGGTTATTTTGGTTAACACCAAGTCCGGTAGCGGTAAGAAAAGAGAGCCTGAAGTAACCTTCCAGCAGAGCATTTCAACAAGCGAAATTGCCTCTCTGCCGGAAATCAATCAGGACTATGGTGCTGGATTTCAGCAGTTGACCAACACCGCTCAGTTCTTTAGCAACTGGGGCGCTAATTATAATGAGATTGACTCTGTTGGCCATCCATACCAGTATAACGGAGATGCCATTCGACTAAACGCTTTTGCGGCCGCAAGCCCAGGCCAGCCATTGGCATCAATGTTCAAGCGGATTCCTTTTAGGTATTCGTTAAGATTGAACGATTTCTTCCGCAAAGGGATGGTATCAAACACATCCGCAACAATTACGGGAGGAACGGACAAGCTTGGTATCACAGCTACTGTTGGTTATACAACGGAGCAAGGCTATGCCCCTGGAAACGATTTGAAGAAAGTCAACGCATCGGTTGGCTTTAACGGCTCGATCAGCGATAAAATGTCATTCCGGTCGTCCATTATGTATGCGAATACGGATTTTGCCACTCCTCCGCTTAACGGCGCAACAGGTGGTGGTGGCGCATTTGGCGGTGTACCTTCCTTGTATGCCAACTTCCTGTATTCTCCTCCTAACTACAACATCAATGACACAAACCTGTTCCCCTATGAGGTACCAGGAAGTAAGCAGATGATGTGGTATCGTGCGGGAAATGACATCCCTAACGCACGCTGGATTGCTGCTTATACAAAGGAGACAGACGTAACGGACCGGATTTTCTCTAGCAATACGCTTACATATGACTTCAGCGACCAGGTGTCCTTGTCTTATCGCGTAGGTTATGATGCGTATACTCAGCGTCAGAACCGATCGTTCAACAAAGGACTCAGCCCGTCTTATCCCAACATCAACAACGGGGTATTGCAGACTCAAACCATTGGCAATACGATTTGGAACCACGACCTTATATTCAGCTTTGGAAAAGAACTCACTTCTGACCTTAGCCTGAATGCGCGTATTGGTGTAAACGCCCGCAATGACTATTTCATAAGGGATGGTCTTTATTCTGAGGGTCAGGTTGTATTTGGCTTACTCCGCCACACCAACTTTACCACAGCTTCTTCCCGTGCAACTGCTTTTGACGGTCGCGGCTTCTACAGAACGGAGGAGCAGCAGCGCTACGGAGCCTACGGAGATTTCCAGTTGGACTTCAAGAACTATCTGTTCGTAAACCTTGCTGCGCGTAATGACTGGACGTCTACGCTCGAAAGCGGAAACAATAGCATTTTCTACCCCAGCGTAAGTGCATCGTTCGTGTTGACTGAGGCTTTCTCCTCAATCAAATCCGACATGGTTAACTTCCTGAAAGTTCGTTTTGGTTATGGAACTTCTGCTGGTTTGGGACCTATTTACGGAACGCGCACGGTGGTGGGGTCTAACCCCCGTGGTATGGTGGATGCAGCGGGTGGCGTTTATGGAGAGCATACCATTTCTGATCAGTTAGGTAACAAGAAATTGAAGCCTGAATTGATCAGTGAGATTGAAGCAGGTATTGAGGCTAAGTTCCTCAATGAGCGGATCGGAATTGACTTCACGATCTACGATCGCGGAACAACTGATTTGATCACCAACGCTCCGATTGACCCCGCTACAGGTTATGGTCGTACCTTCCTTAACTTAGGAAAGTTGAGCAACAAGGGTATTGAACTTGGCTTGACTGGCACTCCCCTGAAAATGGGTGGGTTCCAGTGGGATGTGATCTGGAACCTGACCATTGTGCGGCCTGAGGTTGTCACTTTAGGTTCTGGCATCAGTGAAATCGTACTCGCGGGCTTTACAGACCTGGGCAACTTTGCCGTTCCCGGACGCCCGATGAACATGATTAAAGGTACAGTCATTGCCCGCGACCCGAGTGGTCAAAAGATTGTTGGATCGGATGGTTTCCATGAGACAAGCCCTCTTATCGGCGAGTTGGGAAATCCGAACCCCGACTACATGACTTCTTTGATCAACACGTTCTCCTACAAAGGCATATCACTTTCCTTCCAGTTTGACTACCGCAAAGGTGGCAAGATGTATGGCTCAACACCATCCGCTTTGCTGGCTCGTGGAGTATTGGGCGGAACCGAGCAGTTGAATCGTGACCTGGCCTTCATTCTTCCTGGTGTGAAGCGTGTGGATACAGACGCTAACGGTTCTTTGGATGGCTTTGCTCCAAACGATATCCAGTTGACCGCTGCAGATTATGGATTTAATTCCCAGTTCTTCGCGCGCAACGATAACGCCATGTATGATGCCACAAACATCCGCATGCGCGAAATCTCCCTGGGATACACACTTCCTAAGTCTATCCTAAGCAAGACGCCAATCAAGAGTGCCTCTATCACGCTGACTGGAAACAACCTTTGGTTTGTTGCTTTTGGGACTCCAAAGTATGTGAATTGGGATCCGGAAGTTGCCAGCCTTGGTGTAAATGCAGGTGCTGGGTTTGATTACCTGACCGGTCCAAGCATGAAAAGGTACGGCGCTGTATTGCGTCTTACATTCTAACCCTTAACACGCATATCGATATGAAAATATATAAGAAAATTGCATTGACACTCAGTGTGGTGATTGCAACCTCATGTACACTTGACCTGAGGGAAGACCCCAACGCTGTTCAGCCAAGTCAAGTGTTGCCGAGTTTATTAATAAACTCTATGCAGCGAAATCTTGCGGTGCTATTTCAGAACGCAAGTGGGAATGGCAGGGCTTTGACCCGTCAAATTAATGCGGGTTCTGCTACCTACCGGCAAACCATTACCCCAGAAGGGTTTAATGGGTTCTGGTCTACAGCCTATTCCAGCATTCTGAATGATGCAGATCAACTGATCAAAATTGGCCAGCCAGCCGGGTATGCCCGTCATACTGGTATTGCCCGGATCATTCAGGCCTATACCTTGATTACCCTGGTCGATTCATTTGGTGATGTTCCGTTTACTCAGGCTTTCAAGGGAGATGGTAATTTCAACCCGGGTGTGGACACCCAGGTGGATTTGTACGCCAGGGCCATTGTCATGTTGGATTCAGCGAAATTGGATCTGACTACACCGACAACAACGAGCGCACCTCCTGGTTATCAAAGCCCGATTGCTCCTGATATTCAGGACCAGTACTACGGACCGACTGTCACAGCTGGATCGCTTACAAAGTGGGTGAAGTTGGCGAATACGTTGAAGCTTAAGATCTATCTTAATACTGGATCAGTGGCTGAAATCAATGCTTTGATTGCGGATGTGTCGCCTACAGGTGGGTTCATCACTAACGCTAACGAGAATTTTGTTTGGCGTTACGGTACATCAACTGCAGACCCAGATTCGCGTGCCCCTCAATTTATTGGACAGTATCCAGCGGGTGGTGGTGACTATCAGTCAAACTGGCTGATTTGGCATATGTTCCATGGCTATGACGCGACACAAGTTGGGCAGCCTGGCGACCCGCGGATCCGCTTTTACTTTAATCGCCAGACGTTGGTGAATAGTACGAGTACCAATGAAATCAGGTGTTTGTCGGAGTCACTTCCTTCACATTATCCTGGCTCAACGGGTTCAGCGATTATTGACAACGATATCGCAGGCAGGCCTCCACTTGGAGTTGGAGCTGCTATGCCGTCGAATGATCCCGCTGACCCAGCATGGAACCGTACATTCTGTATTCCAACTGACCGGGGATATTGGGGTCGCGACCACGTTGATCCTCAAGGTATTCCTCCGGACGGATTGCTGCGCACGGCTTATGGATCTTACCCTAATGGCGGCCGTTTTGACAATAACCATGGAGCAAGTGTTGCCGCTTCTCAAGGTATGAGAGGCGCTGGTTTTGCACCAATCATGATGCGCTCATATGTGCAGTTCATGCTGTCTGAAGCAGCATTGACGCTTGCACTTACGGGTCCAGCGCTAACAGCACGGCAATATTTCCAGAATGGCATAGACCAGTCTTTCACAGATGTCCGTAACTGGTCTGTCAATGGTACCTTCGGATCGTCAAGCGTTGCGGCTGCAGCTACTGAAGCGACTGCTATCAATGCGTTTTATTCCTCAGGAACATATTCAACGGATGTAACAAACTACACCACATCGGCACTTGCTGCATTCGACGCCAGCGCTGCTGGCACGTCTGACATCATCCCGGGAAGTATAACAGATGAGACGTTGAACTATGTGGCTCGCGAGTATTGGATTGCTTCGTATGGAAATGGGATTGAGGCATTCAACCTCTATCGCAGAACCGGCAAGCCTTCAGGCATGCAGCCGGTCATCAACCCGGTTTCTGGAGCGTTCCCAAGAAGCTACTGGTACCCCGCTAACTTTGCCAACCTGAACAATTCGGTTGATCAGAAGGCAGACCTGACTAGTAGGGTTTTCTGGGATAGCAATACAACGAACCTTGATTTTTAACCCAAAAGAATTAATCCTATGAAAATAAAAAAATATCTAGTAGCGGGTACCATGCTGGTTGCTATGGCGATTTCTTGCTCGCCAGACCCGGCCCTCTACCCACTGCCTTATGATGACCGCGCAACGGGGTCATACCTGCGCGCATACCAGATTAAGTCCAATACCTGGGATTTGGATGACCTCGCCAACAGTGGCTTTGAGGCGATCTACGAATCAGTGGATAAGAATCTTGGTGCTGATCTGGTGGAGGTTAAGTTCTTCGCCACCCATCGGACAGGATCAACCGGCCGTATAACCAATGAAGTATTGGTGAAAACGATCGATGCTTCTGCCTTTGCGGCGGTTCCGGAACCTACTTACAGTGACTATCGGCGTTCAACTCCTATTCGTGTCACCGCTACGGAGACGCTTGCGGCGTTGAATACACTTACGGTTGATCCAGATGGCACTACGTGTACGGGCATTTTCCCGGATGTGTGTACCATGGTTGCCTTCCCGGGTGTACTGGTTGTAGGTGACAGGATTATCTATCGAATAGCAATCACGGATAACCAAGGACGCACTTTCACGGTAGCAAATCCTCAAACTACGGTGACACCTGCATTGGGAAATCCTAACGACGCAAACGTTACGGCCAACCTTACCGGTGGTTTGTTCTACGCCAGCCCAATGATTTTCACAAATCTGGTACAGCGTACGACTACTACGGGTAATGCAAATGCATACACGGGCACTTACAGAATGACTCAAGTAACCCGTTGGCAGCCTGACCATAATGCATCACAACACCTGTCTTTCCCTCAGGGCTGGATAGATCAGTATGCATTTGGAGATCCTACGGCTGGCACTGACTCTACTCAGACCGTGACTTTGACTAAGCCTGCTGGCGGATTGCCCACGCAGCGTCAATTCACTTGCAAGTACAAAGGTCAGGACATAACCATGGTAGTTAACCTGGAGATGGCCGTGCTTAACCAAACAGGTGCTGGCGTTACAGCGGCCTTGGGTATCATTGGCGCAGCGGTTCCCGCTGGCTACGGATTCCCGGCTGGAACCACAAACGTAAACCTGGGAACAGTTTTTGTTCCGTTGATGAACACAACAATTGACTGTACAACAGAACGTGAATTCTACATGGTTACGCCATTGGGGGGAACCTATGTTGGAAATGCGGCGCTTCCTTGGGGATTGCCCCGCCTCACAGTTCCTAACCGTGGTGTATACCGTATCGACAGAGATGGATTAACGCCTGGTGATGTGTTCACCATAGGTCTGGATGATGACTCGGATGAGTATGGTCGCAGAAATGGATACTGCAACTGGTACACTCGGGTCCAGTTGACTATGACGAAGCTATAATTCTCCTAAGAGAAGCTTTAATGAAGAAGCCGTCCCGAAAGGGGCGGCTTCTTTTTTTGTTTGGCAGGTGTAGGACACCATTTCTAGGGTGACGCAACGAGTCACCCGCTGCGTGGCAGGAAATGAAAATATTGTGTTATTGAGATTTTAGAATTTGCGTCCGCATGTCGTGCGTCAATGGACATCTGGATTCGGCCCTGCTAGTTCTGGAGCATTCGAAGAAGCAGGCTGAGACGGGTCTTCAGGTTTCTGCGGTCGATGATAAAATCGAGGAACCCGTGATCGAGAACAAACTCTGCGCTTTGGAATCCTTCGGGAAGGCTCTTGCCGATGGTCTCGCGTATTACCCGGGGGCCGGCAAATCCAATCAGTGATCCGGGCTCTGCAATATTAAAATCACCGAGCATGGCGTATGATGCGGTTACTCCGCCTGTCGTTGGATCGGTAAGCAAGGAGATATAGGGTACTTTGGCTTCGTCGAGGAGCGCGATTTTGGCGGCAGTCTTGGCCATCTGCATAAGCGATAGCCCGGCCTCCATCATGCGTGCGCCACCGGAGCGAGAGATCATCAAGAACGGAATCTTGTGCTTCAGGCTGTGATCCATCGCACGGGCAATCTTTTCTCCTACTACGGAACCCATCGACCCGCCAATAAAAATGAAGTCCATGCACGCAACAGTAATTTCCAAACCATTCATTTTGCCGTAGGCAGTGCGAACGGCATCTTTCAGTTCGGTCTTGGCTTGTGATTCCTTGATTCGCTTGGGATAAGGTCTGGTATCTGTGAACTTTAAGGGATCGCCAGATTCCATATTCTCATCGAGTTCAGTAAACTCGTTATTATCAAACAGAATTTCGAAGTATTCTCTGGAACCGATCTTTACATGATATTCTTCCTCTGGCACTACATACGCATTGTTCTTGAGCTCACGGGTATGAACAATCTTTCCGGCCGGTGACTTGAACCACAGACCATCCGGAACTTCACGTTTTGCTTCAGTCGGGGTGAGGATTCCTTTATCGGTGCGTTTGAACCAGGGCATGAGCGGTGTTAACGTGTTGAGGTCTGTAGGTGTTAACGGGTATGAGTTATCAGGCGAGTGTTATGGTCTTGTCGAGGTAGACATCCTGGATTGCGTTCAGGATTTCAACTCCTTCTTTCATGGGGCGCTGGAAAGCCTTGCGACCAGAAATCAGGCCCATGCCGCCGGCGCGCTTGTTGATGACGGCGGTACGAACGGCTTCTTGCATATCACTGGCACCTTTGGATTCGCCACCTGAATTGATCAATCCGGCCCTTCCCATATAGCAATTAAGCACTTGATAACGACAGAGATCAATTGGATTTTCAGATGTGAGCTCTGTATAGATGCGCTCATCCAGTTTCCCATACGAACTGCCTCCGGTATTGAGGGCCTTGAAGCCTCCATTATTCGAAGGTAATTTCTGCTTGATGATATCGGCCTGGATGGTGACGCCGAGATGATTGGCTTGCCCGGTAAGGTCGGCAGAAACATGATAGTCAACTCCGTCTTTCTTGAATGCATTATTCCGGGTATAACACCACAGGATGGTAGCCATGCCCAACGCGTGGGCTTCCTCGAAGGCTTTGGCGACTTCGACGATCTGGCGGGAAGATTGGTCAGACCCGAAATAGATGGTAGCACCTACAGCTGCAGCACCCAGATTCCAGGCCTCACGCACTGATCCAAACATGATCTGGTCTGCCTTGTTTGGATAGGTGAGAAGCTCGTTATGATTGATTTTTACAATGAAGGGTATCTTATGCGCATAGGTGCGAGACATAAAGCCCAGGGTTCCAAAGGTCGTTGCAACGGCATTGCAGCCCCCTTCAATGGCGAGTTTCACAATGTTCTCCGGATCGAAATAGATCGGGTTCTTGGCAAATGAGGCACCTGCGCTATGCTCGATGCCCTGATCAATGGGAAGGATCGACAGGAATCCTGTTCCAGCCAGGCGCCCTGACCCAAACAGAGACCCCAGGCTTCGGAGCACTTGCGTGTTGCGGTCGCTGGGAACAAAAATCTTATTTATAAAATCAGGGCCCGGAGTATGAATCTGCGCACTGGATATAGTCTTGCTCTTGTAGCTTAACAGTGAATCGGCGTCAGTTCCAAGGAGTTCACGAAGGTTTGTCGTTGCCATAAGGTTGGTTGAAGAGGAAGGCAAATATAGGTCTGAGGGGTATTGATTCCAACTTTCGTCGCCAGCGGAAGTCCATGAAAAAAGCCCAATCTACGATCAGATTGGGCTTTTTATACCTTTCGGCATGTGCTTTACTTCACCTGAAGGTTAGCCAATTTTTCCTTGATCCGGGCAGACTTGCCTTGACGGCCTTTCATGTAGAACAGTTTAGCCCTTCTTACTTTACCGGCTTTCACAAACTCAATTTTGTCAATGCTTGGGCTCACAATCGGGAAAATCCGCTCTACGCCTACGCCATTAGATACTTTTCTGACAGAAAAAGACTCTCCGTTGGTGCCTTTTCCGCGGCGATACAATACGACGCCCTGGAACTGCTGAATCCGTTCCTTATTTCCTTCGCTGATCTTAACGTGCACGTTGATCGTGTCGCCAGCCTTGAATTCAGGGTGCTGGGAGCGTTTTCCAGCCAGTTCCTGTTCTGCTATCTTGATTAGATCGGCCATATTCGATTCGTTTTAAAAATGGACTGCAAATATAGGAAAGGGAAGGCAGTCGGCAAGGACTAAGTGGAAATAGACCTGGCGTGATTATTCGCCTTCTATGAGTCCAGGACGGCGTTTTTTGGTCCTTTCCAGTGCATTTTCATACCTCCACTCATCGATTTTTGAGGGGTTTCCGGAAAGCAGTACATCTGGAACGGACCAGTCCTGGTAGTCGGAGGGCCGGGTATACACAGCCGGCGCCAACATTCCGTCTTGAAAGGAGTCGGTCAATGCAGAGGACTCATCAGACAAAACACCGGGAATGAGCCGAATAACAGCGTCTGAAAGGACGGCCGCAGCCAATTCTCCGCCAGACATGACATAGTCCCCAATGCTGATTTCCCGGGTGATCAGGTGTTCCCGGACTCGTTCATCAACACCTTTGTAATGACCGCAAAGGATTATCAGACTTTCGGTCATACTCAGCTGATTGACCAAAGGCTGGGCAAGTAACTCACCATCCGGACTCATGTAAATGATTTCGTCGTAAGCGCGCTGTGCCTTAAGAGACTGAATGCAACGGTGGATGGGCTCAATCATCATGACCATTCCCGCGCCGCCACCGTAGGCATAATCATCGGTGGTGCGGTGCGCGTCGACGGCATAATCCCGCAGATCATGAATCTCAACAGTAACCAATTTCTTGTCGCGTGCCCGCTTCATGATAGAATCATTGAACGGGCTTTCCAGCAGCCTGGGCAAACACGTAATGATATCGATTCTCATACTCCGAAATTACGGAAAAGTCGCCGGCTATATTTCAAGGAACCCGTCAGGCAGCTCCACGGTAAATTTCTTTTTGGCCTTATTAAGACTCTTGATGAAGGGGCCATTCAGGGGGATCATGATCTCCTTGCCCAGGTAGATAACAATCAGAAGGCGGTTTGCGCCAGTCTCAAGTACTTCTTTCACATAACCCAAGGGGCCGTGAGCAACATCAGTAACCTCGAAGCCCTTGACCTCATCACCATAGAATTCGCCACGGGTTAGGGCTGGGCGGTGCTCTTTCGGGATATAAACGCTGCAACCTGTCAATTCTGAGGCCACCTCAGCAGAATCCACGTCCTCGAGTTTAACGTATGCTTTTATGCCCTTTCCAGACGCAGAATGTATAAAGTAGGGCACAAGTTGATTTCGAATTTCTAGAAAAACCGAAGTTAGTCCAGCCAAATCGGGGCAATCAGGCGAAAGGGAAAAGGTTACTTCTCCCTTCAGGCCGTGGGTCTTCATGACGTATGCAATCTTAAAACAGGCCTCGACTTTCATGATGAAATGACGCGATGGGGTTATAAAAAAAATGCCAACACATGGTGTTGGCATAGTATATCGTCTGATTTGGTCAGGCCTGTGCTTCTGGAGTCTGCTCCTGTGAAGCTTCTGCCGCAGGGGCTGCTTCAGGTCCCGCTGGTGCTTCCGTAGCAGCGGGTGCTTCCATAGCAGCGGGTGCTTCCGAAGGGGCCTCTTCAATGGCTGCCTCAACAACGGGCGCCTCAACAATGGGTGCTGCAGCAGCAGCGGCGGCTTCTTCTGCGGCCTTTGCTTTCTTGAGGATGGCTTCGGACCGTGCTTCCTTGATCTTTGTCTCAGCTGCCTTGCGGGCCTTGGCGGCATCCTCTTTGGTCTTGCTGACGTTATCCTTCTTAGACTGAATCTTATTCTCTTTCTCGGCTTTCCAATCTGTCCACTTCTGATCGGCCTGTTCCTGGGTGATCGCACCTTTTACGACACCGATCTGCAGGTGGCGCTTTAGCATAACTCCCCGGTAAGACAACATGGCTTTTACCGTATCTGATGGCTGGGCTCCGTTCATTAGCCAGCTAAAAGCGCGCTCTTCATTGAGCTTAATGGTTGCGGGTATTGTGAGTGGGTCGTAGGTACCGATCTTCTCGATGAATTTTCCGTCACGGGGTGACCTGGAATCAGTTACCACCACATCATATTTTGCCAGTTTTTTGCGGCCTCGGCGGGCCAATCTGATCTTTACTGCCATTTTTCGCTGTTTTTAAAGGTTGGATCTCGTCCGTTTTTTAAAGGACTGCAAAGGTAGCAGAATTTGCCTTTTGGCCAACTGCGGGCACCAAAAGGTGAGTGGAAATCAGCGATTCGCTAATAATTGAATAAGCGAGTATTAGATTTTTTAATGATTAGGTCGATATATACATTTGTTACCTTACCCCTTCGTCTATGGACAAATACTCCTACATCTCTAATGCTGACAGTAGCTACGTGGACCAGCTGTATGAAAATTATAAGAAAGAGCCAGGTTCAGTAGATGTTACCTGGCAGAAGTTCTTCGAAGGGTATGACTTTTCGCAACAGCGGTATGGGGATCAGACAGTTGCCTCTGGTGAGGGAGTAAGTATCAAGGAGACTCATGTGCGTACGCTCATTCACGCCTATCGCTCACGGGGTCATTTGAAATCACGAACCAATCCTGTTCGCGAGCGCCGTGACCACAAGGTTTCCCTCGACCATACATCCTATGGGTTGACTGACGCCGATCTGGACAATGAATTCGATGTTGGCATAGAAATCGGACTTGGACGAACGACTCTTAGAAAGATCATTGAGAAGTTAAAGACCGTCTACCTCGGGCCGATCGGGTTTGAATACAGCTACATCCGCAACCAGGAGCTTTTTGACTGGTTTATTCAAAAGTGTGAAAAGGAATACTACGGTTATAGTCCTACCAGTGACGAGAAGAAGGGAATATTAGCCAAGTTGAATGAAGCTGTGGTTTTTGAGAATTTCCTTCACACCAAATTTCTCGGTCAAAAGAGATTTTCTCTCGAAGGGGGTGAAACGACGATCCCGGCACTTCAGACAATAATCAACACGGCGGCAGCCATGGGTGTCAAGGAGGTAGTCATAGGAATGGCTCACCGGGGACGACTCAATGTGTTATCCAATATTCTCGGGAAGACCTATGAGCAAATCTTCACGGAATTCCAGGGCGATGTGAGTCCTGACCTGACGATGGGAGACGGGGACGTGAAATATCACCTTGGCTACGCCAGCGTTA
This sequence comes from Cyclobacteriaceae bacterium, assembly GCA_043750575.1. Classification (GTDB taxonomy): domain Bacteria; phylum Bacteroidota; class Bacteroidia; order Cytophagales; family Cyclobacteriaceae; genus ELB16-189. The sequence continues at coordinate 41,423 of JAYVBH010000007.1, forward strand.
TCAATACACCTTCCGGCAATAAGATTTATGTCAAGCTTACACCTAATCCCTCGCACCTGGAGGTAGTCGACTCCCTGGTGCTTGGTTACACCCGAGGCCAGATCGATGATGAGCACAAGGGAGTATTGAACAAAGCCATGGCGATCCTCCTGCATGGAGATGCCGCAGTGGCTGGACAAGGTATTGTATATGAACTGGTGCAGATGTCGGGATTGGAGGGCTACACAACGGGTGGAACCATCCATTTTGTTATCAACAACCAGGTAGGATTTACGACGGACTACGAGGATGCCAGGACTGCAATCTATTGTACGGATGTTGCCAAGATCATAGACGCACCCGTGCTTCATGTAAATGGCGACGATGCAGAGGCCGTTACGTTTTGCGCTCAACTGGCCGTGGAGTATCGCCAAAAATTCGGAAAAGATATTTTCATTGATATGCTCTGCTATCGCCGGCATGGTCACAATGAAAGCGATGAACCCAAATTCACGCAGCCAAAACTCTACAACCTCATTGCCAAGCATCCGAACCCGCGCGAGGTTTATGTTAAAAAATTAGTTGAACGAGGCGATGTTGATGCCGCCCTTGCCGATGAAATGGACAAGAGTTTCCGTAACCAGCTACAAGACCGGCTTAATGAAGTGAAGCAAAAGCCTCTTCCATACAAGCCGCAAAAGCTGGAGGAGGAATGGGAAAAGATGGAAAGGGCAAAGCCCGATGATTTTGAAAAGTCACCGGCCACCAGCATCAAGCAGGCAACGCTGGATAAAGTTGGAAAGGCACTCACGACCATTCCGCAGAACTTTAAAGCGCTCAAGCAAATTGAAAAACTATTGAAAGACCGCAAGGCAGCATTCTTTGAAGATAAGATGCTGGGATGGGCTGAAGCTGAGTTGTTGGCGTATGGTTCATTACTGGCGGAGGGCACACCGGTCCGGATGTCGGGACAGGACGTCAAGCGTGGAACTTTCTCCCACCGTCATGCGTATTTCTTTGATGCCAATACCAATGAACCGTATTGTGGAATTGATCATGTTCAGGAAGGTCAGGAGAAATTTCACATTTTCAATTCACTCCTTTCCGAATTTGGTGTCCTGGGATTTGAGTATGGATATGCCATGTCCAACCCACACGCCCTGGTGATTTGGGAGGCGCAGTTCGGAGATTTTGTCAACGGTGCGCAGGTGATGATAGACCAGTTCATTTCCAGCGCCGAATCCAAATGGCAAAGGATGAACGGACTAGTTATGCTTTTGCCGCACGGATACGAGGGGCAGGGGCCAGAGCACTCCAGCTGCCGCCCTGAGCGATTCCTGCAGTTGGCGGCGGAGCACAATATAATTGTGGCTAATCCATCGACAGCGGCGAATATTTTCCACCTCTTGCGACGCCAGGTTGCCTGGCCTTTCCGCAAACCGTGCATTGTGTTTTCGCCCAAGTCGCTGCTGCGCCATCCAGCAGTCGCATCACCCGTCAAGGAATTTATCAACGGTACTTTCCAGGAAGTCATCGATGACCCCAGCGTAGTCGCAAAGGATGTCAAGCGGGTGGTACTCTGCTCAGGAAAAATATTCTATGACCTGCTGGAGAATCAGACCAAAAGGAAGGCTAAGGATGCTGCCGTGGTACGGATAGAACAATTATATCCGTTTCCGGAAAGCCAGCTGCAGGCACTACTCAAGAAATACAAGGGAGCAAAAGTCCTGTGGGTGCAAGAAGAACCGGCCAACATGGGCCCGTTGTCTTTCATTCAACGGATGATGCCCAAACAGGCGATGGAGTTCATTTCGCGAAAGGCGAGTGCGTCTCCTGCAACAGGATACTCCAAGGTTCACAAGGCAGAACAAGAGAAAATTGTAAATCAGGCATTTGAATTATAAGTCGATCGTTTTTTATCAGTCACCCTAAAGCATCAACCTCATGGCTTTTCAAGTTAAAGTACCCACGGTCGGAGAATCCATCTCTGAAGTAACGATTGCCAACTGGACAAAAAAGGATGGCGACGCCGTGAAAATGGACGAAGTGATTGCCGAACTGGAATCCGACAAGGCCACTTTTGAATTGACGGCCCCGCAAGCGGGTATCCTGAAAATTGTAAAGCAAAAGGGGGATACTGTTCCCATAGGCGAGTTGATTTGTGAGATTGACGGATCGGGCGCTCCCGCATCGGCAAAACCTGAACCGAAGGCGGTCACTTCGGCCGCGCCTCCTGCAGCTGCCCCAGTTCCTGCCGCATCAACCGCCGCCCCGGTTTCTGCTCCCAAGGCCACCGGTGCCATAAAAGAGATGAAAGTTCCACCCGTCGGAGAATCCATAACCGAGGTGACGATATCTACTTGGCTCAAGAAGGAGGGTGATTTCGTCAAATTAGACGAGGTGATCGCCGAAGTTGAGTCGGACAAGGCCACATTTGAATTGCCTGCAGAGGCCAACGGGATTTTAAGAATCGTTGCCCAGGAAAAAACAACACTGCCAATAGGTGGGCTCATTTGCAGGATTGAAGTGATGGATGGAATGCCGGCCGGCGCAACCCCATCACAAACAACGCCATTAGTCGCAGCCTCAGCTGCACAGGCAGGCACCCCCTCGTATGCAGCAGGCACCCCCTCACCAGCAGCCGCAAAAAT
>JAYVBH010000008.1:0-2313 GCA_043750575.1 Cyclobacteriaceae bacterium
TACGGAGGCGGACCTGTGGTCCTATCCGATCTGGGATTTGCAACGAACGGGTGAGCGAAGCAATCACTATTCCACCAGTGAGTCGGGACCTCCGGTACTGCAAGTCCGGACCAACAACGCACTCTTTTATCTATTTCATCTAAGGAGTTTATCAGGTTTTGCTAGGGTTTGGAAATTTGAGTCAGTGCAAAATTCATCACGTCTTCATCTTCAGAGACTACGAAATCTGGCTGAATCTGACTGGATGAGATTAGTCTTCCACCGGGACCATAGAGTTCGCCTGAATTGATTCGTAGAATATAATGGCCACGACCTATTGCATAGTGCTGCATGATTTCTCCAAATCCGTATGTTGCTGTGCCAACAGTTTGAGCAACTTTGTTGTGCCTCAATGCAGCGACTATTACTTCAGCGCCGGAAGCGGTATTCCCGTTGGTGAGGATCAGCATAGTTCTTGGCCTGACCGGATTTTCGACAGTGCCGAGGTAGGTCTCTGGCGTTGAGTTCGAAGTGAAAGACACTCTCGCGATGGTGTCGCTCTTATCGAGAAAAATGCCAGCAAGGTCCGTCGCCTCCCTTAAATAGCCGCCGGGGCAATTCCGGAGATCCAGGATAATTGCGTTGAATTTTCCCTCACGCTCAATGAAAGTTCTGATGCTACTTGCTTTGCCAGACACAAGTTCTCCCGGCGACAGGTAAAGGATATCGCCAGGTAGCCTTTCCATTTTTGCTTTGATTGGAGGCTGCCTGGGCTCACTGCAAATCAGCGTGAGGTCAAATACTTGGCCATTTCTTTCAAAACTTAGTGCGATACGCTGCCCGGTGTCTAATTCCACAAGTTTGGAGAAAGCACCGCCACCAAGGAACGACGATGGAACCCCGCTTAAATTCACAATTCGATCACCAGCCCGTAAACCCGATTTGAACGTTTGGGAAGTTTCACTCACTCGCATGACGGTGAAACCTCGGCCAGGATCTCTGGCATATTGAAAGCCAGCTGTCGGATTCTTTCGATAGCCTTTAGGCACCAGAGATGAGCCGTTGTCGATGGTAGTCAGAAAGAAATCGGTGATGTATTCCGAGTATTCATATTTCAGGTCTACACTGTCTAGCTTGTAAGTGATTGCAGGTTTTAGGTACTCACAAAGATTCGTCAGTTCTTGAATAGTAGTTTCCGCTTCAATCAAGTGGAAGCTTTCCCTTCCTGGAAGGGCAAAAGAAAGCGACTCATACTTTTTGATTTGAAAACGCAATCCAAGCCTCATGGACCTATCTAGGTCTTCAAGGGCCTGATAAATATTCGTTGTGCGATTGGGTCGATTCAAGACACCCGCAATTGTACTAAGCATCTCGGCAACTATCTCATACTTATTGTGGGAAGCTGAAGAAAATGGTTCAAGGACTGCTTTCTTGTTGAGTGGAGTTATGTCCATATCCTCCAGAGTCAATTTGCCATCGCTGCCTTTCTCACCCTGTAGACCAGGTCTTCCGCGGATATCCGTTGGTGACCTCGTACTTCCACCCATTCCCCCAATTCCTCCTGAACCACCTTTTTGCTTGAAAGTGATCGAGTTCTTTCCTTTGCTTCCGAAATTAGGGGTAAAGCCAATGCATCTGTAGCGCAAGTGCAAGTCACCTCCGTTTCCCCCATTTCCTCCGTCTTGCCCATTTGCGCCAGGGGTACCTGGCCAACCCCGACCCGCTTCGCCCGAAGACCCCGTCCCTCCCCGTGAATCAATCATTAGTTGAGCCAATTTGTAAAAGACAACATCCATCATCAGTGTTGTGCCGTTAGTTCCATAGCCGCCTTTTCCGGTGCCGGGCGTACCAGCTCCTTTCCATTTCACTTTCTTTCCGATATCCGCTCTATTCACTCGCATGGATACCCTCGAACTGGCAAATCTCAGTGAACTGTTATTGTCCATGATCAGCGTATCGATGACGATCTCACGGGCATCTACAGTTGCGTAAATGTCTTCGGGGACAATCACGCGTGCGTAATAAGGTTTGTTGAGGATGAGCTGGCCCAGACAATTAACAGCGCAACAAATCGAAATGGTGGTCAAGATATATCGCATTCCAAAAGAGAATAGCTACAAAAGGGAATATACAATCAATCCTTGATCCCGACAAAATCCTCAGCTACTTCCCGATACAAACTTTCCAAAGATGTTTCCAAGGAGGTCTTCGGTGGTGATTTGTCCAGTTGGTCGGAACCTGCGGTCCCGACCCATTCGGAGGATAGATCTGGGTACGGAGGCGGACCTGTGGTCCTATCCGATCTGGGATTTGCAACGAACGGGTGAGCGAAGC
>JAYVBH010000009.1:0-125743 GCA_043750575.1 Cyclobacteriaceae bacterium
CAACACAAGTTTAAGCAACGGTCAATTGAAAGGGGGAGCAATCCTCCTTTCTCTTTGCCGCTTGTGTTGCACTTATTAGTTGAACTTAGAAATATCGAATACTGAATATCCAATATTGAAGTAGAGTATGATACTAGCCACTATCCACTGACCACTATGAAAGTCGATCGAAGAAATTTCCTCAAAACCATGGGCCTCGCTTCAGCTGGGTTCACCCTCGTTCCCCGCCACGTTCTCGGAGGGCCCGGGTATACGGCACCCAGCGATAAGCTCTATGTTGCAGGCATTGGTGCAGGTGGCAAGGGCAATAGCGACCTGCGCATGTTCTTTGAAAGCGGAAAGGCAGAGATCGTCGCACTATGCGATGTGGACGATCGCCAGGCGGTAGCTTCCAGGGAACGGTTTCCGAAGGCACCGTACTACAAGGACTTCCACAAGATGCTTGAGAAGGAACACAAGCACATTGATGCGGTGAGCGTCTCTACGCCGGATCACAGTCACGCAGTACAGGCGATGGCGGCCATGCAATTGGGCAAGCATGTTTATGTGCAGAAGCCCCTCGCCCATGACGTGTATGAAGCGCGCATGTTGACGCAAGCAGCAAAGAAGTACAAGGTGGTAACCCAGATGGGCAACCAGGGAAGTTCGGGTGATGGCGTGAGACAACTGCGCGAGTGGCACAACGCCGGAACGATTGGCGACGTGCACACCGTCTACTGCTGGACGAACCGGCCCGTATGGCCGCAGGGAATTGGCTGGTCGAAAGAGACTGCCCCTGTGCCTGCCGAACTTGACTGGGACCTGTGGCTGGGCACGGCACCGTTCAAAGAATATAGCAATGGACTAGTACCCTTCAACTGGCGTGGCTGGTGGGATTATGGAACCGGCGCATTGGGTGACATGGGTTGTCATATTATAGAGCCAGCTTTCAGTGTACTTGGGCTTACCTATCCGACAGATGTAACGGCGAGTGTAGGAACAGTTTATACCGGGCCCTTCCGCCGCGGGTACTTCCCCGAGAGTGGCCCTCCCTCCTCACACATCATATTCACGTTTCCGGCGCGCGACGGAAAGCCGTCCGTAAAACTCCACTGGATGGACGGTGGCATCCAGCCAGAGCGCCCTGAAGAACTAGGACCCAACGAACCCTTTGGTGACTCTGACGATATTGGCAATGGCGTTTTGTTTATAGGAACCAAAGGCAAGATGACTTGTGCGACCTACGGGCTTGAGCCAAAACTATTGCCAACATCCAGAAACCTGGAGGTTGTGCTTCCCCAAACCGTTAGGCGTGTACCCGGCGGTATGGAAGGACACTATGCGCATTGGGTAGAAGCTTGTAAGGCAGGATATGGAAAGATGGAACTCAGTTCCCCATTTGATATCGCCGGGCCGCTCACAGAAGCGATACTGATGGGCAATCTGGCCATCCGCAGCCATGACATCCGCGTTCCCCGTGCCGAAAAACCCAACGAGTTTGATTACCCCGGACGGGGCATTAAACTACTCTGGGATGGCGATAACATGAAGGTGACGAACTTCGATTTGGCGAATCAGTTTGTGAGAAGGACGTATCGGGGCGGATATACGCTTTAGCAATTACATAGAAGATAGATCCTAACAATAATTAAAGTATCAATGGAGCAGGGACCATCAAATTGACTACATGATAAAAACCATTTTTACTTGCTTTCTGTTTTCATTTCCGGCACTACTTAGCGGGTAAGGTCAATCCAAAGAGTTCCCCCCACTGTTTATGCACCAGCGTTGCGGCTCATTGCCAGACCACGAAGAAAGATTCGCAAATTTTTGATAAATTAGAGTGAGAATAAGAGAATTATGACAACAAAAGAGATTAAATCGCAGATTCAGAAATCCTTAGACAACGTTCCTGAAAGTGTACTTCAAGACATCTTAGACTTTTTGAAAAAAGTTGAGAATCAGCCAACAGAAAGGCTAAACCTAATGAAGGATTTGAGAGACATTTTAACAGAAGACAAAGAACTTCTCGAACGACTTGCTAAATGATAGAAATTAGTGAAGTCGAAAAAATTCATGACATTCTTATTGAGCGTTTTGGTGGAGCGAAGGGAATAAGAGATAAGGGGACTTTAGAATCAGCCATCGGACGACCATTTCAGACCTTTGACGGCAAAGACTTATATCCAGACCCCGTTGACAAAGCAGCAGCAATTTTTGAAAGCCTAGTTTCGAATCATCCATTTGTGGACGGTAACAAAAGGACTGCTTATGTTCTAATGCGACTAATTCTTAAAAGAAATCAACTTGACATTGAAGTTGACTAGGACATTAAGTATGACTTTGTAATCAAAGCAGCAAAAGGAGAATTAACCTTCGACAAAATTAAAACTTGCATTAGAAATAATTTGAAGTAGGCAACGAAGCCACAACATTATGTTTATGCCAGCTGCGGGTGAAGTGTTAATTTGAAGTCTATTTTTATATTTCGTTTCGGCCACGGGGACCCGCCTGCCCGAGGCGCTACGGAAGGGCAGGCAGAGACGCGGTTTTGAAAGCCCACCACTGCGCAAACACAAACGATATCTATACACAATTCCACTGCACAAATACACTGCTTCAAGCACTACAACTGAGCCGCCAATGGGTGAGTCTGAAATACCCTTGGGGAAAGATGAGACAGCCATGAATATCACAAGGACAATCCATGACTAAGACAAGGCCCTAACACTTGCGCAGGTCCTGATAGGGTAAGGAGATAAAACCAAAGAAATCACCGAAGACCGATGTGGTTTTACTAATTTGTACTCACGTTACAAGTTATAGAATGTTGCCAAAATGCCAAAAATAGACTCCTCTATTTCCTCTTCAGGTAAACGTACACTTGCAGCCATTATGTTCACCGATATCGTGGGCTTTACGGCATTGATGGGTGAAAGTGAAGAAAAGGCCTTACGCTTCAGGAGGATTAACCGGGAAATCCATCAGCAGAAGATTGAAGCTGCTGGCGGTACCTGGCTCAAAGAAATGGGCGATGGCACGATGGCAAGTTTTGCAAGCATTACCGAGGCACTTCGGGCAGCTATTGAAATCCGAAAAATCTGCAAACAGGAGATGGATGTTGAACTAAAAGTCGGCATCCACTTCGGAGAAGTTACCCATGAAGACAATGATGTATTTGGCGATGGGGTAAATATTGCCTCGCGCATTGAGGCGCTGGCCGCCGGTGGTGGAATACTGATCTCAGAATCAGTTTACAAGGATATCAAAAATAAAACTGATTTTAGGACAGCATTCATTGGAGAGGCCACTTTAAAGAATGTTGCCGGCCAGCATAAAATCTATCAGGTGCTTGATGGGGGTTTGGCAAAACCAACCGTTAAGATCAAGACAAGGGGAAAAAGAAGCATCCTGGTAGCTATAGCGGTAGTAATTATAACATTGACAGCTGCCTCGTATTTTGTCATATGGCCTAAGTTATTCAGCAAAGCAAATACAAATACTTCCATTGCCGTACTCCCCTTTCACAGCCAATCAGAGGATGAAGGCCAGAAGCATTATGGGGTAGGTCTGGCTACGGAGATTCGTTCCAAACTTTCACAGAGCAAACAATTTGAGTTTATCAGTTCCATGCAGGCAACCATGGGCTACGGTTTTACCGATTCACCAGCTAAGATTGGCGATGAATTGAATGTTCAATATATACTCAGTGGAATCTATCAAATTGTTGGAGAGCGGATTAAAGTAGATGTTGAATTGGTTGATACCCAATCGGGAGGCGTTGTCTGGAGTCTTTCATTCAATGAGTTATTTACGGACATCTTTGAACTCCAATCGGCAATTGCCACGAAAGTATTCCATGAATTCTCGATGACGGATAACCAACCTGCCGATGTGCCCACGAAAAACATGGAAGCCTATGCACATTATCTTAAGGGGGTGGAATTGATGAACAGTCCCGATCAGCCAAGAAGCCCGTCAGGCCGAAATCTGGAATCCGAAGAACACTTAAGTCTCGCCATTCAGGAAGATTCATCCTTTCTTGATCCCTATATTTCCTTAGTCCAGATCAAAGCCTATTGGATATTCCACCACCCAAGGATGAGCGAAGGAGAGGAATACGCCCGCGTGCTTCAAGATGTCTTGGATTTAAAAGAATACTCGGAAAAGCATTTTTCGGACTCACCAAAGTACCCCTTGATCGAGGCGTATATAGCCTACCTTGTGAATCGGGACTTTGATGAGGCGCAGAAGCTTTTTGAAGAAGTGTTGACCCACGACCCGGAAGATTTCAATGCCCATCTTTGGTTAGGCGGAGGCATCTACAAACGCAGATTGCTGCAGAAGGAAGCCATTGCCCACCTGGCAAAGGCCGCTAAATTAGATCCCCGTAAAGGTGGCGTTTGGCAAGAAATGATGATTGTATTTGCAACCATGGGCGACTATGCCTCCGCTGAAAAGGCGTATCACCATGGCGCCATTCTTGGATTAGATGGTGCGGGGGATGCAGGCATATTTAATATGCAGGGCAAAACAAAACCAGGACTGGAAGAAGAAGACCCCGTCAGGTATTTTATCGAGAGAAAAACGATTGAAAGAGATTTTCGGGGAATCATCGACATGCTTGATACCGCAAGGATGATTAACTCTGTCAGCCGGGCCTGGGTGAAAGCGCAAGCCTTTTATGGATTGGGAATTCAGGACTCCGTAAAACATTACGGCCAGCTATATTTGGAGCAAACCGGCGGTTCCAATCAATTCATACTCGCTTTACTTGGAGATAAAGAGACTGCACTACAAAACCATCAGGAAATCTTCAAAACAGTCGGCGACGGCAGTTCGGACCTCATGCGGATCTGTTCATTAAAGATTCAGGAAATTGTATTGTTATCCATAATTGGCGAGTACGATAAGGCCACAGCATTGCTCATAAAACTCAATCGGGACTATCCAAACTATGGCGGATATGCCCGACTCTACAGTGATCCTCTCATGGACAAAATCAAAGCAAAGTCCCCCCCGTTTGTTAAGGCGCTGAATAGTTTGAAACTCCAGCCAAAACTTGATTTGGAAGGGCTGATTAAGCTTTGACATAAAACCATATGAAACCCTTGCTTCATCAATAATTAACCATTTGAAAAAATACAGGCATGGAACCCATGATTGACACCACACCGACAGTTGCAATAGAAATTTGAAACCATTTAATCCAAAACAAATATCAGCATCACAAAATCCATTTTGTTGTTTTTCAGTCTCGGACTCTTAATGGCGTGCCAGCAAGACAAGCCAACAAGCAGTCCCGATGCCGGTTCTTCATTAACCGACTCAGATGCCGCTAAGCAAGCCGTACTTTCGATGCATGAGTTTGTTATGACCCAGGACCTTTCGGACAGTCTTACCTTTAACCAGTGGACTTCATTCTTTACCAGTGATTTTTTATGGGGTGGATCAAAAGGACAACCACCTAAAATGGGCAAAGATGTGTTCAAGGGTTATCGTGTCGCATTTAAAAGCATTAAGGCTAGCTACGATGGGATAACAATTGATTATGTTGAAGCATCGGACAACCTGGCCTATGTCTCTTACCATTTTCATGAAGTAGCAACGACAATCAAAACCAATGAAGTGGACCATGAAGTTTCCTATTCGGCCTTAGTCACCTTAAAGAAAGATGAAGCAGGAAAATGGAAACTTGCTTTCTTGGTATTTGCCTAACTTATATCACAATCGCCCCCAACCCTCACGCTACAACGACAATGCAATGACAAAATGGACTGTAAATCAAAAGGTGAATTCATAAACCACAAAACCATGAAAAACATACTCGCTCTTGTCTTCGTTGTTTTTACTATCACCACTTATTCGCAGACTAAATCAATCCGTACAACGCCTTCGCTTTCAGAATCCACGGCGATCAAGGAAGGAATGTCAAACGAAAGACTGGCCCGTATAGACGCCATGTTGACCAAAGCAGTCGAACAAAAAGAGATTCCTGGTGCCGTAGCCTTAGTCGCGAGAAATGGAAAAATTGTGTTCTATAAAGCCTTCGGCATGGCCGATAATGAATCCGGAAGAGTACTGAAGCGCGATGACATATTTCGTATTGCCTCCCAAACAAAAGCTATTACATCAACCGCCGTGATGATGCTTTGGGAAGAGGGCAAATTCAGAATGGATGACCCCATTTCGAAATACATCCCGGAGTTTAAGGATGCTCAGGTTTTGGATACGGTGTATGCAAACGGAACGTACAAAACTATACCGGCGAAAAAACCAATCACCATCAGGCACCTCATCACGCACACTTCAGGAATTGGATATGGCGTCATCGATGGGTCAGAGCAAATGAAAAGAATATATAAAGAAGCCGGAGTCACAGATTTATTCACAACAGAAAACATAAGTATAGAGGAAAGTGTAAAAAAACTGGCCAAGCTTCCGTTACACCATAATCCTGGAGAAAAATTCACGTATAGCGAGGGCCTGGATGTGTTGGGCTACTTTATAGAAAAGGTATCAGGAATGCCCCTCGATGAATTTTTCAGAACGCGGATATTCAATCCACTCGAAATGAGTGATACCTGGTTTTACCTGCCTGAGTCAAAACACAATCGGTTGGTACCCGTGCAAACAAAACGAAATGAAAATTGGGCGAAATATCCAATCACTTTTTATGATCCCGATTATCCAATAAAAGGGGCGAAGAAATTCTTCTCAGGAGGAGCTGGTCTTTCCAGCACAGCAAAAGACTATGCCATTTTCCTCCAAATGTATTTGAATAACGGAGAACTAAACGGGCTACGTCTTTTGAGCCGAACAACAATCCAATTCATGATGGCCAATCAAATCGGAAATTTGTTTGGAGACGCTGGATCCTATTACGGTCTGGCCTTTGGCGTCGTCAATCAAAAGGGCCAAGATATGGGTGGCCAAGGCAGCGCAGGGACCTTTGATTGGGGAGGCTACTTTAATACCGACTATTTTGCAGACCCTAAGGAAAACATTATTGGAATCTTGATGAAACAAACACAGGATACTCCGTCAGATCAAACCGGGTGGAAATTTCGGCAATTGGTAGGCCAGGCCATCGATGATTGAGCGGAAAAGGGACTTTCAGTGACATCCTATGTACAGGCTGTATAATGACAGTATCAAGATACGAAGGCGATACCGTTCAGTGACCGTTCAGTTACTGTTCAGCGACCGTTCGGTCTCCTACCCCCGTTTTCTTTGTTTTTGAGCCTATTTGCAAGTCGGCAGGTGAAGAAATCGCGCAGACACGCTAATTATTAGCTTTTTACCCCGCTCCTAGCGCCAACCTGGATTACAGGAGACCACCAGCGGCAGGTCACGTCCCCAGGTGAACACTCATGCAGAAGTAAGATAAGGTGGTAGCTGTTGAATATGCCGGTTTATGCAGAGTTTTTTTACAGAGGTTTAAGCGGCGATTGCCTTAATACTTCTTCGCGCCTTGGCGCCTTGGCGGTAGATTATCCTTATCGTACAGTTTGCATTCTTAGGATTTCGAAGTCATAACCTTCACATTGAACGACTGTATTTTTAATTCACAAAATACATCCTCATCATCCCCTTGCTCTTCACTTCCACCTCACCCCGGTAAGTACACGGGAACTTATCCTTGATCAACTGATAAGTGCTTTCCGATACATTGATTTTTCCTGGCGCTGAATTTGATTCCATCCGAGAAGCAATGTTTACCGTATCACCCCAGATGTCATAGGCAAATTTCTTCGTGCCCACCACGCCCGCAACCACCGGTCCGGTATTGATCCCGATACGGATATCAAACGCATCCTCTGCACTGGACTGCTTCGCTACATTTACAAACTGCACAAACTCAATCGCCGCGCGCACCATTTTCACGGCATGGTCTTCGGTGGGAAATGGCAAACCCCCGGCACACATATAGGCATCGCCAAGCGTTTTTATTTTTTCCAGGCCATAGGTCTCCATGATCTTGTCAAATTTGGAAAAATAAAAGTCAACACGCTCTACCAATTTCTCCGGCGACAGCTTCTCAGCATACTGCGTAAAGCCTTTGAAGTCCGCGAACAATACGGTGACCGATTCAAATTTCTTGGCCTGTACCTTTCCGCTCTGCTTCAACTCCTGCGCCGTTTCTTTGGGCAGGATATTAAGAAGCAGCGTCTCCGATCGCTCCTGCTCCCGTTCGATAATCAGATTGGTTTCCTGTGTGAACCTATATCGCCGGTATATTCCATACGCCAGAAGACAAATCAGGAACAATGCAACGCCCGTACCAATAACGATAATCTGTTGGTTCTTCTTTTGCTGGTTGAGCAAATCCACTTCGATCTGCTTTCGGGAGACTTCGAAATCTGTTCGCAGGTCGGCCATCTCCTGAACGGAAACAATGTCTTTCACACTGTCTTTATAGGCGATGTGATTCTTGTAATACCTAAACGATTCAGCCAGCTTTCCGGCTTGCTCATAGATTTCTGAAATCTTCAAATTGGCCTCGCTGATCTGATCCTTAAGTCCGTATCGTTTAGCCAACTCCAGGCTTCTGGACGAATAGTTCAGCGCCGTTGCCTTGTCTCCATTTTCAAGGTAGATATCTGAAATTGACAGCAGGTAGACAGCAATCGGGTAATACTCATCCAACGCGTCAAGTACATCGATCGCCCGGTTCATATTCAGCTCCGCTTTCCGATTGTCGCCCATTTGCGCGTAAATCATTCCCAGGTTGCCCAGGCTGTACCCTTCGCCCAGCGGCGAATGCAAATTCTCGAATATGACCCCGGCCTCCTCCGTATAAATTAAAGCCGAATCCCATTTATGGTTCGTAATGTATTCATCTCCCGCATTAAGCAAGGCAGAAGCCAAATCAACGGACTCACCTTCCAACCTGAGAATTCGGATGGCGCGTTGATGATACTTCACAGCATTCGTGTGATTGCCCATGATTGCATAAACATCGGCTATCGAAATGTACAGCGTACCCAGGTGGCGCGAGGCCTTTTCTTCACCGAGAATCTTTGCGGCCTGAAAATAGCTTTCCAAGGCATGGGTAAGGTCACTTTTTAACCTTAACGCATTTCCCTTTTCGTGATATCCCTGAACCAGATAGTCTACGGAATCCAACGCCTGAGCCGTAAGTATCAGCTCCTCACTAAACAAAAGTTTCCTCTCGGGATCCGGATGATTGATCGCAAGGCCATTGAGAATTCCCAATTTATACCCTGGGTCATAGTTACCAGAAAGATAAACGGATTCCAGGCTATCAGCCAGGGCCCTTCTTTGGCCATACACGGAAATCAAGCAGAGAAGAAAAAGGGCTACGGTCAACCCTGCCCTTCTGCTCCTGTTTGATTGATCAGAGAAACGCCGCCTCAAAATGTAGAAATGGATAAGACGTGAGTATTAATGCGTCTGTATTTTGGGATCAATGTGGAATGTCCCATTGCGCTTCACGCCATTGTTGATTACCGTAAATGAAATATCATATTTATAGGCATTGCCATCCGTACTGGATAGTACTTTTCCCCTGACCTTTTGCTTCGGGCCATTGCCATCCGGACCAAGATCCTTACCAAAAATATTCTTTCCCCCTACATACTTGATCATAGTGATGTTGACGATGTCATCTTCTGAACTGGTAGAAACACCCTCCCAGACAATATTGTCTCCAACATTGACCACGACGGTATAATCTTCATTCGAAATGTCGTCGTCTTGTCCAAAATTACATGTAGAAGCCAAATTCTTGCTGTCAATCTGACCCGTATTCACATTGAGCGTAATGACCACAGGCTCCTGCGCAAAGGAACTAAGGAAAGTACATAGGAGCAGCGCAGTTATTGCCAGGAATTGCCGTGTAAAAAGATTTCTGATTTTCATGTAGGGTGGGTTTGGGTTTACTTATTGTATATTTTTCAAGACTTCAATCACTACGAAGTTAGTAAAATCAGTCAAAATCCCAGTTCAACCTTAAACCTTCGACCTTCGACTTTAAACCTTAAACCTTAGACTTTCGACTATATCCTTCCGATCTTTATACAACCATGCGGCTTCTCCTCTTTCTTGTTCCATTAGCAATCCTCAGTAGCGCAAACTGTGCTGTCGCGCAAGACTCGCTCCGCATTCTCTCCTGGAACATCCAGATGCTCCCCGGTATCGTAAACAACAACGGCAAAGCCAAGCGCGCGAAGATCATTGTTGAACAACTGAAAACCCATCATTACGATGTAGTTGTCTTCCAGGAACTTTTTAAAAAACGCAGCCGCAGAATCATCACCAACGGCCTGGCAGCGGAGTTTCCCTATCATACTCAGGTGCTGAACAAGAAAGCCATTGCGCTCAAAACCAACGGTGGTGTTATGATCTTCAGCCGGTATCCCATCAACGAAGTCCACGAAATACGATATGCCGAGCGTACGGGGTTTGACAAATTATCCCGCAAAGGAGCAATGCTGGCAGAAATGACTGTCCACGGAAAAACCATCCAGGTAGTTGGCACGCATATGCAGGCCTTTGGCTCCACGGCAGTAATGTATAGTCAATATAACCAGCTGCACAATGAATTATTGAAGCCGCATACAAAACCCGAAGTGCCTCAATTCATTTGTGGTGACTTCAACACGATCAAGTCAATCCCCGCCGAGTTGCCTGCCGGCATAACGCAAGATTTCGTCAACCGTCTTCCCCGCTATCCGGTGATGCTTCAGACACTAGACGTTAAAGACTATGAACTTCTTGGCCCTCAGCAATACACCATGGACCGCCCCTATAACGACCTCTGCAAAAAACGAAAAGAGTACCGCCTTCTCCTCGACTATGTACTGGTTCGCTCCACCAACGACATCTCTTACAGTGTTTCCCGGCGCGTAAAAATCATGCGGCACCCGTGGCATAAAAACCACAATGACCTCTCCGACCACTTTGCCGTGGAAGCAATCATCAGCGGGATTCAAACCCCAATCTCAACAGCCAAATAATGATGATGATTCACACCCCCCCCTCTGCACCTTACTTTGGCACCTAGACACCTAGGCACTTACCCAGAGCCTGTTCCACCTACTCACTTTTTTCCCGATATTTGCAGGATTAGCAAAGCCCAACGTGCTTAAGATCGACTCACATACCCATATCCTTCCCAAGAAAATGCCCAACTGGAGCGAGAAGTTTGGGTATGGCGACTTCATCCATCTGCAGCATCACAAGCGCGGCTTTGCAAAAATGATACGGGGCAACCAGTTTTTCCGCGAAATCGGAGAGAATTGCTGGCATCCGGAACTGCGGATGAAGGAATACGAAACCCACTATACCCAGGTTCAGGTGGTATGCACCATACCGGTCATGTTCTCCTATTGGGCCAAGCCAGCGGATACAGCGTCCCTTTCAAAATATTTGAATGATCACCTTGCCAAGCTGGTAGAGAAGTACCCAAAAAACTATGTGGGATTGGGTACCCTGCCCATGCAGGATACAAAGTTGGCCGTCGAAGAGGTGAAGCGCTGCAAGAAAATTGGGCTCCATGGAATTCAGATTGGCTCTAATATCAATGATGAGAACCTGAACGAAGAGCGTTTCTTCCCCATCTTCGATGCCTGCGACAAACAAGGAATGGCAGTCCTGATTCATCCCTGGAACATGATGGGCGAAAAAAATATTACCAGGTATTGGTTGCCCTGGCTTGTAGGCATGCCCGCAGAGACTACGCGCGCTTTGTGTTCGATGATCTTTGGCGGGGTTTTTGAACGATTGCCGGGCCTCCGTGTAAATTTCGCCCATGCAGGAGGTTCGTTTCTTTTCACGCTGGGACGAATTCAACACGGATTCGAATGCCGCCCCGACCTGGTGGCAATAGACAATCCTGTTGAGCCGAAAAGCTACCTGGGCAAATTTTGGGTGGACAGCATTACCCATGATCTGACGATGTTGGAATACGTCGTCAAAATGGTGGGGTCAAAACGAGTAACCCTTGGATCGGATTATCCATTTCCGCTGGGAGACCTTGAGATCGGAAAATTCATTGAAGAATCGGACATGCCGAAGAAGACCAAAGAAGATATTTTTGCAAACGCAACCCTGGAATGGCTTCAATTGCCGAAAAAAAGATTCTTATGAAGGGGGCAATAGGGCTCATCATTTTTCTTCTGGCTGCTTCCTCCGGTTTTGCCCAGGAAACGGAAAAGGATAAGGTGCGCGCGCTGGAACAGCAACGTGAGTTTCAGCAGGAACGTAAGATAAATGCCCGACTCGATTCCGCTATCCAACTTTCCAATGCAGGAAACTATGAAGAGGCCGACGTCAAGTTTCGCGCTGTGCTCGCCGGCGTCAAGAGTGTACCCTCTGATTTGGCTTATCATTTCGGGAAAAATTCCTACCAACTCCAGAAGTATAAGCAGAGTATCGACTGGTTAACCAAGTACATCCAGCTCAAAGGGACGACGGGTCAATATTCTCAGGATGCAACCAATTGGCTCAAGCTGGCAGAAGCAGGACTCCTTCAGCAGCGCCAGGTTCAAACCGCGAAGGCAAGTGAAGTACTTTCACGCGACTATACCATTGATTGTGGCCCATCCGGCAAAGTGGTATGCCCGGTATGCAACGGAACAACAGTCGTGATCCGAAAGTCATACCTGGGATTAAATTATTCAACTTGCGGCTTTTGCAATAAACTCGGATTCCTGAGCTGCGCGGAGTACAATCAACTGCTTCGCGGTCAACTAAAGGAGTCCGCTGAAGAAAAGTAGAATGACAATGACGTGTTAACCATGAGCCTACTTCATAATCAGGTAGATAAACGAATCCTCAAGCAACGGCTGCACGAAGGCCAGTCTGACCGGCTTACGCTCTCCTTCTATAAGTACCACACCATCGCAAACCCGGCTGAATTCAGGGATGCCCTTTTTACCGCATGGAGTCCACTCGACATCATGGGCAGGATCTATGTCGCGCACGAAGGAATCAATGCGCAAATGAGCATACCGAATACACACGTCGCCGACTTCAAGAAGTCCCTCGACGGTACCGGGTTTCTAAAAGGCGTTCGGTTGAATATTGCTATCGAGGACAACGGTAAGTCTTTCTACGTATTGAAGATCCAGGTCAAGAGAAAGATCGTTGCCGACGGCCTGCGCGATGAAACATTTGACGCGAGTGATTCCGGCACACATCTGAACGCCGCATCGTTCAACGAACTGAGCAGCAAACCCGACACCATCATCGTCGACATGCGCAATCATTACGAAAGTGAAGTGGGGCATTTCAAGAACGCCATCTGCCCCGACGTCGATACTTTTAAGGAATCGTTGCCCGTGGTTGAGGAAATGCTGAAGGACAAGAAAGAAGAAAATGTCATCATGTATTGTACCGGTGGAATCCGATGTGAGAAGGCAAGCGCCTGGATGAAGCACCGGGGATTCAAGAACGTCTTTCAACTCGACGGCGGAATCATCGAGTATGCGCGCCAGGTGAATCATCAAGGATTGGAAAATAAATTCCTCGGAAAGAATTTCGTATTTGACGAACGCCTCGGCGAACGTATCTCTCCAGAGATCATCAGCGTGTGCCATCAGTGCGGCAAGCCCTGCGATACACACACCAACTGCCGCAACGAAGGGTGCCACCTCCTGTTCCTCCAGTGCGAAGCGTGCGCTGTAAATTTCAACGGCTGCTGCTCCGAAGAATGTAAGGACATCATAGCGCTCCCTGCCGGAGCCCAAAAAGAATTACGCAAGGGAAAAGCACAAGGAAGAATGGTCTATAAGAAAGGCAGGTCGCCGAAAATCAGATTCAAAGGAACCGCATGATCAGAATCGGCATCATCAATGTTTCTGACCGGGCAAGCCAGGGCATCTACGAAGACGTGCCAGGAAAGGCGATCGAATCAACCTTGCGTGAATATTTGTTAAGCCCGTGGGAAACGGTCTATGCCGTGATCCCCGACGAGCAGGTTTTGATCGAAAAGACGCTAATTGACATGGCCGATGATAAAGGCTGCTGCCTGATCGTGACATCGGGCGGAACAGGCCCTTCGGTACGGGATGTGACCCCTGAAGCCACCCTGGCGGTCTGCCAGAAGATAATGCCTGGCTTCGGAGAGCTGATGCGGTCAGAAAGCCTCAAATACGTGCCTACGGCTATTCTTTCAAGGCAAACGGCCGGAATTCGCAATAAAACACTGATCGTAAATCTGCCCGGAAAGCCCAAATCCATACGACAGTGCCTGGATGCGATTTTTCCGGCAATCCCATATTGCTTAGATTTGCTGGGAGGGCCCTACCTGGAATGCAATGATTTGGTTATAAAAGCGTTCCGACCCCCTACTCAATAAGTAATAGAACATGGCGAAGATTAAGTATTACTACGATACCGAGTCGTGCAAATATGTCCGGGTGCAGACCAAGACGGGGGATGTCTTCTTGAACATCCTTGGCGTTGTGTCCCTCACCATGGCCATGGCCGTCGGACTCCTGATGCTTTACAGTAACTACTTCGAGTCACCGAAGGAGCTCATGCTAAAGAATGAAGTCAAGGAGATGGAGTTCTATTATCAGGACCTCCAACAAAAAGTTGAAAACCTCGACAAGATCCTGGCCGCCATGAGCTACCGGGATGACAATATCTATCGGGTTGTATTAGGTTCAGAACCAATAGACAAGTCCATTCGTGAAGCGGGCGTTGGCGGGTCGGAGCGGTATTCGGACATCCTGACCAAAGACATCGATCATGAAACTGTTATCGTGAAACTCAACGAGTCTGTTGATAGGCTTCGCCGTAAAGTATATATCGAGTCCAAATCTCATGATGAGATTATCCAATTGGCCGAAAACAAAGAAAAGCTGTTTGCAGCTATCCCTGCCATTCAGCCGGTACCCAAGAAACAAACCGTTGTGCTTGCCTCGGGTTATGGCATCCGGATTCACCCGATCTATAAAGTAAGGAAAATGCACCACGGCATAGACTTCGCCGCTCCAATTGGAACCCCGATCTATGCTGCCGCCGACGGCGTGATTGAAAATGTGGAGATCAGCTTTACTGGTTACGGGAAGAAAGTAGAAATTGATCACGGCTTCGGCTACCGCACACGCTACGCCCACATGCATATGTTTGTGGTTAGAAACGGACAGCACGTCAAGCGCGGTGACCTGATTGGATATGTTGGCGACACCGGACTTTCCACAGCACCACATTTACACTATGAAGTGTTTATCAATGGCGCACAAGTGAACCCGATCCACTACTTCTTCAATGACCTTAATCCAGCCGAATACGCCAAGATCATTGAACTGGCTTCTATCGAGAATCAGAGCCTTGGTATGTAGGCTGACGCAAATACCGTCAATCGCCGTTTTTCTATTCGTAAATACTCTTTTCCAAGTTCAAGCGCATAGTGATACCTTAGCAGGAAAGAACTGCGTATGCGAGTGGGTGGGCTGATTGTCATTTTCTCTTTTGCCTCTGTTTATGCCTTTGGCCAAGGTTGCAGCGATGCGGGATTCTGCACCATGGGAGCAATGAAACCCGACCAGTCATACAACAAGCGGGCTAAACTCAAACTCAGAACCATGGACCTGAGTTTCTACCGCGGAACAACAACCCTCACACCCATCATCTTCGTAGCCAACCTGGATCTTAACTACAGTCTGGGTAACCGGAATACGATCCAGGTGAAAATCCCTTATCAATGGGTACAGGGACAATTGGGAAACACATCCTCCATCGGAGACATCTCCTTGTGCTACACCCGAAACCTTTATAGTTCGGATCGATTTGACCTTAACGCCTCCGTGGGAGCCAAGCTTCCGACAAACAATTCCAACATAACCGCAGGGCCAAATCCTTTGCCGATGTACTATCAGACTAGCCTGGGTACATACGACCTCATTGCAGGAATATCGGTCATCAACCGGAAATGGCTTTTCGCCACAGGAATTCAAATACCCTTCAACCAAAATGGAAATCAGTTTGACTGGCACCGGTGGATCTCATCAGATCCTGCCGAGCAGGTCTACGTCCAGAAGTATCCAAACTCAACGAATCTTCAGCGCGGAATTGATGTGATGCTACGGGTTGAAAGGAATTTCCGACTGTCACGCTTCAACTTCTCAGCAGGCCTACTTCCGATCTACCGAATCACAGCCGATGAAATCACAAACTTTCAGGGTGTCCGAACATCGAAAGATGCCAAGGGAAATAGCGCAAAAGGACTTGCACTGTCATGGATCCTGACAACCGGGTACAGCTTCAATGCCCGTTCCGGTGTACGACTCCTGGTGGGGCACAAAATAGTTCAACGGGAATTTAGTCCCGACGGCCTTACCCGCGAATTCGTTACTTCACTTACCTACTCTTACCGGTTTTAGATGAAGAAGGGCGCTCTTATACTCGTCATTCAGCTTTGTGCACTCTTGGGTTACGGACAGAAATCTGTCATCACCCAAATCGATTCCCTCGTCGCCGCCTCCAACTATGCAGAAGCAAAGCAGGTGATCGAGCGGGCGGCTTCCAATGCTACCGGCGAAGACCAGCACAGGCTGTACAATAAACTCGCTGAAGTTGAAATCCTTCAAGGTAAACTGGATGAGGCGGAAAAGACACTGAAGTCGCTTACTGTCGCGCCAACAGCCGCCAATCACTTTCTCCTGGCTGAAACCAAAACAAACCTTGGGTTCCTCTACTTGAACAAAGCCAGAAATGACATCGCGCTCACCAATCTCCTGGAGGCACAGGATCTTTTTCAGCAAGCCGGTCAGTCCAATTCAATCGAGGCGGCCCGGTGCCTCGCCAACCTGAGTCTGGTTTACGCCACTACCGGCAAGTTGAACCAGGCGGAGGAAAATGGAATCATGGCCATGCAGTTGCGGCAACGACTCCGCGGAGATGCGAGTGAAGAAATTGCTGCCTCCTACAACGACTTGGGTTTGATCTACGGTCAAACGGACCCTGCCAAAGCGCTCGAATACTTCGAGATGGCGCTCACCGTCTATGAAAAGCTTCACGGCAAAGAACATCGGAAGATTGCCATTGCAAACAACAACATGGGCATCGCATACCGAAACCAGAAGCTATACGGTGAAGCCATTGTGAGTTTCGAAACAGCAGAAGCCATTTGGAACCGAATCTACCCCGAGGGTCATCCGAATGCAGCACTGGCTTTGGTCAACCTCGGACTTACCTATGGTAAAATGGGGAACGTCAACGCTGCGCTGGGGTACTATGATCGGGCGCTGGCCATGTACCGAAAGTCGTATGGCGAAAAACACTCAGACATATCCGCGGTGCTGAACCAGATGGGCATGATTCGGAAGGATCAAGGCAACTTTGAGGGGGCCCTGCGGAATTTCCAGGCCGCCCTTGTTGCCAATTCACCTTTATTTTCCGCCGAATCCCTGGAGGCCAGCCCAAACGCAACGGACTATTACAACGCGAAGGTCATGCTCTATACACTTCGGCTGAAGGCTGAAACCCTGGAGGCCCAATATCTTGGAAAAACAATCAGGCTTGCCGATCTCAAGCTAGCCCTTCGCACCCTTCAGGCATGCGACACTTTGATCGACAACATTCGGTTTAATAGCACCAACGAAAGTGACAAACTGGAAATTGGGTCGAGCGCCAACGACGTTTACGAAAGTGGAGTTCGTATTGCCGTGGCGGTCAGTGAAGCCACTGTGGATCATAAGCGATATCAAAGACTCGCCTTCTATTTTGCAGAGAAAAGCAAATCTGCCGTCCTCCAGGAATCAATTGCAGATGCTGAAGCAAAATCATTTGCGGGGATACCCATGGAAATGCTGGAGGAAGAGAATCAACTCAAGGCCTCCACCGCCTTGCTCGCACAAAAACTATCACTAAAACCAGGTCCCGCTGAAGAAGCCTCTCTGCGCGAAAAGTTGTTTGCCTCCAATCGGCAGTACCAATCGTTTGTCAAGCACCTGGAAACAGATTACCCGGACTATTTCAATCTTAAATTTAACCGGGCCTCACCTTCCATTGAAGACATACAAAAGCTGCTGGGCGTCGAGCGGGCAGTTGTGAGTTATTTCATTTCGGAAAAGGATCTCCGTCTCTATTCATTTGTCATCACCCAAAAGACATTTCAGGTGTACAACTCAACTCTCCCTTCAAACTTTGACAGACTGCTGAAGGGATTCTCCAATGGCATTTATTACATGGTTCCCAGCGTCTATCAGGAGTCTGTGGGCAAGCTCTCGGCATTACTGCTTCGGGGCATCCCCACAGTACCGGAGATAATCTTCATTCCTGCAGGCAGACTTGGAACAGTTCCTTTTGAAGCCTTGACATACCGTAAGATCAAACCCAATGATGAACTTGGCAGTTACCCATATCTTGTCAATCGGTATGCTATCAGTTATGAGTTCTCTGCGGGCCTTCTTCTTCAAAAGTCTGCGCATCAGGCGGCACCCGGAAACGCATCCATTTTTCTTTGTGCGCCAATTACATTCCCTGAAAAAGACAGACTTGCCGACTTGCCAGGAACTGAACAAGAGGTAAATTCAATTGCGGCTCTTTTTTCCTCAGGCGCTAAAGTGAACACGCGCGCGGAAGCAAATGAATCTATGGTTAAGTCTGGCAATCTCGCCAGCTATCGATACCTCCACTTTGCGACCCACGGCATTGTTGACCAAACATCTCCCGAACTTTCGAGAATCTATTTGCAGTCCACAGAAACAGAAGATGGCAATGTATTTTCCGGAGAGATCTTCAATCTGAAACTGAATGCGGATCTGGCAGTACTTTCCGCCTGCCAGACAGGTCTTGGAAAGTATTCCAAAGGAGAGGGTGTCATCGGGCTGTCGCGCGCACTGGTCTACGCCGGGGCACGAAGTATCATGGTCTCATACTGGAGTGTCGCGGATGAATCCACCGCTGAATTAATGACGGACTTCTACCAAATTCTGCTCCGCCAGACCAGTCCAAACCCGCGGACCGCCCTTCAGCAGGCCAAGCGAAATATGCTTAAGAAAGGGAAGTATGTCTCCCCGTATTTTTGGGCCCCTTTTGTCCTGATTGGATCATAGGGAAATAGCCACTAACCAGAGTTTCTGATATGGAAAAGCGTGTAAAAAGGAGGGTTTTCGGGGAGGCTCTCCCGGCCCTTACAGTAGCGGGTGGTTTTGGCCACTCCTACTGTCTGGGTCAGGTACACAGTTGAACGCTATGGCAAAATAGATCTCACTGTGCTTTAGAGAACTTCAAAGTAGGCTGATCGGTTCCAATTTTCCTAAGAAAATCAAAAAACTTTGTTTTCGTGCAAAAAATGGCCTTTTTAGGGGTTTAGACCATGATCGAGGATAACTATAAGCAGCGGGGTTTACGTGCCAAATTGGTAGCCAAATTGCGTCAAAAAGGCGTAAAAGATGAGGCCGTATTAGGGGCCATCGGAAAAGTGCCCAGACACGTGTTTTTTGACGATGCCCTGCTGGGCCATGCCTATCAGGACAAGGCTTTCCCCATTGGAGAAGGCCAGACGATTTCCCAGCCTTATACGGTTGCCTTCCAGACCGAACTCCTCCAGGTAAAGGCTGGAGACAAGGTGCTGGAGATCGGAACAGGCTCAGGATACCAGGCCTGCGTGCTGTTGGAGATGGGCGCAAAAGTCTACACCATTGAGTACAACAAAACACTCTATGAGAAGACACGGGATTTCCTTCCCTTGATGGGATACAACCCCTACTTTTTCTACGGGGATGGCAGCAAGGGACTGGCTGTGCGCGCTCCCTATGACAAGATCATCGTCACGGCCGGGGCACCGGTTATTCCAGATGCACTGGTCCAACAGCTGACCAACAACGGTGTGCTCGTTGTGCCAGTGGGTGGCCGCGACAAACAGACAATGGTCCGCATCACCAAAAAGAATGGTGTGACGAAGAAAGAAGAATTTGATACGTTTGCATTTGTTCCGCTCTTGGGCAAAGAGGGATGGAAACCTTGATCTACCACAAAACACCTACAGAAACCCGAATGAGCAGAAAACAGAAAACACCGAAAGAATCCTTTGTCAGCATGACTGAACTGGTGCTACCCAACGACACCAATACACTGAATAATCTGATGGGTGGCCGCTTGATGCATTGGATGGATGTTGTTTCAGCGATCGCCGGCCAAAAGCACTGCAACAGTATTGTGGTCACCGCCTCAGTTGATAACATTTCCTTCCGCACACCGATTCACCTGGGGGATGTCGTCACCTTGAAGGCCCGTGTCACACGCGCGTTCAACTCGTCAGTGGAGATAAGAATTGATGTGGAGGCTGAAAACATCCCGGAAGGAAAAAAGGTAGCGAGTCACTCTGCTTACTTTACATTCGTTGCTGTTGACAAGGCGGGGCAGCCTGTAGAAGTCCCCGAAGTGATCCCCGAAACCGTGGAGGAGAAAGAAATGTATGATGGCGCCTTGCGCAGAAGACAAGTACGGTTGATTCTCTCCGGACGAATGAAGCCATCTGAAGCCAATGAACTGAAGTCCTTATTCGATATCAAGAGCTGATGCGTTATTCACTCTTTGGAACTACGTTCCATGAAGAATTGTATGCGGTGTCATCACCGGTTACAGTAATCGTTGATGTACGCTGGTCCTCCTTATCCGAGGAGTCTGTTGAACTCCTAACTAAAATACTTTTCTCAGTTAGGCTTTCGCCTGAAGCGGTTAGGATCGTCCATCAGCCAAACCTGGACATGTCTTCCTGGGCAGAACTCCCCGCCCGGCTTATCGCTTTCGTCCAGCCGCCACCAGGCATTGCCCTATATGAGCGGATCGTTACACCAAAGACTGAAATGGTCATCTCCGAACCGCTTTCTGCGTTACTTGCTAACGAACCGGCCAAACGCAGGCTTTGGGTCGCTTTAAAGACCCTTTTACCTTCCTGAAGGCCTTTTTTGGTAATATTTTCGCTTGTTCTATATTTGCGGGTCTTTTTTGATGCCCCGCATACAAAAAGGCGAAAAACCATAAACCTCATCGACAAAGTATCATGCAAAACTTAGTTTACTACTTACCTCTATTTGGTGTCCTTGGACTTCTCTATGTAGTCTGGAAAAGCGCCTGGGTCGCTAAACAGGATGCCGGAACGGACAAAATGAAACAGATCGCCGCCCACATCGCGGAAGGCGCCATGGCCTTTCTGAAGGCAGAGTACAAAGTATTGGCCATTTTCGTCGTGTGTGTCGCAGCATTATTGGCCTTCACAGCAAACAGCGAAACGTCCTCTCCCCTTGTTGGCGTATCCTTCATCCTGGGAGCCTTCAGTTCGGCCTTAGCCGGTTTCATTGGTATGCGCGTTGCCACGAAAGCAAACGTGCGCACAACCAACGCGGCACGGACCAGCCTTGGAAAAGCACTTGAAGTGGCTTTCACCGGAGGATCCGTTATGGGCATGGGCGTTGTTGGTATCGGCGTTCTAGGTCTAAGCGTGTTGTTTATCATTTATGCCAACATTTTTGGCGTAGACACGCAGGCTGGCCTGAATCAGGTAATCACCATTATTACAGGATTTTCTTTTGGCGCGTCCTCCATCGCCCTCTTCGCGCGTGTCGGTGGCGGGATCTATACCAAGGCAGCCGATGTTGGCGCTGACCTGGTTGGAAAAGTTGAAGCCGGAATTCCCGAAGATCACCCGTTGAATCCTGCTACCATCGCAGACAACGTGGGCGACAACGTAGGCGATGTTGCCGGCATGGGCGCCGACCTCTTTGAATCATACGTCGGCTCAATTGTCGGTACTATGGTATTGGGTGCCGCCTTTATGGTTCCCGGATTCAGTGATAATTTCGACGGTCTCTCTGCCGTCCTTCTCCCCCTCGTCCTGGCTGGCGTTGGTATCGTTATGTCTTTCCTTGGAACTTTCTTCGTGAAAGTGCGCGAAGGCGGTGATCCCCAGAAAGCCCTGAATATGGGTGAGATCGTCTCTTCACTCATTATGATTGTGGCCTCATGGTTCATCATCAAATGGATGCTTCCGAATGAGTGGTGGTTTCAGGATCCACTCTATACCTGGGCCGACCCCATAAAAGGAACGCTATACACATCGACTGGAGTATTCTATGCAACCGTAATCGGCCTGGTAGCAGGCGTTGTGATCGGATTGATCACTGAACACTATACAGGTATGGGCAAAGGACCTGTAAACTCAATTGTACGTCAGTCCTCTACCGGGGCAGCAACAAATATCATCGCCGGACTGGGTGTTGGGATGATGTCGACGATGTGGCCCATCCTGATCATCGCCATCTCTATCATTGGTGCTTTCCATTTTGGCGGGTTGTATGGTATTGCCATCGCGGCCGTTGGAATGCTCTCAAACCTGGGAATTCAATTGGCGGTTGACGCCTACGGCCCTATCTCGGATAACGCTGGCGGCATTGCCGAAATGTCGGAACTTCCCAAGGAGGTACGTTCAAGAACTGATAAGCTGGATGCAGTAGGCAACACAACTGCTGCCATTGGAAAAGGTTTTGCGATTGCCTCGGCTGCATTGACAGCGCTTGCGTTGTTCGGAGCGTTCATGACCACGGCACACGTAAAGGCCATCGACGTTTCAAAAGCAAACGTAATGGCCGGTCTCTTTATCGGAGGTATGCTTCCATTCGTGTTTTCAGCACTTGCCATGGGCGCCGTAGGTCGCGCCGCCATGAAAATGATCGAAGAAGTTCGTCGTCAATTCAACGACATCCCCACACTGAAGGCAGCCCTTGCTGCTATGAAGCGCAACGGCGATAAAGAAATGAAAGATTGGTCAGCCGAAGACCTCAAGATTTTCCATGAAGCCGACGGAAAAGCTGAGTATGGAAAGTGCGTTGAGATTTCCACGCAGGCTGCTCTTAAAGAAATGATTATTCCCGGTCTGATGGCCGTCGTCGTCCCTGTTGTTATCGCTTTTCTTCCTGGCTTCGGCGTGGAAGCGCTGGGTGGTATGCTCGCCGGCGTAACGGTAACCGGTGTATTGATGGCTATCTTTCAGTCCAATGCCGGCGGTGCCTGGGACAATGCCAAGAAGAGCTTTGAAGAAGGCGTTGAAATCAACGGACAGATGTACTACAAAAAATCTGATCCGCACAAGGCTGCTGTTGTTGGAGATACAGTGGGTGATCCTTTCAAGGACACATCAGGCCCATCTTTGAATATTCTCTTGAAGCTTATGTCTGTGGTGGCCCTGGTGATCGCACCCTTGCTTGTGCCTCCCGGAGAGACAGTAGCCAAAGAAAACATTACCACCGAGGTGATTATGACAGAACCGGCAACCGAAACTCAGGCCGCTTCTGACAGCACCGCCGTAATGAAATAAACATCCATTAGCTAAAAGCCAAAAAGCCTCCTTTTCGGGAGGCTTTTTTATTTACTTTAGTACCAAATCATACCTATGCGCTTTGTTGTTGTCCTCCTGCTGCAGCTTTCATTTCTGGCTAGCCATTCGCAAAATCCGGTGCTGGGCAAATGGAAGACAATTGACGACACAACCGGTGAACCCAGGTCTATTGTGGAAATCCACGAAGCGGACGGCGCCGTTTATGGCCGAATCGTCAAAATATTCCCGCGGCCAAATATTGAGCCGGACCCCATTTGCAAGAAATGCCAGCCTGAAGACCCTAGGTTTAATAAGAAGATCATCGGGATGGAAATCATCCGAAACCTTAAGAAAACAGGGTCCGAATATGGTGATGGTGACATCCTGGACCCCGAAAACGGCCGGGTTTACAGATCAAAAATATGGGTTGAGGGGGAAGTCCTGAAGGTGAGGGGTTACTGGGGCCCCTTTTACCGTACTCAAACTTGGCAACGAGCCGAATAACCCCATTTATCGTGAAATACCGACCTTTGAACGGAATAATAAGCACTCTAAACCCCAAATAGGTTACTATCGTGGCATATCGCGTATTTAAAACCGGCTCTGAGATCAACGAAAAGGACCTTTTTGAAAGGATTCAAAAAGGTGACGAAAAGGCCCTTGAGGTTATCTACAAGAAATACTACCGGATGATGACCAAGATGGTCCTCACCAACAGTGGTACGGAAGAAGAGGCCCGGGATGTATATCAGGATGCATTAGTGGTTTTTTGGCAAAAAGCCTGCTCTGGTAACCTGGTGCTCACCTCAAAAATGAGCACGTACATCTACAGCATTTGCCAGAACCTGTGGAGAAAAGAGCTCGAACGAAAAAAACGTTTGTCCAATGAAGAAAAAGACTCCTCGGAGTCGATGGACCTGGACAGCGCAGAACGGGCAAAGATTATTGCCAAATGCCTGGATCAATTGGGTGAGACATGTAGGAAGGTTTTGATGTATTATTATTTCGACGAATTATCAATGCAGGACATTGCCGACAAACTCGGATTTGCGAATACCGATACAGCCAAAACCAAAAAATATAAGTGTAAACAAAAGCTCGATGAACTGGTGAAATCTCAGTATTCCGAGCGGGACTTTTTGGACTAAAGATTATGATGAATTTTGAAAAAATAGACGACTACCTCGCTAACCGGCTGACGGCCGAAGATAAACAGGCTTTTGAACATGACCTCTCCGGAGACCCAGCCTTGAAAGATGAGGTGGCATTTCAACAGCAAATTATCAAGACCGTACAACAAGCACGGGTTACTCAACTCAAGCACATGCTGAACCAGGTTCCGATCGCCTCTTCCGGATGGAGCACGGGGCAAATAGCAGCCGCGGTTGTTTCCGTAGGGGTTGTAGCTACCAGTCTTTACTTCTATTTCCAAAACGATGAGCCAACAATCTCACCTGAATTGACTCAACCTGAATTCGTCATTCAGCCCGAAGCCCCCGCAGAAACACCCGTCGTTGAACCTAAGGAGGAAGAAACAGTTCCCAATTCAATAGCGCCTAAGAAAGAGCCGATAACCCGGAAGGATAAAACAGTTACCCCCGTCCAAAAGCCTGACATTCAGGTTGTGGATCCTTCAGACGAGCTTAAGGAAGCTGAAGAACCAGCCGACAAAGCAACTCCCGGGCGCTCCGAACTATCCGTTTCCAAAATGGAGGTAGTCACTTCTGCCGCTTCCAAGAAATACACTTTCCATTACGAGTTTTCAGAAGGCAAGCTGCACCTCTATGGCCCTTTTGACAAGAGCCTCTACGAGATTCTTGAAATCAATGGTGATGGTCATGCGGTATTCCTTTTCTACAAGGAGAACTACTACTTGCTAGACGAGTCTCAGCATACGGTAGCACCACTGGCCCCCATACGGGAAGGAACCCTGCTTAAAAAACTTAGAGAATACCAAGGCCGTTAAACCAAAGCCCCTCCCAGCGAGGGGCTTTTTTATTCTCTTTAGATCCGGAATGGTTACTATCTTTGACCCTTCATGGCGGCAGAATACAAGGCGAAAAAGAAGAAGAAACTGGGAAGCTATCCGTTTGTCAGTGTCGTATTCAGCATAACCCTGGCCCTCTTTGTCATCGGGCTGTTTGGCGTATTGGTCATCTACTCTCAGGAACTTGGCCGTCTGGTAAAAGAAAATGTCCGGATTCAGGTATACCTCAAAAGTACCATTCAAAAGGAGGAACTGGATCTGCTTGAAAAGTATCTCGTCACTTCAGATTTTATCCTGAAAGATTCAACGAAGAAGCGCCTTGTCTTTGTTTCAAAAGAAGAAGCAGCAAAACAGTTTATTAAAGATACAGGTGAAGATTTCCAGAAATTCCTTGGAGAAAACCCGCTTCGGGATGCCTTCCTTATCACCATCGATCCGGAGTTCCATGACAGGCAAAAACTGAGCGAGATCAAGAGCCGGGTAGAGAAAATGAAGGGCGTATTTCAGGTGTATTACGTTGAGAGCCTTATCGAATCCGTCAATAAGAACATCGCAAAGATCGGCCTTGTCCTGTTGGGAATTTCTTCCGTCCTGCTCCTGGTGGTCGTTCTTCTGATCAACAATACCCTTCGCCTGGCCCTTTTTTCACAGCGCTTTCTGATTCGAAGCATGCAACTGGTGGGCGCAACGCGAAACTTCATTCAAGGCCCCTTCATTTTACGTGCAATGCTTCTCGGCACCATCGCCGGTGTCATTGCCGGAGCCATGCTATATGCCTTGATCCGCTATGGGCATTCACGCATTGAAGATCTTCAGCTTCTCCAGAATGAAAAGAGAATCCTGATCCTCCTTGCCTCTTTGCTCGCATTGGGTATTTTTGTGGCCGCTGTCAGTACCTGGCGTGCTGTCAGCAAGTATCTCAAACTTTCCCTGGACGAACTCTACTGATCATATGAACAAGCTACCGTTTGGCAAGAAGAATTATCAACTTATGGTCGTCGGTCTGGCCATTCTCGTTGTTGGTTTTACTACGATGTCTCTGGATACAGAACAGCATGGCTTTGGTATCCTTGGGTTGACTGTTGGCCCCATCATTGTTGTTGCCGGGTTTATTGTTGAACTCTTTGCAATTCTGCACCGGCCGTCCGATCGCTAACGCCGGGTATGTCTGTTATCCAGGCCATACTACTTGCCATTATTGAAGGCATAACTGAGTTCCTTCCCATTTCCTCCACGGGCCACATGATCATTGGGTCATCGCTCATGGGCATCGCCGCAAATCCCTTTGTTAAAGTATTCACTATCGCTATTCAATTTGGCGCCATCTTATCGGTCATTGTATTGTATTGGGATCGCTTCTGGCAAACACTAAAATTCTATTATGTACTTGCCATCGCCTTCCTTCCGGC
The DNA here is from genome assembly GCA_043750575.1 of Cyclobacteriaceae bacterium. Taxonomy (GTDB): domain Bacteria; phylum Bacteroidota; class Bacteroidia; order Cytophagales; family Cyclobacteriaceae; genus ELB16-189. Next base: position 26,672 of record JAYVBH010000009.1, read on the forward strand.
TGCTGTTATCGGCTTTTTATTGAACGATGCGATCGATGCCTTGCTGGAACGGGTCGATGTTGTCGGCTGGATGCTCATCGTTGGCGGCATCATCCTTCTTTTCGTTGATCGGTTCTTCGCACGTACCATAGAAGCGGGTTCCACCGCAGTATCCTATCCGCGCGCTTTAAAGATTGGTCTCTTTCAGTGCCTGGCCATGGTTCCTGGCGTATCCCGTTCCGCGGCAACAATCGTCGGTGGGCTAAGTGTTGGACTAAACCGCAGGACAGCGGCTGAGTTTTCTTTCTTCCTCGCTATCCCAACTATGTTGGCTGCCACCGGATACAAACTTTTGAAATTCTATTTGGATGGAAACGCCTTCGGCAGCGAAGAAATTACACTCCTCCTGGTTGGAAATATCGTGGCCTTCCTCGTTGCGATGGCTGCGATTAAGTTATTCATCGGATACCTGGCCAAGCACGGGTTTCGCCTGTTTGGGTACTATCGTATCGTGGTAGGCATGATCATCCTGATGCTGTATTATTTTGGTGCAGGAATAGAGATGATCTGATGGAACCCGGGGAAGGAAGCGTATTGCTGGTTAATAAGCCCCTGAGGTGGACTTCCTTTGACGTCGTTAACAAACTCCGCTATATCTTGCACACCCGGAAAATCGGACATGCCGGCACCCTCGACCCCCTGGCTACCGGGCTCCTTATCCTCTGCACAGACAAGATGACCAAACGCATCGATGAGTTCCAGGGAATGGAAAAGGAATATACAGGCACGTTCATCATGGGACAAACTACAGCCTCATACGATGGCGAAACTGAACCAACTCCCGCAGTCGATATTTCATCCGTTACTGAAAACGCCGTTCGCGCCGCCGCGCTCACCTTCATCGGGCTGATCCAGCAAGTTCCTCCTGCTCACTCGTCTATCAAAGTCAACGGCAAAAGAGCCTATGACCTGGCCCGCAAGGGAGATATCGTAGAACTCAAGCCGCGAACCGTTGAGATCAAAGTATTTGACATCACCGCGTGTAACTTTCCAAACATCAGTTTCAGGGTAGTATGCTCCAAAGGCACCTATATCAGGAGCCTGGCGCATGACATGGGAAAGAAGCTTGGCGTCGGGGCGTATCTGTCAGCACTTTGCCGTACACGGATCGGACCTTATGAACTGGCCAACGCGAATACTTTGGAGGAGATTAAAATCAAGTACTCACAGCCATCAACACCCATCGAAGGAAACCAATTGGACGAAGGTTAGGATGAAGATCTATCATACACCAGACGATTTTACCCGGCTAGACTATGCGGTGGTCACGAGCGGCACATTTGATGGTGTGCACCGTGGACATCAGAAAGTACTTAACCGGCTCAAGGAAATAGCCGATAGAAATTCCGGGCAGACGGTGGTGATTACCTTCTGGCCGCATCCACGACTGGTGCTTCATCCGGAGGATCAATCACTCAAACTTCTGAATACATTTGAAGAGAAAGCCGAACTCCTTCGCCTCCAGGGGATACAACATCTTGTGCGCATCCCTTTCACCCGCGAGTTCTCCCAGCTGTCATCTTCGGAATTCATTCGTCGGATTCTGGTTGATACGCTTGGCACGCGAAAGCTCGTCATTGGCTATGATCACCATTTCGGAAAGAACCGGGAAGGCAGCTTTGAGCAACTTCGTTTGACAAGTTCGCAGCATGGCTTTGATGTGGAAGAAATTCCCGCAGAGGATATTGATCACATTACGGTCAGTTCTTCAGCGATTCGCAAGGCCCTGGAGTCAGGTGATGTAACCACCGCCATGCACTTGATTGGGCGCCCTTACTCCCTCTCAGGCCTGGTGGTGATTGGCGATAAACTGGGACGAGTGATGGGATATCCCACAGCCAACCTGGCAATTGAATCCAATTTCAAGCTCATCCCTGCTGACGGAATATATGCCGTTCGCGTTCAACACGCCGGCCAGGGGTATGAAGGCATGCTGTACATCGGAGTGCGTCCCACCGTTAACGGCGTTCGAAGATCGATTGAAGTGAATATCTTTGACTTTGATAAGGAAATTTACGGCGAAACCCTTACGGTCACCTTTGAACAACTTCTTCGAACCGATTCCAAGTTCAAGGACCTGGAAGCACTGAAGAGCCAACTCCACAAGGACAAGCTCCTCGCGCTGGAAGCACTAAAAAAGAGTCGATAGAAAACATTTAATCTAAATGCCAGGAAGATGATCAACAAAGTTGTCAAGAATGCTGATGAAGCGATCCGCGATATCCCTGATTTTGCCACGCTGATGGTCGGAGGATTTGGATTGTCAGGGATTCCTGAGAATTGCCTAAAAGCACTATTGAAGAAGGGCACAAAGGGCCTTACCTGCATTTCTAATAATGCAGGCGTCGATGACTTTGGAATCGGGCTATTGCTAAAATCGCACCAGGTCAAGAAGATGATTTCCTCCTATGTGGGTGAGAACGAAGAGTTCGAAAGACAATTGCTCTCGGGAGAACTGGAAGTAGATCTCATTCCTCAAGGCACCTTGGCCGAGAGAATCCGCAGCGGTGGTGCCGGTATCCCTGCATTCTTTACACCTGCGGGAGTGGGCACAGAAGTAGCAGAAGGAAAAGAGACCCGCCTTTTTGACGGAAAAGTATACCTGATGGAAAATTGGCTTCGCTCCGACTTTTCTCTGGTCAAGGCCTGGAAGGGTGACACACTGGGTAACCTTATCTATAGAGGCACAGCCAGAAACTTCAACCCCATGATGGCCGCTGCGGGCACTATTACCATTGCAGAAGTTGAGGAACTCGTCGAGCCCGGCGTACTGGATCCAAACATGATTCATACACCGGGGATTTATGTGCATCGGATTTTTCAAGGGCTGGGATATGAAAAACGGATTGAACAGCGGACTATATCTAATTTGGGGATTTGAGAATTTGGGGATTTGGGAATGTTTAAATATCTGTCAGGTAAATAGGATGTAGTAGACATCATTAAACGGGGATTTAGTTCCATTTTTGTGATTGATTTAAACTTGTTTATGAGAGAAGATCGCAAAAACCTTATCGTAGAGATGACAACGCAGTATGCTTTGCGGATTATTGAGTATGTCGAAATTCTGGAGACTGAAAGAAAATACATTATCGCAAGGCAGATATTGAAGTCCGGAACCTCCATTGGCGCCAACATCCGTGAAGCACAAAATGCCGAGAGCAAAGCAGACTTCATTCATAAGTTCAAGATTGCTGCAAAGGAGATCGATGAAACCGAGTATTGGCTTTGCCTTTGCCAAGCCGCTAAGACCTACCCCAATCCTGATCCGCAACTGTCGCAGGTCCTTCAAGAGATCGCAAGAGTAGTTGGCAAAATAATTTCCTCATCCAAACGCAATAAAGACTCTTCGGACCATTCTCAAATTGGTTAATCCTCAAATTCTCAAATTGATGTTAGATAAAATCGGAATCGCAAAGCGCATCGCCCAGGAAGTCCGCGACGGCATGTACATTAACCTGGGGATTGGCATACCCACGCTTGTCGCGAATTACATCCCAAAGAATATACATGTCATTTTACAATCCGAGAATGGCTTGCTGGGCATTGGACCATTTCCAACCGAAGACCAGGTTGATCCTGACTTGATCAATGCAGGAAAGCAAACAATTACAATGGTACCTGGGTCGGCGCTTTTTAGTTCGGCCGAGAGCTTTGCCATGATACGCAGCGGCAAGGTTGACCTTACGATTCTGGGGGCGATGGAAGTGTCGGAGATGGGCGACATTGCAAACTGGAAAGTCCCCGGGAAGATGGTGAAGGGCATGGGCGGAGCGATGGACCTCGTGGCCTCCGCAAAGAACATTATTGTCGCCATGCAGCACTGCAGCAAAGACGGTGCCTCCAAGTTGCTGAAAAAGTGCTCCCTCCCCATAACAGGTTTACGGTGCGTGAAGCGTATAGTGACAGACATGGCTGTGCTGGAAGTACTAACTGAAGGAGGATTCAAGCTCATTGAACGGGCGCCCGGAATAACCGTCGATCAGATTCGCAAAGCAACCGAGGGAAAGCTCCAGGCCGATGAGCAAGTCCCCGAAATGCACATTTAAGACTACCTATTGTCATATAAACTACCCATGAAAACATCCACCATTAACTTTACAATCCACCTGGATTCAAGCAATACCCCTGAAAAAATTGAATGGGATGCCACTGACAAGCCGGACGCCGGACTTTCGGAAACCAAGGCCATAAGCATTGGTTTGTGGGACCATATTCAGAAGAATACCATGCGTATCGACCTGTGGGCCAAGGACATGCCAGTTGAAGAGATGAAGCGGTTCTATATAGACTGCATCGGCGGACTAAGTCAAAGTGTGCTGACTTCGACAGGAGACGAACACATGGCAGCCGAAATGGATGCCCTGTGCGACCGGCTTGCCAAACATGTGAGGGATTCGGCAAAGGGATAAATCCCTATAGCCGTATCGTTGACACGGCAATCGGTCCCGAAAATCGACCTTAACAATCGTTTGTTTTTGGACAAAATCTTGTAGATTTAGCAGATTAAAACCCATTAATTATATGAAAAAATTCTACAAGTGGTCGCTGCTACCCCTCCTCTTCGTGATGCTGGGTACGGCGAATCTTTGGGCACAGTCCACCACCCTTTCGGGTACAGTTAAAGACGCTGCAGGGGAACCCTTAGCTGGGGTGAACATTGTGGTGAAGGGCACAATTGCCGGAACCATTACCGATGTAAAGGGGCAGTATAGCCTTACGGTTAAACAAGCCCTACCCTTTACGGTGAACTTCTCTTTCATTGGTTTTCAAACCCAGGAAATCGAGGTAAAGGATGCCTCGGCCACTACGTTTGACATCGCTTTGGAAGAAGGCACACTGCTCGGGGAGGAAGTTGTTGTTTCTGCTTCCCGGATGGAGGAGAGCATCATGAAGTCTCCAGTGACAATCGAAAAAATGGATATCCGGGAAATCAAGGCTGCCCCAACGCCCGACTATTATGATGGCTTGGCCAACATGAAAGGCGTCCAGGCAACCTCCGGCAGTTTGAATTTCACAGCCATTAACACACGCGGCTTCGCAACAATCGCCAACGTGCGCTTTGTGCAATCGGTTGATGGCATGGATACACAAGCTCCCCTGCTTAATTTTCCTACAGGTAACATCATAGGAATCGGTGAACTTGATGCGGAAAGCATGGAGCTTATACCCGGTGCAAGCTCAGCTTTGTACGGACCGAACGCATTCAATGGAATATTGCTTATGAAGAGCAAGAGCCCATTCGACTATCAAGGCTTGAGCGCTCAGATAAAATATGGAATGACGAAGCAAAGCGGTACTGATTCGAATCCATTGACACAATACAGCATCCGCTATGCCAAAGCCTTCAATAATAAGTTTGCCTTTAAGATTAATGCTTCTCTATTGCAAGCCAAGGACTGGCTGGGCAATGATTACAAGACTGACCGCGTCAATCCGGAATCCACCACAGACTTAAGCGGCACAAATAACTTTGATGGACTTAACACCTATGGAGATGAAACACAGATCGGCGCCCTGGCGGTTGCGTATCCCAGTGTTGGCGTTATCACCCGGACGGGCTTCCGTGAACAAGATCTGGTCGATGACCGTGAAGCAAAGAGCGTAAAATTTGATGGAGCCTTGCACTACCGGATCACCGACAAGATCGAAGTACTCTATAACTACCGGTTCGGCGGTGGAAGTTCCGTGTACCAGGGCACAGAAAAATATGCCCTGAGGGATTTTACGCAACAATTCCACAAACTTGAGCTTAAAGGAGATAATTTCTTTCTCCGCGCTTACCAGTCAGCTACAGATGCAGGAAAGTCTTACAACCTGACTGCATTGGGTGCATATATGAATGAAACATATAATCCATCATCCGTTCCAGGTAACCCTACCGCTGGCTGGGTTCCTGAATACCTTTTCGCCATGCAGGGAAATATCCCCGGTGTTCCTGCTGGAAATCCTGCGGCAGCCCGCGCCTTTGCTGATCGCAATCGACCCGTACCCGGCACACCTCAATTTACCAATCTGGTAAACGCAGTGAAAGCCAACTATTTCCAAAAAACTCCCACTGGTAACTGGGTTGATCCAAATGGTGGATCTCATGCGATTGGCGGCGGTGCCTCCTTTATTGATAATTCGAAACTCCTTCACATAGAGGGTAATTACCAGTTCAAGAAGTTGGAGTGGGCGGAAATTCAGGTTGGTGGTAACTGGAGACAATATGATTTGTTTTCCAACGGAACCATTTTCAACGAAGCCCCAATAGATGGCATTAACTTCCAGCGGATCAAGATCAGCGAGTTCGGGGTATATGGCGTGATCGCCAAGACCTTCGCTGAGAAATTGAAGGCAACCGCGTCAATCCGATATGACAAGAATGAGAATTTTCAGGGGCAAGTAACACCACGGCTATCCTTCGTGTATTCACTGAACGATGAAAACAATTTCCGAGCTTCGTTCCAGACCGGCTTCCGTAACCCGGATACGCAGGCACAATTCATTTATTTCCCTTCATCCGGTGGTACACTCCTCGGAAGCACGGAAAAAAATGCTCAAGCCTATGGAATTCATAATGGAGGTGCCTATACACAGACATCGTATAATGCTTATCGCTCATCTGGAGGCAGCCTGGGTGTATCGGGAAATAAGATCGGTGGGGACACAACACTGCTTCAAACGGCCAATTTGGCTTACGTCCAGCCTGAAAAGCTAGTCTCGGGAGAAGTCGGTTACAAAGGGCTCTTTGCCAAGAAGATTCTCCTTGACTTGAACGGGTATTATACTATGTATACCGGTTTCATTGGCGGTCAGATCGTCGCAGCCAAAAACCCAGTAACCCACCAGGGCAAAGTATCTGCCCCGGGGTCACTGTACTCTCCGTATGTGAATTCAACCCGCGATGTAACTTCCTTTGGTATCGGACTTGGCTTAACCTATAAACTGCCAAGCAATTTCGAGGTCACCGCTAACTACAACTACGCCAACTACGTAGCCCAAGAGGACAAGGATTTCCGTGCTGGCTTTAACACACCTACCAACAGGGGATCCATCGGGCTCAACAACTCGAAGATATTTGCCAACTTCGGCGCAAGCATCAACTACCGGTACCAGACCGCCTTCCTGTGGGAATCTTCTTACGGAATCTGGAACGTACCTGAATTCGGCGTGCTGGATGCACAGGTTAGTTACAAAGTCTCTTCGATCAAGTCTGTATTCAAGTTGGGTGGTACGAACCTCGGTGGCGGAGATTACCGCACTAACCTGGGCGCACCTTTCGTTGGACAGCAGTATTATTTCTCCATTACTTTTGACGAGTTCCTGAACTAATCTAAAAAATAGAGATCACATGAAAACGAATAAACTACTTTCTATCGTTCTATTGACAGCTCTGTTTACAGGAGCTTGCAAGCAAACGCCTATTGATCCCCAACCGCCGGTCGTAACAGAAGAACCAACACCGGATAAGGGTACCGCTGACTTCACCAAGTTCATCGCACTTGGAGACTCGTATACGGCCGGGATGCAATCCGGATCGCTCTTTACCGATGGGCAAGCTGTCTCCATGGCCAAAATAATGGCTGACCAGTTCACAACAGTTGGCGGCGGCGTCTTCAATCAGCCGGATATTGCATCTGTAAACGGGTTTAACTCGAGCGCATCAAATCCTGGCCTGGGTGTAATCCGTGGACGTTTTGTACTGTACGATGCGGATGGAGATGTTGATCCAGACGGAGCAGGTTGCAAGACTTCTCGTTCAGCTGGCCCGAGGGCTGCAGGCACTCCGGCAACAACAACCACCTGCCCCTCAACGGTAGAAACGCCCGCAATGCCTGCTCCTTACAATACAGCAGATCTTCCAAGTGCATATGGTGGTGACAAAACTGCCCTAAATAACTTTGGTGTACCTGGAACTCGAGTATATCATTCACTTACGCCCTTGTTTGCCGCTGGCAATCCCTATTACGGCCGGTTCGCATCAGCTCCCGGAACGTCAACACTGCTTGGAGATGCGGCATCTAAGGGCGGCAATTTCTTTATGCTCTTCCTTGGCAATTTCGATATCCTGAACTATGCAACTGCTGGTGGAGTTGGCAATGCCAATCCTCCTCCGGACCCGACAATGATCGGACCCGCTGATATGACTCCTCAGGCCGTCTTTGATGGTGCATTCGATGCAAACTTGAATGCCCTACTTGCTGTACCCAATTCCAAAGGTGTTGTGGGAACGATTCCCGACATTACCACGCTTCCATTCTTCACAACCGTAACCTGGAATGCGATTGAATTTAAGTCAACAAATTGTACGGATGCCGCAACACTTACGTCACTAAATGGCGCTGCAGGATTTGGTGGCTACAATGGAGCGCTTGATGCTTTGGTAGGGTTAACATTAATTACTGCAGATGATGCTGCCAAACGCAAAGTAGTTTATGCTTACGGAAAGAATGGAATCCTGATCAAGGACGAGACACTTACCGACATTGCCTCGCTATTTGCAATGCTCCCGGGTGGTGCCGCCCTGGCCCCTTATGGCCGTGTACGTCAAGCCAAATCAACCGACCTGATTACGCTTTCCGCTGGTGGTGTTTTAGGTACCTGTCCTAACCCACCCAATTTACCGACTTTCGTATCCGGAGTATCTACACCGCTGGATGATCAGTATGTTTTGATCCCTACCGAGATCGCCGATATTCAGGCTCGAACCATAACGTTCAACGACAAGATCAAAGCGGCGGCAGCTGCAGCAACTGATCGGGTTGCTGTTGCTGACGTCTATCAGGCTTACAAAGACCTTACAGCCAACGCGAAGGTCGGCCAGTTCTTCTCAGCAAATGGGGTAACGGTTACACCTTCGTTTGCACCGCCTGGAGGCATGTTCTCAGAAGACGCTGTACACCCGAACAGCAGAGGGTATGCGTTCACAGCCAACGTATTTATCGATGCGATAAATACAAAGTTTGGGGCTGTTATACCTAAGGTGAACCTCGCAAGTTATCCAGGCACTGGGTTCCCGCTGAAAGGTCAGTAAGCAGGATTTCAATAAAATAAGAGAAGGGGCTTCGGCCCCTTTTTTTATTGCCTAAAATAACTCTCTGGCAATTTTATAGATCGGATCAGATTTGCCCATAGAGTAAAAGTGAAGTGTGGGCACCCCGAACTTAATCAGTTCCTTCGATTGCTTTATGGCCCACTCAATACCTACCTGCTTCACCGCGGCATTGTCTTTACACTTCTCCACTTCGTCGGCCAGCTCCTCCGGCAAGTCGATATGGAATACGGTCGGCAGAATATTTGCCTGACTCTTGGTGGTCATAGGCTTAATACCCGGAATGATGGGAACAGTAATGCCCGCCTCGCGACAGAGGTTTACAAAGTCAATGTACTTCCGGTTATCGAAAAACATCTGGGTGACTATGTACTCTGCTCCCATATCTACTTTTAGCTTGAGGTACTTTAGGTCTGCTTTCAGGTTGGGTGAGGAAAAATGCTTCTCCGGGTAGCCAGCGACGCCAATACAGAAATTCGTCGGTGACGCATTCTCCAGGTCCTCATCGAGGAACTTCCCTTGATTCATCCCAACAATTTGTCCCAAAAGTTCTGACGCATACTTGTGTCCATCTGGCTCAGCTGCAAACCGAGCTTCTGTCTTGATGGCATCTCCCTGCAAAGCCAGCACATTATCAATGCCAAGAAACTGAAGGTCAATCAAGGCATTCTCTGTTTCCTCACGGGTGAATCCCCCACAGATGATGTGCGGTACCGTATCCACCTTGTAATGATTCTGGATTGCAGCGCAGATTCCGACCGTACCTGGCCGCTTGCGTGTTGAGCGCTTTTCGAGAAGTCCATTGTCCTTCTTCTTATACACATATTCCTCTCGGTGATATGTGACATCGATAAACGGTGGCTTAAACTCCATCAACGGATCGAGGTTGTCAAACAAGAGACGGATGTTCTCGCCTTTCAATGGAGGGAGAATCTCTATGCTGAAGAGGGGTTTGCCGGAGGCGTTTTTAATATGATCTATTACTTTCATTCTTCTATTTTTTTTCTCGCAAAGACCGCAAAACTACAAATTGTTAACAACACGATGGATTCCCTCTTTTAACGACTTGACATTAAAATTTATCAAAAGTGCCAGTTTCAGGTTCGACAACTTAAGATAAGTCAATGTCTGCGCAAAATGAACTGGGGCCAACGTCTCCACCGACTTCATTTCCAAAATAACCTTATCATTCACCAAGATATCAATTCTAAACCCACCCCCATTTCGATCTCCTTATAAACAAATGGCAGTGCCGCCTGACGCTTAATGTCCAACCCAATTTCAGCAAGATCATGCGCCAGCGCAGTCTCATATACAGATTCAAGCAGACCTGGTCCTAAAGATCTATGAAGTTCTATTGCCACACCAATAATTTTGTATGAAAGCTCATTCTCATTCATGCCTCAATCTAGAACTATTAACTCTCGAGGCTATCTATATTCAATTCTGAAAAGAAGATGAATTTATACCTCCCAAATACTGTTTTGCGGCCTTTGCGACTTTGCGCTCTTTGCGTGAAATGCATTAGTACGCTAAGTTTGGTGCCATCCACTTCTCCACCTCTCCCACCGTCATTCCCTTCCGTTGTGCATAATCAGCAACCTGATCTTTACCAATCTTCCCCAATCCAAAGTACTTCGCTTCAGGATGAGAAAAGTAATATCCACTGACCGAGGAAGCAGGAAACATCGCATAGGATTCTGTCAACTGGATTCCGGCATTCTTTTCAGGGGCAAGAAGCTCGAATACTGTTTTCTTCTCTGTATGATCCGGGCACGCCGGATACCCGGGTGCCGGGCGGATACCGATATAGTCTTCAGCAATCATTTGATTCGTAGTAAGCTGCTCATCTTTTGCATATCCCCACCATTCCGTTCTGACTTTGGCATGAAGGCACTCGGCAAAGGCCTCTGCCAGCCTGTCTGCCAACGCCTTAGCCATAATTTCCTTATAGTCGTCTTGTTGCACCTTGAATGGCGCAATCAATTTTTCCAAGCCAATTCCAGCGGTGACAGCAAAAAGGCCCATGTAATCCTTCTTTCCGCTAGACGGCGGGGCCACAAAGTCCGACAGGCAGAAATTGGGCAGCTTAGCCGCCTTCTTGTTTTGCTGCCGCAAGAAAAAGAGTCTGGCGGCCTCAGTATTCATCTCTCTGTCACGGTACAGGATCACATCGTCGGTAGACGTACTTTGGGCTGGATAGAAAGCCAGTACGCCATTGGCCTGGAGTTTACGGCCCGCAACAATTGTGTCCAGCATTTGCTGGGCATCATCATACAACCGCGTTGCTTCCACGCCTACCACCATATCTTTCAAAATGTCGGGGTACCGGCCCGCCAGCATCCACGTCTGGAAGAATGGTGTCCAATCAATATACTTTCTTATTTCTTCCAGCGGGTAATTCAAGAATTCCTTTCGTCCGATGAATGCGGGCTGAGTGGGCCGCAAGCCATCCCAGGAGATAGTCACTTTGTTCTTCCTTGCATCTGCCAAAGAGATGTAGTTCTTCTCCAGCTGCCGCCCTTCGTGGTCTTTCCGCAGCTGAGCATATTCCAGCTTGATACGCTGTTTGATTGCCCCACGTGTCTCCGGGTTTATGAGCTCACTGGCCACGGGCACTGAACGTGAAGCATCGAGTACATGGATGACCGCTCCATCATAGTGCGGATCAATCTTTACAGCTGTGTGAATACGGGATGTCGTAGCACCCCCAATCAGCAATGGGAGATCCATCTTCTCATGCTGCATCTCCTTGGCCATATGAACCATTTCATCCAGCGACGGCGTGATCAGTCCACTCAGGCCGATGATATCTACCTTTTCACGCCGGGCGGCTTCCAGGATTTTCTCTGAAGGCACCATTACGCCAAGGTCGACTACGTCATAATTATTGCAGGCCAGCACAACGCCAACGATGTTCTTTCCAATATCATGAACGTCGCCTTTGACAGTGGCCATCAATATCCTCGCTGCCGGCTTTCCCACCTGCCCACTCCGCCTTTTTTCTTCTTCGAGATAGGGTGTCAGGTAGGCAACCGCTTTCTTCATGACCCTCGCGCTCTTGACCACCTGGGGCAAGAACATCTTGCCGGCACCAAACAAATCACCCACGACGTTCATGCCGTCCATTAGCGGGCCTTCAATTACATGGAGGGGTTTGTCAAACTTCAGCCGCAGCTCTTCCACATCACGATCAATAAAATCTATGACTCCCTTAACCAGTGAGTGCGTAATGCGTGCTTCCACAGGCTGCTTACGCCACTCATCATCCTGTTCCTTTTTCTTTGCCGATCCCTTCACAGTTTCAGCGAATTCCAGCAGGCGCTCGGTAGCATCGTCGCGACGATTCAAAAGCACATCCTCCACCCGCTCGAGCAAATCTTTTGGTATGTCATCATACACCGCCAACATAGTAGGGTTGACGATACCCATGGTCATGCCGTTATGGATAGCATGGTAAAGAAAAGCAGAATGCATGGCTTCCCGCACAAGCTGATTTCCCCGAAAACTGAATGAAACATTGCTTACCCCACCGCTTACCTGGGCATACGGAAGGTTCTCCCGTATCCATTTTGTTGCACGGAAGAAGTCAAGCGCGTAGTTTCTGTGTTCTTCTATACCCGTCGCCACTGGGAATATATTCGGATCGAAAATAATGTCTTGTGCTGGAAAATGAACCTCATTGACGAGGATGTCATAGGCCCGCTTACAGATGTCAATCCGGCGTTGATATGTGTCCGCCTGGCCTTGTTCATCAAAGGCCATGACGACCGTCGCTGCACCGTAGCGCTTGACCAGTTTCGCCTGATGGACGAAATCATCCTTTCCTGATTTAAGGCTTATCGAGTTGACGATGCTCTTCCCCTGAAGGCACTTCAACCCCGCCTCGATAACATTCCACTTGGATGAATCCACCATGACTGGCAACCGGGCAATCTCGGGCTCGGAGGCCATCAGGTTGAGGAACCTGACCATAGCTGATTCAGAATCCAGCATCCCTTCATCCATGTTCACATCGATGACCTGAGCTCCGCCCCTCACCTGATCCAGGGCCACTTCGAGTGCCTCATCGAATTTATCTTCTTTAATCAGCTTCAGAAAGCGCGCCGAGCCCGTGACATTGGTTCGCTCACCGATGTTGACGAAGTTGGAGGCAGCCGTGACCTTTACGGCTTCTAATCCACTTAATTGTAAGGGACGGTCGATCGTCCATGGTCCATGGTCGATTGCTGTGGAGTCCAAATCAGCGGGAGGCAATAGACTCATAATAGCTAGTTGATCGCTTTTCTGAGTGCCTGAATACTCTTAACCAGATCTGCGAGAACCAGGTAGAAATGGTCGAATTCACCTTGGTCAATCAAACTTCGTCTTTTGGCCAAATAGAGGCATCCTACTACTTCAATCGCCGAACGCAATGCCATTCCAAGAAAACGCTTGAATTCAGGATTAGTTTGGCCGGTAGACCCTTCCGCGATGTTCAATGAAATCGAATCTGAAGCGCTTTGCATCTTTGATGCTAAAACAAACATTTCCTTTTTTGGGAACTTTTCAGTCAGCTCCGAAATCTCACCCGAAAGCTCAACAGCCCGCTGCCAAACTTTTAATCCTTCAAACTTAAATGCCATATACAGTTCGTTATATTCTAATTGTTGTGTTCGATAGTCGGCTCAACAGAATCCATGGTCCATGGACTATCGACCATCGTCCGACTCTTGCAGACTATTTATCAACCTTGGTTTATATTTCGCCGCCAGCTCCGCGATCACTCGTATGTGCTCCGGAGTTGTCCCGCAACAGCCTCCTACGATGTTCACCAGCCCCTCGTCCAGAAACTCTTTTATCTGCTCTCCCATCTCCTCCGGGTTCTGATCATAATGACCAAATTCATTAGGCAATCCAGCATTTGGGTATGCGCTGACAAAGAAGGGGGCTTGCTCATTCAGGACCTGGAGGTAGGGTCTCAGGGCCTTGGCACCCAGGGCACAGTTGAGGCCAATGCTAAGCAAAGGCACATGTGAAACAGAGATCAGGAAGGCCTCTGTTGTCTGGCCCGAAAGCGTCCGGCCGCTTGCATCGGTGATCGTCCCTGAAACCATCACTGGGACGGTCCTCCCGACTTCATCAAACAACTCCTGGATGGCAAACAGGGCAGCCTTTGCATTGAGTGTATCAATGATCGTCTCAAGCAACAGCAGGTCAACTCCTCCATCCAGAAGGCCTTTTGCTTGCTCCTTAAATGCTTCCTTTAACTGGTCAAATGTAATGGCTCGAAAACCAGGGTTACTAACATCAGGAGAAAGTGAAGCGGTCTTATTCGTTGGCCCCATGGCTCCCGCGACGAAGCGAGGCTTTTGAGGCTCTTTCCGGGTCATGTCGTCAGCCACTTCTCTGGCAATTTTCGCCGACTGGAAGTTCAATTCATATACGATATCCTCCAGGTGGTAGTCCGCCTGGGCGATACGTGTTCCGCTAAACGTATTGGTCTCCGCGATGTCCGCTCCAGCCTCAAAGTACTGGCGGTGGATATCCTTGATGATATCTGGCCGGGTAATCGAAAGGAGGTCGTTGTTGCCTTTTAGGGGTGAAGTATGATTGGCAAAGCGATCTCCCCGGAAATCCTTTTCCTGAAGATCGTGCCGTTGGATCATGGTTCCCATGGCGCCGTCCAGCACCATGATTCGCTTCGCTAAGATGTCTTCTATTTTCATGCTTTCTGGTCACTTGCTTCCAGAAAGAGCCTTTGTGAATGGCCGCCTATCTTTTCCCGACAGTTGTCGAGATGGGAGTTAGCACCGCGACACTATCGTGGTTGCTAAGACTTCACAGGGCCCAGTCCCTCGGTCTTTCTGGATAAGCATGGCAAAGAAACTCAATAAGATCTAAAAAATGAAAAATTTGGTCGTTTTTATGATTCTCATCAGCGTGATTGTCACTGATTAGGGCTTATTTTGCAATCTATCATTCATGAAGATTGCCGCCATCGATATCGGATCCAATGCCATCCGTTTTCAAGTCTCGAGTGTCCTCGAGCGAGAAGACAAGATTCTCTTCAAGAAGGTTGAGTACGTTCGATTCCCACTGCGGCTTGGCCATGATGTGTTTGGAACCAACAAGATCAGCAAGGGAAGCATTGAGAAATTCAAGAAACTCATGCTTACGTACAAACTCTTGATTGAACTGTATGAGGTGGATGACTATATGTTCTGCGCGACATCGGCCATGCGCGAATCTAAGAACGGTCAACAATTGGTGAACCAGGTAAAGAAGGAAATAGGTATTGACATCCACATTATCGATGGCCAACTCGAGGCCGAGCTGATTAATCGGGCGATTTCTTCATTCCTGGGGACAAAAACATACTTGCATATCGATGTCGGTGGTGGCAGCACTGAACTCAACTTGTATGCCGGCGGAGAGAAACTTAAGACGCGCTCTTTCAAAGTCGGCTCTGTCCGTATGCTGGAACACCACGACTCTCCTGCTGTTTGGAATGAAATGGAGAAGTGGGTAAAGGAGAGCCTTACCCGGGGTCTCGGAATCATGACCGCTGTCGGTACTGGCGGAAACATCAGTAAGCTCTACGAACTTTCTGCTACCAAGGCAGGTAAGACCATGTCACTGAAGAAGATGATTGACACCCGCAAAATGATTGAGGCCCACACGATGGAAGAGCGGATCTATGAACTTCAAATGAACCCCGACCGTGCCGACGTGATCGTCCCGGCTAGCAACATCTACATTCAGGTGATGGAGTGGGCAAAGGCCAAGCAGATGCTGGTGCCCGAAGTAGGGCTAAAAGACGGCATTCTGCTTCATCTGTATGAAAAGAACCGCAAGAAAAGGGCTATTAAATTTGTCAACACCGAGGACCAATCGCAGGGGAGGAAGACAACCCAAGTCCGCTAACTAAGGAAATAGCTGGATCTTCTCGATCGTCTCACTGGTTACCCCATAGAAGGCCGTATGGATGTTAAATGGCTCCTTGCCGTTCCTCGCTTTCTTTTCATATCTGCCGTCCTCCCGCATAATGTAGGCATTGACATTATCCCGGAGGTTGTAAACGAGAATATTCATGAGTTGATTCTGCAGCAAGTCTTGTTCCAGGAGCACGAGTGATTCGATGCGTCGATCAAAACTTCGCACCATGGCATCGGCACTGCCGATATAGATCTTCGGCTTTCCTGCATGATGAAAATAATAGATTCGGGAATGCTCGAGATAATCGCCCACAATCGAGATTACTTCAATATTTTCGCTTAAGCCAGCACGCCCCGGCCTAAGGCAACACATCCCACGAACGATAAGCTTGATCTTTACGCCCGCCTGACTCGCGCCATAGAGTGCATCAATAAATTCCTTGTCCTGAATAGAATTCAACTTAATGACAATGCCGGATGGCAATCCCCTTCGCGCATTCTCTGCTTCATTTCGCACCAGGTTACACAACTCCGTCCGCATATCGCGTGGGGAGGTGATCAGATTGCGGTAACTGGTTGGTTGCGAATGCCCCGTGATAACATTAAAGAATTCAGACACATCACTGGCATAAGCTTCCTGCGTAGTGAGCAGGCCAATGTCAGTATAGAGTCGTGATGTTGTTTCATTATAGTTCCCGCTGGCAATGTGTACATACCGAAGCACCCTGTCATCCGGCTCGCGGCGCACAATCAACAGGAGTTTAGTATGAGTCTTTAATGCGCCAAAGCCATAAATCACAAAACAACCTGCCCGTTGAAGTTTCTGCGCTTCACGCAGGTTATTTTCTTCATCGAACCTGGCCTTCACTTCAAACAATACAGAAACATGCTTTCCGTTTTCGGCCGCCTTCAGGAGTGCGGCGCTCACCCTCGATTCCTTGGCCAGGCGGTAAATTGTAATCTTGATTGACAAGACCAGGGGATCGTCAGCAGCCTTTTCCAAGAGCTCCAAAACGGGCTCCATGGAGTTATAGGGATGATGCAACAAAATATCCCGTTCCTTAAGCACATCGAAAAGGTCACGCGTCCCTTGTTCCGGGAAGGTTACTGGCTTCACGGGAGGCAGTGAAGAGGAACGTTTGTCTTTAAATTCCTTATGTCCAATGATTTGATTCAAGCCCGTAAAATCCAGCAAACTGTCTTTCGGTACAGTAAAAATATTCTGCTCATCAAGGTCCCACTGGATCTTCAGTAGCCGCACCATCCACGGATCGGCACCATCCACAACATCCATCCGGACCACCCTTCCTGTTCTGCGTGTCTGCAGCTTTCTTTTCAATTCTTCCAGGAAATTTGACTCAATGTCTTCACTCTCCTCCAGCGTAAAATCGCCATTCCTGTTGATCCGAAACAGGCTTACTGACAACACTTCAACATTGCGAAAAAGGTGTTGAATATTGTGCTGGATGATTTCCTCCATTGGCACAAAGGAAATGGTTCCATCCATTTGCAGGATCTCGAAGAACCGGGCAATGTTGCTTGGAATCTGAATGAAGGAGGCCTTCTGATGCTGTATCGTCTCCCCTGGAGCTTTCGTTACAACTCCCACAAGCAGTCGATTATTTTTTAGCGTCGGGAAGGTGTGGTAACTGTCAAACATCATCGGCGTGAGCATCGGGTAGATAGTCCGGATGAAGTATTGATCAACACGTTGACGATCTGCCGGAGAAAGAAACTCATACTCTCCTAACCGAAATCCATTTTGTTGAAAGAGTGGTTTCAGGTCTGACTGGTAATAGCTATGCTGCTCCCCAAGGAAACCCTGGACTTCATGGAGAAGCATGGTTCGGAATGGATTCTCTCGCAGCCCGCTGTAATCATACCGTTCTTTCCCGAAGTCGAGGTAGTTATACAGACTGCCCAGCCGGATGGTGCAAAACTCATCCAGGTTAGAGGCAGTAATGCAAAAAAACTTAAGGCGGTCGAAGACGCTTCTGTCCGCATTGCGGGCCTGGTCCAGCACCCGGTAGTTGAACTGCAGCCAGCTAAGGTCCCGGCTTATGTACTTGCTGTCGTTTATTCCTGTGGGTGCCTGTACGGGAACCTCATCAAACACGTCATCCTCTTCCTCATCGTGCTCCATACCGCAGCCTTAGATATCGATTTTGGCGTATTTGGCGTTTTTCTCAATGAACTCCCGGCGCGGTGCCACTTCATCACCCATAAGCATCGAGAACAGGTGATCAGCCTCTGCCGCTGATTGGATGTTGACCAGTTTCAAGGTGCGTTTCTCCGGATCCATGGTGGTCGTCCACAATTGTTCCGGGTTCATCTCACCCAGACCTTTGTATCGCTGAATGTTGACACTATCCTCTTTGCCATCTCTTGCCATTTCCTTAATCAGGACATCCCGTTCTTGCTCGGTCCAGCAATAGCGCTCTTCTTTCCCCTTCTTCAGTTGATACAAGGGAGGTAGCGCGATATACACATAACCCTGTTCAATCAGGTCCCTCATGTAGCGGAAGAAGAAGGTAAGAATTAGTGTACGGATATGGCTTCCGTCTACATCCGCATCGGTCATGATGATGACCTTGTGATATCGCAGTTTTGACAAATTCAGGGCTTTGTCATCTTCCGAAGTACCAAAACTCACGCCCAGGGCAGTGATCATGTTCTTGATTTCCTCATTGTCGTAGATCTTGTGCTCCTGCGCTTTTTCCACGTTCAATATTTTTCCCCGCAACGGGAGGATGGCTTGAAAGTGCCGGTTTCTCCCCTGCTTGGCGGATCCGCCGGCGGAGTCTCCCTCAACGAGGTAGAGTTCTGAGATGGCAGGATCTGCGCTGGCACAGTCTGCCAGTTTGCCGGGCAGCCCGGTACCGCTGAGTACATTTTTCCGTTGCACCATCTCACGCGCTTTGCGGGCGGCGTGCCGGGCTTGCGCGGCGAGGATGACCTTATTCACGATCATCTTGGCCTCACGGGGATGCTCTTCCAGGAAATTCTGAAGCGCCTCACCCATCGCCTGGTCAACAGCGCCCATTACATCTGTATTTCCAAGTTTGGTTTTTGTTTGGCCTTCAAACTGAGGCTCAGCCACCTTAACCGAAATTACGGCTGTAAGTCCTTCACGAAAATCGTCTCCGCTTATTTCAATTTTTGCTTTCTCCAGCAATCCTGACTTCTCTGCGTATGTCTTCAATGTGCGTGTGAGGGCCCGGCGGAAGCCAGCCACATGCGTACCACCTTCATGGGTGTTGATGTTGTTCACATAGGAAACCAGGTTCTCTGAAAATGAGGTGTTATAGCTCATGGCCACCTGCAGCGGTGTGGTGCCCTTATCGCTCTCCACATAAATCGGTTCAGCAATCAGCTTTTCCCGGGTTGAGTCCATGTACTGGACAAACTCCCGTAGCCCGCCCTGCGAGAAGAAAGTATCATTGCGGGGCTCTCCCTTCTCATCCATTTCACGGAGATCTTTCAGCAAGATGGTGATCCCGGGATTTAGGAAAGACAACTCCCGGAGTCGTCCAGAAACTGTGACGTAGTTATATTCCAATACCGGGAATATTTCAGGATCCGGTCTGAATTCAATGGTTGTACCGCTCTTGGGAGACTCACCGACCACTTTAACAGGGTACTGTGGTATCCCTTGGCTGTATTCTTGCTGGAAGATCTTGCCTTCGCGATAGACAGTGGCGCGCAGCATAATAGAAAGGGCATTTACGCAAGAGACCCCAACGCCGTGGAGCCCTCCGGAGACCTTATAGGTGTCTTTGTCAAATTTCCCGCCTGCATGAAGCACCGTCATGACGACCTCCAGGGCGGAACGCTTTTCCTTGATGTGCAAATCGGTTGGAATCCCTCTACCATTATCTTCCACCGTCACCGAGTTGTCCGTGTTAATCGTCACCCGGATCTCATCACAGTAGCCAGCCATGGCCTCATCGATGGAGTTATCCACCACTTCCCAAACGAGGTGATGGAGCCCTTTTACGCTTACATCCCCGATATACATGGCAGGCCTTTTCCGAACCGCCTCTAACCCCTCCAGGACCTGTATATTACTGGCCGAGTATTCACTGGCCTTCTTCAACTTTTCTGCAGTCATTTCGATCTTTTACAAGGGGTCAAAAATAAGGATTTTGAGGGTCAAAACCGCATTTTTTAAGGTGCGCAAACCAACTATTTTTCCCCTTTCCCGGAGGCGTCCACCTGCTCCCAAAATCGGATTTTAAACCCCTATTTTTGAGCATGCCAAAGCCATTTTTTAGCCTCCTTTTCCTCTTGATTTCCGGGGGTCTTTTTGGACAACAGCGCCTGCCTGTTTTTGCCGTCAAACAGGACTCCGCCGCTTACGAAGAAGTCAACGCCCAACTCATGGACGCCATGAAGAATCCGCGATTCACTTTCAGAATCGATAGCCTGATCAAAGCAAGCAACCACCTAAGGGAGCGGGCCATCCGGTATCGAACCGTTTACCGGCCATCTGCCGATTACGAAAAGTATGGCAACCACCCAATGGATCTGAAAAGGATTAGACGGCTATCACTGGTAGGCTACAAGGGCAAAACGCTACCGGACAGTATCTACCTTTTTAGCAACCTGACAGATTTGGAATTGGTGAACACGCAGATAAAGAAATTGCCAAAAGAACTGGCTACGCTGCGTTTGCTCAAACAGATTACGCTTCTCAACAACCGCCCTGCCGGCAGACTTCGGCTCACCCGGAATGATTCCATCAAAACCCTCGCTATCCATGATGATGAATTCAATAAGTTGCCCGGCAACTATCGTAAGTTCAAGAACCTTCGGGGTCTGGACCTTTCCCGATGTAACTTAACCCAGTTTCCCAACATCAAAGGAAACAAGAACTTGTTGCGGTTGACGCTCAACGACAACCGGCTCTCGCTTCAGGATTTGCGAGGCAGTCTGCCTTTGCTGGAGGAGCTGGTACTAACATCGAATTCCATCAAGCAAGTGCCGTCGACTATTGGAAATTTTTCGGGACTAAAGAAGCTAAATCTAAACTCAAACAACATCGAGTCCATCGCTCCTGAAATTGGCAAGCTGCAAAAACTAGAACAACTTTCTCTCTACAAAAACAATCTCCGCTCTCTCCCACACCAATTGTACGACCTATCGAACTTGCGTATTATCGATCTGTACTACAATCAATTTGAGCAGCTGGACTCAGGAATTGTCAACTGGGTGAATCTGGAAATTCTATATGCCGCCAACAACAAGCTGTTCAGCCTACCGCAGCGCCTTGGTAACCTCACCCGCCTGAAAGAACTGTATGTGCATCACAACCGCCTCAGCACGCTGCCAGAGACACTGGGTGGCCTTGACAGCCTCCGTGTCCTGCGGGCTAACAATAATCTGTTAGTCGAGCTACCCGTCACGCTCTACGGGTTGAAAAGTCTTGAAAACCTGGATGTCGCCAACAATCAAATTCAAGTCTTTCCAGAGGCACTTTTCACTTTTCCGAAGCTCAGAATCCTAAGCCTAAAAAATAACCCACTAGATGCTTCCGCGAAGGAATCTGTCATCCAGTGGGCTAAGAAGGCCATACAGGAACGAAATGTCGTGGTGCACCTCGAAGGCGCCAGTGAACCCGACGGCCGCTAGCCTAATCCACAATCACCATGTCCTTTTTCTTGGCATCATCCTCCGTGGCTTTACCGTTTTCTTTTGCTTTGGCTTTTGCCTTGCTTTTCTTTTTTTTCTTTCCCGATTTCCCTTTGCCTTCCTCTTCAGCCATAAGCTTCAGGCGCGCTTTCTCAAGCTCAGCTTTCTGCGCCTCGCTAACCGTGGGGTAACTCAGTTTGAGTTTTTCAAACTCTCTATGGATGATCGCCGCAATTGCAAGCCTGGAGTACCACTTATCATCGGCCGGAATGATGAACCATGGCGCTGTCTTGGTTGAAGTTTCACTAATCGCTTCTGAGTAGACTTTCTGATACTCATCCCAGAAAGCACGCTCCTTCAAATCGGACAGTGAGAATTTCCAGTTCTTACTTGGATCTTCAATGCGCTCCAGAAATCTTTTCTTCTGCTCCTTGTGCGAGACATGCAGAAAGAATTTCATAATGATCATTCCATTATCTGCCAGGTTCTTTTCAAATCGACGAATCTGCTTGTAACGCATCTTCCAGAAATCCTTATCCACATCTTTTGTAGACTCAACGTCAGGTATATTTTCATTCAAGACAAATTCCGGGTGTACCTTGGTGACGAGTACATTTTCATAGTGTGACCTATTATGGATGGCGATTTCACCCCGTGCCGGCAAGGCCAACTCATGGCGCCAAAGGTAGTCATGATCAAGCTCGGCCGTGTTTGGAGCCTTGAAGCTATAGACTTTAACTCCCAACGGATTAAATCCTGACATGATGTGCTTGACTGCCCCATCCTTCCCGGCAGCGTCCATCGCCTGGAAAATGATCAATACAGAAAACCGGTTGTGGGCATAAAGCTTATCCTGAATTTCAGCTAAACCTTTGCGGCCCATGTCGAGCAGTGTCTCTGCATCTGCCTTAATCAAGGATTTACCTTCATACTTGGTGCTATAATCTTTAAGGGAAATATTAGTATCCGGAGGTACCAATAGGTCCTTGGTGCGAATCAGTTTTTCATCGGTTAACATAGTGGTACGGTTTAGTTATCGTTTTATTAGTTAGCCAATGTAGCGAAATCACCAATTTTAGAGAATGATAAATGTCACCTTTTAGGTGCCCATTTTGCCTCTAAAACTGCGAATTAGGCCGATTTTGTTAAATTGCCAAATGCAAGCGATTTCCGTCACCAAAAAAGGAATTCAAATCTCCCTCATCTTACTGATTATGGGGGCCGCACTAATGAGCTTTGGGCAGGAGGCCGATAAGGAAGCAATCAAACGCGTAGTCATGCAGGAGACGGAGTCCTATCTGGGTGTCGATCAGAATGCCTGGTTTGAGACTTGGCTGCACGTGCCGTACGCCTACTGGTCATTTTCAAATAAGGAAGGGACGCAATTCGTTGATGGCTGGGATAAAATTCAAACTACGTTTGAAGAGTACTTCAAAACGCAAAAACCTTCGCGCTCAAAAGTGACCTACATCTGGCAGGAAATACGCGTGTATGGCAATGGGGCCTATGTACGCTTCCGTGAGCGGGCCGACGACAATCATACTATTGAGGTGACTAATCAAATACGCGTCCTCGAAAAGAAAGAAGGAAAATGGAAGATGGTCTGCATGAGCGCTGTTGTCGAGTTACCTTAGTATTGGCCAGTCCGCAGCATGACGAGGGTACACGCTTCAATCACTGAAATCCCAGCATTCTCCAGTTCCTTTTCAAACTCAGGGTTCTCTGTGCCCGGATTAAAAATCACGCGTTTGGGCTTTAACCTTGGGATATACGCAATCAAGTCTTTCTGATTAGACACACCCACATATAGCGTCACTGTGTCTACGTCAGTGATGCTCGGAAAGGTTCGGATATCAATTATTTCCTTGCCGGATACAGTTCCCTTCCTTATGCCGAGTGGTACGATCTCATGTCCGCGCTCAGTAAGGAACGCTGCGGCCATGAAGGAGTAGCGGGAGGGATTGGGGGAAGCTCCGAGGATAACGGTCTTTTTAGGCATGCGCGTACTTTTTGATCACCGCTTCAGCGCATCTTTCACCGTCGATGGCTGCCGAGACAATTCCACCGGCATATCCCGCTCCTTCTCCACAAGGGAATAGCCTAGCCATCTGAGGATGCTCAAGCGTTTCGGCATCCCGCGGAATTCTTACAGGTGATGAGGTCCTGCTTTCAACACCGACCACCTGGGCCTCGTTCGTCAAATATCCCTTCATCTTTGTTCCAAAACTCCGGAAGCCCACCCGAAGCCCTTCAGAAATAAATTTTGGAAACAAAGCACCAACATCTATCGATGCAAGACCTGGCTGGTATGAGGTCTCCAGCAATGATCCGGATGATTTCTTGTCGACAAAGTCAACCAGTCGTTGCGCGGGAGCAGTTTGAGTTCCCCCCGCTTCGCGACATGCGCGCTGCTCAATCTCCATCTGGAAGTACAGCCCCCGTAACGGGCCATGCTTCGCATATCCCTCCAGGTCATTCAATCCAACTGCCACAACTATGCCGGAATTGGCGTAGCGTGAATCACGACGTGACGGGCTCATACCATTCACCACCACCTCTCCTGGAACTGTCGCTGAGGGCACAATAAATCCACCCGGGCACATGCAGAAGGAAAATACACCACGCTCTTGCCCATCCGTCTTGGACTGTGCCACCACCGAATAGGCCGAAGCTGGTAAATGAGGATTGCGATCTCCAAGGCAATGATACTGAATTGAATCAATCAACCGCTGCTCGTGCTCCACGCGAACGCCCATGGCGAAAGGCTTTGCTTCAATGAGGACATTCTTGTGCCGCAGCAATTCAAAGATATCCCGCGCCGAGTGACCTGTTGCTAAAATGCATGCCTCACCTTCAATCCGCTCCCCCTGCGCCGTCTGAACAGCCTGGAATTCATTTTCCGAAAAATGAATATCTGATATATGTGTGTCAAATCGAATTTCACCACCACATTGAAGAATCGTCTCACGTATCTCCTGTATCAACTGTGGCAATTTGTTTGTCCCGATATGCGGGTGTGCATCGTAGAGAATCTCTGGCTTGGCCCCATGCGCGACCATGATTTCCAGGATTCGCTTGACATTGCCACGCTTCGTAGACCTTGTGTAGAGCTTCCCATCCGAATAGGTACCTGCTCCTCCTTCACCAAAGCAGTAGTTTGAATGTGGATTAACCACGTGATCCTTGTTGATGGCGGCAATGTCCCGGCGGCGTGCCTGCACATCTTTGCCACGCTCCAGAATAATTGGTTTTATCCCACTGTCGAGGAGCCGCAGCGCAGCAAACAATCCTGCAGGGCCAGCACCAACTATGACTACCCGCTTGCATTTGGAAACATCTGCCTGAGGTTTCTGATAAGTGATCTTCCGAGCGGCCTCATCCCTGGAGACAACCTCACCGGCAATGCGGACCACAATATTCCGGCTGCGTGCGTCAATCGATCGCTTGAGGATCCGGAATCCCTGTTCAGCAGAAATATGAATCTGTTCGGAAACACACGCCGAGAACAAAGCGTCATCAAACGCTTCTTCCGGGGTTAAAACAAGTTCAAAAGATTTGTTGTTCATGAAAGGTAGTTTACCTCTAAATGACAAAACAAGGCGATATTGTCAATCACCTTCGTCCATCAAAAGAAAAGGAGAAGCCAAAGTTAAGGACAAACCGAAAGCTATGGGAGAAGTTGTCTTGGCTCTGGGATTCGAAATATTGCTCCACGGCGGGATCAACATCAAACACGCGATAGCCCAAGTCGTAACCGATACTGGCATCGATCGTAAACCCATCGCCATTGTTCCTTTGCATCAAACGGGAACCCAGCATAATGCCGTACTCGGCCCGCTGCTCAGAGGCACTAACGGTAATGAGTTGGTTGGGTGATTGTGGAAAATTGACATTATTGAAGTAGCTGATGTTGGTGAGCCTTACCTCGTGTCCAAAATACCACATGCCCATGCTCAGCTCATTGTAGAACTTCTGCTTAAGCGCAATAGAATAGCCACGTTGGTAGGTCGTACCTTCAGGAACCTCCGAGTCAGCAGTATAAAATGGAGATCGGATGGCTTCAAACTCAAACTCATGTCCCAAGCGCTCCTGGTTATAGAACTCGACCGCCAAGGGCAACCGGCCTACAAAAGACAGCATCGGGTTGGTACCGATAATGACGCTATGGTATTCGGGGTATCGCGGCTGGAAATAATAGAACCCACTGCGTCTGGCATTGCGGGCGGGTGTTGCAGGCGCGGCTGCCGCCCGGCTCTTGCTGATTAACGAATTGATTTCGTTTGCCAACTCGTTGTTCTCATAAAATGGCTTGTAATATCCTGACAAGGAACCATCAGGCTCATACAGTTCCCATGTACCCACGCGCAATCCTTCTTCCATCTGGCCTTTCGTTTGAAGTGTACCCGTAGGATAGTATCCTTTGTAGAGGCCATTTCCTCCCTTGAATTCACATTCTCCTTCCAGCTTGCCGTCAATCGAAAAGTATTCCCATCGACCTTCATTCAAGCCATTAACAATCTGGCCCTTCGTCTTCAGTTTCTTTCCAGGGTAATATTCGCGGTACTCTCCCGCTTTGTTCGTGAATGTAATCTCGCTTTTTAGCGATCCATCAGGATTGGTGGCACTCCAGTATCCCTGTTTCTCGCCACCGGCAAACTCACCAGTGGAACTTACGGTCCCATCCTCAAAATAGTACGACCACTTTCCTGTCTCTTCATCGGACTCATAACTACCCACAGACCGGATCTTGCCTGATGGAAAGTAATTCTTCCATTCACCAGATTTCTTTCCATTCGCATATTCACCTTCACTTTCCAGCGTACCATCTTCTGCAAAATATCGCCAAAGGCCAACGTTCTTAGATCCGGCCTTGGGGCCTTCGGCCTGAACTTTTCCCGAATGAAAATATTCTGTATGCCTGCCATGGTCATCGACATACTGCGCTTCACCCCGCTTGGAGCCGTCTTCAAAATAACTGATCCATAATCCTTCGCGTTTATTCTCCGCATAGGCACCCAGTTCCTTAAGCTTTCCGCTCTCATAGTATATTTTCCATTCCCCTTCCCTGTTCTTGCCGTTGACAAGGCCTTCCATGCTTTTCAATCCATTCTCATAAAAGTATTCCCACATTCCATAGTTAGAGTTCTGTCGAAGGATACCCCGCATTCTCAGGTTCCCTGTTTCAAAATAGAATTCCCACACTCCTGCCGTTTCATTGTTAACAAACTGTCCTTTTGATTCAATAGAGCCATTCAGGAAATACGAAATGTACCGGCCCTGTAGCACGTTCTGAAATGTATCCTTCACCTGGTATACTTCCTTCACATTCTTTTTTGCAGCATCGTAATATGAAAAACGCGTAATGCCCTGACCCGCACAAAGCCAGGGAATGCCCATAATCGCCACCAAAGCAAGAATTCTGCTCATGCTCATCAATTGTGAATACCAAATTTAACGAATAATCGGCAACCGCTCAGGGTTGCTGCAAAGCCTTCTCAATGGCAGGCTTCCCCCACTCCTCTTTCTCCTGGTCGCTCCACAATTCAGGGAAAAAAATAATCTTCTGAAACCGTGGTGGGAGATACTTCTGCCAGTTCGTACCACCTGTTGCTTTAATGTCCTCCGGGCTTTTGTGCAAATATCGTCCGGCAGATTTCATGTGCGACAGCGGCCAAAAGACATTGGCCAGCAAATCAAACTCCCGGAGCACTTTGATGACAGCCGGCTTCCGGTCAAACTTGTTCTTGTAGATCCTCAACAGATTTTTGTCTGCATGCTCCTTCCCTGTAATCAGAAAATCCGCCATGTACTTGTTCTCAAATTGCTGAAGTGTAAGCGTCTTTTTACCCGACGCCAACTCGGTTGCTCCACTACGCCAGTATAACTTTTCCAATTGCTGCTCAACCGAACCCGCTGTCAGGGTTGGACGATTCACCGGATCTACCAGGTTGATCATGTCCGTTGATCGGATTTCAATCAACCTGTATTGTGCTGACTGAAAACCACTGGCTGGCAATAGTGACATTCTGAACATAAGAAACTGCTCCCGCTCCATGCCATCAGACATGATATCGAAGCTGCTGCACAGGTTTTCAAAGTAACGTACCATCCGGGTAAGCCGGGCAACAAAAAACTTCTCATCCAGATCGGTTTTGTTGACAACCTGTTCGATTTCCCAGAGGACGAGGTTAAAATAGAGTTCGGTAATCTGGTGGTAGGCGATAAACACCTTCTCGTCGGGGAACTGGGTTTTGGGATTCTGCAAGCTCAGCAGCGTGTCCAGGTGGATGTAGTCCCAATAGGTCAGATAGTCTGCGTTGAGTAGCCCATCGAGATAGGACGTCAGGTCCTGGCCCATGACCTCGTATTTTTGCTTCAGCTTGGCAAGCAAATCGCCAAGGGCTGGATCGACGGAAGTATCCATTCTTATCACTAAATTTGAAGCAAATTAATCAAAATGTATGGCAACCGTATCAGCCTCCTCTACAACCGCAAAGAAGTCCCTCAAACAAGATGTTTATGAGCAGCCTGACTTCTACCAGATCGACAGTTTGCTAACTGAAGAGCATAAGCTAATCCGGTCTTCCATCCGTGATTTTGTCAAGCGTGAAATCAGTCCCTACATAGAAGATTGGGCGCAACGAGCGCATTTCCCTTACGAAATGGTAAAGAAGTTTGGCGATATCGGTGCTTTCGGTCCTACCATTCCTCAGGAATACGGTGGCGGCGGTTTGGACTACATCTCATACGGCATACTGATGCAGGAAATTGAACGCGGCGATTCGGGCATGAGGTCAACGGCCTCCGTCCAGGGATCGCTGGTGATGTACCCGATTTACAAATTTGGATCTGAAGTGCAGCGAAAAAAATATCTACCCAAACTCGCATCCGGCGAATGGCTTGGATGCTTTGGTTTGACTGAACCGGACCACGGCTCGAACCCTAGCGGAATGGTCACCCATTTCAAAGACATGGGCGATCATTATCTATTGAACGGCGCGAAGATGTGGATCTCCAATTCACCTAAAGCAGATGTCGCTGTAGTTTGGGCCAAGAATGAAGCAGGCAGAATCCACGGACTAATTGTTGAGCGCGGCATGCCCGGATTCTCTACTCCAGAAACGCACGGCAAGTGGTCACTCCGTGCCAGCGCCACAGGCGAATTGGTATTCGATAACGTGAAAGTTCCCAAAGAAAATCTACTGCCCAACAAGAGTGGACTTGGTGCGCCGATGATGTGCCTTGATTCTGCGCGGTACGGTATAGCCTGGGGTGCGCTAGGCGCCGCCATGGATTGCTACGAGTCGGCGAGAAGGTATGCAGCCGAACGTATCCAGTTTGGGAAACCCATTGGATCGTTTCAGCTTATGCAGAAGAAACTTTCCGAAATGCTCACCGAAATCACCAAGGCCCAGTTGCTCAACTGGAGATTGGGTACACTCATGAATGAAGGCAAGGCCACAACACCGATGATCTCCCTCGCAAAACGCAATAATGTTCATATCGCCTTGCAGATTGCCCGCGAAGCACGACAGATGCATGGAGGCATGGGCATCACCGGAGAGTACTCCATCATGCGGCATATGATGAATCTGGAATCTGTGGTCACCTACGAGGGTACGCATGACATTCACCTGCTCATTTTAGGTAACGAGATTACCGGAATTCCTGCTTTTTCCTGATGCGCTGGAGAATCCTTTCATGGCTTTCTCTTGGGCTGGTCCTGCTTAACTGCGAGAAGAAGGGAGCAGAACCTGTTTACAGCAATGTTCCGTTCATTGACTCGCCAGTTTTGGAATTCATCGAACGGCTGGAGCCTGCCAATCCTGACACACTCAAACTATCGTTTACTTTTACAGATGGTGATTTTGATCTGGGCTTTGACGTTGATTTCGAGACAAACAGACTGCTATACTTTTCAAAATCTACTGGGTTGCCAACCGACCCTTATACAGCCGACGACCTGATTACATATAAGGACAGGGCACTGCTCGATTCCCTCCCAGCCTATGAGCATCCTTACCATTGCACCAACTGGTCAATTGACTATCTGCCCGGCACCGCAACCCTTGATACACTGTACTACCAGGTAAATCCGAATCACTTCAATATGTATGTTCGCTACTACTACCTTGAAAATGACGTATGGAAGGAGTTTAATTGGCTCACCGATGTGATTGAATTTCCCCACTGCGGAATCACCTTTTCTGGAAGGTTCCCGCCAATAATTGGAGCTGGAAGAATGTTGGCCGGACCCTTCGATATCCAATCCAACGGTAAGAACGCAGGCCTTATCCAATACAACATGCTAAGCATGGGATTCAAAGAACTTTTCGGAAGAAAAAAGATAAAGGTAAGCGTGCAAATTCAGGATAGAGCCTTTAACAAAAGTAACTTGATAGAGACGCCTGAGATTGAATTGCTGTAGAGGAAGTTTCTGAGTGGCCAGGTGCCGGAGTGCCAGGTGACTACTTTGATGACAATTTATCTGCTATTTCGTCTGGTGTTTTGAGATAGGTCCGGGATTTGCGCTTCTCCATGTTTACCAGCTGTGGCGCTCCAAATTTTGCCGGATCACCTTTGAATATAATCCGCCATATCTTTCCCTTCTTTGATTCAGATATATATAGTGATCCATCGGGTCCTTCCGATAATCCCATCGGCCTGTGCCTTGCATCTGCCATATAGGTAATCGTATCTACCCCTGCGAAACCATCGGCAAATACTTCCCACTTATCCACGGGCTTCCCATTTTCAAAAGGGATGAACGCGACAATGTATCCGGCTTGTGGATAGGGTGCCCGATTGGTTGATCCGTGAAATGCAATAAATGCCCCACTCCTATAGCGTGCAGGAAATTGATTGCCTTTGTAGAACAATAAGTCGTTCGGTGCCCAGTGTGCTGGTAAGCCCATGATTGGATTTGCAAATTCCTTCGCTTCCCGGATACCATCTCCACCATATTCCGGTGCCACCATTTTCTTATGCTTGAATGGATCGTAGTAACTGTAAGGCCAGCCATAGTCTTCGCCCTCCTTGATGTTTACAAACTCCTCGGCAGGCAAAACAGCGTTATCCCAAGGACTATAATATTGAGGGGCGTGGCCGTATAAGTAGTCCCGACCATGCTGAACCGCATATAAACTATTGTCCTCATAATTCCAGGAAATGGCGACCACGCTTCTCAGCCCGGTGGCATATCGACGGCCATCCAATTGCGTTTGCTGTAATCGGTTCGCATCGAATCTCCAGATGCCGCCCTGGTCAATCAGCTGAGAACAGGGATATTCACCCTTAACATTCTTGGTTGAATCACCATTCACCGAATCCCAATTCTCACAGACATTTGTCGGTGCGCTAAACGTGACATACATCCCATCGTCATTGTCAAAAGCCAGGGACTTGGCATTGTGCCACTGTAGCGGGTGCTGGTCCACAAATATTACCTCTGCCTTCTCTTCCGGAATCAATTTGCCTGGCGACAACTTTTGTCTGTACACCACCTGCTCCGAACTGAAATACAGATATCCGTTATGGATACGCATTTCCGTTCCAAAGCTTCCATCATTGGGATAATCCCCAAAGCGTTGAAAAATATCTGCCCTGCCGTCCTGGTTCGTATCGCGCAATGCCATATTCCCCGCGATCCGATCAAAGAGATTTCCGGTCGTGATGCGCAACTTCACATAAATGTCACCATTATCATTCACGGCTATGTGCCGCGAAGGGCCAACGCTATCGGCTACTACCAGCGCGCCAAACCCACCGGGTAAGAACAGGCCACCATTATCCGGGTCCGCCCTGGGAATACCAACAGTCTCCTTGCTCTTGCACGCTGACAGGAGAACCAGGAAAATCAGTATAGAGATAGGAGGATTGCCCATTGACTTCGCTATTGAATATACCTTACCAAGGCTTCGAAGGTACAAATACAATTATTTATTATAGATATTCTGTCGCCTGACTGAACCCCGCTCGGGCGGTGGTCGATGGTCCATAGTCCATAGCAGGGGCTCCAATGGACTAAAGGGACGTACTTTTTATCGGCCATCGAGATGGACCATAGACTATGTACTATCAACTCCCCATCCGTATCTTCACGGCTTCAACGACAGCACACTCATCTTGATATGAAAATTGTTACCGTCCTCGGCGCGAGGCCTCAATTCATAAAGGCAGCCACAGTCTCCAGGGCCCTGACCAAAGCAGGCATTGCTGAGCGCATCGTCCATACAGGTCAACATTTCGACAAGAATATGTCGGACATCTTCTTCCGTGAAATGGAAATCCCAGCCGCACACTATAACCTTGAAATCAATAGCCTTGGGCATGGAGCCATGACCGGACGAATGCTGGAAAAGGTGGAGGAGGTACTTAATATAGAGAAGCCCGATGCGGTATTGGTTTACGGAGACACCAATTCCACACTGGCTGGCGCCCTTGCAGCCGCCAAACTCAGCATTCCAGTCGCCCACGTCGAGGCCGGTCTCCGCAGCTTCAACATGGCCATGCCAGAAGAAATCAATCGGATCCTCACTGACCGCATCAGTTCAATTCTATTCTGCCCCACCACAACTGCTGTGAAGAATTTAAAAAAGGAAGGATTCGATAAATTTGATTGTCATATAGAACAACCTGGTGATGTCATGTTTGATGCACTCAAGTACTATGGGAAGAAAGCAGAAGGCGTTTCCCGGGTACTGCAGAAGCAGAATCTCGCCGGAAAAGAATTTGTACTGGCTACCATCCACCGCGAAGAAAACACAAACAATCCAAAGCGACTACTTGCTATCGTCGATGCACTGAACACCATCAACAAAACAGTTACTGTAGTCCTCCCCCTCCATCCGCGTACGCGCAGCTATCTGGACTCACACAAGATAAAGCTTGACGTCACCCTGCTTGACCCCGTCGGTTATTTTGATATGCTTATGCTTCTTCGCAATTGCCGAATGGTTTTCACGGATAGCGGCGGCCTGCAGAAGGAGGCCTACCTGTCGGCAAAGTTTTGTGTAACGCTGCGTGATCAGACAGAATGGACAGAGCTTTTGAAGACCGGTGCGAATGTGCTGGTGGGCGCAGACACGCGCAAGATTCTAGGTGCTTTCAGGAAGAATAGAAAGAAGGTGGTCGTTGTTAAACCGCTCTATGGTCGTGGAGATGCGGCAGATAAGATCGCAAAACGGTTGAAAAGGCTTGGTTAGTGGGCAGTTCATTCTGTAGCTCAAAGCTTGCAGGCGTGAATGCGGAAAACTAAATTCAGGGCCACAACGAACACAAAGAAGGGCACGACGATCACAAAGGGGAGATTAGACATTCGCCGTGCGCTTCATAGTTCTTTGTGGTCTGAATTCCTTGAGACTTACTATCTGATTGCTACCTAATCTTTAATGTAAACCAACACATTCAGCCACTGGACTGGGTTTCGCGGATCGTTCGTATAAACAGTTATCGCCTTCTGCTGCGTCCCACCCCGATTCTGTGGCTTGAAGCGTATCTTGATCTGAGTTGAGTCTCCGGCGCGGAGACTTTGCTTTGCTGATTCCGCAGAAATGCAAGTGCAGTTTCCTTGAAGTGCTCTGATCTTCAGCTCTCGTTTGCCTTTGTTGATCAACATAACATTTCGTTCCAGAGAAACCCCGGGCGTATGCTGTCCCAGGTCTACACTTTGCTCCCGCAGCACCGCCTGTGGCGCTCTCATCATATCTTCCGCCGTC
This sequence comes from Cyclobacteriaceae bacterium, assembly GCA_043750575.1. GTDB lineage: Bacteria > Bacteroidota > Bacteroidia > Cytophagales > Cyclobacteriaceae > ELB16-189. The sequence continues at coordinate 60,013 of JAYVBH010000009.1, forward strand.
GGGGTTGGATAGAACTCCTCAAGCGAAGCGAATACAGAGATTGATTTGTTTTCCTCTCCGGCATCGCTGGTGGTGAATAGCACATTATCAGAAACAAATCCAAAGGTATTCTTCATCCTGGCATCGTAGATCACATTGATTACTCCCTTTTGATGAGGCTCAATTACGGCAGGCATTCCAATCCGCATATAGTCAGGTTTTTCAACACCCAGAAACCGAAGGGGTTCGTCTCCATCATTCATAACCGGAAACTGCTTTTGAACAGGCTCTTTATTAATATAGGCTGTCCCCATACTGAACGATTTTGTTTTCAACTTGAGCTTGCCCATGGTAATCGGATAAAGGTCATCCCCATTCGAAAATACCACCTGGCCTTTGATTTGGAGAACGACAGGGTTTGGGTCTGCATCCGTTAAGAGCGTAAGCGTCTTATTGAAATATCCAGGTCTACCTTTAGGATCAAAACTTGCCTTGACAAATCCTGTCTTCCCGGAAGCAACCGGTTCCTTGGACCATCCAGGCGTTGTGCATCCACACGAGGTAGTGACGTTCAGGATCTTGACAGGCCTGCCACTGTTGTTGGTGAAGACAAATTCATGATCTGCATTACCCCTGGCTTCGAGGACGTCACCGAAGTCATAAACCTTCTCCCGGAAGATGAGCGACTCCAGGGCTTGTGCACCCAGAAATTCAGGAATCAAAAGAATGGCAGCAAGGATCAGTCTCCGCATAGAACTATTTAACGCAAAAATAAGGGGATTTGCGTTAACCCTGTTTTCTTTGCATCTAATATGGCAAGAATTCTCACCGGCATTCAAAGCAGCGGGCGGCCTCACCTGGGTAACCTGCTGGGTGCCATCATTCCGGGAATAGCGCTTTCCCGCAAGCCGGGCAACGACTCTTTGTTCTTCATTGCCGACCTTCACTCACTGACCACCATTCGTGACGCCGAATTGAGAAAACAGAACACCCTCGCAGTCGCTGCAGCCTGGATCGCTTTTGGTTTCGATACAAACAAGAATCTTCTCTACCGCCAAAGCCGTATCCCTGAAGTCTGCGAGCTGACCTGGTATTTGAGCTGCTTCACACCCTTTCCTATGCTTGCCAACTCGCATGCTTTCAAGGACAAGTCCGACCGGCTGGCCGATGTAAACGCGGGATTGTTCATTTACCCGGTCTTGATGGCTTCGGATATCATTATGTACGATGCCAATATTGTGCCTGTCGGCAAAGACCAGAAGCAGCACATGGAAATGACCCGCGACATCGCCACTTCATTCAACACCCAATTCGGCGAAACATTTGTCGTTCCGGAAGCACAGATTGACGACCGGGTAATGACGGTCCCTGGAACAGACGGGCAAAAGATGAGCAAGTCATCCAACAACATCATTGACATCCTCCTCACCGAAAAGGAGCTGAAGAAACAGGTCATGTCAATCATCACCGACAGTACCCCGATGGAGGCCCCGAAAAACCCGGATACGGACACTGTGTTTGCGATTTACAAATTAGTGGCTACTGCAGAGCAAACGGCCGAGCTTCGAAAGAAATACCTGGCCGGAAATTTTGGGTACGGACATGCGAAGCAGGAGCTCTTGGGACTGCTCATTGATAAATACAAGGCTGAACGCGAGGCTTTTCAGAATCTCATGGCTAACCCCAAGGAAATAAACAGGAGACTGGAAGAGGGCGAAGCCCGAGCCCGGGTAATCGCGAGAGAAGTGTTGGGGAGAGTTAGAATCAAATTGGGATTCTCGGAGTAGAAAGGCAAAGGTTGCCACAGATTTCACAGATTAGCACAGATTGTAAGGTCAGAATATCAACCTCTTGTATTCTAAGCTTTTTCGCCCAAAATTGACAAGTAAGCCGACTTCACACCCTGAAACCTTCAGGTAGTTGATAGTTTGAGCAATTTGATCATTGACGAGGCCACCTTCTACGGCCTTTATTTCAAGAATTATCTTGTCCCTCACCACAAAGTCAGCATAGAACTTGTGCGGGAGGATTGAGTCTTTATACTTTATTGAGTATTGTACCTCTCTGCCGAAAGTAATTTCCTTTCGCATAAGTTCGAATTGAATTGCATCCTTGTAAACTATCTCGAGGAATCCCTTCCCGAGTGTACGGTGGACATCCATGCAAATCCCAATCAAAACATAAGTCTCGTCTTTTAGAGGGAAGTTTATGTCAGTCGATTCAATCGCCATCGCACGCAAGTTCGCGCGATTTAAGCTTGCAACATTATGGTTAGCCTCCGGAATTCCTGACTAAAAAAATCTGTGCTAATCTGCGTAATCTGTGGCCAGACTCTACTTAGCCGTCCACACAATCTGCTGCTTCTCGCTGCCGATGTTTAGAACGATACGGGGAGGATTGGGAAGAATGGCAAGCTTTGTGTCTTTGCCGGCATAGTCATCCATCTCAACGAAGACGCCTTCGGTGTTGGCAACACTGTATTCGTTGTTGGCGCTGATCTGGTACTTTTTCGCGATGTAGGCGATGGGCACAAGCACATCGCTGTCGGGGCAGTACTCATCGTGAATATCCTGTAAGGCATGCTCCAAGTCATCGCCAAACGTCTCCTGGAAGTCGTCCTCCAAGTCATGAAGCTTCTCTTCGAGGTCATCATAGGCCGGATTGTTGTAATCAAGCTTGGCCAGTTCCTGCCGATTTTTGATGATTTCAAGAAGGGCTATATCCAGGGCTTTGACGTCCATATGTGCGAATTTAGGGCAAGATTAGGGAAAAGAGCTACAAGCTGCAAGCTACAAGCTGCAAGCATGGCGTTGTGGTTGATTCAGACCAAGTTGTAAAGCCAACTGAAGCTATGTGGGACCTTCCTTTTGCCAAGTGCAAAGGCCCTGGCCACATGGCTAAGACTAGTCGGATTTGGTAGCCGCAAGCTTGCCGCTTGTAGCCTGTAGCCGGAAGCAACCTAGGTGACAATCCAAGCCGAATACGTAAATTTACCAAGCCAATTAATTTACTATGAATAAGGACTTCCTACCCATCAATGGAACAGATCACATAGAATTCTATGTCGGGAACGCCAAACAGGCTGCACTGTTTTACCAACACTGCTTCGGCTTTTCACTGGTTGCCTATGCAGGGCCTGAAACTGGAGTCCGGGACAGATCTTCCTATGTGTTGCAGCAAGACAAGATCCGCTTTGTGCTGACCACGTCATTGCAGCTTGGTTCAGAAATTGCCGAGCATGTTGACAGGCACGGAGATGGTGTCAAAGTTCTCGCGCTATGGGTTGATGATGCTACCAAATCATTTAATGAAACAGTAGTTCGCGGAGCGCATCCCGCCTTCGCGCCGCAGACAATGAAAGATGAGTTCGGCGAAGTCGTGATTGCCGCTATTCACACTTACGGTGAAACTCTCCACACGTTTGTGGAGCGGAAGAATTACAAAGGAGCCTTTCTCCCCGGCTACCGGGCGGTAAAGTCTACATTTCAGAATGTAGGCATCGGCCTCAAGTATGTTGACCATTGCGTTGGCAACGTTGAACTGGGGAAAATGAACACCTGGGTAGACTTCTATGAAAAGGTTATGGGCTTCAGTCTCCTGCTGACGTTTGATGACAAGGATATCTCGACGGAATACAGCGCGCTGATGTCGAAGGTCGTATCCAACGGAAACGGGTACATCAAGTTTCCGATCAACGAACCGGCCTCAGGAAAGAAAAAATCGCAGATTGAAGAGTACCTCGATTTCTATAAAGGCCCCGGTGTACAACACATCGCCATCGCAACAGACGATATTGTCAAAACCGTTTCCGAATTGCGCAAGCGTGGGGTGGAATTCCTATATGTCCCGGATACCTATTACAAAGACATCCTTGACCGGGTCGGCAAGATCAACGAAAACCTGGATGACCTGAAGAAACAAAACATCCTGATCGACCGGGACGAGGAGGGCTATTTATTGCAGATCTTCACCAAGCCAATTCAGGATCGGCCGACTGTATTTTTCGAGATTATCGAGCGTAATGGCGCCAAATCTTTTGGTAAAGGAAATTTCAAGGCACTCTTCGAATCCATCGAACGCGAACAAGCCCTACGCGGAAACTTATGACAAATACGCTGAACCAACTTCAGGCACTGACGCCTCGTGAAATCTTTCCTGGGTTCATGGGGCGGATCATTCACTCCACAAACATGACCTTCGTTTACTGGGAGGTTAAGAAAGGGAGCCTTGTGCCGGTCCATTCTCATGTTCACGAACAAGTCGTAAACATGTTTGAGGGAGAAATTGAACTCACTGTTAGTGACAAGACACATGTGCTTAAGCCAGGGGCTGTGCTTATTATCCCTTCCCATGCGGTTCATTCTGGCAAGGCCCTGACCGACTGCAAGATTTTGGATGTATTCTCACCCGTTCGCGAAGATTACCGGTAAAACGACTACGACCTATGATAAAGACGTCTGATCTACTTTCACAATCGACGACCCGCGCAAAAGAGTGGCTGGCAAGTTCCATAGACGCGGAATCGAAGAAACAGGTGGAGGCACTTCTTGCCCGTGAAGATCCCAAGCTTCTGATTGACAGCTTTTACAAGACGTTGGAATTTGGAACCGGCGGACTCCGCGGCCTCATGGGCGTGGGGTCAAACTGCATCAACCAATACACCATTGGATCCGCCACCCAAGGACTCGCCAACTACCTGAAGAAGTCTTTTCCCAATGAAGTCATCCAGGTAGCCATCGCCTACGACTGCCGGAACAAGAGCAAATATTTCGCTGAAGTTACGGCCAATGTATTCTCGGCAAACGGAATCACGGTGCACATATTCCCAGAACTCCGACCGACTCCGCTCCTCTCTTTCGCGATCAGGCATCTGAAATGCCAATCCGGCGTTGTCATCACGGCATCGCACAACCCTAAAGAATATAATGGCTACAAGGCCTACTGGAACGATGGCGCTCAACTCGTCCCGCCCCATGACGCCAATGTTATTAAAGAAGTAAACGCCATCACCAGTTTTGATAAGGTCCGTTTCACTCCTGACAAGTCAAAAATAAAAACAATCGGTCCAGAGATAGAGGAAGCGTACTATGAGCAAGTCAATAAGCTGATTCCCCGCAAGGACAGCATCAAGCGGCAAAGCCAAACCGCAATCGTCTATTCCAGTCTTCATGGATCGGGGATTACGATGGTACCGGAGTGTCTGAAGCGATTGGGGTTTGAGAATGTCACTATTATCGAAGAGCAAAGGGTCCCGGATGGAAATTTTCCTACCGTTGCTTCTCCCAATCCGGAAGAAAGGCCGGCCATGGACCTCGCCCTGCGCAAAGCCACACTACTTGGCGCCGACCTGGTCATGGCGACCGACCCTGATGCCGACCGGGTAGGGATTGGCATCAAAAACAGAAACAATGAATTCTTTCTCCTGAACGGCAACCAGGCGCTCAGCCTGATGATGTGGTTCATCCTGAAGAACCTCAAAGAGAAGAAGGATACCTACATCGCAAAGACCATTGTCACATCAGATTTTATCGACAAGATGGCCGAGCAACTGGGTGTGGAATGTATAAATACACTTACCGGCTTCAAGTACATCGCAGAGCTCATCCGCGAAAATGAGGGCAAGAAGAAATTTATTGCCGCCGGCGAAGAGAGCTATGGGTACATGGTAGGCGACTTTGTACGCGACAAGGATGCGGTATCCGCGTGCGCATTCTTTGCAGCAATGGTTGCCGCAGCGAAAGATGACGGTCAGAGTTTGTTTACCTGGATGGTTGAGATGTACAAGGAGTTCGGACTCTACAAAGAAGGGCTTGTCAACCTGGTACGTACAGGAGCCGCAGGGGCGCAACAAATCAAATACATGATGGAGCGGTACAGAACCAACCCGCCCCATGTGATTGCGGGTCAAAAGGTGATACGCGTCCTCGACTACCAGAGCAGTATTGAAAGGAATCTTCTCAATGGTCACGAGCGACCCATCAAACAGCCAAAATCCGATGTGCTTCAATTCCTTACCTGGGAAGGTGGAAAAATCTCAGTACGTCCTTCGGGAACCGAGCCCAAGATCAAATTCTACATCAGTGTCAACCTCAGGCTCACTGATCCCAGCAATTTTGAACTAGCCTTGCAGCATTTGGATGATAAGATTGAAGCGATTGAGAAAGACTTGCTTAGATGAAAGAAGGTTCAATAGTTCAAAGATCAAGATCAAAGTTCAAAGTTCAACAGTTCAAGGCTTGCCCCGACGTGGGAATTACCGGAAGTGAAATCGTCTGGGTCGGCAGGTGTTCAACTTTGGAAGTGAAAGAGCTATGCATTTTTGTCGGGGTTCAATAGTTCAGGGTTGAATAGTTTAAGGTCGAAAGTCTAAGGTTGAAGGTCGAAAGTCGAAAATGCATAAAATAAAAACACATTAAACTCATTTGACCATGAATCTCGCAACAGAATCCTTACTCGCGCTTTACACACGGGACCTTGATAAGTTGGCAGAAGAACTGCGGCTTTATCCTTCAGAGGAAGCTGTGTGGAAGGTTAGCCCCGGCATTACGAATTCAGCTGGTAACCTGAGCCTGCACTTGTGTGGCAACCTACAGCATTTCATTGGAGGGATTCTTGGTGACTCCGGGTACAAGCGCAACCGGGAGGCCGAGTTCAGTTTAAAGGATATACCGAGGATAGAACTGCTCGCGGAAATTGAGAGAACCAAATCTTCACTCGCCAACACCCTGGCAATATTGACCCCTGATCAACTCCATGGCCAATATCCTGTTGATGTTTTTGGGAGACCCATGACGACGATCTACTTTCTCATGCACCTCGCAACGCATTTGGGGTATCATTTGGGGCAGGTGAATTATCATCGGAGGTTGGTGCGCAAGTAACCATTTTTGGTTTTCTGTTGGAGCGCGGGTACTCACCGCAAAGGCGCAAAGCCGCGAAGGACCGCGAAGAATCCTTAGCGGTACTTCGCGGCTTTGCCCCGGCCTTGTGCCGGGGTGGTTACTCGCTCTCCATTTGAAACCATACTCCCCGAATTCACTCCAACACAGTCTTCTGTGATTTGATCGATATGGATCAATTGCAACGCATTCACTTGCGCCTGCTCCACCGGCACCTTCACCCGCACATAGTTTTCGGTGAAACCGTGAATCATCCCATCTTCAATATCGTTCTCGAACAATACCGTACGGGTCGTGCCCACGTTCGTTTCATAGAATGCCCTGCGCTTCTTATCTGAAAGAATATGCAGCATGCGTGAACGTTCACTACGAACATTCATCGGCACCGGGCTGGGGAGCGTGACGGCCAGCGTATTCTCGCGTTCGGAGTAGGTGAAGACATGCAGGTATGAAATATTGAGCTCGTTGAGGAAGGTGTAGGTCTCGAGGAACTCGTCGTTCGTCTCACCCGGGAATCCGACAATGACGTCAACACCAATGCACGCTTGGGGCATCTCCGACTTGATTCTCGCCACCCGCTCTACGTACAATTCACGCTGATATCTCCGCCGCATCATCTTCAATATCTTATTGGAGCCAGACTGGAGGGGGATGTGGAAGTGTGGGACAAAACGGTTGGACTGTGCCACAAACGCAATGATCTCGTTGGTCAGCAAGTTGGGTTCGATGGATGAAATCCTGAATCGCTCAATGCCTTCCACCTGGTCGAGTGCTTTGATAAGGTCGATGAACCGCTCCTTGCGCTCGCCGCCCTGTAGTCCGAAGTCGCCGGTGTTGACGCCGGTGAGGACGATCTCCCGCACGCCCGTCGCCGCGATCTCTTGGGCGGTCTTCACGATGTTGGCCACCGTATCACTGCGGCTCCCACCCCGGGCAAGAGGAATGGTGCAGAAGCTGCACGAGTAGTCACATCCATCCTGCACCTTGAGGAACGTCCGTGTACGGTCCTGCATCGAAAACGATGTGTGAAAGGTATTGACCTGATCGATGTCGCACGAATAGACCACCGGCTTCGGGGGCCGCACGAACCCATCAAGCAATTCCACCAGCCTGAACTTCTCATTCGCCCCCAACACCGCATCGACACCCGGGATAGCCGATATCGCCTCCGGCTTCAGCTGGGCATAGCACCCGATGATGGCCACATACGCATCCGGAGATATCGCCCGCGCATCACGCACGATCTTGTGGCACTTCTTATCCGCGTTTTCTGTAACGGAACAGGTGTTGATGATGAAGATATCCGGCGTATCCGCAAAGTCGACTTTCAAATACCCCTTCTCCTCGAACTTCCGGGAAATGGTGGAGGTTTCTGAGTAGTTCAGTTTGCAGCCGAGGGTGTAAAAAGCAACCTTCTTCATTGGGAGTGCAAAGATAAGAGGAAAGTGTGTTAAGGGCTTAGTGTAGTTGATCCCGATAGAGTGGGTAACCACCGCTAAGACGCAACGGCGCAAAGGTCCGCGAAGAATTTCTTTGCGGAACTCTGCGTCTCTGTGCCTTTGCAGTGGTAACCCCCTCTCTCCACGAAGCCATCCCCGTGCTACTACTACCCCACTATCACCCCATCCCTCATCTCCAACTTCCTATCCGCCATATTGGCAAATTCCTGCCTACGCCAAGGCTTCGGCAGGTGAATCAACGACTTAAGCCTGACCAAGTATTAGTCCATCCCTCATCTCCAACTTCCTGTCCGCCATATTGGCAAATTCCTGGTTATGCGTGACGATGATAAACGTCTGTCCCATTTTCTCCCGAAGCCGAAAGAAAAGTTCGTGGAGGTCTTTTGCATTCTTGGAGTCGAGGTTTCCGCTGGGCTCGTCGGCGAGGATAATGTCGGGGCTATTCATGAGCGCGCGGGCGCAGGCCGTACGTTGTTGTTCGCCACCCGACAGCTCTGATGGCTTGTGATCCAGCCGGTCTTGAAGGCCTAGCTCCACCAGCAACTTGTGTGCGCGGTCCCTCACTTCGGCATCAGGTTTTCCCGACAAGAAACCAGGTATCATCACGTTCTCCAGCGCTGAAAATTCCGGGAGGAGATTATGAAACTGAAAGACGAAGCCGATGTGGCGGTTTCGGAATGCGGCGAGTGCATTGGAAGTCTGCTGAAAAACATTGGTGCCGTTCACGGTAACCGTGCCTTTGTCAGGGTTGTCCAACGTACCCAGGATGTGCAGAAGCGTGCTTTTGCCAGCTCCGGAAGCCCCAACGATGGATACGATCTCGCCCTTCTTGACGATCAGATTTACCCCTTTAAGCACCTTCAGGGCCCCGTACGACTTCTCAATACCTTTTGCTTCCAGCATCCTGCAATTTCTTGAAATAAAGGTTTAAAAAAAGTAGATTGCTTGCAAAACTTACCCTTTATGAACATTCACGAATACCAGGCTAAAGACTTACTCAAGAAGTTCGGTGTAGCAGTCCAGGGAGGCATCGTTGCAGACACGCCGGATCGTGCTGTGGCCGCCGCCAAAGAACTACATGCCGAGACGGGAACCAAGTGGTTTGTGGTAAAGTCGCAGATTCATGCCGGTGGACGCGGTAAGGGCACCGTCAATGAGACTGGCTCTAAAGGAGTCGTTTTGGCGAAAAGCATCGATGAAGTATTTGAGAAATCAAAGGCTATCCTGGGCGGCACGCTGGTGACGCACCAGACTGGGCCAGCAGGAAAAAAAGTGAACAAAGTCCTTATCGCCGAGGATGTCTACTATCCGGGAGAATCAGAGCCGAAGGAGTATTATATGAGCATCCTCCTCGACCGCTCCGTAAGTATGCCCGTGATTATGGCCTCTACTGAAGGCGGAATGAACATTGAGGATGTGGCCGCCGAAACACCAGAAAAGATCATCAAAGAGTGGGTGGACCCCACTATCGGATTGCAACCATTCCAGGCCCGCAAAGTGGCTTTTGCCCTTGGCCTGGAGGGGAATGCCTTTAAGGAAATGATAAAGTTTATCAATGCCCTGTACACAGCATACGTAAGCACGGATGCATCGATGTTTGAGATCAACCCGGTACTGAAGACCTCAGATAACAAGATTCTCGCTGTTGACGGCAAGGTGAATCTGGATGACAATGCGTTGTATCGTCACAAGGAACTGGCCGAACTGCGTGATATCACGGAAGAGGATCCATTGGAGGTTGAGGCCGGAAAATCAGGATTGAATTACGTGAAACTTGACGGCAACGTAGGTTGTATGGTCAACGGCGCCGGACTGGCCATGGCGACCATGGATATCATCAAGATCTCGGGAGGTGAGCCTGCCAACTTCCTGGACGTGGGTGGTGGTGCCAATGCTGAGACTGTCGAGGCCGGTTTCCGGATCATCTTAAAAGACCCTAATGTCAAGGCCATCCTGATAAACATATTTGGTGGTATAGTCAGGTGCGACCGGGTGGCCAGCGGGGTTGTGGAGGCCTATAAGAAGGTTGGAAACATCCCTGTACCAATAATTGTGCGTTTGCAGGGCACAAACGCAGAAGAAGGGGCAAAAATCATCCAGCAATCGGGTTTAAAGGTCTATTCGGCCATCTTACTGAAAGACGCTGCTGAAAAAATCACCCAAGTTTTGGCCTGATAAGCGGTTTCCTTCTTGGGTTTATTTTGATAAATTGCTACAAAAAAGGGCTTTATTGATGAAACGAGTCTTTCTGGTTGGGTTATTCGCTCTTGCTCTGGTTCCGGAATTGGTTTCGGCGCAGAGTTTTTATGCCATGCGGAGGTCAAGGTCCTTGATGTTTGTGGGAGGAATAGGCACTTCCAGCTATTTGGGAGAACTCTCCAATCCAGGCGATTACCTTCAAGCCAAGCCCACTGTCAACCTGGGACTTCAGTACTACTTCACCCGAAACATCGCCATAAGGGGAGATGTGACTTGGTTTCAGCTAACCGGGTCAGATGCAAAGTCCAACGACGTGGAATCAGGGAGAAAGGGCCGCAATCTGTCATTCAGTTCTAACAACTTTGAAATGAGTGTAGTCGGGATCTATAACCTCTATCCCAACGGAAGGACCTTTTATCAGAGACCTGCCTTCAATGTTTACGGATTCGCAGGTATTGGCTTGTGTTATTTCAACCCAACCACCGATTATCAAGGAACAACTTACTCCTTACCTGAACTTCAAACTGAATTAGTTAGCTATAGCACATTTACACTCGTTATTCCGATGGGTCTGGGGGTTAGATTTAAGCTCGGACCTTTTATGAACCTTTCGTTTGAAGGAGGCTACCGACTAACATTTACAGACTACCTGGATGATGTTAGTACGATCCACAATGACGCATCATTATTTTCCAATCCCATTTCCGCTGCATTATCAGATCGTCGTGGAGAGCTTACTCCGCCAGAGCCGCTCAAGGTTACCGGAGATATCCGCGGTAACCCAAAAACCAATGACGGATATATTCTATACAATGTGAAGCTGGAATATTTCTTGCCCATTAATTTCTTTCAGGGCGGCGGTGGTCCCAAAAAGACAAAGCACAACAAGAAGGCTTTCTACCGATACAACAAGCGTGGCGGGTTGAGGAAGTAATTCGTTGATTCGGTTATTTGCTGATTCGTTGATTGGAGGAACCCCTTCATAGTGGCGGCCATCTGGTTGGTAGTACCTGATCGGTAGTCCATGAAACAGTAAACGACTGACTTATCGATAAAGAATCCCCAATAACGTAACGTCCTGGACTAGCTCAACTCGCTGAATCGCTGGGTGTCGAGCACTTCGTAGCGGCTGTAGTTGCTTTTGTACTCGGGGACGAGTTCCTTCATTAAAGCCACCATTTTCAGCTCGTTGCGGTCGTTGACAAGGTCGTGGAACAGATCCACATACCGGTTGATCTCATCGTAGGAGTACTCCTGGACGCGGGCGATAAGGATCTTCTTGTGGTGCGTGGGGATGGTGTTCTCCTGGTTCGTGAGCAGTTCCTCAAACAACTTCTCTCCTTCTCTTAACCCCGTGAAATGAATCTCAATGTCGCGGTCGGGCTCGAGACCTGACAGCCAGATCATCTTCTTGGCGAGGTCAAGAATCTTCATGGACTTACCCATGTCAAAAATGAATATCTCACCCCCCTGCCCCATTGTACCGGCTTCAAGCACTAGCTGGCAAGCCTCTGGGATGGTCATGAAGAAACGCGTGATCTCCGGGTGCGTAACCGTTATCGGACCCCCTGCCTCAATCTGTTTCTTAAACAATGGGATAACCGAGCCGTTGGATCCCAACACATTTCCAAAGCGAGTTGTGACAAAAGCCGTCCGGTGAGCCTTTCCGGTCGTGTAGTTATTTAAAGACTGAACATAGATTTCGGCGATGCGCTTTGAACAGCCCATCACATTGGTGGGGTTCACCGCCTTATCGGTGGAAATCATTACAAATTTCTGCACACCCGTTTCGGCAGAAATATCAGCCAGAATCTTGGTGCCAAGGATATTGCAGGCTACTGCCTCTGATGGATTGCTTTCCATCATCGGGACGTGCTTGTAGGCGGCAGCATGGTACACCAAATCCGGCTTCTGCTCTCTGAATATCGCGGCAATTCTCTCCTTGTTTGTGATGTCAACAAGAAAGATATTGATCTTGGCAGACGGCGCCAGGGCAACCATTTCCCGCTCGAGTTCATACAAAGCAGACTCTGCCTGATCAATCGCAATCACAGACTCCGGGTGATACTGAATGACCTGGCGGACCAATTCGCGGCCGATAGAACCAGCAGCCCCAGTAATACATATTCGCTTTCCCTTCAGGTCCCTTTCTACATTCTCTTTATTCAAACGGATGGCCTCCCTGCCCAGTAAGTCCTCAATGTTGATTTCCTTAATCTGGTTAAAGCTCAATTCACCTTTGGCCCACCGGTCAATTGGCGGTATCAGGCGTACACGGATCTGATGCTGAATACAAAGCTCTACCAGTTCATTCCGGCGTTCCGGGTCGATGTCCTTGGCCGCAATAACCAATTCGTCGAACGACCTATCTTTCAGCAAGGCTTCCAGTTGGACCTTGCCTGCATTATAAATCATAACCCCGTCAAGCACTTTGCCGATCTTATCCGTATTGTCCTCCAGGAAGCCCATCACCCGCATTCGCTTTGAGGACTCGACGACATGACGGGTAATCATTCCTGTATTGCCAGCCCCAAAAATTATAACCCTTGACCGCTTTAGCATTTGATCCTTGTAATAGGAGAAGATATACTTCACGAGGAGGCGATAATTGAAGAGCAAAAGAAATGACCCCAGGAAGCTAATCAATACGACGGAATACGGAACTGCGTATTGAAGCTTGTTGTAGGCATAGAAAAGATTGACCGATACAACCAGGGCCAGGTTCAACACGACCATAAACAATATCCTGGCTCCATCTTGTAAACCCGTATAGCGAATGATGCCTTTATAGCTTCCCGTGAGGAGGATGGAGACTAGTCCGCAGAGCGAATAGATGAGTACACCCCGCTCGAGCCATTGCCCGGTGAGGTCGTTAAATGAAAAATTAAAGCGAAGTAGAAATCCCAGGAAAACTGAAAACGAAATGAAGGCAAGGTCTATGAAGATAATTACCCAGCGGGGCAATATGCGCAGATTGCGAACCAGATCAATCCACCAGCGGATCACTATTCTTTATTTGATTTGTCCTTGCCAAGCATTCGCTTCAAACCAAGTAGTACTCCGCCCCCGATAAGAATTTCAATTCCCGTAATGGGCACGGCTGGTGGACAAGGTGGCTTAGGGCACGGCTTTCCGCCACCCCCCGGCTGAGCAGAACCCAAGAAAAAACTCAAGCAAAAAAATGCGGTAAGAAATAAAAGCCTCAAGAATTTCATCTTCATTACGCTCAATCTTTGATAATGCGAACTACGTCAACCTTGCTTCCGCGCTCAACTCGCAGGAAGTAAAAACCTGAACTTTCCTTATTGAAAGAATACTCTCCTTTGTACCGGGAACCTGATGATTCAAAGTTGACAGGTCCGACGTATGCACCCATGAGGTTATACATCGATCCCACCGGCTTGGCATCAGCGTCCACACTAACCCGTAAGGTTTCTTTAACGGGGTTAGGATAGATCGTTATCCCCGCTGCACCAGAATTTGAAGGTTCAATGGCGGTTACTGCAAATACCTTGCTATCCGTAACGGTACATCCGTTCAATGTGACATCCAATCGGTATACACCACTTTGAACAGCCTGTAACGTATTGTTGGTAGCCCCAGGAATCAGGTTGCCATCGAGATACCACTGATTGCCCGTCTGGTAATTTGATTGAAGTGTAAACGCGTTAACAATCTCAATGACTGCAGGGTCCAAATTCGAGACATTCGCCATCACTTCAACCCAAGGTCCTTCGCAGCCAAGGATATTGACAGCGGCAACATAATATGCTTTGCTTGAAGTCAGCTCGGGCGTTGTGTAGATAGCCAGTATTTCATTCGGAATTGGGCTTACCGCTTCCAGCGAATCATACCAGTTGTAATGTCCATCCGCCGGAGCACCTGAAGCACTTATAACTGCATGCCCGGTACCGCAGGATGTGCCTGCTGTAACGGTGACTGCCGCAGGGACAGCAGCATAGTTGATTGATACCAGAAGTGTGGATTCCAGGTTTGTGCAATACCTGTTCGCTGCCTTTACTTGAAATTGGTTTTGTCCTGCTGTAATCTGATCTGCCGGGATATACAACCGTAATGGACCATCTTCTCCTTGTGTAGGTGCTACGACCACTGCGCCGGTTGATGGCTTAATAAGTGAATAGTCGTAATCTGAAGAACTGTTCGTCACATTGACCAATCCGGTTCCGGTATCACAAACGCCTGGAGTCTCGCTGGCGATTGTCACAAGGCCCCCTTCATAGGTAAACGCCAGACTAAAACGATCCGAGCCGAACGTATTCGGGTCAGTCTCATCCACAGAGAACGGATAATTTGGATTCAACCGAACATCGATGAGCGCATTTGTAAAATTATCCCTGAATTGAATTTTCATCGCCGAACTCATCGATTCAAACTCGGTGAAACTCAACTGATACGTTCCTGTTGTGACATCACTGACGTCTAACGGCACCTGGGCAGCGCATGCCGACAAAGGCATTGCATTAATGGAGTATTTCTCGTTTGCCGAGATGGTTGACAGGTTCAGGTACCAATACGGGTTTCTGAATTTACGTGCGTCATATTTCGAATCAAACGCGATGGTAGCTGAGTCTGAAAAATAGATCACCGCTTCATCTGTCAAATTATCCCTGGACAATGCAATCCGGATCAAGTCGGTAGGGCCTGATTGGCGGAAGAAGGTAGTTTGCGTTCCGGCAACTTTAACGGTTTCCCTAATGGTTAAAACCGGAGCTGCAGCATTTGCTTTCACCCAGAAGCCCTGACCTGTGGCGATGAATCGACTTCCGCCGTTCGTCCCAACGCCTGCAACAAAGGATGCAAATACGGGATTTGCCGTACTGTAGTCTGACATGTAAATGGCATCGTCCATGTTGGTTTTGGTCCAACCGGCAGAGAGCCAATCAATCGTGGAGGCATAGGGGTTCCCAACTAAATTCCAGCCATCGTTGGCGAGCACGGTAGGAGCAGACGATGTAAAGGTTACTGGCATAGACAGTGTTCCACTGTTAACTGTCCCTGAAACTGCCCATTGCGAATTAAGATTCGTGCTTACGGGAACGTCGCTACCAAAAATGAAAATCGAATAACCACGACCCGGTGACAATGCTTCTGACGCATCTGCGACTGGAAAGGCCACATACCCGTTCTCCAAATCGCCCGTAACCAGTTCACTATAACTATACATGGATGGATCACCTGTTTGTCCTGGTATAAAGTCGGTCTGCGGAAAAGATCCGATAACGGGAAGCTCCTGTTGTATGTCGGCAACAGTCGTGGCGACAGGCGATGAAATATTTCGCCAAACCTGGAAGTTATACAAGCCAACCCCCTGACGATTCATGTACCGTTGTACGGAAACATTACCTGTCACTTGGCCTGCTGCAACACTCATCTGCGCAATGCTGGCATCCTGCGTCGTAAAGGTACCCGAGGTCACCGGTCCTGTGGAAAGCAATGTCAACACTCTGGCGCCCCCAGCTCCATCCGCATCGAAAGTCGAGTTTGCTGCAGTAGTCATATTTAGGATACCGCCCAAATCGATGCCCACTGTATTCTCATTAATCAAATCCGGATTAGCTGTAACGTTTCCATTCACGGTAAGATTATTCAACGTAATCTTTGCACTACCATTGATCGTCTTCGTCAAGGTCGTCGATACGATGTTCACCAAACCGGTGCCTGCAGTAAATGTGCCGTCGTTGGTCAAGGTTGAGTTGATGTTCAGCGTTGCTGGGGCGATGAACGTACCAGTTGCATCGACTACAAAATTGAAGAACTGAGGAGAGGCTCCTGTCATGGTGATCGTAAAGCCTGCGCCAACACGAACCGTTCCGGTGCTCGTGAATGTGCCGGGTGTGAACGTTCCTGTAAACGCCAAAGTCATTCCGTTGCTTGCGCCGGCGGTCGGCGCGTTGAATGTACCGGCATTGGAGAACCCACCAACTGAAACATTGTTTGCTCCGGAAGTGAAGATGCGGCCTGTGGTCTGGATTGTAAAAATACCTGAAACATTCAGTGGTTGACCCACTGCCAACGTGACTGTAGTTGCATTATTAGTATTTACGGTCAAGTTCTTGATCGCACCCAAAGTTGGAATCTCAAATGCCGTAGTCTTTGTAGCACCCGTATAGGTTAGGTTCCATGGTCCACCACCTGGACTTGACGTAGTAATTGTGCCCGCAGCCCGAGAAATCGTTGCTCCATCCGCAAGCGTAAGCAAATTACCAGTGATTGCCATTGTACCAGCCGTAAGCGTAATCACGCTCGAAGCGTTCGGCATATCCACGGCCGTTGCAATCGACAGTGTTCCAGCAGTAAGGGTGAGGTTGTTGTTTATCGTCTGAGCCGAATTAACCGACAGCGTATTGGCGCTCTTGTTTACAGTGAAGTTGAAGAACCCGGCATCCGTACCCGTAATGGCCTGCGCGTTTCCTCCGCTAAAGTTAACCGTATTAACTCCTGGTGTGAACGTGAATTGGTTGAAAAAGTCTCCTTGAATATTCAGTGTCGTTGGGGAGACCAGTTCAGCAGCCGGGTTTATGGTGATATTCCGGAAATTTGTAGTGGATGCAGCTGTTCCCAGGATTGTCTGGTCAGCCGTGCCGCCAAATACAACCGTTCCCGCGTTGTTTGTAAACGTTCCGTCGATGGTCAGGTCATCGTTGTTCAGACCACCGTTAAGCGTCAGGGTTGAGCTCGGTGCTGTAAACGTTCCAGCGGTAATTGTTAGAAAAGCTGTTGAGATTGCGTTCGCACCTGCATTGAATGTACCTGAAGTTTGTGTGAAGCCACCTACACCAATAACCAGTATCTGATCGAGTGTAATGGTACTGGTATTGCTTGCCGTAAGACTAACCAAGCTACCAGAGACCGGAATCTCAAAACCAGTTGGATTAATTGCTGTAGTACCCGAATAGATCAGGTTCCATGGACCGCCGGCAGGGCTTGATGTGGTGATTGATCCGGCAGAATTCAGGGTGATCGTTGGTACCGGTGCATTGCCCATACTAAGAGCGCTCCCTGTAATACTCAACTGCCCGTTGAGAACAGTAAGTGCATTGGATACATTCAGGGCACTTGAAATCGTAACTGAAAGGCCTGCATTGGACTTGTTAAGAATCAGGTCCTGAAGGGTATTGTTAAGTGGGTCAAAGTTTAATGGTGAGGCTAAGGCTGTACTCCCATTGAGTGTTAGCACAGATCCGCCACTGGAGGCCAGCTGACCGCCCGCCGAAGAATAGTTACCTCCGGCAGCACCAACATTCCCCAAAGTCAAGTTCTGACCGTCGAATGACAATGTCCCGCTGGTAAGCGTAGTTGTAGAGGTGATAAGTACATCATTGCCAAACTGAACAGCTCCTGCACCGCCCGTACGGTTCATTGTAAAATTTCGAATAGTGATGGCCCCAGCAGGGAATGGGAAAACTCCAAAGTCTCCAACGCCATTAACAGTCAGATCAGAATTTGCGCCCGAAAATGAAACTGCGGCTCCACCGGTATTCAGGATATCCGTACTCAAGACCAACCCCCTTGCTGTTGCGGTGCTTGCGACACTAAGATTGCCGTTTGTAAGCTCAAGGATTCCAGGGATAGTTAGAATTGTTGCCGCAGAATTACCCACTGTCGTTGTGTTAAAAGTAACACCAGCCGCGTTGTCAATTTCTGTTGTCACGCCGACCGTTGTAGGATGACCGCTGCCAATGAATTGAGCGCCCGTGCCGGCGTAGACCACACGACTGCTCGCCCCAAATGTTCTCGTTCCATTCGTCATTACGTTACCTGCCGTACGACCGGTTATCAGCGCGCCTGTTGTATTGAGAGACCCCAGGCGAATTGTTCCATTAAGTGTAAAAGTCCCAGTCGCTGTGGCACTTCCCAATGGAGATTCATTGAGAACATCCAAAGTAGATGTAGAGGAAATGGTGAAATCAATCGTTAGTGTAATTGAGCCTGTGTTGGTGAACGTTTGAGTGCCGCTACCCACAAAATTTACAGCCCCTCTCCCATTCCCTGTTTCAGAAAGCGTACCGGCAGTCAAAGAAAAATTCCCGGTAAGGTTCATTGTACCTGTGTTGCCATTCCCTCCACTCAAAAGCAGCAGTCCCCCGGTTGCATTCATATCAAAACCGCCAGTTACATTCAACGTGTAGGATCCGGTTGTTTTTAAAGGTGAGCCAGTAGCATTGGTTGACTGATAGTTGAAATTACCACCAACGTTAATTGTTGCGCCAGTACCGGTCGTCACAAACGCGACCCTTGAGTTACCTGAAATCAAAAGGTCACCTGTAATCGCAATAACCAGGGCAGTAGTCGTAGCAAACTGCAACTGATTCCCATTCGTAGAACTTACACTAAGATTCCCAGTCACTGTCGTCAGGTTTCCAGCCAAATTGATCGTCGCGCTCTGTGTCGTTGCGTTCCAGGTGAAGTCATGGAACGATTGAGTAAGGCCAGTTGGAACAGTATTCGTGATTCCGGCAATGTTACATTCAGACCCGGTAATCCACGTGGCTGGAGGAACAATTCCTCCGTTCCGGTTATGTATGAAGTGGGATAAATTATTGAATTGAAAATTAGCTGCTGCGGGATTTGTAATAGCGCCCGTTCCTGTCACGGTCACTGTGCCATTGACGACCAAAGCATTGGTATTATTCGCCAAGGTGAGCGTTGTGCTGCTAACTGTGAGGGTCGCTGTTGCACCTACTGTAGTACCATCGATGGTTACTGGGCCGGTTACAGTTACTACATCGTTACCAATTATCTGAATGTCGACGCTGTTCGCTGACGTCGGGACATTTAACGTTGCAAGGTATGGCTGAATACCATCAGTACTTTCAAGCCAAGTGGTATTCACACTCCAGGTACCACCCCCAGCTCCATTTGTTTGAAAGAACTGCGCTGAGGCAGTGCTCCCGATCAACATGAAAACTACCAATGCCCCTATTTTACCCATAAAATTGCTTTAGCTAAGCCTACAAAAATAAGAAATAACATGACAGTATGGATGCCCAAAACCCGTTAGGTGTAACCAATTTCATAAGATAATATGCAGGTGCTGAACCTTTTGGGATCGTCCAAAAAAATGAAACCCTCATTTCCTATAATATTCTCATATTCAGGCACTTGGCATTATGCTGACTGACGTCAGTTGTTGGATCGATAAAATGTCTCGCGCTTGAAGGAAATGGGACTCCTCAATCATGCAATTTTGAGTACCTAAAAGAGGGGTATTCTAAACCAGGGATCGGCTCCAATAACAGGGAATGGGAGCCAAAAATGGCCTAATTGGCGGTGGATTGCAGAATTGCCACAGGGACACTTTTAGTCCCTCTTCCTGAAGCGCTCTTGAAAATAAACCGCCGGAATAAGGAGCAGCATGAGCGTAGGATTGACAATGAGGCGGTGGAATTGGGAAAGCAACGGCGATGAAATCTCGGATGTCCCTTCCCATGATAGTTTTACTATGAAGTACAAGGGTAACATTACCAAGGCATCAATAACCTGTATACCCAGCGCAAGGCGAGTTACTGTTGGCTTGTTGAATAACCCAATAATTACCAAAATCATCCCTGCATCATTCAATAAGACGCGGCATGTCTTGCGGATCACAAAGCCCTTGACCTCAGAAATATCCCCAAAGCCAAAATCCAACTGCTCCTGAAAAAGATAGGTGACTACGATAATAGCCAGGCCGCTGGAGATCATCACCGCGTGCCTGAAATCAATCTTGACCATTGCGCTTGCTTGACACCATCCGGATCCAGCCGTACCAAATGGCAAATACAAAAACATAAATGAATCCGGTGAAGAGGTACTTGTGAAAGAAGTAGAGCTGGTCAGGGAAATGCAAGGCAACGCCATACAATAATCCTATTCGCGCTAGGTTTAGAAAATGAATTGCGGGAATACCCAGTAGGACAAACCAAATCAATAGCCTGCCCGGTCCACGAAAAGCAAGAAGGAAGCTGACATACACGATGACGACATTCAACCCATTGCAGCCCTCGAATACATAGATCAGGTTCTGCTGATCGTTCGAAATGGCGATGTACTCGGCCACATCCGATCTATACTGCGCGATGCTTGGATCAAAGAAGCCGAGGCACCAAACTACCTGACGGGCAATCCATTGCGTAAAAGGATCAGAGGTCGGCGCGTAGTGGTTGACAAACAACCCGTAGACTGAATTCAGGAGGATATAAACCGCAATAAACACCCCGATGAACCGGAGGGCCTGCTTGTTTTCAGTCAGCAGTTTCACACGGATATCTTTTTGGCCGGTACGCCGGCAACTGTAGTGTCTGCCTCAACCGATTCCAACACAACCGCGCCCGCACCTACCACGGCGTTCTTGCCGATGGAAAGATTCTGGAGGGTCCTCGCCCCTGTTCCGATCAACACACATTCGCCAATGGCGACGTTGCCTGAAATACTGCATGACGGCATGAGCGTGGAAAATTTCCCGATGCGCACGTCATGGCCAACGGTACATGAAAGATTAACAATCACAAAGTCACCAAGGTGAATACCTGTCGTCAAAATCACGCCGGCTGTGATAATGCTTCCTTTGCCAAAACTATTCCCAATGGCTCCCGTGTTTGCCAACGGATGAATCAACAGTGGAAAATGAACGTGCTTGTTGCTGATCGAGGAAACTAACGTCCTCCGAACCTGCGGATCCGCGATGGCCACAACAATATCCAGTGAAGTTCCCCATGTGTTGAGTTCCGCCAATCCGCCAAGGACAGGTAAATCATCGACGAGTTTTCCATGTATTACGCCATCATCGAAAAAGCCCAGGAGGTTCCATTGGTCCTGGACCTGGTTGATCTGCTGCACCAGCCAGGCAGTCTCGCGACCGAAGCCGCCGGCACCGTAGATGGCGAGGTCTTTCATGGCTCTAAAATACTTAATTGTAATTTGTGATTGTGTATTCGGCCCGGATCAAGAAGGCCTCACCCCCGGCCCCTCTCCGAAGCAGAGAGGGGGGAGATGGATGGTCAAAGGGATTTTTCAGCGACGGACTACTATGTCGACAATTTGTTTTATGTCCTCAAGGCTAAGCTCACCTCCAGACGGCAAGCACAAGCCCTGATCAAACAACTTTTCAGCAACCGTCCCGCCAAAGGCAAGAGCGTCCTTAAAAAGCGGCTGATGATGCATCGGCTTCCACTGTCTCCTTCCCTCGATATTCGCGCGAGCCAAGCGTTCGAGAACCTCTCCGGGATGTACATCCTGAGGAAGAATGCAGGCGGGTAACCACGGTTGAAAATCAACCTCCGGTCCTGCCGCCTGGAAACGCAACCCAAACTTTTCACCGAGTGAGCGATAGTGCTCATAAATCTCTTTCCTTAACCGAAGCAACTCTGCCATCCGCGTCAACTGCAACAACCCATACGCAGCGATCAGCGGGCTCATGCGATAGTTGTGTCCTACTTCCTCATGCTGGTAGTATTGAACCGCAGAGCGGGCGTGCGATGCCAGGTACCTGGCCTTATCAATGATATCCGGATTACCTGAGACAAGTGCCCCTCCGCCAAATGCGGTCACTCCCTTGTTGCTATTGAAAGACAAGACTCCGACATCGCCCAGTGTTCCTGTCCATTTCCCACGGAACCTGGATCCAAAAGATTCCGCGGCATCCTCGATAAGGGGGATGCCCCATTTTTTCGCAATCGGCAAAATCAAATCCATACGTGCGGGCATTCCGTAATTATGCACCACAACAATGGCTCCCACCTTTTTTCCCAAGCTACAGATTTGGGTGATGCCCTGTTCCAGCAACACGGGATCCATATTCCACGTAAGTTCCTCACTGTCAATCAAAACCGGATGAGCACCCAGGTACAGTATTGGACTTACGGAAGCTACATAGGCAAAGGTTGGGGCGATAACAAAATCACCCGGCTGAACACCAACAACACGCAACGCAAGGTGCATCGCCGCTGTTCCCGATTGCACCGCTGTTACATTAGAGCATCCTACTTCGGTGCCTAACCGTTGCTCAAAGTCATGCACGATTTCCTGATGGTCCCGACCTTGATATGATTTCAGAACCGCAGACAAGCCATCAGCATCGATTTCATTGTAGGATAGCGGAGTGCGGGTCATGGGGGGAGTTAGGAGTTGGGTATTGGGTGTTGGGCGTTCGGTGTTGGGAGTTCGGTGTTCGGTGTTCGGTGTTCGGTGTTGGGTATTAGGCGTTAGGTGTTAGGATTTCCGCGGAAGGGTTGTTCCGTGAGTGAGATGTCTTTTCGGAAGGATAAAAGTAGCACAATGGTTTTAAGAAGAATGCGCAGGTCGAGGATGAAAGATTGGTTATTCACGTATTCAACATCGAGCTCGAACTTCTTCTGCCATGAAATGCCATGCCGGCCATTCACCTGCGCCCAGCCGGTGATGCCGGGCTTCATGGTGTGCCTCCTTCGTTGCTCCTCCGAGTAAAGCGGAAGGTACTCGAGCGGTAACGGCCGGGGACCCACGACAGACATATCCCCCGTGAGAACATTCCAGAGCTGAGGTAGTTCATCGAGGCTTGTGGTGCGCAGAAAGGAGCCCATCCAGAATTTCCGCTCAGGCAACGGCAGGCTATCATCAGTCGCCAACGTTCTGAACTTGTACAACGTGAACGGCTGACCATCCTTGCCCGTTCGCAGCTGTTTGAAGATCATTGGGAAATGGCGTGTGATCAAAAAGGCAAAAGCCGTAGCCAGGAATAATGGCGACAAGAGGATGATACCCATTGCGGCAGCTATCCGGTCAACGATTGGTTTAACGAAAGACACATATATTCCCGGCATCTGGCTCGAGGGCAATGGCATGCAAATTACGAAAGTTCGGGAGGCTTATTCACCGCAGAGTCGGAGAGACGCAGAGGAGTACCCTATGGAATGTCTCACCGGACGGCGTCTCGCGTTCCGGTGTCCCGCGGCAGCCGCACAAATGCACCGGACGGCGCCTCTACGTTCCGGCAGCCGCACAAAGGCATTTCATCAAGCCGCACACAACACCCTATGGAATGTCTCACCAGACGGCGTCTCGCGTTCCGGTGTCCCGCGACAGCCGCACAAATGCACCGGACGGCGTCTCGCGTTCCGGTGTCCCGCAGCAGCCGCACAAATGCACCGGACGGCGTCTCGCGTTCCGGTGTCCCGCGGCAGCCGTACAAACGTATTTCATTATTACGCAGCGACACTATCGGATGAAGCGCCGGAATTCTTGACTTGTCTAGCTACCCAACCTCTCACCGCTACGTAGACTAGAAAAAAAACAACCGTAGCCAGAACCGGGAGAAACACCTGCCTCTGGACTAGTGATCCCACGACAATCACGTTGAACATAACCTGAATACCCCCAAAGAGCAACGCAACCTGCCGGTGCGACCATTTCATTTCATTGGATAGGTATTGAAACAAATGCGCACGGTGAGGCGTAAAAATGTTTTCTCTTCTTCTGATCCGCAATACAATGGTGACGATCGAATCGGTACCATAAACCAGAAAAACCAAAGGCCACAGCAAGTTGTGCGTCACGTGGATCAGCTGGAGCAGTATGAAGATCAACACAAAGGCAATCGTCACGCTCCCCACATCGCCGGCAAAGCATCGCGCCCGGACGCGAAAATTGAAAAAGAGAAAGATCACTACAGCGATTGCCATGATGATCAGCAACGAAATATCCGTAAAGGGTTGATAGTAAATCTGAATGTAGCCAAACGTTACCAGCGTGACCATGGCATATATCCCCGTAATCCCATTGATCCCGTCCATGAAATTGAACGCATTGAGCGTGCCGACACACATAACCACTGCGAGAATCAGCAAATATGCAGGCCAATGAATCGGCCAAAGTTGGGCGAACAAGAGCAACACAGCACACAGTTGCACGAGGAAGCGAACAAGGGGATTAAGCGAAATGATGTCATCGAAGAAGCTGACCACAGCTATGATAAGCGTACCCGCTGCAAACCATGGCCAGGAAAATCCTGACTGAAGAAACCAAAAAACGATTGCCACAAAGAAGATCACCCCTCCCCCTCGAATAACCGGCCTCATATGTGAACTCCGGTCATTTGGATGATCTACGATTCTGAATTTCAGGGCCACACGGAAATACAAAAGCTCCGTGGCCAGGAGCCCTGCACCGATCGCCACAAATATCAGCAACTGACTATCCATTCATCGAACGTATTGTGCGTCTCAACCCTTCGCGCATATCCACAGGAAGTGGTCCTTCAAGGTACTGAAGCAATTTGGCGTTGGAGACTTTCATATCCTCCGTCAATTTAATCAGCACATCCTGCTTGCCTATGGCTGATGCAAAACTTTTAACCACTGCTGGCGGAAGATTCCAAATCCAGGGCTTTTTTCCCAGCACACCGCTGATTAATTCATAGAGCTCCCTTGTAGACAGATATCCATTATCCGCCAGATGAAAGATGCCCGAGGGTATGTCTTTGTACATGAAGGTTCGTATGATCGCAATCAAGTTCTCCATACTGAGAAAAGACCGTTGGTTATTGAATGTTCCAAACGGATAGGGCACCGGCATCCTGACGAATTTTAACAGTGCGTTTAGGTTACCCTTGTTGTCAGGGCCATGAATCATGCAAGGCCTGAAGATGTAGAAGCGCTTATCATCCGGAAGCGCTACAGAGAGCAAGTACTCCTCTGCCCTTCTCTTTGACTTCCCATATTCGGTTAAGGGCAATGCTTGCGCTGACTCATCTACTGGCTCGGGGGCTGTGTCCGCTACGGCCTTGATGGAACTGAAAAAAATAAATCGGGTTGCCCCGGATTCCCTGAACGCATCAAAAACAGATTTTGCATGATCTACATTCGCAGCCTGGTAATCAACTGCCGTATATTTTCCTTTGAGATCATGTGCAATGCCGGCAAGGTGAATAACCGAATCTATGCCTGCATCGTCCAATGACCCGGCGCTTATATCGGAAAGCCATTGGACTGGAAGTTGTGCTACCGGATTACGGCTGTGGCCAAAAATTTGAATGCCCGTGGTCTCTTTAAAGGCATGAACCAGGTTCCTACCAATAAATCCTGAAATACCGGTAATAAGAATCTTCCTCACGCAGCTAATTGCATCAAATTAACTCAAACAATTTCCGAAAGTACTTGCTATACACCATGAACCCATTTGAGTAGATTCCATTTTCCTTGCAGGCCCTGAGAATTTCCCGATTGAGTATGATGTTACTCATCAGGCCTCGCGAACTTACTCCTCCCCTGCGCATATGAACCATCGTTAACGGCAGGTAGCGATACCTGAGCCGATTCACAAACAAGAACCTGATTAGTAATTCATAGTCTGCAGCAATGCGGTAATCGGTCTTGAAGAGGCCGATCTCCTCATAGAATTTCCTGCGTACAAAGAAGGTTGGATGGGCAGGCATGAAACCCCAGGCGAATTTTTCTGGGTTCCATCGGGCGGAAGAATACCGCCGAACTACTTTTCCCAGATTCTGAGGATCAACAACGACCAGATCGCCAAAGACCGCATCCACGGAAGGATCAGAAAATGCATCAGCGACGGAGGAAAGAATCTGCGGGGTGGCATAAAAATCATCTGAGTTGATGATGCCTACTACGTCCCCGGTGGCCAGGCGGATAGCCTTGTTCATCGCGTCATAAATGCCATGGTCGGGCTCACTGATCCAGCGTGTTACCACGTTGCCGGCGTTGCGGACAATATCCAGCGTTGAATCTTTGGATTGCCCGTCTACGACGATGTACTCAATGTTGTTGTGGGTTTGCTCCCGCACAGAGCGGATGGTATCACCGATGGTAGCTGCGGAATTAAAGGAAACGGTGAGGAGGGAAATCTTCATTCCGGAACGCGGCTAAATGCACTTTGCCACAGATTACACAGATTCACACAGATTATCGGATCAAATTTTTCTCGGCGTTCTTTGCGCATATTCCTCAGC
Organism: Cyclobacteriaceae bacterium; assembly: GCA_043750575.1. GTDB lineage: Bacteria > Bacteroidota > Bacteroidia > Cytophagales > Cyclobacteriaceae > ELB16-189. The sequence goes on from JAYVBH010000009.1 coordinate 86,493, forward strand.
GACCTCTGCGGTTAAATGCACTTTGCCACAGATTACACGGATTCACACAGATTATCGGATCAAATTCTTCTCGGCGTCCTTTGCGCCTATTCCTCAGCGGCTCTGCGGCTCTGCGGTTAAATGCATTTAACCCCGCTCAATCAAGCAGTTCTCCAACACAAGCATATCCATTTCAGTGCGCAAAAAACAATTCAGCGCCTCTTGCGGGGTATTGACGATGGGCTCATTCTCATTGAACGAAGTATTCAACAAGATCGGGACTCCCGTCCTCTTTCTAAAGCACTCTATGAGACCGTAATACCGGGGCGATACCTCCTTCATGACCGTTTGCAACCTGCCCGTGCCATCCACGTGCGTTACCGCCGGGATGATGGAGCGCTTTTCGGGACGGATGGGAAATACTTTCTCCATGAACGGAACGTCCTCGACTTTTTCAAAATACTCACTGGTGTATTCTTTCAGAATAGACGGGGCGAACGGGCGAAAGCTTTCTCGACGTTTGATCTTCGAGTTAAGCAAGTCTTTCGCCTTTGGGTTGCGCGGGTCGGCGAGGATGGAGCGTGCACCCAATGCCCTCGGACCAAACTCTGCCCTTCCCGAAAACCAGCCTACTACTCCCGGCTCCAGCAGCTTATCCGTGATTTTCTCGAATAGTTCATCATCCGGCAGACGACGGTAACTCACACCCTGCCCCTTGAGAAAAGTCTCAATCTCATCATTGGAAAACTTGCTGCCCGTGTAGGCACTGTAGATCGCTGGGGCGCGTTTATTACGGAGCACATGATTATGCACATACAGCGCACTGCCCATGCTGATACCCGCATCATGACCGGCAGAAGGAATGTAGAGATTCTTAAAGGCAGTCTTCTCCAAAATCTTTCCATTGGCTACCGAGTTCTGTGCCACGCCGCCGGCAATACAAACGTTTCCCAATCCCGTTCGGTCTTGAAGTTTATTCAGAATGTGAAGGATCAATTCCTCGCAGACCAATTGAACACTGGCGGCGATGTCCTTATGTTTTTGAGTTAGCTCTTCCGTGGGCTTGCGGGCAGGTCCGAAAATATCTTCGATCTTCTTCCCGTACAGGGTGGAAATGACCGGGACAGACGTAGAATAATCCAGTTTGATCTCGGTAGGGCTGGCAAAATAGGACGCATCCCATCCGAACAGTCCGTCTGGTTTGAAGTGTAAAACTTTTCGGATCTCTTCCGCAAATACCGGCTTGCCATAAGGGGCCAGGCCCATTACCTTGTATTCATCCCCATAGTGCGGGAAGCCCAGGTACTGTGTAAAGGCCGTGTAAAACAATCCAGCGGAGACCGGAAAATCCACAGAATCAAGAACCTCGATCTGGTTGCCACGACCAACCGCAATCATGGTAGTGGTAAAATCTCCGGAGCCATCAATAGAGAGTATGGCCGCTTCCTCAAATGGACTGGCGAAGAAAGCCGAAGCGAGGTGACTGCGGTGGTGCTCGACTTGAACGATGCGGGGCTTGATCTCCGATTCGCTTAATCCACTGATGGCTGCAAGCTCATGCTCCAGGCTGGCCACCTTACTGGAGTTCTTCAGCCGATCCGACAACAGGGTATTCTTCTTGCCAATATTTTTCAGAACAAATCCAACCTTCCTCCAGAATTTAGCCCTGAGGTCTCGCCCAATGCAAATATGGTCAACCTCTTTCAACGTTATCCCGGCCTCTTGCAAGCAGAACTTCACCGCCTCACTCGGGAATCCCACCCAGTGTTTAATGCGACGGAACCGTTCTTCTTCAGTGGCCGCAATAAGAACGCCATCTTTAAAGATGGCGGCGGAAGAGTCTGCGTGGTGGGCGTTAAGGCCGAGGATGTACATCAGGCTAAAATTGAAAATAGATAAATTGACTGATTGGCCTCAGAAAAGTAAAGACGAGGATGATAATGAATGTGTAACGGACACAATTCAAACAGAAATACAGTGGTCCAATGCGTTTCAGTCTTTCCTCCAGGTAAGTGGTGAAAAAATAACTCAGAAGAAATAGCAAGACTAAGAGCGCTGCAATGATATAGACGTTCTCCCTCATGGTATAAAACAGATAGTACCGGGGCACAAAAACCTTTCCCATCATCAAGAAGGTGTCTTTCAGATTTGCAGCCCTAAATGGGATCCAGCTAAGCATAGCCAGGGGCAATACCAATAACCACCCGACAAGGCGGGCTTCAAGGAACGGTATGCGCTTCTTTATCGGCCGCAATATGCGTTCCATGAAGATCATTGTCGCATGATATAGGCCCCAAAAGACAAACGTCCAATTCGCACCATGCCAGAGACCCATGATCCCCCATGTAAGAAACAGAGCGCCATTTTTTGTTTGCGTGCTTGTCGCCTCCAAACCCTCCCCGATGCCACCCTTTCCCGTGGTCTTTGTTACCCTCACCCCGGACAGCGGCAGATAAAGGTAATCTCTTATCCAAGACGACAAGGAAATATGCCATCTCTTCCAAAAGTCCTTAAACGAGGAGGCGATATAGGGATAGTTAAAGTTTTCAGGGATGGTGATACCCATCAGCCTTGCGGCTCCGACGGCAATATGAGAATAGGCTGAAAAATCAAAGTAGATCTGAAACCCAAAGAGAAAAGCCAGGGTCCACACATCTATCGCTGATAGCGTTGCGGCACTTACGGAAAAGCCCTCATCCACCAAGGGGCTAATGTTGTCTGCCAAAACAACTTTCAGGAACAATCCATACAGGATTCTCTTGATTCCATCCGTAACAAAATCCAGCTGAAATGCCGGGCGCGTTTTCAATTGAACGAGGAGCTCAGAAGCGCGTTGAATGGGGCCCGCTACCAACTTGGGAAAAAACGTTACAAACAATGCATAGTCAACAAACGTCTTCTCAGGTTTGATCAAACCACGATAGACGTCCACCGTATAGCTGATCGTTTCAAATGTGTAGAAGCTTATCCCGAAGGGCAACAATACATGGAGCAACGGGAACTGGTAATGAAAACCCAGGAGTTCCAACAATCCGTTCGTGTTCTCCGTGAAAAAATACAAATACTTGAAATAACATAGCAGGCCGAGGTTTACAACCAGTGTAACCGCCAACAGGGCGTTCCGCCGCCGTTTATCAGTTGCAGCAGTATTCCCAATGGCAAGTGCGGTGTAATAATCCGTGAGCGCAGAAATAAACATCACACTCAGGTACTCCCATTTCCAGAAACCATAAAATATGCAACTGACGATCAATAGCATCCACTTCTTCAATCGCAATGGAAGCGTCCAATAAAGGGCTACCACCAAAATGAGAAATACAATAAATGTTACTGAATTGAAAATCACGCTACTTGTTGCTCATTCCCATCAATACATGCTGTAGTGAATCAGCCAAGATCTCATGCCCCCTGTATTGGAAATGCATGAAGTCAACTTCCCGCTTTGACATGAGATTGGTGGCCGCTTGAAAGCCCCATAAAGGGCCAGGAACAATATTCTCATAATTTCGGAACTCCACATCAGCACCAGAATGCTGTGCAATTCGAACAACCGCATCCTTAAAATTCATGTATTCTTCGGGGGCATACGGAGGCGTGGTATCGGGACGGATTGGAGGGATATACAATAAGACCTTGTGTTTGTACTCTCTGCATTTGGTCAGTATCAACCTTAATGATTCCATATTGTCATCATACCGCTGCGGTATCATTCTCCGGATGCTGTTGGCACCGACTCCAAACACTGTGTTGCGCAACCTATAGACCCAACTAAAAACATCTCCGCGCACATTTTGCCGATTGCTCCAGGCCAGGGAGTTCTCGGTCAGTTGGGCATTGAGGTATATCTCAGCCTTCTCTTGCAGGGTCTCTTTTAACGCCGCCAAATCATCGTCTTGTGCAGATGTCTTGCTGTTGGGATTGCTCGACCAATAATCGCGCAAGTTCTTGTTAATCTTCTGGGCTAGATGAGAAGAATCCCTTTCCACCTGATAATTCTCATCGATTAACTTAGTAAAAAATACATTCCGGATACCATCTTCCCGCATGTCATCCATGAACAGAGGAATTACAATGATTTGCAGAGGTAGCCGGTCTTTCCAATACATATAGGAAAGGTAGAATTCCTGCAAGCCGGCATTGGGCAGGCTATTACCAAGTACTTCGGAGCTGTCATTGAGCGCATTTCTGAATATCAATTCCAGGAAGTTAACCTCATCTTCCCGCTTTTGATTGATGCTATGCATCTGGGAGTTGCCCAGGAAAAGAGTAACCTTCTTTTCGCCCCTCGCTCTCCAACTATCAACAAACTCCTTCTCCTCTGCCCCGCTGATCCTGACAATATGGATTAACTTACCATTGCTATCCAGAGCTTGATAACTTGCTGTTTCTGTGCCCAAAGCTAAGTCCTCAAACTTCACAGTTCCGGCGAACCAAGTGGTGATAATCCAATACGCAAGCACAAACGCAAAGGAAAGTTCAATCAAAGGCGTGTATCTTCTCATATGAATCCTAGTCCACAGTCTTCGCTGCTTCCCTTGAGTCATTGTCATTATTGAAATAGGAAACCATACTCCTTCACATAATCCTTGCTAGCCCAGTATTGCTCCGCAAACCTCGTTGCATTTACTCGCATTTCACTATACGTACTATCACTGAGATTACTTACCGTTTCCAACTGACTACACAAATCGTCAGACCCATCGATATCTGTATAAAATCCAAGATTATCTTCTGTGACGTTTTTCCATGGAGTAGTCCTAGAAATTATTACTGGAGTGCCTGATGCAAATGCGTCAAAAATTGCATGTCCGAAGTTTTCCCCCTGAGTGGGCAGAACAAAAAAGTGATACTGTTGAAGAATGTTTGGCACATTCCATGGTGGTATTGCGCCCTTATAAGATACTTCAGCCTTTTCACTAATCAGAGCATCGCATTGGGACCAATATTCCTCGTCCGCAATTGGACCATAAATATCCAGCATGAACCTTCCCCCCAACCCATTAACAGCTTGTATGATAAGATGGAGATTCTTGTTTGGGCTAATCAACGAAAGAAAGACCAAACGGATCTTTCCCGTTACCTCCGGGAATTCAAGTGCTTTGGGCTGAACAGGTCGTCTGGGAATATTTGGAGCAACATGAACCTTCTGAAATGGACCAAAGACCTTAAGAATCTCATCCTTCTCACGGCTGTCTGTTGCGTGCCACTCCTGTCGACTACCAACCCCAACACGAAATACGCCTAGATAGATCCGCTTCTTCAGCCAGTGCCTTCTCAAAGCCCAATCCTGAAGCATGCCTCGCGGCGAAATTACGGTTCTAATACCCATCATTCTTCCAATCACGAGGCCAAAAAAGGACGTATGCCAATGGAATATACCATTTACAAAAATGGTATGAGGCCGAACTTCCCGCAATTTTGTTAAAATCAGTGATGGAGAGATCGACGAAGTGATAAAAATGTTTTCGCCATTCGGGCCGACGTTCCAACGATCCTTACTCAATACCTTGTCGAGAGGTTGGTGATCAATATCCCGGTTTAAGGAAATAGTGTAGAAAACAATCTCAGGTTTAAGGAAAGACACAAGGTTCATTAGCGACTGCACTGGACCTCCTGCCTTATAAAGAGGCCAATAGAAGGGATACATAAAAAAGACTCGTCTCGCTTTCAACGAATATTTTGCCAATAGCGCGTCGGCCAAATTTGCTTACGAACGAAATTCACCAGCAGAAAGACCAGAAACCCTTTCACAAGACCATTAAAGAAAACATAGAAGTCATTATCAGCCCTAACCAAATAGGTGAACATGAATGGTATCCAGACAACATTAATCGGATCCGGAATAACATACAGTATGATAAATCGTCTAAGGAGCCATGAAATCAATGCGCCAAATACAAACAGCATCGCTAAGGAACCCCACCATCCAAAGTTTATGTAGAAATCTCCCAATATTCCAATTGTCATCGCTGTCTTTTTGGACAATTTATGGCCAGTGTATTTATAGAATTTCTCATTGGTATGCGTGACCTTCTTATCGGGGAATAACAATCTTGGTGTAAAAGAGGCTGCAATATCCCCAGCCATCTCCTGCCCCTCAGAAAATGGTTCCTTCTTTGGCACTCGCCGAAGTACCATCCCCAAATGCCAACCTTGATTTAGACGGCCAATAGTACCAACGACTCCCTTTGCTTTGAAAAATGAAGCGCCTGTGTTTTCCAAAGCACTCCTCTCCGCCAATTCAGTAAACAGACTAATCCCTGCTTCTCGCTTTCCGGACCAAGTGGCGGCTCGATATTCTCCCTTCACACTTTGAATCACTATCAATACCAGGACTCCCACGGCAACAAAACCGGCCCTAATCCCAAAAGCAAAACGATAAGCCAGGTTGATCATAAAGAAAAGATATGTAGACCAGATAATGAAGTCCATGAAGACACCACTCTGCAGGACTTCAAATACTAGCTCGACATAAATTAGGCCGATTAATAAAATCTTCAATCTCGACTTACTAAACAAAAAACAAAAGGCGGCAACATATTTAAGATATTTAGTAAACGAAAGCACTGACCCCAAAGACGCAATCTCAAAGACAGCAATAGCCTCGAAACTATAAGCCACTACAAGCAGGCCTAAACCCATATAGAATGCTTCTTCTTGATCAATCCGAATTACTAGGTCCTTCAATGGCAAGTCTCTATTGAGAACAAACACACCGATGAACAATGCTAGCATTGCAGGAATCATGAAGGAAAATAGCTGATTCTGCCCAATCGGCATCTGACTCTTCAGGACTTCATACTCATTGTAAATCAGGTAGGTCGAAAATATGTATTGAACATAAAAGGTAAATAGAAAGAGGTATAGTAATGGAAATGACCGTCCTGCCTTCCATATCAATAGGAAGAAAACACAGCCTAAAAGGGAATATGCAATTAAATTATTCACCATGCTCTAAAACCTTTTTGTCAATTCCAATTTAGTAAGGATACATACTTCCTAGGACCTATTCTCACTAAGCAATTCGTAGATCCCTGTATATTGCCTTGCAATTTGACTAACGTCAAAGCGTTTGACGTTAGCAAGTCCATTTCTAATCAACTCTTCTCTCAATGAATCATCCTCAATCAGACGCATGATTCCATTTCTTATAGAACTAACATCAAAAGGGTCAACTAGAATCGCTGCATTTCCAGCAACCTCCGGCATGGACAAGAGATTGCTGGTTACAACCGGTCTTCCTATAGCATTTGCCTCAACAATTGGCATCCCAAAGCCCTCGTACGTAGACACGAATGATACGATGTCAGCTTGCTTATACTTTTCATGCACTTGTTCATCCGAAAGGTTTTTCGAGTGACCAAATTCGATTTTGCATGTTCTGATCTCTGTGGCTAGCTCATCGTTCACGTCTCCAACTATTTCCAGCTTGCAACAAATCCCAACCAATGCCCGTACAAGTCGAATTACATTCTTATTGGGTTTAGTTCCAATTTGTAGAATAGTGGGTTTTGCTTTATTAAACATTTTTGGATCAAATACATACCGCTCTGATATTGGCACATAGACTACCTTGACACGAGCAGGATCTACTCTTACATGCCTCAATAGTTCATTCTTCGTCGATTGCGAAATCGTAGTGATGATAGCCGATCTCCTAACAGGTAACTGAATCCAAAACAGTTTCAATAACCAACGGGCAAATCCTTTGGAATGATTTAGTAATCCCAAATCAAGAATGGTAAGCACGGTGTAGCGCTTCTTGAGGAATAGCGCGATGAAATTAACGTCGCCAGTAATGTGATTAATCCCCTTCTGAGAAAAGAGCGCTTCAATGCCTATATAAAGCCTCTTAAATAGTCCACTGCTGAAATAGCGCAACTCCTTCACCTCCCAATCCACATGAGGCGGAAGATGACTTCTGACAAATTTAAACAAGTTCTCTACGCTAAAATTAAAATCGGGCCGGGGCTTACGATGAAAGTAGACAACCTTCATAGCCGGTTTCCAGTCTTTACCTCCCACTTAAGCAATTCCTTCTCATCGCTAATAAGCTGATGAATCAGCAATTCAGTAGTCAGGCTATACTCCCATCCAAGTTGGGTCTTTGCCTTTCCATTGTCGCCATAAATGATCTCCAGGTCAAGAGCTCTTAAAAGTGAAGTATCCACGGTAACATAGCGTGACATATCCAAGTCAAGATGATTGAAAACAGCCGTCACAAAGCCATTCAGACTGGTTGGTATCCCTGAGCAAATCAAAAAATCATCCATTTTCTCTTGCTGCATCATACGCCACATAGCATCAACATACAGCGGCGCATAACCCCAATCTCTCACAATTGCCAAATTACCTAAAGCCAAGCTGTCTTCATCACCATTCTTAATCCGAATCGCGGTTCGAATCACCTTCTTTATTACAAAGTGTGAAGGACGAAGGGCGGATTCGTGATTAAACAAAATACCGCAGCAAGCATCCAGCTTATATGCCTCGCGGTAATTTACGGCTAACCAATGAGCAGATGCCTTGGAAATACCGTATGGACTAGCTGGATGAAATAGAAATGACTCCTTTATAGGCAATCTGGATTTGCCAATATTCCCAAACATTTCGCTACTGGATGCCTGGTAAAACCTGGTCTTTGGCGAGACGTGTCGAATCGCCTCCAAAATATTAAGTACACTTATGGTATTGAATTCAAATGTAGCTGATGGCTGCTTGAATGAATCCCCTACAGAACTCATAGCGGCCAAATTATAGAACTCATCAATTCTTGTTCTCGTCAGTATCTCCTCTACTTCCTTTTGGCTCTGCAAATTCACTCGTCTAACAACTATTCGATCCCTAATTCCTAGATACGTCAATCGAAGCAAGGAAGAATCCCGATGAGCAGGAGACAAACCAATAACTTCATATCCTTTTTTCAATAAATATTCTGCCAAAAGAGCCCCATCCTGCCCTCCAATCCCAGAGATAATAGCCGTCTTCATTGGCCCAGATTAGGAATTGAATTCATATCTCAAGCAATTTGTCAACGAGAGGAGCCAGAGCAAATTCACTAAAGTACTCAGAATCTCGACCTACCGAACTATCTGCATGAAGATGTGAATTGTAGTCAAACTCATCCATTGAGCCAAAGTCCACTGCAACAACAACCGGATAACTAGATTGCGTACAATAGGACAAGCTCCCTGTCATTACCGACGGAAGCCATACATTTAAACCGCAAGCTAAATATTCAAACAATTTATTAGGTGCATTCAGTATATAATTAGGGATATGACCCTTATACAATATTACTCCTACATCATATTTTGGCAGAATATTCGAAAGTTTATCATATTCTACGCCGTGGAGTAAACTTATCCATGGGCATGATAACTCTCTAAGAAACCTTTCGGCCTCGGAAGTGAAATTAAAGGAGTATATATCCCAGAGTATCCGTCCATGCTTCTCATTGATCCACCTTGCAAACTCCTTGACATACATGGTATTCAAACTCAGAGCCCCAACGTATACAATCCTGAGAGGATTGGTCGCAATACATCTCGGCTGGACTTTCCATGCTAGTGGGGGATAGTTGGGTACAATTTGAGGATAACTCACTTCAACAGGAAATACATCTTTTCTAAACCTGTCCATTCGAGCCTCGTTGGTATGAGAAACCCAAATTGCCCGAGGATATACCCACTTTTCAAGGTTATGGAAATACCGTGTAAGCTTCATTCCACTTGCGTATTCCTGCTCACTTGTATACTCATGATAATGCGCTAATATCTTAGATCGACTAGCAACGAAACGAGAATAGAAATACACTGGCCAGGCTGAAATTGTTTCAAAGTACATAACCCGCTTCGGTCGATACCAGGCAAGAAGTAACAAACAGGCAGCATAGAAGTGAAAATAGTAGGCATATCTGGTTGTAGCGCCAAGCTCTTTATCGGTAGCACCAAGCCTAATTATTTTAACCCGAGAGGATCTCGGCCTATATTTATCAAGTTCAGAATTGGCAGCTCGCGTAGTTAACACTACAATCCGATGATTGCCACCTCTTCTAATCAATTCTTGAAGCAGATTTTGTACCGGAGGATAAAATTCAACTGGCGCAAAATGAACTATCACCAAAATTTCAGAATTCATCTATGCCTTAAGAATACTAGCTAGACCAGCTTCCAAAGAAATCAATGGCCTATTCAATACAGTCATCATTTTGGCAATATCAGGCTGTCTTCGCGTCATATCACCTTCTTTTAGTGGGGGTAAATTAATAATTCTTGATCGCGATTTCGTAATCTTCAAAATTGTTTCCGCCAATTCCAAAACCGCAGTTAATCTATCATTCCCAACGTTAACCACATCATTTACAAAATGATTCCCCTCAAGGACCTTTAGGGTGAATTCTGTATTGTCATCAACATAGCAAAACGTCCGCGTTTGACCCCCATCACCATAAACAGTAATATCTTCATTTAGCTTTGCAGCCTTCATAAACTTTGAAATCACAAAATCCTCACTTTGCCTCGGTCCATAAGTATTAAAGAATCTAAAAACAGTATAATCCAGACCAAACTCTTTTTGATATGACTTGCAGAAGCACTCGCCCAAGTTCTTCACAACGGCATACGGCAATCTTGAATTGAGCGGAGTCACATGCTCATGCTGAGGCAAATGCACAGGCTCACCATAGACTTCAGAAGAAGATGAAAAGAATATTCTCTTTACACAGGTATTCTTTGATAACTCAAAAATGTTTTGCAGTCCCTTGATATCCTCCAATACCAATTTTGGATTATCCGTTGTTCTGGCTACCCCGACTACAGCAGCATAATGAAAAACATAATCAAAATCATAGTGGAGCATTACCGACGCCAAACTCGGGAAATCATTAACATCGCACCTGATAAACCTGTAATTTGGGTGAGCAGGTAAGTTTCCCGTTTTCCCGGTAAGCAGACTATCCACACCAACAACCAAGTACCTACCCGAGTTAAGGAGGGTATCAGCAAGCGAACTAGGAATAAATCCAGCGGCCCCAGTGATAAGAACAGTTTTCATGCAGTCAACGGAACAGAGTCTTCCAATAATTTCACTATTCTTGATAATCGCGTTGTATAATTGTGCGTGCTCACGATTTTACTTTGAGCTTCACTTCTAATTTTATGCGCCTCATCCGGGTTATTAATTATCCATTCAACATTGTTAATAGCATCCAATTCATTTTCAAAATAGACAACCTCCCTTTTATGAGTAAATTCCACTTCCATTTCTGGACAACTTGAGCATAATTCCAATCCGCCAGAAGCAGGGATTTCAAAAAACCGCATATTTGCTGCAGGGTAATTAGTGTCATCAATAACATTAATATTTATCATACTTCTATTAAAATGTGCAGATAGATCTTCCCCAAAAAGCCCATTTCCTTTCCATTTAGCAAGCACTCCCCTATCCATGCAATTTCTCTTCCAATAGCCCCCATGTATCTCAATTCTGAGGTGCCCAAATTTTTCAATAATTGCTTTCAAGATCCTCTGCCGCTCAGGCCTCCACATCCCAACAAAAGAAAGGTCGCAGGCGAACTCCTTATTAAGTGTGACTTCCCTAAAATGCAACTTCAGGTCGCCAGCCAACGGCACCCAATGTACATTTCGAAATCCCAGTCTACTCAAAACATCCCTGGTAGATTCGCTGTATGCGGCCGACAAGTCCAAGATAGGTCCGTAATTCAGATTATTGGTATTAAGATTCAATGGAGTATCCGGCCAAACCCAAGCAAGTTTACAATTTGGTAATATTGCTTTGATCGTGGCAAGCGTCCCATATAAAACGCTAGAACCACCTACAATCATGATTATATCAGGTCTCGTTTCTTTGGCCTTAATAATTAATTCACGATTCATTTTCCTGGTCCATATTTCAATATTCACCAAGCCATTTACGAGACGACCCAGTTTCCCGAACCGAATGTGCTTCTGGATCTCTCTCGACGGGTCAAATCTAGTGACATCAAAATTCAACTCTGCCGCAGCACTGGCATAAGAACTTTCCAGGCAATATTCATTGATAGTTCCAACAATCAAAATACTATGATGTCTCATAACCTTAATTCACAGATATTGCCACCCCTGCTATATTGATAGAGGCGTTCAATTTTTTTAAAAAGAAAACCATTCGCAATACCATTAGAGATCCCTAGCAATAAATATTGCATCTGCCCAGGCAATGTTTCCATTTCCATAAATCGGCGAATAAATATCTTGAAGGGAAAAGCCTTGCCCGTAGAGCAGCTCTGCAATACTATGGAACAAAGGTTGGCCTTCGTACTGCCGAATAAAATAGACCTCCGAATAGATACATCTCACTTTTCGTTTACTTAAACAATTCATTGCACCTACCAATGCCGAAAACTCACCACCCTGAATATCCATTTTCAATATATCAATACTTTCAATTGCCATCTCCGTCGCAAAATTATCAATGGATGTTGAGCGGACCCGAATGACTTTTTCGTTAATTACTTGACTATCCGATGAAAGTCCAGCCCGCCTAGGCTTCAGTAAAGAGTTTGTGTCAACATTCCTATTCACATAAAACTCCTTTTCATCATTAGATTCTGAAATCGCTAAATTATGACAATGTACAGACGGTTTGTCCAGGAAGCGGTTCTGCAGAATTTTAAAAGACTCAGGAAATGGTTCGAATGCATGAATAATTGCTCTCGGAAATAAATTCAAATAGACATCGGTAATATCACCTCGGTTTGCGCCTATATCAAAGATCACCGGACGATCAGTACCAATCAGCTCTTTTTGCCTTTGAAACGGGTCATCTTTAAATGAACTCTTCTTTAACGCTTGAATGAACCCCGTACCATGAATTTCGAAACCAAATCGGCCAAGCAACCCATTAATTTGCGCCTTATTCATAATTTCCTTATTGACTTGACAAGCAAAGCATTTGCTTCCTCAAATGGACCTTCATAAACATCGAAATCCAATCCCACCGGCCTTAATGATGCATGCAAATGGTCCGGGTGCATAATTAATAGAGCGTCAGAGATGAATCCAGCCCAATAGCTAAACGTACTTCCTGCGGAAGTAATAATTACTTTGCTTTTGCTCAATAAAAGCATATCCAGAATATCATTCTTTCCATTTACAACATCAACATTTTCTAATTTAAGTATATCAGCCAATTCTTCCCTCTTCCCATCAGTGAAGATTCCGACTTCCAATGACGTGCCATGAACCTGCCGAATCTTTCCAATTACTTCAGTAAAATAATCTAAAGGCGTTCTTACGGCACCTACTTTTGCGAAATCCTCACCTGCTTTCAATTTTCTGAAATCTCCCAATCTAACGTGAACACCTATTTTGTGAGGAACTAAACTCCCTAATTGCTGTATAATTGACGGTCGTATAGCATCCAAAAACAGCTCAATTACCAATGGACGGAAATCCTTCAGCTGGGCAAAGTAATCCGTCCAATGAGGCATTCTTGAAAACACATAAATAGCATTATGGCTTTTATCAATAACCGTTAAGTCTGGCTCTTCGATAACCCGATAGCCAGTCCGTGAGAGAAAATTGATTCGTATCCGATCCCAAGCTTCAGCAAATAAGGTCTTCTCGAAAGTAAAATAACCCAAATAGTTGCGCTTGGACCTTTCGCCCCTAAAATAAGGCCCCAACTTCACCTGGTGATACCCAATAACCGATGCAGATACGCCGTTCAATCTTGCAAATACCAACGCCTTCATCAGAGGAAAAAGCTGATTTCCCAGACCTGCTTTTGGTAATTTGCAAACAACGAAAATCATGGCTTATATAATGAGATAACTTTCTCTAAGGAGAGTTTGTGGGAAATTTCTTGAAACTGCTCTGCAAAGCAATGGCTCGCAGTTGAAAAACTCCTCATTAAAGCCTTGTCATCACACAATCGAAGAATCTTTTTAGACAGGTCCTCAATATTACCCCAAGGAAATACAAATCCATTTTTTCCTTCCTGAACATCATCATTCTCACCATAACTCCCACATCGGTCACTGACTATGATAGGAAGACCCATATAAATTGCCTCACTGACAGCAATTGAATGAGGCTCTACAGAGGCTGGGTGAACATAGATATCTGCCGTAGCATAATAAGAAGGCAGATCTTCAGGTGGAATGAAGCCCACAAAATGGACGCTGCTTGAACGTAATTGGCCGGCCTTCGTACGCAATTCTGCTAGCCTTGGCCCAGAACCAACCATTAAAAGTTGCAAAGTCAACCCTTGGCCTTCTAATTTGATCAATGCATCGATGATGTGGTCCTGACTCTTCCAAGGAACCAACTTTCCAACAACAATCAATACTATATCCTCTATGCTGATACCAAGCTGCTTTCGAACACTCTTACGCAGGAAGTCTTTGTTTGCAAATGCAGTCTTATACAAATCAATGTCAATAGGAAAGTGCATCCTAATGAATTTGCGTTTTGGGACTCGGTAACGCTCATAGTATTCCTCATTCGCATTCCCAACCGTCAAGAAATGGTCAATGTGATAAAAATACCATGTCAAGAAAGGATACTTAACTATATCCCAGAATACTGAGTTTTCTTGTCTCCGTTCACTATCCGAAATATAAAGGATAGAAACGTCTCTCTTTCTCGCCCAGCGATAGGCTCTCCGCTGAACCTTCTGATAATATCCGTAGACTATTAGCAGGGAAGGAGCAAACTTGGTCAGCGCTGTATCAAGTGAAGGCGCATCCAAATCACGATTGGACGACAATACACTGTCTCCATTGAGAAACTCATGATCAAAGGAATCAAGTCGAAGGTTTCCCCATGAGATCTCCTTTTGAAATAGCTCGTCATGGTACTTTCTAAAACCAAGCGCTGACGCAAAAAACACCTTAAACTCAACGTCGCCATTTCCAGCAAAACTTGAGTACTGCGGACAAAAGTGTTGTATCGGATGTGACACAACCAAGGCAATTCTAACCTTTTCACTCATTTATCAGTGCCTCAATCCGCATTAACTGTGACCCGTAAGTATTGTCACGCGCATAGGCTACCCTTCTTGCACGCAATTCATCGCTATTATAACTAAGCAATTTGCCTATTACTTCCGTGAAAAGTGCCGGTAAGGCGCGATTGCTATCGCGGTCAGGCGCCATCACAATCAAATCTGGACTATCACGATAAGTGGTAATGTTATTAGAGATAATCACTGAGCCCGATGCGAGGTACTCCATAACCTTGTGGTAGTTTGTTCCTTTACTCTGATCCTTAAGCACGTCATAACAGATCAGAAAAGTATCCATTCTTTGGAGCGAAGTCGCAAGAACCTCTGTTGAAACAACGCCATGCAGAATTACGTTACCGTAGTTCTGCAGGGTCTTAACAAATTCTCTTGCACCTTCATCATCGGCCCCACCAATATTGCTATCCTTGAATTGATAGCTACCCCAAAATTCGAACTGACACCCAGGATTGTCTTTGATAATCTGCAATAATGTAGTGCGGTCAATATCCGGTCTTAATAAATTGCCTGAAAAGCCAACCCGAACAGGACCCGTAGCATTGCGACGCCCATCATCCGAAATGAAAAAGTCCAATGTAACACCATGGTTGACAAAGTGACGTGGGCAACTGTATCCTTCGTACTTATCCAAAATCTCCTTTGTCACTGAAAAAATCACCTGCGCACCTTCTGCGGCGTCAATGGCGGCACTATTTAAAGGTTCGTCTACAGGATGAAATATCTTGTAGACCTTTCGATCAAAAAAAGTTAAAGGGTAAGTGAAACCGAGGTCAAAGGACCAAACAATATCGATGGGTGTTTTAAGTATGCTGAGGATACGTTTGATCTGAATCCTCATCAGCCCATGAAACATAGACATCAGATGAAACTTCAGAGCGTATGGAAAAAACAGGATGTGGTCAACAATGAACAAATTCTGCTGAACTTCCTGAATGCTAATCTCAGGGCACCGGATGCTGATCCTTTCCTGGTTTGGCGGATTTAGAAAGTAGACTGTATTGCCTAGCTTTGTCAATTCTCTGGCATAATGATGCTTCGACAAGGACATTGCACCCCAGGCCTGCGGAGAAAGAATGAGAATTGTACGATTCCTTAAATCAGGCAATGGAATGGTAGAAAGCTTTAATTGAACCAGCCACATGGTCAATCATCTCGTGGGTCAGTTCAGGATACATTGGCAGAGAAAGGATCTCAGACTGAAGCTTAGTAGCTATCGGGAAGTCTGATGGACTGTGCCCCAAATATCTATATGCTTCTAAATTAGGTAGTGCCGTTGGATAGTGAATGGCTGTTTCTATTCCTTGCGTCTTCAAATACCGCATCAGCCGATCGCGTTGTTTGGCCTTGATTACATACAAATGAAATGTGTGTTTCGTGACCGGCCTAACCAGAGGCACCTCCATTTCCTCCACATCATTGAGGGCCTTCGAATACCGTTCCGCGTGATGGATTCTTTGCTCGGTCCACGAAAGAATATGAGGCAACTTGGCTGATAGAATTGCCGCCTGCAATCCATCCATCCTGCTATTAACTCCCTCCATTCTGTGCTCATGCTTTTTCAGGGCACCATGCCTCGCATACATTCTGAATTTTTCCGCCAAACTATCATTATTCGTAATAATGCATCCAGCGTCGCCATACGCCCCAAGGTTCTTCCCAGGATAAAAGCTAAAAGAACCCGCAACACCTGAGAGTCCGGCCCTAACACCATTGTACTCTGAAAAATGAGCCTGGGCACAGTCTTCAATCAAGTAAATGTTATGCTTCTGACAAATGGATTTGATCATATTCATTTCACACATCTGCCCATGCAGATGAACGACAATCAACGCTTTTGTCTTTACAGTAATCTTACTCTCAATCAGGTTTTCATCGACACTATAATAGCAAGGGCTAGCATCGACAAAAACAGGTTTTGCGCCTGTCTGCGTTATCGTTTCTGAACTGGAAATCCAGCTATTGGCTACCGTAACTACCTCATCCCCAAATCCAATACCGAGCATCTTCATGATAATATACAGCGAATCAGTTCCGTTGGCACAGGAAATCACGTGCTGAACACCGTATAGCCTCGCAAACCCTTCCTCAAATTCGTTTACATAATGACCTCCAATAAACGCAGTATCCTCAATTACACTGGCAATTGCTCGATCAATATCACTCTTTATCTGCTGGTACTGAGCCGAAAGATCTACAAAGGGAACGTTCATTGTATTTGGTCTTGAAGACCCTATAATCGTCTGATCAGTTGAGCTGGATTTCCAGCGTAAACACCTGAAAGGTCGATATCCCTCGTTACAACTGCTCCAGCACCAATCACAACATGATCACATATGCGCACCGGCAGAATTGTTGCATTCGATCCGATTGAAACCCTGTTACCAATAGTTGTAGACTTCCATAGCGACTGGTCGCCTCCCGCCGGTGATCCCTTCGCAAAGAGATCATTGATGAACATGACTCCATGACCCACAAAACAATTCTCACCAATGGCAACTTTACTGCAAATAAATGTATGCGATTGAACTTTCGAATGGCGACCAATAATAACACCAGCCTGAATCTCCACAAATGGACCTATAAAACACCCATCGCCAATAGAGCACTCATAAAGGTTTACAGGCTCAACGACTTTTACGTCATGTCCAAAAGCAACATCCCTGATTTGGGTTTTCAGAATTTGGGGCTCGTTCATATACGCACCGCAGCCTTATAAATCTTTTCAATGATCTCCACTGTTTTCAATCCTTCAAATGAATTTGTTGTAATAGAGGCATTGTGTTGCAATACTTCTATAATGTTGTCATATACTTTATCATGATTGCTCATGGAGCCCACATAATTACCATAGTTGTTAGGCTTGTTTCCCTCTGCCAAATTTTCAATACGGTATCCATCTATGCACTGATATTCCAGTTCGTTAAGATATTGGCCACCGATCTTTACCGTGCCTTTCTCTCCAAAAAGCGTTAGTGAGCCCTCCATATTCTTCTCAAAACTGTTCACTGTATAGTTCATCGTACCAATAGTGCCACTATGAAATTCCATAATCACCACTCCAGTATCCTCGAATTCGATGATATTTTTATGGTGATAGTTACCCATGTAAGCTTGCACATTCCGGACATCCCCCAGGAACCAATACAACAAATCAACAAAGTGACTGAATTGTGTGTATAGTGTTCCACCATCCATTTTCAAGGTGCCTTTCCAGGAGTTGTGATAGTAGTCTGGGTTACGGTTCCAAAAGCATGAGAGTTGAAAATTCATGATTTTTCCCAGCCTACCTTCGTCAATTAATCGCTTCACAGCAGCAACAGGAGGATTATACCGATTTTGCTTGATCGCAAACAAACGCCTATTGGCCCTTTCCGCAGCTTGTATCATGCGACCACAATCATATGAGGAAATAGCCATGGGTTTTTCACACAATGCATGGAATCCTCCCTGCAAAACTCTGATTGAATGCTCAGCATGTAATCCATTCGGCGAGCAAATGGCAACCACATCCAGGTCAACAACCCCCGTCAAGAAAGTATCAATATCATAATATGCCTTCGCATTGTATTTAGTTGCCAGGTCGTCTGCTTTTTCCCGTACGACATCACATACAGCAACCAATTCTCCTTTACAATGAATGTGCTCGGCATGACGTTGTGCTATTCTACCGCATCCGATAATTCCGAATTTTAAACGATTGTGAGGCTCCCCCATCATTTTAAGTATGTTTTAATAGGTAACGAAATTTTTTGGTACGCTGAAGAAACCGCATATACATCTGCTTCTTCCAGGTGTCCGTCTCAAAGTCAAAATGGCTTCGTGGTGTGGTCTCCATGATCGCAAGAAATTCATCTGCCTGAAGGCCCCATTTTTTCAGGATGTATTCCTTATCCCGCCTCAACGTTTCAGAATCGTAAAGGGGAAGACTCAATTCATACAAAGCCTCTTCGCGCGTTATCTGTCCCGAACAAATCAGTGTTGAAAGATGAGCTTTCCGTTTATCTATTTTGAATTTCTCAGGTAAGATATAAGCCTGATAGAATTTTGTAAATGTAGATTCATAGTGCTTTCCACCATAGTCACGCCAACCCAATTCACGGCTGATCAAGGTCTTGATCTCCTTCTTGTTATATGGAACATAGTTCAAAATGGAAATAGGCGTTAGCTTAAGGGCAGCTGAATAATACACATATCGCTTGAAGTCCATATAGGGATAAGTCTTTAACTTAACCTTTCCATACTGATTGTGAATACTTTGTAGATTGTCAAAATCCATCTTTGAATAAAGCCACAAGGGCGGCATAATGTACTCCGTGACAACGTTGGTTCCACTGATGATATAGCTGATGCTATGCTTTCGTGCCAGTCTGTACATCGTTGCAAAAATGGCGTGATCGGATACAACTTCAATATCGACCACAGAAGCTTTGAAATAGGCAAGCTGAATATCCCTGAACTCTTCCCAATCAATCACCAGTGTAAAAAGGTCTATGTCAAGTTTGCGAATTACATTTTCGATATTTTGAACGGCCAATTCTGAGTTCCACCCATTATCAAGGTGAACAGCCAAAGGTCGTAACCCATGTTTCTTCACGAGATAAGCCACATACGTGCTGTCCACACCCCCGCTCAACCCAATCAGGCAATCGTATGCTTTTCCCCTGCCCTTTCGTTTAATGGCTGATACCAACTCTGCCAGGCGTGACTGGCCAGCTTTACCGACAAGGACACTCTCAATCTCCGCCTTTTTGTATTCATGGACATAATTGCATACTCCACTTTCGTCAAATTCAATACTTGGGTCAGCAATATTGTCCATCACGGTCAGTGAGCATTGCCTGTAAAGAGGATCGCTGATATCCAAAATCACTTTCGACTTAAATTTTCTCAAAAAGACCTTCCCGTAACTCCTCCTGAGAAGGATAGCTAATCAATACAGCCCGATGAGGGCCTTTGAAAACAAACATACTTCCAGCAGCAACTGCCGAGGCGCCATTGGCAATGGCGGATTCAAAATCAGCAATACAGGAAGCCCCGCCAAGGGCAACTACCGGAATATCAACTCCATGAGCTACCAATCTCAACAGGTCCAAGTCATAACCTCCAAGAGTTCCATCACGCTCGATTGAGTTTAGAATGATTTCACCCGCACCCATCCGTTCTGCTTCTCGAGCATATTCGAGTGGGCCCTTGCCCGTATTAACAGATCCGTTACAAGTGTACGTTTGATACTTACCCCAAATATTCTTTCGCACATCTATGGATACAACCACACTTTGGCTACCTACGTAGTCTGAACACACTCGCACCAATGAAGGCTTTTCGTTAAACGCTGAATTGATAACGACCTTTTCTACTCCTGATGAAATTAAAGCCTGAACTTGCTCAACACTGGTAATTCCTCCTCCATAAGCTATTGGCATAAATGCCTCACTTGCGATCTCCCGTATCCGATCTAAGTCAGGAGCTCGCTGAGCAATAGTCGCAGATAAATCGAGAATAACCAGTTCATCAACCTCCTTCTCGTTAAATATTCTTACTGCATTGATAGGATCACCAACATATTTTTGATTTTTGAACTGAGTCGATTTAACCAGGCCAGTGTCCTTGATTAGCAATGTTGGAATAACACGCACTCTCCGCATTTAGAATTTTTCAATAAAATTAGCGAACAGTTTCATGCCGAATTTATGGCTCTTCTCAGGATGAAACTGAATGCCCATAATATTGCCCTCTTCAACACCAGCCACAAATGAATATCCATGATGTGCCACCATGCTTGCGGCTCCCTCATCCTCGAGAATCGCATGGTATGAATGAACAAAATAGAATCGAGGAATAATAATACCCTTCAATAGCCTAGAAGGTTTAACCGCCTCTACTTCAGTCCATCCCATATGAGGTATCTTCAATTCCTGGGGCAACCTACTCCGGTCAAATCGAACATTTCTGCCTTTGATCCATCCAAATCCAGGAAGACGACCTTCCTCACTGCCCTCTAGGAGCATCTGCATTCCAACACATAGTCCCAGAATGGGAACTTTGAGGCGTATCACTTGATTCTCAATAACACCAAACAAATCAGAGTCTTTTAATTTCCCTATACATGAATCAAATGCACCAACACCAGGCAAGATCAGCCTCGTCGCTTCCGCAATCTGCTGTGAATCCTTTGCCAAGTAACTGTCAATACCCGCCTTATCGAGCATATTTTTAATTGAGCCCACGTTCCCAACACCATAATCAATTATGCCCAACATCAAAAATTAAGATAATCATCTCGAAACTTATCAAACTCCGATGACCGAATAAATCCATTGAATTCATGCCTATTGCTGTACCTAAGAAATTTTTTCTTCACTTCCTTATTTGCGCTGTAATCCGCATGCATTCTAGCTGGATTACCACTGATTACGCAATAGCCTTCCGGAAACGAACATGCAACAATAGAACCAGCCGCTACTGTAGTGAAATCACCCAAGACAACCCCAGGAAGAATTACCGACCCCATTCCGATTCTGCAGTATTCTCCAATTTGAATTTCATTTATCACATGCTTTCGGATATCGAGCATGAAATGGTTAGAACTAATTATTCCAACATTTGCAGCAATTTGTGTGTAATCTCCAATCCAAACCCTACCCATAGCCTGAATGTAACACCCCGGTGAAATTCCAGGTGCTGCATCAATACCAACTATCACATTCCTCCATGACCCAGTAATGACTGACGTCGGGTGCATCGGCCAGTAACACCCCGAATTGGGGCCAAGTACCTGATACTTAAACCACTGCTTAAAACTAATTGGACTCTCATTTTCTCTTGTTTCATCCAATGGCGAGAAAAATGGTACAAATTTCACCACAGCTGTATAAAGGCGACCATGGAAAAGAAAAGCATACACTCTACTAAAGAACCTTAGAAAAACAAGTATCATTCGCTTGGCCTCGCCTTTAGTACATATTCACAATAATCTCCAACACATTGTGCATCAAAAATAAAGTCAATTGAGAATGTAATCTTGAATTCTCTTTCCATCGCAGAGATTAAGAACAAATTCGTTATAGAGGTCCAGTTGGCTACAGAGTCTGGACTTGATTCATAAGTAATCTCAAGGCTCTCATCTCCTAACTCTTGCCTGAAAATTCTCTCCACTCTCTTGAGAATCTCTTCCATTGAATTCATAAATCATTCTGTTTTAGTATAAAGTATATATGAACTAGTCTCCTTAAATCCAAGTGAAAGATATAGTGGCTTACCAATTCTTGTCGATTGTAGATAGCAACTTTCAATTTTCAAACCATTCAATATTCTAAGGCAATGAATTAATAATGTCTTGCCGAACCCTTGCGCGCGATACTCCTTCTTGACACAAACCATATAGATACCTGCATTCCCATCCTCATCAAAATATAACATCGAAGCCCCAACCAACTCACCTCGGACTTTGAGACCAATAAGCCTAGATGAATTCATTCCTAATTCATTGAAGATATTTGAATCTAACTTTCTAGAGCTAAAAAGACATTGACTAACTAAACTGGTCCATTCAGGCAAATCAAGAGAGCCCTCAACAAATTCTGCCACCCTGTCTCCAGCGCAGATAGCATTGCTAACACTAAAATCTTTCAGTGACATACCAGTAGTTCGATCCGCTGGAATAAATCCCTTTGCTCTTAGTGCAGCCTCGTGATTTGCACTGCCAAGTACCAATGGATTCATTCGAGCATTGCGCAAATCCTGAAGAATACCTTCAACTGTATCCAACCCTATACCAATTGAAGAAGTAATGAAGGCAAGATTAGGCCAAGAGGAATTCGAATGCTTAACAATACTGTAAAGCTCTTCTTCATAAAATTCCCCCCTCCACAAGCCCCCAATTCTTCTATAAAGCGAAAATAGATTTCGCTGATTTAATAGAACATCTGAAATCATCCAATCATACTAAGTATTTGTCTCCTATCAACTTTTCCACTAGTGCCTATTGGAAACTCACCTATTGATGCTATTCTTGCAGGGACCATATAGTATGGCAATTTCTTCTTAAGAAAACTCAATACCTTTGCGGTGTCAACTAGCGTAGTGGATTCAAGCACTAGCACAATTTCCGAAGTCCCATAACGATTACTCACCACTGTAGCACAATTGAGATCAAACTCTTGCCTAACCAAATATTCAATCTCGCTTAACTCAACTCGATACCCCTGGATTTTTACTTGGTTATCTATTCTGCCACAGTAGTATAGGTCTCCAACCTCATCCTTGTAGCACAAATCGCCAGTTCGGTAAAAACGGACTAATTTATTGCCTATGGTAAAAACTAAAAATGCAACGGCATTCTTTTCCGGGCAATTCAAGTAGCCGCTAGTAAGCTGGGGTCCGCTAATTAGCAACTCTCCCTTCTCATATTCTGCCACTGGATTCCCATATTCATTAATAATTAGAGATGTGGCCCCGCCAAATAGCTTACCAATTGACAGCATACCGTTGTAATTCTTAACCCTATAGGAGTCAACAGTATAACAAGAAACCCAAATTGTAGTTTCCGTTGGGCCATACAAATTCCTTATCATCGCATTCGGAACGACTTGTCGCCAAGCTTCCAACAAGTCCACTTGAGTCGCCTCTGCCGTTAATAGACAATTTCGAACCCTGGAAAACTTCAATTGACTTAGATATGGTTTTAATAAGGCAATTAAAGAGGGCACGATTGTTATTATCGTAAGCTCGTACTGCATAATAATCTTTGCAGCATTCAAATATTTAATTCCATGAGGTGGCACCGTGTAAACTTGTGCTCCAGAAAGAAGCGGAAGTAGAAAACAAGCAATTGATACATCAAATGTCAAATCAAACATTTGAAGACACCTGTCATTCCCATTAATTGGAATAGCTAAAAGATTCCAGGAATCCACGAAGGCACTTACGTTTCCATATGAAATTGGAACGCCTTTAGGACTGCCAGTACTACCCGAGGTAAACAGAATGTACAACTCCGAATCTGAACCCCGCCCAATTATCTCAAAATCCCCATCCTCCATCTCCACATGGTGCCTTGTGTCAATAAACCTAACAGAAGGGGGCAAATTGAGGGAATTATCTGAGGTTGAGTCCAATATATAACTGATATCAGCTTGGTCAATAATTTCGAGATTTCGGCTCAAAGGGAAATCTTGATTAATGGGAACATAAGAGTTACCCGAAAACCAACAAGCTAGGAATGAAGCATAGGTGTCAATTGCATTTCTTGTGACAATACCTAATCTAGCACCGCCTTTAGGGTATTCTTTTACAATTTTAGCCTGAATGCCAACAGTCCTTTTACGTAAATCTCCGTAGCTATAGTAATTCCCATCTATACAAAATGCTACATTACTCTCATGTTTACTCAAAGATTCTCTAAGTTTTTCAAATAAAGCTAAAGGTTCAGAACCAACATTCATTCTTCCCATAAATTAGGAGTTTACTATTGTACCTCACTTGAAAATCAAGTTTTTAGACTCTTTCAGACCATCAATAAATTCTGCCCTTCCAATCAGTCTGAAAAAGAAATGTAACCGCTTCAGCTACTGCGCTAAACTTAAGTCTAATTGCATCCTTAGTTATTTGTCGAATCAATATGGCCCTTTCACTGGCTATTAATTTGAGCCGGCAAGGAAGCGGCAGAGGACATGATTTATGCAAGAGAAAGGCAATGGTGATCGAGAGATATGTAAAGCGATACTTCCCAAAATCATTCATCTCCTGTGACAGATGCTCTCTATACCAAACCATTCCATCAGGCATAAGCACAACTCTATTTGTTTGCCCAAGTCGATGCCACATTTCAAAATCCCCCGCCATTCGAATATTCTTGAATCCTCCTAATAAATGAAATACATCACGCTTTACTATTGATGACAATGGTGCCTTATGAAATAAGCCATGGTTCAAATAGTGATACTCATACGCCTGCTTTGGTGATAAATCAAAAGGGAATGTCTTTTCTTTATTTGGAAAAAGTGAGCACAAACCCCAGGTAGCTTCAGGAAATCTCTCCATCATTGAAACCATTAATTCCAAGCCCCAAGGGTAGATCAAATCATCAGCATCCACATATTTCAAGTACTTTCCTGAGGCATAGGAGGCTGACACATTTCGATTTGGGTAGTCTCCAACGTTTTCAACATTAACATAAACCTTCACCCTTCTATCCCTCGCCTCGTAAGACCTCGCAATTTCAACAGTTCTATCTTTGGAGCAATCATCAACAATAATCAGTTCCAAATTCGTATAAGTTGAGGCCAATACACTCTCAATTGCTTCCGCAACATACTTTTCACGGTTATAAGCCGTCATTAAAACACTCACTAGTGGCTGCTCTTTCACTTAGAAATTAAACTTCTGTTTATGCCTATTGTCAATTCCCCAGCATTGAAAACAAAAAAACCATTCGTAATCAGAATATCGGAAATAACCTGTCTGCAATTCAATTCATCATGGATTTCAAGTGCTATTATCTTTGTTTTAGCCAAAAAAGACAAATCACGTCCAAGTCTAAAAACTTCTGCTTCACTCCCCTCAATATCCATTTTCAAAAAATCGATTGACTCAATATCATATCGGGCTATTAGATATTCCAAAGGAATCCCCTCTATTGGTAGTTTTGACTTTTTCTGCACGGTAGAAACACTTCTCGACCAATCCTCACCATCGCGAAAATCATTATTAAGGAATAGCGTTTCTTGTCTATACCACAGCGCATTATTCAAAAGAGATACATTGAGTGAAAAGTTTTTCAGGTTCTTACTCATCTGTATGTAATTCTGGCCATCTGGCTCAATACAAATAATGTGTGCGTTAGGAAATTTTTGGATTAGAAGAATTGATGTAAGACCAATATTACACCCCGCATCAATTATTGTCCTCATCTTGATTCCATTTTTCAAAATAAGATCAATAACCGGTTCATATTCTCGTCCAATGAAAACCTGTTGAAAGGCCTTGATGTCACTACTGTACTTTCTTAGCTCTATTTCAACATTCTCCCTCCTTATGACTAAAATCCCATTCCCGTTTTTTGAAGTGAGTATTTCAAAACCCAAACTTTCAATTTTATCAAGTAAAATTCTATAGTTGCGTAAGGAATCAAAATTCATGATATGCAACATTCTACTTACAAATGCTCCGATCAAATAGCCAAGCTTTTCTTTTGAACTAATTGAATTCAGAAAGGAAGCATACTTCATAGTCGATACTTAATTATCCTGGCCGGCACACCAGCAACAATTGCATTTTCCGGCACATCACCTGTGACAACTGCGCCAGCTGCAATTATGGATCCCCTACCCAGTCGCACCCCATCCAGTATCTTGCAACCAGTACCAATCCAAACATCATCTTCCACTACAATCCCTTCGCTCGTGGAACCTTGAAACATTATAGGAATAGTCAAATCATTGTAATTATGATTCGATGGAATTAACATAGAGTGCCCCGCTATGAGAACGTTATTGCCAATCGTAACCCCCTTACCATGACCATAAATTATTGTATACGGGTTAATACTGCACTCATTGCCAATCCTTATTACTCCACCGTAGGTCATAAGGCAAACTCCGGATAAAAATTCATTATTTTTTCCGATGTGGATTTGCCCGTCAGCATTTCTAACAATACAACCGCTGGAGAATTTTGTTGAGGAATGAACGTCAACGCCTTCGACAAATCTTAGCCAAATAACCCTTATCCAAAACAGAATATTGCTAAATTTTGACCCTAGTCTCTTAAAGGATTTATGAATCATTTCCATAAACAATTCATATATATTACTCCCGTATCAGCACTTCCGTAGATGGACATTTCTGATATGTAATCTTCAACCGAAAAACTGCATATATCCTTCACATAAGAAAAGGTAGCACCATTTGGAACAAAAGACGAAACGTCCAATGAATAAATCCCGGAAAGCAACAGGCTATCCGGAATTGTAAGTTCAAAAACCTCAAGATCGCTATCACTTTTCTTCAATATTTGATGGACCGAAGTGAATAATTTACGCTTCCATTTGTCCAACAGGGCTACACCCAAATGAAGACCATTGAGGCTTCTGGGATTATTTATCTCAATAAGAATTCTTATTGACTCACTAAAATCAAATACTGAGCCTCCTCTTAAACTCACAGTTTCAACTTTACTTATGCAATAGTCTTCAGCATAGATATTACTGTAGTTAGTTACATCCCTCTCGCCAATTCCATTGTAAGCCTGGATAACTTCCTCAGAAAACCCCTGATTAACTATGCAGCCCTTATCAAGCAATATGGCCTTTGGACAAAGTTGTGATACAACTGCAAGATTATGACTCACAAACAAAACAGTTCTTCCGTCTGTTCTACTTACATCCTCCATTTTGCCCAGGCACTTCTTTTGGAATTGAGCATCGCCCACGGCAAGCACTTCATCGACGATGAGTATTTCCGGTTCCAAATGTGCAGCTACAGCAAATGCTAACCGCACATACATCCCGCTGCTGTAGCGCTTTACGGGTGTATCCAGGAACTTCTCAATTTCGGCGAAGGCTACAATCTCATCAAATTTTGATCTGATCTCGGCGCGGCTCATGCCTAGGATAGCGCCGTTCAGAAAGATGTTTTCACGTCCAGTAAGTTCCGGGTGAAAGCCTGTGCCCACTTCCAACAAGGAAGCCACACGGCCATCAATGGTAACACGACCCGTTGTTGGCTCGGTTATCCTGCTCAGTATCTTGAGCAGGGTACTTTTGCCGGCACCGTTGCGACCAATAATACCTACCCTGTCTCCCTGATGAATTTGAAAATTAATATCCTTGAGGGCCCAAAATTCTTCTTTCGTAGAAGGCTTTACTTCGTTATTTCGGCTGCTTGAAAACGTCCGCCTGAATGCGCCAGATACGACATCACGCAGCGAACTGTAACGGTCCTGTTGCTCATGCGAGATGCTGAATTTCTTGGAGAGATTACTGACCTGAATGATCGGGGGCATCAGTTCAAAACTTGGGTATGATTTTCCGGCATATCAAATATTATCCGCAAAGCTCTTTTCGGTCGCACGGAAATAGTATACACCGATGATGAGGAACACCACAATGACTAGCATCGACAAGGCAAGTCCCGGCACGTATATGGGTTCCCCAAGAATGCACCACCGGAATCCATCAACAACGCCCACCATCGGGTTCAGGGAATACCACAACCTCCATTGTTGAGGTACTACACTGCTGTTGAACCCGACCGGAGTGATGTACAAACCAATCTGAACAATAAAAGGAATAATGTATCGGAAGTCACGGTATTTCACATTCAAAGCCGTGATGTAGAGCCCTACACCAAAGGCTGCTGCAAGTGCCATTATTATGAATATTGGTAGTAAGAATATTTTTAGGTCCGGCAGATATTGATAATAGGCCAGCATGGCCAGGAGTAGTACAAAGGAAATGGCAAAGTCCACGAGACTGGTGATGATGGAACTTGCCGGGATAATCATGCGCGGGAAATAGACCTTGGAAATCAGATTCGAATTTCCGATCAGGCTGTTGCTCGCCTCGGACAGGGCATTGGCAAAAAACTGCCAGGGCAACATCCCGGCAAATACCATGATCGCATAGGGTGCACCGCCTGGCGCACTCAGCTTGGCTACCCGGCTGAACACAATGGTAAAAATGATAGTGGTCAATAGTGGGCGTATAATACTCCAGGCGGCACCGATCACCGTTTGCTTGTAGCGGACCTTAATGTCACGCCAGCTGAGGATGTAAAAAAGTTCACGAAAGAGCCACAAGTCACGCCAGTAATTCTTCTCTGTACGTCCAGCCTCTATAATAATTCGATTAGCGCTCATCGACAAAAACAACTAAAAAACAAATTCAATTCCACTCTCATCTGAATTGTTGCAATACAGCCAAACTCCAACACTTGCTCCAGTGGCACTTATCATTCTCATAATCACGATAAACACTTGCTGCCATTACTCCCTCAGGGAGCAACGGTCGAAATTTTTTTGAGCTTCTCTTCATCCAAAGCGCAAATGGGAATGTAAATCCCATTTTCTTCCGAAAAACTATCTTAGGAGGCAGTACATTGCTATTTGAAGCTGTTATCAAATATTTCGGCCAAATATCATTGTAGCGCACGGCGGGCGCAATGGTGTGCACTTTCTTTACCATTTCGATATCGAGGAACGGAACCCTCACTTCTACTCCATGCCACATGCCCATGAAATCAGTATCCTTTAGCAACTGATTCGACATATATATTCTGGCTTCCAACTGGGAAGCATACTCCACGTCGTTTAAGCCTGAGGGAATATCCGAAGGAACCTTCTCCAACGCTTCCCAAACTCTTTTTGCCGATAGTCCCAGGTGGGAAGAAATCTCATTTGGCGTAAAAATTCCTCTCAAGAACAGATAATCCCCGATAGCTCCTGGCAAAGTCAGGTAGATAACCCTTCCCCATGCATCCCTTAATCGACTCAGTAAAGCGGCAATAGTTTTCTTGAAGGGCAATAGCCGAAATCTCCTCATCCATTTTATGCGCCCAAAGGAAACATACCCCCCAAATACCTCATCCGCACCCAGGCCTGAAAGCACCACCTTAATTCCATCGCGCTTTGCGCAACGGGTTACAAAGTATGTATTTACGCCATCCACTGACGGCTGATCCATCGCATTCCACACATCGTCGATTTGCTCCCAAAACATCTTCTCGGTAACCCGGTGTGCGGTGTGATCTACATTTCGAGCACGATCCAAGACCATCTTTTGAAAGGGGTATTCATCGTAAGATGCATCATCAAAATTGACAGAAATTGTATTGACCTTTTTCACGTATTGATCCGCCATTAAGGTCAGCAAACTTGAATCAATCCCACCGCTCAAAAAAATTCCCAAAGGTGCGTCGGAAATCAAATTCTTGCGCAATGCCTTGCGGGAGGTAAATTGCATCATTGTCAAAGCTTCATCAGTAGACTTAATCGAATAGTCCAGATTGTTAAATTTATAATAGTAGTTGATGGATGAACTAAAATTCTTTAGATCCAGAGCGAGGTAAGAACCGGGAGCCAACTGAACCACACCTTCAAGCGTCGTATACGGATGAGGAATAGAACCAAATGCAAGAAAGAGGATTTTCCAATCCTCATTCTCTTTCCAATCGCCCTTGACTGCTTTGAAAGCGCGCACCTCGGAAGCAAACATCAGTTGCTCACTGTCTATAAAATAGTATAAAGGTTTTACCCCCAAATGGTCTCTAACCAGAAACACCTGTTGCTTATTCTTGTCATATAGGGCAAAAGCAAATATTCCTTCCAACTTATCAAAAGCTCCAGTTCCCCAGAATTGATACGCCTGAATAATTACTTCAGTATCCGTTTTTGTCCTAAAATTGAGCCCTTCCAATTCCAATTCCTTCCGGAGTTCCTGGTAATTATAGATTTCACCATTGTATGAAATGACAATGTCATCTTGTTCATTCATCATCGGCTGGTGTCCAGCCTTGGAGAGCTCAATAATCGACAATCGTCTGTGGCCCAGGGCCACTCCCCCATCGACATAGCTTCCCTCATCATCCGGTCCGCCATGGGCTACGGCATTCATCATGACCTTCAGGCCTGCAGCAAAGTCATCCGGCACTTTAGATACCCGGCCTACGATCCTGCACATGAACTAGGAAATTCTGGAAGCAATTGATCGGAGAGATTCAGGGGCGTGGCAGTGGTGTGGTCAACTAAAGACACAATCACTTTTCAATCAAGAAAAAAGTATGATTCTTAAGACTCGGAATAGTAGCCGTGACCGTTTTTCTTCTTCGTTCCGTAGCCATAACCATACCCGTAGCCATATCCATAACCGTAGCCATAACCATAGCCAGGACCCGATTTATAGATGTCATTCAGCACGATACTGATATTCGTAAGCCGTTTCGACGAATGGTAGTCATGAATGGTGCGAAGCAGCATTTTCGGGGTACGGTTCTGCCGCACGAGGAATAATGAATGATCGGCCATCGCTGAAATCACAAAAGCATCCGACACGATGGCGAGCGGCGGGGTATCAATGATCACGTAGTCGTAACGGTTGCGGGCCTCAGTCAGGAATTCCTTCATGCGCTCGGTTAGAAGCAATTCGGAAGGGTTGGGAGGCACAGGTCCACCGCTGACCAGATCAAGGTGCTCCACGCCGGTGCGCTGAACAATACTGTCAAAAGTAGCTGCACCCGACAAGAAGTTGCTAAGCCCATTGTGGTTATTCAACTGAAAGTCCATGAACAGTTTCGGCTTCCGCATGTCGGCACCTACAATCAAGGTGCGTTTTCCCGAAAGCGCAAACACGGATGCAAGATTGATTGATGTAAATGTCTTTCCCTCACCACTGATAGAACTCGTCACCATGAAAACGGCTTTGGAACGCTGGCCAAGAAAGTAGTTCAGGTTGGACCGAAGGGCCCGGAAAGATTCTGCAATTGCAGACTTGGGGTGATCGATGACTTCCAGGTTAGTCCCCGTTCGCTTATGTCCGATGCCACCGAGAAATGGTATGGAAGTAATCTTTTCAATGTCCTCCCTGGACTGAACCCGCGTATTAAAGAGTTCCATAAGAACTATGACGAGGATAGGCAGGCCAACGCCCAATAAGAATGCGATAACATAGTTGGTCTGCGTCTTAGGTGAGACAAATCCACCCGCCACCATGGCCGGGTTGACCACGATAATGTTAGTACTGTTGGATGCCTTTGAGATTCCAGCTTCTGAGCGCTTTTGAAGCAAGAAGATATACAGGTTCTCCA
The DNA here is from genome assembly GCA_043750575.1 of Cyclobacteriaceae bacterium. Lineage (GTDB taxonomy): Bacteria > Bacteroidota > Bacteroidia > Cytophagales > Cyclobacteriaceae > ELB16-189. The sequence continues at coordinate 118,298 of JAYVBH010000009.1, forward strand.
GCAGGGAGTAATTTCTTTGGATGGAAATAAACTTCCGCTCTGAGGAAGGCAATAAATTCAATTGCTTTTCCACAGCGCTGATCTGCTTGGTTATGAATTCTTCCTGGATCTTGTCGGTGGCTTTCAGGTTACGAACCGCTTCCAGGATGTCTTTGCGCAGCTCCTGAAGTCCTTTCGTTTTTTCCGTTATCAGGGGGTTTTCCAATCTTTCCCCTCCCCTGATCATTCTCAACTGCATTTGCAAGTCTATCATGCGGCCAACCAGCGTACCCAGCACATTGTCCTCAAGGCCGACTGAACTTGGCGCTATGACAATATCCAGATTATCACTTTCCCGCATGTATTTGGTGAGGTATTCGTAGTAGTTTTGGCGGAGCATAAAATTGGTCTTCTGAAGATCCAGTGTCTCCACCTTCTCCAACAGGCGCTCAGCTTCCTGGCCCGAATTGGTTACCGCGTTCTTGTCCTTGAACCGCTCCATGATCAGTTCCACACGCTGCAGGGAATCACTGATCTCGGCTAATTGCGCGCCGATAAATTCGATCGTACGAGATGCCGTCAGGTTCTTCTTGTCAAGATCATACTGCTGATACCGCCTGATCAAGCCGTTGAGAAAATCAATGTCCTTAATCGGGTTGGGTCCATTCACCGTAAGATTCACAACCCCGGCCCCCTCTTCGGCCCATACGGCGCCAAGTTTGCCAACATATGACCCCGTAAGACTGGCCGGCTCCTGATAAACTAAAATGAGCGGCTCGCTCATGACCGACTTTTCTTTTTGCTTGAGATGGAAAACCCATTTCAGTCCTGCATAGGAAACGGTATCATCAAAGTGAAACCTTGCCCTGTCCTTTGGCCCTACCTTAGAGCCGCCATTTGGGTATAATTGAAACGTGTTGCTGTCCAGGGCTTCGAAGTAGAACCTGGCCGCACCCGACCCATTGCCACCCACAACATGTGCGGAGAACGGGAGGTCGCTGTACGTTTCCGTCGTAAGAATATTTCCTTCTCTGTAAAAACTAACCCCGAAGTTCAAATCTTCCATCACCTGCTGAATAAGCGGATAGGACTTGATGATATAGAGTTCGTTAAGATAATTCTGATATGGGCTAACGATTGAATTCTTGTACAGTAATTCAGCCCCTCCAGACTCTTCGGTTTCCTTGATGATGATCGAAGCAGAAACCGGGTAAATTTTCTGACCATAGCGGTTATTCAGAAAGGCGACACTCATAAATATCCCCAGCGAGAGCGCAACAAGATACCAATACCGAACGGCCTGGTAGAAAACCCGTTTGATGTCAATCTCAGGCTTTCCAGCGTCATGCTGGGAAAAGGTTCCGGCTATTTCTGGGTTTTGCTGTGCCACGTGATAATCTTAATTCGTCCTGATCAGCGTAATCGTAATCAAGAGTAACGAAAGTGACCCAATCACAAGTGAAAGATTCTGACCAAAATATTTGTGATAAGGACGTTGGCGCAAAGCAGGAACGATCAGGATATCATTTTGATACACATAATACTCCGGTGAATTGATAAAATTCTCATCCAGCAGATTAAGATAGTGAACCTCAGTCTTCCCATTGATCTGGCGAATGAGTTTCACATTACGCTTATCCGCCAAATCGGTCAACCCGCCAGCTAGTCCAATCGCTTCAATGTAGTTCACACGGTTATTACCGAGAACCACCGTGCCCTCATTCTTTGCCTCACCCAGCATGGTAAATCGAAAGTTTATCAATCGAACTTTCACGACGGGAGATTCCAGATATTTGTCAGCCAGCACCTGAAGTTGCTGCTGGGCCTCGTAGACGGTAAGTCCTGATACTTTCACCTTTCCAACAACAGGATACGTAATCTCACCCATAGGATCCACCAGCTCCCCAATCAAAATGGCGTTACCCTGATTCAAGTTCATAGCCTGATTCTGCATCTGATTGGACCCCTGGTTAAAAATATCAAATTCTTTAGGTGTCAGGCTTTCAAACCGAACCGAGATATTGTCCTCTGGCTGAATGTGGTATTCAAACTGGCGGATTTCATAGGTTCTAACAACCGCATCCTTTGGCAGGTCTTTTACATTCACGTCGTTCTTCTGGAACATCACGTACTTCTTGTTCGTCACGCACGAAGCACCAAGCACCGCGATGAAAAGGAAGGCTAATAGACGAAAACGCATTAATTCAGGGGTGTGGAAGGGGTAAAGCTAGTTAAGAGAGTTTCAAGTTCAAAGTTCAGGGTTTCGGGTTCCGGGTTCGGTGTTCTATGTTCAGAGTTCGTTCAGAATTCAGGGTTCAAGATTTTACGTTGAGGTATTGACTATCGCTCAGAGACAACTCGAAACCCGGAACCCGAAACTCGAAACTCGAAACCCGAAACCCGAAACCCGAAACCCGAAACCCGAAACTCGAAACTCGAAACTCGGAACCCGGAACTCGGAACCCGGAACCCGGAACTCGAAACCCGAAACTCGGAACCCGGAACCCGGAACCCGAAACCCGTAACTCGAAGGACTGCTCGCAGCTCCGCCCTCTCAGTCACAGCTGAGTTTAAAATCGAAGGTCAAAAGTCAAAGCTTGGGTCGATCAACTTTCGACCTTAAACCTTCAACTTTGACTAGTCCTCCTCCTTCCAAAGCCAAAGCGCCTTGTCAGGATCGAGTTGTACCCGGTTTCTGTCAAACTCAGCATGCGTCAACACGAGCGACCGCACCCTTCGATTGATCAGCTTTTCTACCTTGTCCACACACTGCTTAAAGTATCCCTCGTCGATGTCGCCGACAACGACCAGATCAATGATTCCGCTGTCGCGGCCTTCGGCGTAGTCGCCGGTGATAAAGGCCATCTCTAGCCTGCCCAGCCGCTTGAGCACCTTGTGAATGACGTCTTCCAAAATTTTATCAATGCCCAAGTACTTGTGCACCAGGTTCTTCAACTCATTATATAAAGGGTGTCCAGTATTGGCTTTGTAATAAATAGACCGGCCTTTTTCCTCAGAGATGAGGTACCCTGCGTCAGAAAGGTTGTTGAGTTCACAACGTATGGAGTTGGTCGACTCCCCAAACTCCTTCGCCATCTCCCGCAAATAGGCCGATGCGCTGGAGTTCGAGAAGAACTTCAGGAGCATCTTTATGCGGGTTTTGGATGTGATGAGGGTGTCGAGCACGGTTTAGTTCGGGGTTCCGAGTTCAGGGTTTCGGGTTCAGAGTTCAGGGTTCAGGGTTCGGGGTTCGGGGTTCTGAGTTCAGGGTACTGGTCTTGCCCCGGCCCCGGACTTGTTCCGGGGTGCCGGGGTTGGTAGAAACGGTCATCAAGATATGGAAACTTATAGATAGAGTACAAAAAGTACTCAAATTAATACTTGAGGCGCCTGAATGGTGACCGATTACCCATCCCCAGCCAGTTCACTGGCGCATAATACGTTGATTACAAGGCGTATGGACAAATTAGGAGTATGGGTACTAATTTGTTCTAATGGAAAGTGTATCAGCTTCAGATCACCAAAAACGCACCATTTTCAGGGAATACGTTCTTCAAAAGCAGTATGAGTTCAGTGAAATCTGCGGTTGCAGGAATCCCACCACGGCACCCCGGAACAAGTCCGGGGCAGGGTCACCGTTGAACTGTCGAACCTTTGAACTTTGAAACTGTTGGAACCGTGAACTCTGAACCCAACAACCCGAAACCCAGAACCCGAAACCCGCAACCCGGAACCCGCAACCCGAAACCCGAAACCCGAAACCCGCAACCCCGAACCCCGAACGCGGAACACTTACACCTTTCTGACAACTAATGGATTAACTTCAACTCTCATCGCCCTCCCCAGCGCATGAAGGACAACAATGAACTTGTCCTTCCCCTTCCCCTCCACCTGTCCGATAAGTCCCTTCAGCGGGCCGTCCATCACCTCCACCTGTTCCCCTATTTCTATGGCGTCGGCGGGCAGGTCTTCGATGAGCAGACCCGTGTCGATGAACCGGACGATGATATCATACTCCCTCGGGTGCAGCTCGGCTGGCTTCCCGTTGTGGCGTATGGCCCAGGCCACTCCCGGAACCTGCAGGACCTCTTCAGCACGGTGATAAGGAATAGAAACAAAGATGTACGAGTTAAACAGCGGCACCTCGACCTTCTTCTTCCGATCACTCCACTGGCGGAAGACTTTCTGCATGGGAAGGAATACGTCGAAGCCCCGACGCGTCAACAAATCGCGGACCTTTTTCTCATGTCTGCTCTTGGTGTAGAAGACGAGCCAGGGGGTTTTAGTTGAGTTCAAGGTTCGTTGGTTAGTTCAGGGATCCGAGTTCAAGGTTCCGAGTTCAAAGTTCCGAGTTCAAAGTTCCAAGTTCAAAGTTCCAAGTTCAAGGTTCCGAGTTCAAAGTTCCAAGTTCAAGGTTCAACTTAGTCAACTCGTACCGAAACTCGAAACCCGAAACCCGGAACCCGAAACCCCGGAACCCGAAACCCGGAACCCGAAACCCGAAACCCGAAACCCGAAACTCTCAACTTAAACCTTCGATTCTTTTTTCTTCATATAGTCCGCAAGTGCGGCCTGAAAAACATTCCGATGCCCTTTCAGTTTTCGTTTGTACGCGGCTACCTGCTTAGGATCTGCAAGCACCGACTTCGCATACGCCACCGCACGCTTAAATGTAGTCCGCTGAGTCTTCTGGGCTTTGGTGGGCTTGCGGTCTCTCTTGGACTCTTCCGGGAAATTGGCGAGGACGGTCTTCTTGCCGTATTTCTTCAAAACAAACGTCTTCCCCACCCGTCCCCGGGCGCCGTTCAGGGAGTTTCCTTTGTCTAGTATGGCCATAGTATAGAGACTGGGCTTTCATTGATTACCGTTCCAGTATCGGCTAAGGATCCACTAAGTATCGGCCCAATAGCACTTCGCTCATAGTTCGCTCGTCCTTCGCTCGTTCTTCGCTCAAATTCACCAGTTCCCCGTATGTTGACTGCTTAGAAAATGGGGGCTTTGTAAGATACTTTGATGAGTGTAAAAAGCAAAATGGATCTCGGGTTTTTGTTTCGAGTTACGAGTTCAGGGTTCAGGGTTCAGGGTTCAGAGTTCAGGGTTCACAGTGACGGGCCGGCGATTCTCAAGTGCATGAGGAATTCCGAATTGCCATGCGCGCCCGTGATCGGCGATTCGATCAGGCCGGCGCGGATTAATCCTACTTCAGCGGCCGCCGCCGTCACTTCGGCCACCACCCGCGCATGCACGGCGGCATCCTTGACCAGCCCGCCGCGGCCGACATCCCCGCGGCCGGCTTCGAACTGCGGTTTCACCAGCGCGACGATCTCGCTGCCAGGCGCGACCAGCGCCGGCAGGACCGGGAAAATGTGGCGGAGCGCGATGAACGACACGTCGATGCTGACGCGCGTGATCGGCGCGCCGAGATCCGGCAGATCGCCCGGCGTGGGGTGCCGCGCGTTGACGTGCTCGATCACCGCGACCCGCGGGTCGCTGCGGATCTTCCAGTGCAGTTGGCTGTGGCCGACGTCGAGCGCGATCACCCGCGTGGCGCCGCGCTGCAGCCAGACATCGGTAAAACCACCGGTGGAGGCGCCGACATCAAAGGCCACGACGCCGGTCGCCTCAATGCCGAACGCCTCGAGTGCGAACGCGAGCTTCACGCCGCCGCGGCTGACCCAGGGATGATCCGGGCCGATGACGCGGACGTCCGCATCGATGGCGACCATGGTGCCGGCCTTGGCGGCGCCGTGACCATCGACATCGACCTGGCCGGCCATGATCAACGCGCGCGCCTTTTCCCGCGATTCGACCAGCCCACGTTGGACGAGCAAGGCGTCGAGTCGGGCTTTGGCGGGTGCAGGCATGGGACGCAGAGCTGACCGAATTGTACCGCACGGCCACGGACGCAGCCGGCTCGGGCGGCGGTAGAATGGAGGCGCGCATGAGTGAGGCTCCGACAAAGACCGGTGCATGGGCTGGAGTCGATCGCGGGACCGGCACACCGTGGGCCTTTGAGTCAGCACAGGAACACTGGCGTCTCCATGACCAGCGCGAACGTGCGTATTGGCGTTCGCGCCCTGCCGGCGAGAGGCTCGCCCAGGCCAGCCTGTATCGGGTTCGCGTACACGGCCTGGTGACGATGCCCACTCACTGGCAGTGGCGCTTCGTACCGTTCGGCGAGTAGGTTCATGGTGGAGCACCCGCGCCCGCCTGCTGACGTGTTTGTCCGCTTCTGTGAGTGCCTCAATCGTTACGAGGTTCGCTACCTCGTCGTCGGCAGCGAAGCGGTCGCGTTTCATGGCGCGCCTCGTTTCAGTGCCGACTTCGACACCTTCGTCCTCGCGACACGGGCGAACCTCTTCCGCGTAATTGCCGCGCTGGAGGATTTCGGCCTAGCTGATCTGGCGCAGACCATCGACCCGGAAGTGTGGGCCAGGACGGGCGCCTCGTTTCGCTTCGGCGATCCGCCACTGCAGGTCGATGTTCTGCTGCAATTGACCGGAGTGGAGTTCCGTCGCGTGGAGGCCAGCGCGGTCGAGGGGTGCTACGGTGAAGTGCCGGTGCGGTTCATCGGTCTCGATGACCTGCTCGCCAACAAGCGTGCTGTCGGCCGGCCCAAAGATCTGGCCGATGTCGCGGCGCTCGAACGCGAACCGGACCCGGCGGCGTAGACAGCGGCGGCTAGCTTTGCCGCTCGATGATCCAGCTCGCGATGTCGTCGAGCCGCGAATCGAGCAGGCCGGCGCGATCGAGCGCTTCGCGGGCACGTGTGTGACAGCCCGCCGCCAGCGTCCGCGCGTGTTCGATCCCGAAGAACGTCACATATGTCGGCTTGCCGGCGGCTTCGTCCTTGCCGGCCGTCTTGCCGAGCGTGGCCGCCGCGCCTTCGACATCCAGGATGTCGTCGACGATCTGGAAGGCGAGTCCGATTTCCTGTCCGTACTGTTCGACCGAGGCGATCAGCCGATCGTCGGCCCCCGCCATCACCGCGCCGGCGACCACCGAGGCGCGAATCAGCGCCCCGGTCTTGCGCAGGTGCATGGCCTGGAGGCCGTCGCGATCGAGCGCGACCGCGCTCTTGCCCGGCGCCGGTGACACGGCTGACAGATCGATCGCTTGGCCGCCCACCATCCCGGCGGGCCCGGCGGCGTCGGCGATGAGCGCGATCACGCGCAGCTTTCGCGTCATCAAGGTAGGGTGGTAGCCCTGTGGTTCGCGGGCGAGCAGGCTGAACGCCTCCGCCTGCAGGCCATCGCCGGCCAGGATCGCCATGCCCTCGCCGTACACTTTGTGCGAGGTCGGCCGCCCACGCCGCAAATCGTCGTCATCCATCGCCGGCAGGTCGTCGTGGATCAGCGAGTAGGTGTTGATCATCTCGAGCGCGCAGGCGGCGGGCATGGCCGCATCGCGGGCGGCCGCTTCGGATCCGCCCGTGGCCTGCGCCACGCCTTCGGCACCGGCCAGCAC